>NZ_JACIXG010000116.1 GCF_014360585.1 Nocardioides sp.
GGCTGCTGACCCCCGGGACTGCGATCTTCGGCGCAGACCTGGCGATCGGCTAGACCCGCCCCCGACGACGACCGCGGGTCCGGAGGCTGTCAGCCTCCGGACCCGCGGTCGTTCGTGACACTTACGTGGATCTCGACCCGCTTCGCGGGTTCGCAAGCTCACCCGCTGCGCTCGCTCGATCCCTTCGCGTTGCGACTCGCGACTTCGTCGCGGGTCGCAGGCTCAGGCATCAACCAGGGTGCGGTCGTCCGAGGCAGCGTGGGCGCCACCGTTGGGCCTGCGACCGCGCAGCACCAGCCACAGGCCGATCAGCAGGAACAGCAGGCCGGCGACGACGCCGCCGACGGGGATCCAGGTGCCGATCAGGTCGAGCTTGGAGATGTTGGCCTCGGCGTCCTCGGCGTTCTTGGAGACGGTCTCGTCGGTGTAGCTCATCTCGGCGTCGATGAGCTCGAGGCCGGTGCTGGTGACCATCTTCTGGGTCGCGCTCTGGTCGATGTAGGAACCGGTGGTCGGCTCGACGTAGATCGTCTGGGTGGCCTCGTAGGAACCGCGGACGTCGTCGTCGGTGCCCGGCTCGCCGTCCTCGCCCTTGGACAGGATCTCGTCGTCGGAGGAGGCGGAGACCTCGAACTGGTAGGTCTTCACGCCCTCGATGTCGACGTCGTCGACGTAGGTGGCGACGACGGTCCTACCGAGCGTGTCGTCCCAGTACTCGTAGTCGTGACGATCGGTGCCGAACGGGAACTTGCCGGCCAGGCCGCTCATGTTCGCGACGGCCTTGTCCTCACCGACGTACTTCGCCTGGTCCTCGACGACCTCGGAGGTCTTGCGGTCCATGGCGTAGGCGCGCTCGGTCGTCGTCACCACGCGAGGGTCCTCCTCGGCGCGGGCACAGTCGGGTGTGTCGCCCTCCTGGACCATGATGCAGCCGGCCTCGACGAAGACGACGACGTCGTCGGTCGAGTCCTTCGGGGCGGCCTCGGTCGTCCGGGTGTACTTCACCGGGACCGGGTCGTCCGACTTGGCCAGCGCACCGCTGGCCGTGCCCTCGAGCACGGTCGTGGTGTTGACGTTGAGCGGCACGGTCGCCGCGGCGTCCCTGCCCCAGAAGCCGGCAACCCCAGCAGCGACCAGCGCAAACGCGCCGATCAGCAAGAAGACGTAACCAATCACTCTTCGCATGTTCTATGCCCCTCCCAAGGCCTGAGTCCCCCTCGATCCGCCGAACCGTAGCAGCAATACCCGGGCAGGTGTGCAACGGGTCACAAACCGCTGTGCGACACTTCGTCCTCGTGTCACTCCCCCACCCCACCCCCGCCGCCGACGGCGAGGCCGGCGCCCCCGCGAGCGCCGCTGACGCCGGCCTGCTGGCGACCCCCGGGAAGGTCGTCGCGGTCGCGCTCGCCATGATCACGGCACAGCTGGCGTTCCGAGCCTGGGCGCTGAGCGGGTCGTGGTACCGCTTCGACGACGCCAACTTCATGTCCAAGCTGATGTCCGACGGGCTCTCGGCGGACCTTATCTTCAACGGCTTCGCCGGGCACCTGATGCCGGGCGCGTTCGCGCTGACGGCGTTCAACTTCGGTCTCGACCCGTACGAGTGGGCCTACCCGGCCATCGAGCTGCTGGTGCTGCAGGCGATCGCCAGCCTCGGCGCGCTGGTGTTCCTCTGCTCCGCGTTCGGACGCCGCCGTGGCATCCTGCCACCGCTGGCCCTTTTCCTCTTCAGCTCGATCAGCCTGCCGGCGTTCCTGTCCTGGGGCCCCGGCATCACCCAGATGCCCTTCCTCGCCGCGATCTTCTGGGGGTCGTGGGCCCATCTCAACTACCTGCGCTCGCGGCGGTTCGGCTGGGCGCTGCTGACCATGCTGATCACCCTCGCCGCCGTCGCCTTCGGCGAGAAGGCGATGCTGCTGTTCTGGCCGTACGCCGTGCTGGCTCTGGGCTGGTTCGCGAGCGGCGACATCGTGAGCCGGATGCGGACGATCGCGGGACGCTACCTGCCCGGTGTGCTGCTCTACAGCGTGGTCGCGATCGGCTCCGGGGTCGCCTACCTCACCCTCGGCGCAGGCTCCTCGACGGGATCCGGCAGCTCCAACGCCAACGGTTTCGCGCTGGTCACCCAGCGATTCCTGCTGGAGTCGTGGGCGCCCGGCGTGGTCGGCGGGCCGCTGCGCTGGACATGGCTCGAGGGCAACTCGGCCGGCTGGGCTGAGCCCGGCACCGTGGTCTCGGTTCTGGCCGTCGCTCTGCTGGCGCTGCTGACCTACGAGCTCGGCCGGACCCGCACGACCGCGCTACGTGCGTGGTGGCTGGTCGGCGGCATCCTCGTCCTCGACATCGCTCTGATCACCGCCATCCGGGCCGGCAGCGTCGGCGCCGACATCGCGCTCGCCTACCGCTACCTCACCGACACCATCGCCGTCACCGCGATGGCCCTCGCACTCGCCACGCTGCCGCTGCGCGGGGCGGTGGAGACGCTCGCCTCGACGCGTACCTCGCCCTTCCTCGACGTCCCGAAGCGGGTCGCGGTCGCCACGGCGGTCGTCACGGCGCTGGGACTCTTCTCGTCCTACTCCTACGCCCAGGGCTGGCACGAGGACAACAGCACCCGGAACTACATGGACACGGTCCGCGCCGACCTGGCCGAGGTCGACGAGCCGCTGCCGATGGCCGACGGACCGGTGCCCCAGTGGATGATCTGGGGCGCGTCGTATCCCTACAACCAGGTGAGCCGAGTTCTCCGGCCGCTGTCGGACAAGATGGACTTCCCACAGGTCAGCACCGACAACCTCTACCTGGTCGACGAGGACGGTCACGTCCGGCCTGCGGCGGTCGATCCCGAGCGCCGCTCGGTCGGTGCCGACCAGACCTCGAGCCCGGACGAGTGTCAGACACGGGTGGGCCCGACGCCGCTCGAGGTGGGCCTCGACGGTGGCGTCGCCGGTGCCGGTTGGTGGATCCGGGTCGCTTACGTCGCCGGCCCCGAGGAAGTGGGTCGGATGCGCGTGACCACGGGCGACCATTCCTACGAGGTGGAGGTCGAGACCGGCTTCCGCAGCCTCTACCTGCGCACGGTTGAGGGCCGGTTCGAAGCTGTCAGCTTCCAGAGCCTCACACCCGGGGCGACCCCATGCGTCAGCGACATCGAGGTCGGCGAAGTGGTGCCGTACGGCGACCCGATCTCGGCTGCGGAGGGAGGCGGCTGATGACTGCCCCAATCGAAGTCCGAAGCGACCTGGACCGCCGGTTCCTCACCCTCGACGCACTGCGCGCCGTCGGGGCGCTGATGGTCGTGCTGACCCATGTCGGGTTCCAGACCGGTCGCTATCCGCAGGGCTGGACCGGCGCGATGCTGGCCCACTTCGACCTCGGGGTGGCGCTCTTCTTCGTGGTCTCCGGGTTCCTGCTGGCCAGGCCGTGGTTCGCGGCCAGCGCCGCCGGTGCCGCTTCACCGAGCACCGGGCGATACCTGTGGAAGCGTGCACTACGGATCCTGCCGCTCTACTGGGTTGTCGTCACCGTCTGCCTCCTCGTCGTCCCCGAGAACTCCGACGCTGACGTCGGCGACTGGATCGCCAACCTGACCCTGACCCAGATCTATGTCGAGGACTCGCACCCCCACGGCCTGGCGCACATGTGGAGCCTCTCCACCGAGGTCGCCTTCTACCTCGCCCTGCCGCTGGTGGTGCGGCTGCTGACGCCACGGGACCGCTTCGACCTCCGCCGCGTGCTCGTCGTGTCGCTGCTCCTCACCGTCGGCGGCGTGGTCTTCGCCGGCGGCGCCCGGACCTGGTTCGACCAGCCGTTCGCGGCGGAGTGGCTGCCGGCGTACCTGCCGTGGTTCCTGGGCGGCACCACGCTCGCGGCCTGCTCGGTCGACCCGGGTCTGCGCGCGCGCCTGGACGCCGCGGCGCGCGACCTGGTCGGCTGGTGGCTGCTGGCGCTGGGGCTCTTCGTCGCCGCCTGCACGCCGATCACCGGCCCCACCATGTTGGTCGATGCACCCACGCCGGCCGAGTCGGCACTCAAGTGCGTGCTCTACGGCGCGATCGCGGTCTGCGTCGTCTTCCCGCTGGTCTTCGGACCCGAGCTCGAGGGGCCGGTACGCCGTTGGCTGGCAGGTCCGGTGCCCAGCGCGCTGGGCGCGATCTCCTACGGCATCTTCGCGATGCACATGTTCGTGCTGCTGATGGGGATCGAGCTGCTCGGCCTGGGCACCTTCAACGACCGTTTCTGGACCGTGCTGGGGATGACCCTCGTGGTCACCATCCCGCTCGCGACGCTGTCCTACCTCTTCCTCGAGCGCCCGATCATGCGGCTGCGCGGCTGGCGTGCCTCCGCGCCTGATCGCGGCGCTGCCGAGGCGGCCGCCGCGACCAGCACGACGGCGACCAGGGAGAACGCCTGAGCCGTCCAGGCGGGCGGGTCCCAGGGCAGGTCCCAGGTGGCCGGGAGGATCTCGACGGCCAGGGCTCCGGCGAGCAGCGCCGCCCCCGACCCGGCGGCCAGCAGCCGTACGACACCCGGCCGGCGTCCGGTCAGCCGCGGCAGCAACCAGGCCACCACAGCGGCCAGCGCCCCCCACCAACCCGCGAGCAGACCAGCCACGAGCACCAGCAGCCCACCGTCGTACCAGCGCCATGGTGCGGCGACGGGGAAGAGCTCCAGGCTCGGCAGGGCGCCTCGACGCCGCCACGAGGTCGCCATCGCGAGCATCAGGACCAGCGCCGCTCCGCCCGCACCGGCGAGCAGTCCGGCGCGGTAGGTCTCATCGGGGGCGTAGCCGAAACGTACCTCTCCCCCGGCACCGGCGGGAACGATCCAGCCCTGCTGCCAGCCGTCGACCCGCTGGGCGCGGAGGACCTCACCGTCCAGGGTCGCGGTGGCACCGGGGTTGATGTTCTGCGGGAGCACCAGGACCCGGTCATGGGTCTCCGCGGTGACCGTCGCCGAGACCGCCGCGTCGCGCTCGTCGCGCTCCACTTCGACCGCGGCCGGGGGCTCCACGTCCGCGATCACGTCCGCGCTGAGCTCGAGGCTGTCGACACGTAGCGCTGCTCCCGGATCCGCGAGCAGCGTGTTCTCCCCGGCGGCGAGGGCGACCGGGGCGGTGCCGCAGACCACCAACGGCACCGCGGCACCGCGCAGCAGGTCGGAGAGCGACCCGTTCACCGACGTACGCAGCACCCGCTCGTCGACACGGATCGTGGGGCCGTCGGCGCAGCCGGCGCGGAGCCGCCCGTCGCCGAGCGGCCGATCGTTGACCCTGAGCTCGGAGATGCCGGCGGGCAGCTCGGTCGCGTCGGCCATGCTCGAGGGCTGGTCGAAGGCGGCGTCGGTCTCGGTGATCTGGATCCGGAGCCGGTCGGTGCGCCAGCCGCGGGGGAGCTCGATGAGGCCGTCGTCGTCGACCGCGCGAGTCACGGTGCGTTTCGGGCGACGCAGGTCGGTGACCTCGACCTCCGTCGGGATGCTGACCGGGGCGGCCTCGTCGACGATGAGCCGAAGCGACCTGACCGGCTGGCGTCTCGGCAGCTCGAGGCTCACCGTGGCCGGACCGGTCGAGGGCGCCCGCCAGGAGGTGCCCTCGTCGCCGTCGGCCATCGCGAGCGCCGACTGCGCGATGTCCCCGCTGCTCGGCGCGGTGATGCCGATACCGGCCAGGTCGGCGGCCGCCGCGGCGTAGGAGTGGTCCCGGCGCAGCGACACCGTCCCGGTGACGTCGAAGGACTGTCCGCGGGTGAGGGTGATGAGGCGGTCCAGGACGTCGCCGTCCTCGCCGCTGCCGGCCAGGAACGGCTCACAGTAGAGCACGCCCTTGTGGTCCGCGCTTCGCGCGGTGGCTCCCTCGCTCGTCGCGATACAGCCGCTGCGGTCGGTGTCGCGCCCGAGCCGGATCTTGCGGATAGTGGCGTCGTCCGGCGGCTCGGGAAGCGCGATCAGGCGCTGCGCGTCGACGCCCTCGATGTCGAGCTCGCTGATCCCCCAAGGCCCGTGGGCGGTGGCCCCGCGTGCGGTGACGGTGAGGTTGCGTGCTCTGGAGCCGGTGAGGTCGTACGTCGCCGACTCCCCCGGCAGCGGCGCGTCGACCTTCCGCAGCTGCGCCCCGGCGACGAGCTCCAGCTGCTTGACACCGACCACGTTCTCGGGGACCGAGACGGTGACCTTACCGAGGTCGATCTCGTCCTCGAACCGGACCCGGAGCCAGGCGCCCTCGGGAGTGAGCCCCCACCCGGTCTCGGTGCGCCACTGGGTCTGCGGGTCGTCGTCGAGGGCCGCCGAGGGCGCTTGGCCGCGATCGACCGGGACCTCCACCGGCGTCGCCGCCGAGCTCGAGGCCTCGACGGCCTCGACGCCGCGCCAGACCAGAGTGCTCTGCCAGCGTTCCTGGTCCTCCAGGTATCGGTGGAAGCTCTCCGGTTTGTCGGAGTCGACGCCCTCCTCGGCGGTGCGGGTCGCCGAGGAGTTGGCACGGACGCCGGAGAAGATGGTCGTACGCCGCCGCTGACCGTCGGTCAGGATGACGTCGGCCTTCTCCTCCGACTCACGGGTGTCGTCGGCGGTCAGCACCGCCGGCGCCCCGCTGGCGGGCTCGCCGGGGTCGCCCATCACGGTCGTCCTGGCCGGGATCAGGGTCGCGCCGCTGGCCGCGTCGTCGACCTCGTAGATCTCGATCGGGGCGTACTCCCCCGCCAAGCCGCCGTCGACGAGCACCCGGGTGCCCTTCTCGCGGTGATAGGTAGTGTTGCCGAACTCGGTGCCGAAGCTCGCCTCGCGGGTCAGACCGGGTGACTGGTCGAGGGTGGCGTGCACCAGCGACGGCGGCGGGGCGCCGGTCGTTCCCCAGTGCAGGTCGTTGCGCACCAGCAGGCGGGTCACGCCGGCTTTCGCCAGCATCGGGGCGAGATCCGCGCTCGGGACGCCGCGCTCGAGCTCCTCGGTGACCCGGTCGAGCCAGACGACGTTGCCGGGCTCGGCCAGCGGCACCACGCCGCGTACCGCCCAGCGAAAGTCGGCGTAGGGCTGCAGCACCTCGTCGTGGGTGCTGCCCCACAGGTAGTCGCCGAACCGGGCGGCCGGGACCACCAGCGTCACGCCGCCGTCGTCGTTCTCGGAGAGGTGGTCGGCCGCGTCGGTCCAGAACTCCGGGACGCGCTCGATCGAGCCGGGCGGCGGCACCTGGCCACGTACCCAGGGCACCGCCAGACCGGCCAGCGAGGCGACCACGGCGATGACGAACACGGTTCTGAGCCACTGCGCGGTCCTGGTCACGCGCGGCCGGGCGAGGATGGTCTCGACCGTGAGCACGACCCCGGCGGCGAGGCCGAGACGGAGCACGGCGTCGTACTTGTGACTGTTGCGCACCGCCGCCAGGGCACCGTCGACCAGATCCTGACGGGCTTCGGCTCCCCAGCCGGCCAGCGCGCCGGTGTAGCCGATCCCGACGAGGACGGCGCCGGCCAGCACGCAGCCGACCAGGAACCTGCTCTCAGGATGCCTGCGTCCGCGGCCGAGCCCGGCCAGCCCGGCCAGCGCGATCGCGACGACCGCGGCCGCGTCGAGCACCAGGTAGGGGGTGGCGTGCAGGCTCTGTCCGGCAGGGTAGTAGACCGGGTCGGCGTAGGCGACCCAGTCGGACGTGCCGAGCAGAGTCGGCAGCAGACCGGTGGTCGTCGCGGTCACCGAGGCGGTCTCGATGTAGTCGAGGAAGGGTGGGATGAAGCGGGCCTGGAGGACCAGCGGGATGGTCCACCACAAGGTGGCGAGGATCGTCAGCACGCACCACAGGCCGAGCACCCAGAAGCGCCTCGCGCCGGTGCGGGTCAGCAGGAACACCACCCCCGGGACCAGCACCGCCGAGACCGCGGTCGCGTTGACGCCGCCGGCGCAGGCGACCGCGAGGGCGGCCAGCGCGCACCAGCGCAGCAGGTCCCTCGTCGTGGTGGTGCCGCTGGCCCGGATGACGGCGAGCAGCACCCACGGCGCGATCGCGGTCGGCCACAGCTCGACCGAGTTGGCTCCGAGGATGGTCATCACCCGTGGCGTGAGGACGTACGCCGCCGCCCCCGCCACCTGCGCCCAGGGCCGCCCCAGCCGCAGCTCGCGGGCGACCATCAGAACGCCGAGGAAGGCGAGGTTGAGCAGCAGCGCCCACCACAGCCGCTGGATCACCCACTCCGGCAGGTGGGCCAGCTGGCCGAGGCCGTAGAACGGCCCCATCGGCCACAGATAGCCGATCGCCTGGTTCTGCACCTGGCCGAAGGCGCCCTGGGCGTCCCACATGTTCAGCGCCCGGGCCAGGAAGGCCCACGGGTCGGCGCTCAGGTCGAACTTGGTGTCTGCGACGATCCGGCCCGGGGCCTGGGTGAAGGTGATCGCGGTCAGGATCGCGACGTACGCCGTGATCCTCAGGGGGGAGGTGGCCGAAGGGCCTCTCACGTCCTGCGGAGCACGAGCAGGAGGTTCCATGAGAACACCTCCCTCACCACCGGCACCCGCATCAGCCACGCCGCCCACCATGGGTGGTAGCGCGGAACCGCAGCCAGGATCTCGGCGTTGCCCGCCCGGCGCTGGGCGCGCGCCCAGCGCAGCCCGGCGGAGGCGGTCGCTGCGTACATCGACTCGCCGAACCTGTTCTTGGGCTCATGACCGTGCTTGCGCTGGTAGCGACGGCGGGCGTACCGGCCGCCGAGCAGGTGCCACGGGCTGGTCTCGTGGCCGCCCCAGGGGCCCCACCACAGCGTGTAGGAGCAGAAGACGACGCCACCGGGCTTGGTCACCCGGAGCATCTCGTCGAGCATGGCTGTCGGGGTCGGGACGTGCTCGAGCACGTTGGAGGAGTAGCAGGCGTCGACCGAGCCGGTGCGGACCGGCAGCCGCATCCCGTCGCCGAGCATGCTGCCCTCGGCGACGATCCCGGCGCCCTGCATCTCACCGGCGTCGGCGTCGAGCGCGAGGTAGGTCGCGCCCGCCTTCATGAAGGCGTCGCGGAAGTAGCCCGGGCCGCCGCCGACGTCGAGCAGGACGGTGCCCTCGAGAGTCTCTCCAGCCGTGTAATGGGCCAGCTGGCCCACCGAGTCCGCGGCGAGCGCGGTGTAGAACCGCGCGGGATCGGTCTGCTCCACGCGGAAGTCGTTGAAGAGGCGTACGGAGCGCCGAAGCGTCGCCCTCCAGCCGCTGCCGGCCGGGGCATCGGGCTGGGCCCCGCTCCGGGGGTCGAGAAGGTTCGACACGGCGGGAACCCTAACCGATTACCCCAGAGGGTGTGCATTCGGTCACGATCTGTCCTACTCTCCAGTAACGGTGTTGAGGGACACCGGTCGCGCAACCCCTGGGGAGGGAGCGCTCGGCAGCGGGGTAACTGCGAGATCCAGGGGAGCACCGATTTTGCGCGCCAACGACGGAGCGCGGCTGAACGCATGCCATGTGGCGGTCTTCAGCTGGCGCGACACCGACAACCCTGAAGCCGGTGGGGCAGAGCACTACCTCCACCAGATCACCGCGGGCCTGGTGAGTGCCGGGGCGCGGGTGACGGTCTTCACCGCCGCCTACCCGGGCGCGCGTGCCCGCGAGGAGCGAGACGGCGTCCGTTACGTACGCCGCGGCGGCAAGCTCAGCATCTACCTGTGGGGCGTGCTCCTGCTGGCGCTGGGCCGGATGGGCCCGATCGGTCGCGTCGACGCGGTCATCGACGTGCAGAACGGGCTCCCGTTCTTCACGCCACTCGGCACCCGGGCACCGGTCGCGGTGCTCGTCCACCACGTCCACCGCGAGCAGTGGCCGGTGGTCTACCCGGGGCTCTCCGGGCGGATCGGATGGTGGGTCGAGTCCTGGCTGGCGCCCCGGCTCTACCGCCGCAAGCAGTACGTCGCGGTCTCCCGCGCCACCCGCGCCGAGCTGGCGACGCTCGGCGTCGACCCTGCCCGGGTCGCGGTCGTGCACAACGGCGCCGCGGCCCCGCTGCGCGACCGGCCGGCGAAGACCGAGCACCCCTCCGTCTGCGTCGTCGGGCGGTTGGTGCCGCACAAGCGGGTCGAGCTCGCGGTCGACGCGGCGATGGCGCTGCGGGCGACCTACCCGGACCTTCGGCTCACGATCGTCGGGGACGGCTGGTGGGCCGATGAGCTGGCGGCGTACGTCTCCCGGGTGGGGGGCGACGACTTCGTCGAGATGCTGGGGCATGTCGACGAGGAGACCAAGGAGGCGGTCTACGAGCGGTCCTGGCTGATGGCGCTGCCGTCGCTGAAGGAGGGCTGGGGCCTGGTCGTCACCGAGGCCGCGCAGCACGGCACCCCGACGGTCGCCTTCCGCGACGCGGGCGGCACGACGGAGTCGATCGACGACGGCGAGTCCGGGATCCTGGTCGACGACCAGGCCGGGTTCGTGGCCGCGCTCGGCGACCTCCTCGGTGACGAGATCCGTCGCAAGGAGCTGGCCGAGGGTGCCCGCTGGCACGCCCGCAAGCACACCTGGGAGCAGAGCCAGCTCAACTTCAACGCCGTGCTCGCCTCGGCGCTGCAGGGGCGCGTCGTCGGCGCGGACTGACCGCCGTCGACAGCTGTCGACAGATGTAGAAGGGGCCCGGCGGATAACCGCCGGGCCCCTTCTCAGCTCTGACTTGCTCAGTCGCTGGTGCCGTACTGAATCGTCGACTCAGAGACGGTCGGAGGATTCTTGACGGTGTTGTCCGTGCTGCTGCTGACGACTCCGACGACAGTCGCTGCGGCGACGCCGCCGCCCACAAGAATGCTGGCGACGATGGCGATGATGTTGCCCATGAATATGTGACCTCCCTCTCCTAGTCGCGAACCCTAGCAGTCCGCCGGCGAGCCATACTGATCAGTAGCAGAACTGTTGACGTTGTGGCAACGAGCCATACCAGGACGTACGCCGCCCATGCCCCGGTCGCTGCCACGAGCGTCGCCGGGTGGGTGGCGTGCCCTGTCACTGCGTCGCTCTCCTCGGGCAGCCGCTGCAGGAGCAGCCCGCCGTCGTCGAAGACCACCTCACCAGCCACGCGGGGGGCCTCGCCCGCGGTGCGGTCGGTGATGGCGTACCCGATCCCGAGGCGTCTCAGCGCGCTCGCCCGCGCCTGTGGGTCCGCTGCCGTGAGGGCCTCGGCGGCCGAGCTCGCCCGCCGGTCCTCACCCGGGATCGTGGTGCCACCGATGACGAGGTCGCCGTCGGTCACGCTCGGTCTGGGCAGCATCCGCGGCAGCGGGTCGAGGACGGGGCGGTGTGCGTTCCACGCCGGGGCGCGGTAGGCGGACCAGGGCAGGACGAGCACGTCGCCGGGCGCCGACTCCTGCGCCAGCGTCGAGCCGGCGTGCTGCCACTGCGCCGGATAGTCGGCTGCGCCGATCCCGCCCGCCAGACCCCAGGCGGCATCGGGAAGCACCGCGACCGGCGCGACGGCGACGACGACCGCGGCCGCCCATCGCGGCGCGGTGCCGCGCAGCCTCTCCCCCAGGGCGTCGACACCGGCTGCGGCGGTCAGGATCAGCAGGGGCAGACAGAGCGGGAGCAGGCGGCTGCTGTCCCGGATCAGGGCCAGGCCGGGGACCTCCTGGGCGAGGGCGTCGAGCGCTTGCGGTGCGGCCCAGCCAGCGACCGCGAGGCCGAGACCGGTGGCCCACAGCCCGAGGATCGGGATCCGCTGCTCGTCGTTCGTCCACCATCTGCGGAGCCCGGCGACGGCCAGTGTCACCAGAAGCGCCAAGGCGGCCCAGGCCAGCCAGCCGTCGCGGCTCGCGGGGACGACCGAGGTGTTCCAGATCCCGGCGAGGGAGAGTGCGGCCAGCGGGGCGGGCAGGGCGTCGCCGCGCAGCGCGAAGACCTCGAACCCGGACGCCGCGGCCGCCTGGGAGCTGTGGGTGAGCCCGGTGACGAGCCACGGCGCGTTGACGGCTGCCACCGCGGCGACCAGCAGGCCCGGTCGCCGACCGGGCCGCAGGCCGGTGGCGAGCAGCACAGCTCCCGCGACGAGACCCGCGCTCGCGCTCAGGCTGCCGGCGATGAGGACGGGCAGCATCCACACCGGGCTCGGTCCGCCCGCTGCTCGACGGCGGCCGGCGACCACGAGCCAGGGCACGGCGGCATAGGCCAGCAGCATCGGCCAGTGACCCATCCAGAGCCGCTCGGCAGCGTACGGGCTCCAGACCGTCAGGCTCACCACCGCCAGCCGCGCGGGGAGCGAGCGATCGCGCACCAGCTCCGCCGCCCCCGCCCCGGCGGCCACCAGCGCACCCACCAGGACGAGCTTCTGCAGGGCGAGACCCGGCACGACCTCGTCCAGCACCGCGACCACCGCGTCCGAGGGCACCGCCCGCGGCAGCCCCGACCCGAGCCCGAGCACGTCGCGCGTCAGCGTCAGGTCGGGCACCCACACCATGTCGTAGGTCAGCACGAACCCCGGCCCCAGCGCCGGTCCCAGCATCAGCACCGCGAGCACGCCCGCCCACACCGTAGGCACCACCCGCTCGCTCACGCGATCGTTCACTCGCTGGCGCTCGCTCACGCGGCCACCCTAAGCCCAACGTGCCGAGACGTCGGTCACGTCGTCCGAGACGTCAATTGTGGCGATCGAGTTCCGCTGCTGGGCGGATGCCGGTGCCGGCATGTGGCCGCTCTCGTCCTAGTCTTTCCAGGTGCCCACGATGACCGCCAGCCCGATCAGCGCCCGCCGGCGCAGGCTGTCCGCGCTCATCCGCAGCAGCGGATTCCTCGCGGTCTGCATCATGGTCACCAACATCGCGACCTACGGCTTCCAGATCATCGCCGCCCGGATCCTCGGCCCCAGCCAGTACGGCGGCGTGGCGTCGATGATGTCGCTGCTCCTCGTCGTCGGCGTGGTCCAGCTCGGGATGCAGGCGACGGCGTCGCGCCGGGTGACCGGGACGCCCGGCCAGGAGCGCGCCATCGAGCAGACGGTGCTGCGCGCGACCTACCGGGCGGCGATCGTCGTCGGTGTGGTCATGCTCGTCGCCTCGCCGCTGGTCTGGCGGGTGCTGCGGCTGGACTCGATCTATCCGGCTCTGCTGGTCGCCGTCTGCGCCGTGCCGCTGACCATCATGGGCGGTCAGGCCGGGGTGCTGCAGGGCGAGCGGCGCTGGCTCAGCCTGGCGATGGTCTACCTGGCTCTCGGCATCCCCCGGCTGGTGGTCACCACCGCGGCGATGTGGATCCGTCCCACCGAGGGTGCCGCCATGGCCGGGGTGGCGCTGGCCCAGTTCGCCCCGGCGATCGTCGGCTGGTGGGTGCTGCGGCGGCGTACGCCTCCTGCCGGGGCGATCGGCCCGGTGAAGCCCGTCGTCGTCGAGATGCTGCACGGCTCGTTCGCGCTGCTGGGCTTCTTCGCCCTCTCCAACGTCGACATCCTGATCGCCCGCAACGTCCTCTCCGACCACGTCTCCGGCCTGTACGCAGGTGGCCTGATCCTCACCAAGGCGGTGCTCTTCCTCCCGCAGTTCGTGGTGATCATCGCCTTCCCCTCGATGTCGGCCGAGTCCAGCCGCCGCTCCGCGCTGCTCAGGTCGCTGGCGCTGGTCGGCGGGCTCGGCGCGTGCGCGATCGCGGGCTCCTGGCTGCTGTCGTGGCTCGCGATGATCTTCATCGGCGGCCCCGACTACGCCGAGATCCAGGATCTGCTCTGGGTCTTCGCGATCCTCGGCATGGTGCTCTCCGTGCTCCAGCTGCTCGTCTACTCGGTCCTGGCCCGGCGCAGCCGGCTCTCGGCGTACCTCCTCTGGATCGCCGTAGTCGCCGTCCTCGTCCTCGGCGCGACACAGACCACCGTCGCGGGCCTGGTCTGGACGGTCCTCAGCGTCGACGCCGCCCTCGCCGCCGTCCTCCTGACCGTCACCTTCTGGCGCCTCAGCCAGACCCCGACCGGCCGAGACGTCACTTAGGTCGGCCGAGTTGGCACCCGGATGCCAACTCGGCCGACCGCGGTGACGTCTCGGCCGGCGCGGGTGACGGCTCGG
>NZ_JACIXG010000117.1 GCF_014360585.1 Nocardioides sp.
TGGCAGTCCGGATCCGGGTCCGGACTGCCACTTTCGCCCACTCCCGGGCCCTTGGGACCGGGCCTACGCCCAGTGCGCCGGGCGGGCGAGACCGTCGGGGAGCCTGGTACTCGCGTCGCCACGCAGGGCGTTGACCTGCGACTGGCCGAGGAAGAGGGCCTGGGAGAGATCCGCACCGGCCGCAGCGGCGTCACGGAGATCGGCGCCGAGCAGGTCGGCATCGACCAGGTCGACGCCGCGCAGGTCCGCGGCCATCAGGAGCGCACCCCGCAGGTCGGCACGGCGCAGGTCCCGCCGACGCAGGTCGCGGCCGACGAGGTCGGCGCCGTTGAGCGCAGCGCCCGCAGGGCGGCGTACCTCCGCACTCACCTGCCGAAGCGCATCCCCGACCACCGCGCGGAGCGCGGGGACGTCGGTGGCGAGCACCTGGTCGGCGGTGCCGCCCGCCGCTGCGGAGACCCGTTCGGTCACCGCGGTGAGCTCGGTCGAGGTGCCACGCCATCCGGCCTCCTCGAGCAGGGCCAGCATCTCGTGCAGCTGACGCATCACCCCGAAGACGTCGAACATGCTCTGCCGCAGGTCCGGCTCCGTACGCCAGTCGGTGCCGCCGAAGGTCACCTGAGTGACCTGCTGGCCGGCGCCGGAGCACTCGAAGACCGTGCACCCGGCATACCCGCGATCGCGCAGCCGGTCGTGGATCCCGCACCCGAAGTCGTGGCCGAGGTGACGGCACGGGTCACCGGCCGCCTTGTCCTCCGGGAAGTCCGCCGAGCGGCTGAAGGAGAGCGCGACGCAGCACAGACCGGCGCAGCTGGAGCAGTCCGAGCGGTACGCGGAGTCGGGACGGGTCACGGCCCCATCCTCCCGTAGGCGCCAACCGGGTCGTCAGGCGAGCGCGTCGACGATGGCCGCAAAAGCCACCGCGTGCCCACGGGCGTTGCCGTGGATGCGGTCGCGGGCGTAGATGGCCGGGTCGGCAGACAGCGGGTGGTGATGCGTGTCGATGTGGATCCCACCCAGGCTCCTGGTGATCTCCGCGGTGATCCGGTCCAGGGTGTCGAACCGCTCGGCCATGTCCGCCGCCTGCTCCGCACGCACCAGCCCGGACCGGGCGAGATCGAAGAGCCCGACGGTGAGAACCACAGCACCGCTCTCCGCCAACGGCCTCAGGAGCAGCTCGAGCTCCGTGCGCAGCTGGCCCGGGTCGTACGGGTTGAAGGCGTCGTTCCCGCCCGCGCTGACGAGCACGGCGTCGGGCGCGAAGGCCAGCGCCGGCTCGAGCTGCACCTCGCGGATCTCGGCGACGGTCAGGTAGGGGATGGCGAGGTTCACCGACTCGAAGCCGGGACGGGTGCTCGCCAGGGCGTCCACCAGACGCTCGGCGAAGGATTCGTCGCGGTAGCCGTCCAGCGGGCCCCGTATGCCAGCGGTGACGCTGTCGCCGAGCACCGCGAACCGCTTCCACGGCTGGTGGCGGAGCCTTTCGGCGGCGGTCTCGGGGTCGGTGCAGTAGGGGTCGGTCGCCTCGAGCTCGAAGCTGGCGGAGCGGGTCTCGGTCATCGGTGGGTCTCCTTCGCGGGAGGGGTGGTGGGCTGATTGGTGGGAACGTGGGGCACGACCGGGCGCAGCAGCGCCGCGCCGGTCAGAGCGAGCAGGGAAGCCAGGGTGGTGAACCAATAGACCCCGGCGTACGGGCGGACAGCGGTGGTGGCGTCGAGCTGGACGAGCAGCACGGACAGGACGGCGATACCGAGGGCGCCGCCGAGCTGCCGAGCGGCCATCAGCAACCCGGTCACGGCAGCGAAGTCCTGCGGGGCGCTCGCCGTCGCGCCGGCCGTCGAGATGCCGACGGTGGCGAGGCCGACACCGATCCCCATCAGGGTGCCCACCGGCAGCCAGAGGCCGAGGAACTGTGGAGTCGTCGAGATGCTCAGCGCCAGCAGCGCGCTCGAGGTTGCCTGGAGGGTCGCCCCGACCGCGATCATGCGACGCGGCGGGAACGGCACCTTGACCCGGCCGACCCCCAGTCCGACCACAGCGGCCGCCAAGGCTGCGGGCGTCATGGCCAGGCCGGCGCGGAGCGCCGAGTACTGCCACACCTCGACCAGGAAGAGGACCCCAAGGAGCATCGTGGCGAACAATGCGATCCCGTACGCGGTCGAGATGCCGGTCGTCACCGCGACACCGCGGTTCCGGAGCAGGTCGATCCGAAGACCAGGATGCTCGTGGCTGCTCGCCCGCCGGACCGCTCCGACCGTGGCGAGGATCGCGACCGCGGCCGCGGCCAGGACGAACCACGACCCCCATCCCCGGGCGGGCGCCTCGGAGAGCCCGAGCACGAGAGCACCGATCGCGACCGCGATGAGCAGGCTCCCCAGGACGTCGGGCAGACGACGCGTGGCGGCGTCTCCGGCACGCAGCGGCCGCGCGGCCCAGACGACCCAGACGCCGAGCGGCACGTTGATGCAGAACACCGCCCTCCAGTCGATCCACTCGATGACCACGCCACCCAGGGCTGGGCCTGCGGCGGCAGCCAGCGCACCGGCTCCGCTCCACAGCCCGATGGCCGCACGCCGACGCTCGGGAGGAACCTCGGCGAGGATGAGAGCCAGGGAAGCCGGAGTCATCAGCGCCGCCCCGACGCCCTGCAGCGCCCTTCCGACGAGCAGCAGCTCGAAGGTCGGCGCCAGCGCGATGACGAGCGAGCACGCGGTGAAGAGACCGACCCCGAAGCGGAACAGCCGGGCTCGGCCCGCCGCGTCGGCCGCGACGCCCGCCGGTGCGAGGAAGGCGGCGAACGGGATGACGTACGCCGTGGCGACCCAGGCGGCCGCGGTGACACCGACCGAGAACTCAGCGGCCACGGGTGGCACCGCCAGATTGGTCACCGTGGTGTCGAGAAAGGCGAGCACGGTCGCCGATGCGCCGACCTTGACGGCGAGCGCCGGTCTTCGCGAGGTGTGTGAGGAGTCCATGCGAGCAGATTAAGCGTACGATCGTACGTTATGCAATAGAGTTCAATCGTACGCTAAACTCCGGGCATGGCAGGACGTGCATCCGCGCAGGCGGCACTCGAAACCCGACGGAGCGTGGTCAAGGCAGCCGCCGACCTGGCTTCGATCGAGGGACTGGACAGCGTGACGATCGGCCGGCTGGCCGAGATCGTGCAGATGAGCAAGTCGGGGGTGATCGGCCAGTTCCGCACCAAGGAGGCCCTCCAGCTGGAGACGGTCGAACTGGTCTTCGCCGACTTCCGGACCCGGGTCTGGGACACGGTCAAACGGTTCCCGCAGGGGCTCCCCCGGCTTCTGGCCGCATGCGACGCCTGGACGGAGTACGCCGCGGACCCCGGCTACCCGGGCGGCTGCCTGATGACCCAGGTGACCTACGACTACGACGGGCGCGACGGCGCCGTCCACGAGCGCCTGCTCGAGGGCCGCAACCAGTGGCGAGCGACGTTGCGGGCCGACCTGGCCACCGCCGTCGAGGCCGGTGACCTGCCCGAGGACACCGACGTCGAGTCGGTCGTGTTCGGGCTCGAGTCGCTCGCCTCGTTCATCACCCCCGCCCGCCTTCTCCACGGCGACATGCGCGCCGCAGAGCGCGCCCACCAGGGCATGCGGCGGATCATCGGCGCCTAGCAGGAGGTCCGACGACCCGGAGCCGCCGGATACACCGATCCCGCCGGACCAGAACCTCGCGGCCTGGCCCGACGGGATGGCGACCCGGTAGCACCCCTCAGGCCGGATCGGGCCAGAAGCACGTCAAAGGCGGCGTAGGCCCGATCGGCGTCAGCAGCAGCCCGCGGCCGCAGGCTCGGGCTCGGCTGGGGTGTCGCTGTCGGCGAGCACGGTGTAGACCTCCCACCGCTCGCCGTTGGGGGCGTTCTCGACCCAGAACTTGTCCTGCTTGGCGTAGCAGCAGGTGGTTTCCCGCTCGTCGACCGACGCGAACCCGGCGTCGTGCAGCCGGGTCTGCTCGGCGTCGACCGCGTCGGTGTCGGCGACCTCGACGCCGAGGTGGTTGATGGAGCCGCCCTGGCCGGGGTTCTCGACGAGGACCAGCTTCAGGGGCGGCTCGGCGACGACGAAGTTGGCGTATCCGGGCTTGGTCTTGGCCGGTTCGACGCCGAACAGGGTCGAGTAGAACGCGACGGACTTCTCGAGATCGTCGACGTTGAGCGCGAGTTGGATGCGTGACATGGGATCCTCCTGAGGACATATTGATGTCTGTCAATATGAGACTCTGCACCTCATATCGACAACTGTCAATGTTTTACGCCGCGGCAGCCGGAGGAGTCAGCCGCCTGGCGCCGGGGGCGCGGCCGACGCGATCCCCCAGACAGCGTGCTCGAGCGAGTGCGCAGCGAGGGGGTCGGCGATTTTCTCGGCCTGGAGCAGCAGCGCTCCGGGCAACGTGACCACACAGTGGCGTACGACCTCGACCGCTGCGCGGTCCCGTCGGTCCCACAACTCGGAGGCGAGGTCGACGAGGAGCGTGCCGAGCTCCTTCTGGAGGTCGACCAGCTGAGTTCGCGCCGGCTCACCGGGGTCCGCCACCAGCAGGTCGTCCGCGGTGACCGCGAGCAGGAGACGAGCACCGTCCGCGTTGTCCGTGGCGTACGTCGCCGGAGCGAGCGCCGCCGCGACGAGGGCCGAGGTCGCATCGCCGTCGCGCATCGCCTCGCGCACCCGTTCCCGCTGGAAGGCGAGGAAGCGGCCGGCCTCCTGAGCCCAGACGCGCGCCAGCAGGCCGGCGCGAGACCCGAACGCGTGATAGACCGCACCGTTGGATGCGCCCGACGCCGAGCTGAGCGCCCGGATCGTCAGGCCGTCGGCGCCCCGCTCGATCCAGAGGCTCCGGGCGTGGCCGAGGAGGTCATCTAGGTCGTGCTGACGGGGACGTCCCATCGTCTGCTCGGCGACTCAGGCCGGCTCGGCGTTGCCGGAGCGGAGCGCCGCGACCACGTCGGCGAACATCCTGGCCTTGATCGTGCCGAGCGTGGCGCGGTCCTTGCCCGCCAGGTCGCGCACGAACCCAGCGGCCGTCTCGGCCAGTTCATCGGCGGCGGCGGAGCCGTCGACCAGCCCCACCGCGACGGCCTCTCCCCCGCCGTAGCGCCGGCCGGTCGCCATCGCGTCGAGCGCGGCACGCGGCGTCAGCTTGCTGGTGACCAAGGCGTTCATCCCCGGCGTGAAGGGGATGTGGATGTCCACCTCGGGGAAGCAGAAGTAGCCGCGGTCCTCGCGCATCACCCGGTAGTCGTGCGCCATCGCCAACATCGCGCCGGCACCGAACGCGTGCCCGTTGACCGCGGCGACCGTCGGCACGGGCAGGGTGAGGATGCGCGCGAAGAGCGCCTCGACCCGCTCGACATAGCTGTCGTGCTGATCGAGGTTCTGCCCGAGCCATTCGAGGTCGAGTCCGTTCGAGTAGAACTTGCCGCCGCCGGTCGAGACCAGCACGGCCGGCTCGGTCGTCGACTCGAGCTGGTCGAGAGCCTGCCCGACGGTCTCGAGCCAGTCGGGCGAGAAGCGGTTCTCGTCGGTGCCGAGATCGAGTGTCCATACCGGTCCGTCGTGGGAGATGGTGACCATGCTGCTGCTCCTTCGTCTGCGACCCGCGCTTCGCGGGACTGGCTGCTGCGTCGACCGTAACAGAGCGCCGCTCTAAAATCGGTCGGACGTGTCGTACGCCACGGGCGGGCCGACGGCGCCGGCCGGACTATGGTGATGAGCATGAGCATCCCGGTCGCCCTGCCTGATCTCGCTGCCGCCCTCGAACGGTTCGGCAGCGGGTTCCTGCTGACCACCGCCGGCGAGCGGATCAAGGTCGTGGTCGTGGACCCGGTCGTGGAGGGCTCGTCCCTGCGCGTCTCCGATCCCGGCGGCGGCACCCGTGCGAACCTCGCCGCCAACCCGGTGCTCACCCTCACGTACGCCCCGCTCACACCGCGCGACCACGCGCTGATCATCGACGGCACCGGTCGCGTCGAGGGCTCCGACGTCGTGGTGACGCCGACCGGCGCCGTACTCCATCGACCGGCATCGCACGCCTCCGAGCAGGTCGCCGACGACGGCTGCGGGCACGACTGTCGGCCGGTCGACTCGTCGGGCTCGGCCTGACGCGCGACAGGGTGGCGCGCCCGTAGGCTCGACCCATGGAGACCACCGTTCTCATCACCGGCGCGACCGGGTTCATCGGTCGACGACTGGTCGCGGAGCTGACCGAAGGCGGCACCAGGGTGCTCGCGATGACCAGGCGTCCGGACGACTACGACGGCCCCGGCGAACCGGTGGGAGCCGACGTGGGCGACCCCTCCTCCCTGGCCACCGCGCTCGAGGGGGTCGATGTCGCGATCTATCTGGTGCACTCGCTCGACCACGACGACTTCGAGGATCGCGATGCGCGGGCAGCACGCTCCTTCGGTGCCGCCGCAGCCCGGGCCGGGGTACGCCAGATCGTCTATCTCGGCGGGCTCGGCGACGACGGCGACCTCTCGCCCCACCTGCGTTCCCGCCGCGAGGTCGAATCCCTGCTCGGTGAGGCCGGAGTCCCCGTCACGACGCTGCGGGCGGCGATCGTCGTGGGCCACGGCGGGGTCTCCTGGGAGCTGACCCGGCAGCTGGTCAAGAACCTCCCGGCCATGGTGGTGCCGAAATGGACCTCCACGCGGACACAGCCCATCGCCGTCGACGACGTGATCCGCTATCTGGCAGGTGTCATCGACAACCCGGACACGATCGGCGAGACCTTCGAGATCGGCGGCCCGGAGGCGATGACATACCTCGACATGCTGACCGTCGCCTCCGAGCTGGCCAACGGCCGATCGATCCCGGTCGTCCCCGTGCCGGTGCTGACACCCCGGCTGTCGTCGTACTGGCTGGCGCTGGTGACCGACGTCGACCTGACGACCGGGCGCAACCTGATCGATTCGATGACCACTGAGGTCGTCGTGCAGGACCGGCGCATCCTCGATGTCGTCCCCGGCGAGCCGCTGCCATATCGCGAGGCCGTACGCCGGGCGCTGGCCGAGCGGCTGGCCGACGGGAAGAAGGTCTGAGGGACCACGCTCGCCGCCGCACGACTCCCTCAGCCGAAGAGCAGCGGGAGGGCCAGCAGCATCGACAGCGACCACGCGCAGTGGGTGAGGATCGGGGCGAGGACGCCGCCGGACGCGCGCCGCTCGAACCCGACCACGACCCCGAGCAGGATCGCCGCGAAGGCCAGCATCACGTTGCCGGTCGCCAGCGTCGCGATCACGTAGGCCACCGACGTCCAGACGACGGGATGTCGGGGCAGGGCCGCATAGACCGCGCCGCGGAAGAACAGCTCCTCCGCCACCCCGTTGACAGCCGTCACCACGATCAGGATCGGCAGCGAGCCCTGATCGGCGAAGTCGACCACCGAGCGCACCTGCCGTTCCAGCCAGGCGATCTCGCGCACGACCAGGCCACCGACCACGAAGACTCCCGCCAGCCCCAGGCCGAGCAGGATCGGCGACAGCACCGGGCGGACGAACCTACGCTCGCCCTCCCCGTCCCGCTGGCGCCAGGCACCGATTCGTCCCAGATGCAGCGGCCCGGAGGCGAATGCGCCGATCGCCCACACCCCGGCCAGGGCGAAGGTCGCCGGATAGAACCAGAAGCTGCCAGGCTCGATGCGGAGCGAGAATCCGAGCACCACCGCGCCGAGCACCACGAACCCGACCGTGACCAGCTGACGGCGGCGCAGAGCGGCGTCACTCTGACGGTGATCACGCGGGACGACGTCCCACAAGGACCGGCGCACCCAGCGACGCACGAGACCCCCTCGCTCCGGTGACGGCTGCGTTCGCGTCCAACCTACGGGGCCGACGTGCCGAGGTGGACGTATCGGACCGCCTGCGGTCGAAGATTCGTCAGATGACGGCGACGGCGTTCGCCGGCGATCCGGTCGCACCGGTGACGTTGAGCGGCTTCACGCTGACGAAGGCCTCCCACCGTTGGAGATGGTCCATTCGGCGCGCCAACGGCCCGAGGCGCCACAGCTCCCCGAGCGGCATGCCGAGCTTGGCCAGGAACTCCTGGTGCATCGTGCCGCGGTCGTTCAACGCCGTCTGGAGGAAAGGCGAGTCGGGTACGGCGGGCAGGCACTCGACCGCGAAGGTGTCCGCGGCGAGCAGCGCCAGCCCGTTGTCCCAGGCCCAGTCGAGGACCTCCTCGCTCTGCGCGATGCCGGTGGCACGGCCGAGCGCCTGCTGCGCCAGCTTCTGCTCGACGGTGAGCTCGAGGAACCACTCGCACCACCCGGTGTGGAGCATGACGACATCACCGGCGCGCAGCTCGATCGTCTGCGCGGTGAGGGCCTGGTCGATGTAGGCGTACGGGATCGGCTGGCCGGCCTCGTGGTCGAGGCTCTCCTCACGTCGGGCGAGGAGGCCGGCGATGTCCACCAGGATGCCGCGGCTCACGATGGGGCGGTCGGCCCACACCTGGATGCCGAGCTCTTCGCTCCCGGGCGCGATCAGCTCGTCGGCGGTGCCATCGTAGAACCCGACGTCATCGGCGCGCCGGTGCCGCAGCCCGTCGACCTGGCTCGAGGACTCGAGGTAGTAGCCGTTCAGGTAGTCACCACGGTGAGCCGGGTGGTCGCCGTAGATGATGTGCTCGGCCGGCTTCGCGACCTGGGACATCCCCGGCATGAACGCGTCGATCGGGTAGTCGAGCCCGAAGGTCTCGCCGAGCTGGACGATGCCGGCCGCGGCCACCACGCTCTCCTCGTCCGCGAACGACGGGGTGCCGCGCCAGGGATCCGCGAAGAGCTCCCAGGACGTGCCACGGAGCAGCCCGGGCCGGTCGTGGAGCTCGGCCCGGCTCGGGAGATCGTGCGTCATCGGACTGCTCGGAGATCGGAGCTGACGTGGGTGAGGCAGGCGGTGCGGGGGATCGAGTTCGCCATGGGTCGTCGCTTTCTCGGGCCGACGGGACGCCGGGGCCCAGATTCTTCGCGATGGCACCGTCGCGGCGCCAGGGCTTGTCGGAGATTGCTCGGCAAAAATACCGGGACCCCTATCGCGATCACCTGCGAGGTGATCGGGAACGAAGAAGCGTACGAAGCGCCTGACTCTTTAGGCTCGTCCCAACAGGCTACCCCGGAGGAGTAGAGCGAAGGCGAAGAGCGCTAGTCGGCGTGATGCTGCCGGTAGCGCTGATAGAGCCGCTCCAGGAACGCATCGAGCTCGGTGGCCATCTCGTCGTTCAACACGGGGAAGGAGAAGGTCGACTTGCCCGTACGGCGCTTGCGGAACGCCTCCGATGAGCCCTCGAGCGCGTCCGGCCAGGTGTCGGCCGCCACCCTCGCGGCAAGGGCATCGAGGACATGGGTGTACGCATCCGGGACCTGTATGTCCAGAGTCATCCCGTCGCCTCCCGCAGTGATGACGAAGGTGAAGAACGAGCAGCAGTCGGTCTCGCGGGCGATCAGGCCACCCGCCCTCTTGGCGATCTCTGCGTCCGGGATGAGCTTCAGTCGCAGCTTCGTCGGCGCCACCCGATCGGCGCCGCGGACGGCGTCGATGAAGAAGTCGTCGAACTCGGCGACACGGAGAGGCTGCTCAGCGGTGGGCAGGCTGCACGTCGGCGGGACCCAGGAGTCGCCTCGGGTCGTGCCTGCCATCTCATCGGGCGGCTCCGGCTTCATCGGAGCGGAAGCTCCGGAACCGCGCCGGCAGCCGGCACAGCCAAGCGGCGATCGGTGTGCGCGATGGCGACGTCGTTGATGCTGGCTTCGCGGCGCTGCATGAGACCGTCCGGGGAGAACTGCCACAGCTCGTTGCCGTAGCTGCGCCACCACCGGTCGTCGGCATCGCGCCACTCGTACTGGAACCGGACAGCGATGCGGTCGTCGGTGAACGCCCAGAGGTCCTTCTGCAGTACGTAGTCGAGCTCGCGCTGCCATTTGCGAGTCAGGAACTCCACCACCTCTGCCCGACCGTTGATGAACTCGTCGCGGTTCCGCCAGATCGTGTCGGGCGTGTAGGCGAGGGAGACCCGCTCGGGATCGCGGGTGTTCCAGGCGGCCTCGGCGGCCTTCACCTTCTGGTACGCCGTCTCCGCATCGAACGGCGGGAGCGGTGGTCTGACCATGGGAACTCCTTCAACAGTTGCCTGCGAGTGCGGCGACCAGGGCTCCGTAGCCTGGTCCGACACGGATCTTGATTAATGATATATAGTAGCTTTTCCATTAGGTCAACGAGTTTGGAAGCAGAGCGAGGTGAAGGTCCGGTGGTCGACACGGAAGTCCCGAGCCTGTATCCCGATCAACCTGCGCCGATTCGACTGATGAACACGATCTGGGCTGATCGCGGTGATCACCACGACTGCTTGACGACCGTTCAGGTGGCCCGATCATGGATGCGGTCTGCGGAGATCCGCGGTGGCAGTCGGCTGGGCGCCGATCAGCTCGACCGACTGCGGGAGCTGCGCGACGGCCTGCGTCGGGTCGCAGCGCACGTCACCGCCGACGATCGCGAGCATGCGCAGACCGACCTGACGCTCGAGGAGGCGATGGCTGCGATCAACGCTCCTCTCGCGTCCTCGCACCTGCTCCTCGCGCGGTCGGCGGATGACACCGTCGAGGTCAGTTGGCAACACGACGCCGAGGGGTTCGACACCGTCATCGCCGAGCTCGCGTTCGAGGGCGCCCGCCTGTTGGGCGATCCGAACAACGAGCTGCTGCCCTGCCACGGACCCGGCTGCGTGCTGTATTACGTCCGAAGCAAGACCAGGCGGGCGTGGTGCGGACCGATCTGCGGCAACCGTGCGCGAGTGGCTCGCCACTATCGACAGAACCGGGATTCACGCTCACCCTCCGCGTGACGCCGGCTCTGTACGAAACCATCGAACCGAAGGGGTCCCCACCATGGTGAGCATCAGCAGGGAAACCACGGCACAGACTCACGAGCGCCTCCGCGCCGTGATCGCGCAGGCCGACTTCGTGGTGCATCAAGGTGTCTGGGTATTCGAAGAATTGCCTGTCGACCAGCCCCCAGAGATCACCACAGAGACCCTGGCGGTCGTCAGGGACGAGGAGAGCTGGAGCCGTCTGGTCCCGCTCACCCGCCCACACCACGAGGTCGAGAAGTTCGGGATCTTCTCCTTCCACTTTCCCGACAGCTCGGACAACAGCGGGTTCGTCGGCTGGCTTGCATCCCACCTCAAGGCCGAGCTGGGCACTGGCGTCTTCGTCGTGTGCGGCAGCAACTCTGCCCGCGGTGGCATCTACGACTACTGGGGCTGCCCCGCCGAGCTTCTGGACCAGGCCGTCGCCGCCGTCGCTGACCTGCGCTCTCCCGGCCTGGGTGCCACAGAGCAAAACTAATGGATTATCACTAGATGATCATTAGTCATCGTGCTACACATCTCCCATGCACGAATCCGCCGACTCGAGAGTCTCGCGGGCCGCGATCGAGGTTGATGGCGAGGCCGCGAGCTACCTGACTGTGCCCCAGGACGGCCCAGTTGTGTTGCTGCTCCACGGCACGTACTGGAGCCGTGTCTGGCTGCCGGTACTCGACCGGATCGCGGATGCGGGCTTCAGGCCGATCGCGGTGGATCTTCCCGGGATGGGGCACTCGGGAGGAGAGCTGGACCTCGAGACGGCCACGGTGCCTGCCCTTGTGGACTGGGTGGTTCGATTCACCTCAGCGCTGCACATCTCCGGGCCGGTCGCTGTCGCGGGCCATGACATCGGTGGCGCGATCGCCCAGCATCTCCTTGTCCACAACCGGTTGGAGGTCACTCGACTGGCCTTGGTCGACTCGGTCACCTACGACTCCTGGCCGGTGCCGAGCGTCGCCCGCTTCCGGGATCCGGAGATCATCGCGGCGACCACCGCTGATGAGTTCCTCGCTGCGCGCAGGGAGGCGGTGACCGAGTCGTTGGCCGGCGCGGCGAGCGCACGCAGGATCGCGGAGTATGTGGATCCATGGACTGATCCGCGAGTCCGCCGCTCCTGGATGGCCATGGCGGGCGCGGCCGACAGCCGTTACACGCTCGAGGTCGTCCCCGCACTGAAACGCTCCGCGACGCCCAAGCTGCTGATCTGGGGCGAGGACGACGGTTCCCAGAAGGTGGAGTACGCCGAGCGGTTCGCCTCGGAGATCCCCCACACCACACTCATCCGCATCCCGGGGGCGGACCACATCCCCACCGAGTCCGCCCCCGGCCAGATCGCTCACGCACTCGCCGACTTCTTCACCGTCGGCGGCTGAGGTACGGCCCGGGGCGGGCCACACAGCCGCGCCAGACCTGACGCGGTCCATCAGAGGAGAGGAACACACTCATGACCGACATCGACGTCGCCGTACTGCTGGGAAGTCTGCGCGCCGACTCCATCAACCTGGGCATGGCCCGCGCGCTGACCGCAGTCGCACCCGACGGCGTACGCGTGACGATCGTCGACGGGCTGGCGGAGGTGCCGTTCTACAACGAGGACATCGACAACGGCAGTGTTCCTCCGGCGGCCCGAACCCTGCGCGAGCGGGTCGCAGCCGCGGATCGGCTGATCGCGGTCACCCCCGAGTACAACGGCTCGACGCCGGCAGTGCTCAAGAACGCCATCGACTGGGTCTCCAAGCCGTACGGCGAGGGGGCGATCATGGGCAAGCCCTTCGCCGTTGTCGGTGCCGCGCCCACGCCGTACGGCGCGAAATGGTCGCACGAGGCCACCGCCCGTTCGGCAGAGATCGCCGGAGCGAGAATTGTCCCCGATGCGACCTTGAGTCAGTCGGCGACGGACATCGATGTGGCGACCGACCCGGGCGTTCGCGCGGCGCTACGCGTGATCCTGGAGCGCTTGGTGGCATTCGAGAACGGCACCGACGTCGCACACGACGAGGCAGTCCGCGACTCGGCCTGAGCAGCGACTCGCGACGCGGCGGCTGCCTGCTGCAGAGCAACCAGCCTCAGTGGGCCATGTCGACGAAGCGGCTGTAGTGGCCCTGGAAGGCGACGACGAGGTCGCGGGTGGGGCCGTTACGGTGCTTGGCGATGATCACGTCGGCCTCGCCCGGGCGGGTCGACTCCTTCTCGTAGACATCGTCGCGGTGGAGGAGGACGACCATGTCGGCGTCCTGCTCCAGCGAGCCGGACTCACGCAGGTCCGAGACCGCCGGGCGCTTGTCGGCGCGCTGCTCGGAGCCACGGTTGAGCTGGGACAGCGCGATGATCGGGACCTCGAGCTCCTTGGCCAGCAGCTTGATCTGACGGGAGAACTCGGAGACCTCGAGCTGACGGGACTCGACCTTCTTGCCGGAGCTCATCAGCTGGAGATAGTCGATGACGATCAGCTTGAGGTCGTGGCGCTGCTTGAGCCTTCTGGCCTTGCTCCGGATCTCCATCATCGTCATGTTGGGGCTGTCGTCGATGAACATAGGCGCGCTGGAGACCTCGCCCATCTTCCGGGCCAGCTTGTTCCAGTCGTCGTCGGACATGTTGCCGTTGCGGATGTGGTTGAGCGGCACCTTCGCCTCGGCACTCAGCAGACGCATGGTGATCTCGGAGCGGCTCATCTCCAGGCTGAAGAAGACGCTGGTCAGGTTGTTGTGGATCGAGGCCGCACGACAGAAGTCCAAGGCGAGCGTTGATTTCCCCATAGCCGGGCGGGCCGCGACGATGATCATCTGGCCGCCGTGGAAGCCGTTGGTGAGCTCGTCGAAGTCGGCGAAGCCGGTGGGCACGCCGTAGAGGCCGGCCTCGCGGTTGGAGATCGCCTCGATCTCGTCGAGGAC
>NZ_JACIXG010000118.1 GCF_014360585.1 Nocardioides sp.
TTTGGACGTCGCGAACTATCCCGGCTACTACCTCGGCTCGATCATCGTCTCTCAGAAGGGTAGCCAGCCCTACGTCGTTGACGGGCAGCAGCGGCTGACCAGCCTGACCTTGCTGCTGACCTACCTGCGTCGGCTCCAATCCGACCGCGACGTCCAGGTCGACATCGATGCCTTGATCTTCTCTGAGAAGTTCGGCAAGAAGTCGTTCAACCTCGACGTCCCCGACCGCAACGAGTGCATGCAGTCCCTCTTCGAGCACGGAGAGTTCGAACCGCCGCCAGACGCCGTCGAGTCGGTACGCACATTGGTCGCCCGATACGCCGAGCTCGACGCGCTCTTCCCCCAGGAACTCAAGGGTGAGGTCCTGCCGTTCTTCATCGACTGGCTCAAGGATCGCGTCCAGTTGGTCCAGATCACCGCGTACAACGATGACGACGCGTACGCGATCTTCGAGACGATGAACGACCGCGGTCTCAAGCTGACTCCCGCCGACATGCTCAAGGGCTATCTGCTAGCCAACATGGCAGATGGCGAGCCGCGGTTGCAGGCGGCCAACGTGTGGCGCAAGCGTCTGCGCGCGCACGACGACTTCGAGGCAGAGTCGAGTTCGGACTTTCTCAAGACGTGGCTGCGCTCGAAGTACTCCACCAAGATCCGCGAGCGCCGCAAGGGCGCGAAGCCGGAGGACTGGGACCGCATCGGCACCGAGTTCCACCGCTGGCTGCGCTCAGACAGTGCTCGCGTGGGCCTCGATGGCAAGCAGTCCTACTACGACTTCGTCGTCACCGATCTGGACTTCTTCAGCCGCCAGTTTGAGCGCGTCCGTCGCGCGGCGGTGGGCCCGTACGACCCGAGCAGTCCGCTGCGGTTCATCCGTTACAACGCCGACCACGGTTTCACCCTGCAAGACCAGCTCCTGCTTGCGCCGCTGAAGGTCGGCGACGATCCGACGACTGTCGATCAGAAGCTGGAGATCGTCGCCCGCTTCGTCGACATCCTGCTCGCCCGACGCATCTGGAACTTCCGCTCGACGGCGTACTCCACCATGCAGTACGCCATGTTCACCGTCCTACGCGACATTCGTGGTCTCGATGCCGGCCCACTGGCCGAACGGCTGGTCGACTACCTGGGGAAGATCGAGGAGACCTTCGATCCTGTCGACGAGCTGTACATGCACCAACAGAACCGCGGCCAACTCCACAAGATCCTGGCGCGGCTCACCAACCACATCACCGTCGCCTCAGGTCAGGCGTCGAACTACATCGAGCTGACCAACGGCGCCAAGGTGCGCTACGAGGTCGAGCACATTTGGGCCAACCACTACGAGCGTCACGTAGACGAGTTCCCCCAGTCGGCCGACTTCGCCCGCCACCGCAACCGGATCGGAGACCTGCTCCTGCTGCCCAAGCAATTCAACGGCAGCTTCAACGACGACACATACGCCGCCAAGCGTCCCCACTACTTCGGCCAGAACCTCCTCGCGGCCAGCCTCGATCAGCAGGCGTACGAGAAGAACCCTGGCTTCCTCGCCTATATCAAGGGGTCCGGACTGCCGTTCAAGCCTTACGACGAGTTCAAGGCCGCCGACATCGTCGAACGCGGCCACCTCTACCGCGATATCGCCGGACAGGTCTGGAATCCCAGCGACCTCCCTGCGGCCGCGGGATCGGCCTGAAACTCCCGGCCGCTACGTATTCGTTTCGGAACGACGTGGTGCGGGCCATCGAACCCGACGTGCACCTTCTTCGCCACGTCGTTCGTGTCGTCGTGGATGTACACGCGAGGCGCCAAGTCGCCGCCGCCCTCGGCGACCTTGAGGTGGCTCCACGTCAGGATTCTGCCGCTGGGAGCATACGCCGCGAGCGCCCGCAGGTCGCGCCAGGTTTTGTCGCCCCACGCGTACGCGCTCGGAGCGGTGTCGATGCCGTCAATGTCGCGCACCGCTTCGTCCGGCACGACGAGCCACTCGTCGAGGTAGGCCCCCAGCACCTGCCCTGATGGCCCGTGCGACAGGCCGAGCCCCACCCTGGCCGCCTATGCGATGGAATTCGATCCGGTGAACTTGGCGGTTCAGGCCCTGGCACCCGGAGCGGCATGTCATGCTCTCGCCGGTGCAGATTCGCTCCCGGCGTCAACGCAACTCGGTGCGCTTCCGCCGATCAGAAGAAGGAGGCTTGGCGGAATGGTTTCCGCGGACAGTTACCGCAGCAGTTTCAACGAGATGTATGGTCGCCTGATCGCCGCAGTCGAAGACGGCTCGGTGCCCGCTTCCACCATTCGGGAATGGGAACGGGATGCGTTGAACTTCGTGGACCAGTCCTATGGTGACTCCGGATCTGCGATCTCCCGGTCCCCGGAGTACTCGCAGGCAGACGACCAGGCGAAGATCGAGTTATCAAGCGTCAACGCCCTGAGGGTTCGGCGCTACCGAGGTGCCGGTGACGCTGCCATCAGCCCGAATGAACTGGCTGAGCGGCTCGCAGCCCTTAAGGCCAAGTACGCGAGGTGCGAGCAGCTCGCTCCGCCGGAGATCAGTCAGGTTAGTGCGATGTTCGGCGATGGGATGTATTCGGAGGAACTGGCGTTCATCGCCCGTGAGCAGCGAGCCATGCGACAGACGTCCTTCAAACCGATCGGCTGCCTTCTTATCGTTGGCCTCATCGTCATCATCGCGGTCATGGTCTTCTGAGCAGCCACTCGCCTCGGTCTCAGCCGCCATCACTGTTCTCGAAGTGGTTCGCGGTCAGGATGGCTCGGACGACGAATCAGTGGCTCGATGCCCGCCCGCGTGAATGGCGGGCCGTGTCTGGAACCGCCGACGTCCTCCATACGGTCAATGCGCCAAGGGTTGAAACGCAGGGAGCAGACGGTGCGAACGTGATCTCCGAATCTCTGGTGACCGGCGTCAACCAGCAGGCTTCGTACGCCGCGGCGGGTGGATCGGGTCGTGGATGCGCCGGGCGAGGTGTTGTTCGGCGAGGCTGAGGTGGCCGGTAGCGGCCAGAACTTGGGCGCAGTCGAGTTCGGGGACATCGTCGTAAGGGGGCGAGTGTGGCGGTCTCGGCTGCGGCGCGTGCGGTGTCGCGGTCGCCTTCGGCGAGTGCGCGGGTGACGACGAGGTGGGCGGTGTCGACGATCATGGACACCGCGATCCGCTCGGGCTTGGGCGTCCGCACCTTGTCTCGGGTCGACGACGGTACGGCGGGCGCGAGTTGGGGTACGTCTGCACTGGCGTGCTCGCCGCGGCAACGTATTCCTTGTTGAAGAGGGAATCAGAGTTGGCGCCAGCAGCCTCTTTGCCGGCGGGCCCGTCGTCGACATATGCCCGACGCAGGACCTCGCTGGTCGGCCGAGACCGGTCCCCTCAAATCGTTCGACAGCGCGCCATCCATGTTGTGTCAGCGTGTAGGGGATCGTGAGGCGATCGGGCCAGATGGCGGAGGGCCCGATAATGGCCCGGTTTGCGGTTCCGAATTGCGGCGAACTGGGTCGAAGTCGCCAGCGATGACGAGGTAGCATCGGAACTGAGATGCTCTCGATTCAGGGCATCGGTCCAGGTCAGAGGGTGTTCGGCCGAGGTTCGACGCGTTTGGTCGAGCGCTCGAGAATCTGCCCAGCAGTGCAGAGGGTCAGGGGTTCGAGTCCCCTCACCTCCACCGAAATGCTGGTCAGGGCTATGTCCTGAACTCTGAGAAGGGTTCAGAACATAGCCCTTTCCGCATTTGGTGCGCAGGGATCTGGGCCTGGATCTGACATGGAACTGCAAAGAAACTGCAAAGAAGCCTCAATGTTCGCGCCCCAGGGTCTTTCATCGTGTGCCGAGCCCTCCGTGAACCCGAGATCCTCATCCCTCGCAGCGGTGACTTGCCCGCGCTGGACGATCGCGAGCGTGGGTCGGTGTTCTACCGATGAACGGTGTGGTGTTCCTGCACATCGGCACCCGCAAGAGCGGCACGACCTCGCTGCAGGGCCTGCTGCGCGGCTCCACCGCGGCGTTGGCCGAGCAGTCGGTCGCGCTGCGTGCGACGCCGCACGGGATGACCCAGGTGATCGCCGACCTCGCCTCCGGCCGGCGCGAACTGCAGGAGGAGGCCGTCGGCCGTCTCGTACGTGTCCTGGAGTTCGGTCCCGAACGGCAGATCATCTCCTTGGAGGCCCTGGCCGAGCTGCCGCAGTGGCTGGCCTCGCAGATCGTGGCGGCCGTCCAAGGGCTCGGCTACGAGGTCAAGGTGGTCATCACCGCCCGTCACTGGGGTCTCGCGGTTCCCTCGGAGTGGCAGCAGACCGTGAAGGAACGCGGCACCGCGACCTTGCAGGAGTACATCGCGGCCACCCGTCACGGCGGCCCCGGCGAACCGGGGTTCTGGGCGTGTCACTACCTACCCGACATCGTCTCCCGCTGGAGCGAGCGGACCGATGACGTCGTCGTGATCGCCACCCCGTCCCCGCCCGTCGACGGCCCAGGCATCGTCGACCTGTTCTGTGCGGAGGTTGGTATCGACCCGTCCACGTTGAGCAAGCCGCCGGGCGAGGCGGTCGCCAACCGCTCGCTGTCGCTGGGCCAGGCCGAGATGGTGCGCCGGCTCAACCTCGAGCTCTCCCGCCGGCAGGTGCCGAAGCGGCCGTTCTACCGCAAGGCCGTGCGCGGCTGGATCGTGCGCGAGAGCCTGATGGCAGACAACGGCCGCACGCCTGTCCGGCTGCCCGCCGAGGCGGCCCCGTGGTGCGTCGAGGTCACCCGGCGCCAGCTGGTCGAGCTGAGGCGTTCGAGTGTTCGCATCGTTGGCGACGAGGCTGACCTGCTCTGCCCCGAGGACCTCGCCGTCGGCCCCATCCAACCCAATGACCGCGACGTCCTCGACGTCGCCCTCGGCGCCATGGCCGAGCTCGCCATCCAGCGCTGGAAGACCGTCGCTGAACGCGACATGACCGTTGGGCGGCCCGAGAAACCCGGCGCCCGTGTACGTCGGCTGCGTACAGCGGTTCGGCGACGAATCCTCTGACCCGAGGTCCTGAGAAACGTGTGAGCTCTGGTCGACACCGTCAGCAGCGGGAAGCCCGCTGCTGACGGTGTCGAGCCATGCTCCGGCTCCCTCGAACCCTTGACGGCGGGCGGAGCGTCGGCTTAGGCTCATTCTGATATATGAGTCGTGTATCATCACTCACCCAGGAGCCCAGCATGACCATCAGCCCGCCCAGCTCGACCGCTGTTGCGCCCATGGCGACCGCCTCCACTGCGACGACCAACGTGCTCACGCTCTCGTGCCAGGAGCGCCCGGGGATCATGCAGGCGGTCACCAGCTTCCTGTACGAGCGTGGGTTCGACATCCTCGAGCACCAGCAGCACGACGACCGGATGGGGGAGCTGTTCTTCCTCCGGACCGAGTTCGCCGCTGTCGAGGGTGCCGGCGTCGATCAGCTCACCGCCGACTTCGGGCCGATCGCGGATCGGTTCGGCATGTCGTTCACCTTCCACGACGAGCGCAAGCCGCGGCTGCTGGTGATGGTCTCCAAGTTCGGCCACTGTCTCAACGACCTCATCTTCCGGTGGCGCGGTGGGACGCTGGGCGCCGAGATCGCGGTCGTCGCCTCCAACCACGAAGATCTCCGCCCGATGGCGGAGGCGGCCGGCCTGGAGTTCATCCACATCCCGGTCACGCCGGAGACCAAGCCGCAGGCCGAGCAGCGCATGCTCGATCTGGTCGAGGCGTACGACGTCGACCTGGTGGTGCTCGCCCGCTACATGCAGATCCTCTCGGACGGCCTGTGCCGCCAGCTCGAAGGGCGCGCGATCAACATCCACCACTCGTTCCTGCCCGGCTTCAAGGGGGCCAAGCCCTACCACCAGGCGCACGCGCGTGGTGTGAAGCTCGTCGGTGCCACCGCTCACTACGTCACCGCCGACCTCGATGAGGGGCCCATCATCGAGCAGGAGGTCAACCGGGTCGACCACTCCTACACCCCGCAGGCGCTCGCCAACGTCGGGCAGGACGCCGAGTGCCTCGCGCTCTCGCGTGCTGTCCGCTGGCACTGCGAGCACCGCGTCCTCATGCACGGCTCCAGCACCGTCGTGTTCCGCTGACCACCCACCCCGATCCACCCCGAGAATCTCAGGAGTTGCTCATGCCATCGTCCCGCAGCACCGTCTCGCCCCGCACAGTCATCATCGGCGCCGGCATCGTCGGCACGAACCTCGCGGACGAACTCGTGTCACGCGGGTGGTCCGACATCACGGTCATCGAGCAGGGCCCGCTCAGCCTGCCCGGCGGCTCGACCTCACATGCTCCCGGCCTCGTCTTCCAGATCAACCCGTCGAAGACGATGACCCTGTTCGCCAAGTACACCGTCGAGAAGTTCCTGTCCCTGGAGAAGGACGGCGTGAGCTGCTTCAACCAGGTCGGCGGCCTCGAGGTGGCGACCACCGAGGCCCGCGTCGCCGAGCTCTACCGCAAGCTGGGCTATGCGAAGTCCTGGGGGATCGACGCCCGCGTCATCGGCCCCGCCGAGTGCAAGGACCTCTACCCGCACATCGACGAGTCGCAGGTGCTCGCGGGCCTGCACATCCCCACCGACGGGCTGGCCAAGGCGGCTCGGGCCGTCGACATCCTCATCGAGCGTACGCGGGAGGCCGGGGTCACCTACCTGGAGCACACGGCGGTGACCGGTGTCCTCCAGGAGGGCGGTCGCGTCACCGGCGTGGAGACCACCGGCGGTGTCGTCGAGGCCGACATCGTCGTCTCGTGTGCCGGATTCTGGGGCGTCGAGGTGGGCGCGATGGCGGGCACCGACGTGCCGCTCATCCCGCTCGCCCACCAGTTCGTCAAGACCACGCCCGTCCCGGTCCTGAGTGGCAAGCACAAGCAGGCCGACGGCGCGACGCTGCCGATCCTGCGCCACCAGGACCAGGACCTCTACTTCCGGGAGTGGGGAGAGGCGTACGGGATCGGTTCGTACGCCCACAAGCCGATGCCGTACGTCGCCTCCGACCTCGGCCCGACCCCGGAGCACGTCGACCACGACAACATGCCGTCCCGGCTCGACTTCACGCCCGAGGACTTCGAGGGCCCGTGGGACGAGTGCCGCAAGCTGCTCCCGTGCCTGCAGGAGGCCGAGATCGCGGAGTCGTCGTTCAACGGCATCTTCTCGTTCACCCCGGACGGTGGGTCGCTCGTCGGTGAGTCCCGTGACGTCGACGGCTTCTGGGTCGCCGAGGCCGTCTGGGTCACCCACTCCGCCGGCGTCGCCCGGGCGGTGGCCGAGGTGCTGACGACCGGCCGCTCGCAGTACGACCTCGCCGACTGCGAGCTCAACCGCTTCGAGGAGACCCAGCTGGCCCCGGCGTACGTCAGCGAGACCTCGCAGCAGAACTTCGTCGAGATCTACGACATCCTCCACCCGCTGCAGCCCAAGGACTCGCCCCGCGACATCCGGGTCAGCCCGTTCCACGCCCGGCAGGTCGAGCTCGGCGCCTTCTTCCTCGAGGCGGGCACGTGGGAGCGGCCGCACTGGTACGAGGCCAACGCGGCCCTGCTGGACCAGCTGCCGGAGGAGTGGAAGGCGCCGACGCGCGACGACTGGTCCGCCCGCTACCACTCTCCGATCGCGGCCGTCGAGGCATGGAAGACCCGCACCGCGGTGGCCATGTACGACATGACGCCGCTGCGCCGCCTCGAGGTCTCCGGCCCTGGGGCCGAGACGCTGCTGCAGCGGCTCACCACCGGTGACGTGACCAAGAAGCCCGGTGCGGTGACCTACACCCTGTTCCTCGACGAGCAGGGCGGGATCAAGAGCGACATCACCGTCGCCCGTCTCGAGGACGAGCTCTACCAGGTCGGTGCCAACGGCACGGTCGACCTGACGTATCTCCGCAGGGAGGCCCGCAGGCTGCGGGCCGAGGACCCCGCCCTCGCCGCACATGTCCGGGACATCACCGGCGGCACCTGCTGCATCGGACTGTGGGGGCCGCTGGCCAGGGATCTGATCGCCGAGGTCAGTGCCGACGACTTCACCAACGACGGCCTGAAGTACTTCCGCGGCAAGCGCGCCACCATCGGCGGGATCCCCGTCACGGCCCTGCGGCTGTCCTACGTCGGAGAGCTCGGCTGGGAGATCTACGCCTCCGCCGAGAACGGCCAGAAGCTGTGGGACGTGCTGTGGGAGGCCGGCCAGGAGCACGGCGTCATCGCCGCCGGCCGCGCCGCGTTCGGCGCGCTCCGGCTGGAGAAGGGCTACCGGTCCTGGGGTGCCGACATGACCACCGAGCACGACCCGTACGAAGCAGGTGTCGGGTTCGCGGTGAAGACCGCCAAGGAGGACTTCGTGGGCAAGGCGGCGCTCGAGGGCCGCTCGGTGGAGACGTCGGGTCGCCGGCTTCGTTGCCTCACCGTCGACGACGGCAAGTCCATGGTGCTCGGCAAGGAGCCCGTGCTGTCGGGCGAGACCGCGGTCGGGTATGTCACGAGCGCGGCGTACGGGTTCACGATCGGCAAGCCGATCGCCTATGCCTACCTGCCGGCGGAGATCGGCGAGGGCGACCAGGTCGAGATCGAGTACTTCGGTCAGCGGATCTCGGCGACGGTCACACCGGAGCCGCTCTTCGACCCCCAGATGAGCCGCCTGCGCGGCTGACCCGACGGGTCGAGATCGGGCGCCGGCTGCGGGTGGGCCGGCGCCCGGTCACGCGTTTTCAGAGAGCGTCGTCGAAGAGTGTCGTCAGAGAAACGTCCTCAGAGAACCCGGCGGACCTCCGTCGCGAAGCTGTCGATGTGCTCGCGGGTCAGCAGCTCGGCGCGTTCGGAGTCGCCGTCGGCGATCGCGTCCAGGAGCTGGGCGTGCTCGGAGATGTGGGACGCCAGGTCCGGGAGCTTGTCCACGACCAGGCACCAGATCCGGGTCGCCAGGTTGTCGTAGCGGATCAGGACGTCCTCGAGATGCTTGTTGCCCGTGGCGCGATAGATCATCCGGTGCACCGACATGTCGAGCCGCATCAGCGTGGACCGGTCGTCACCCGACGCCTCGAGGGCGCGAACCTTCTCGGACATGGCGCGCAGCGCGGCCCGCATCGGCTCCGTGGCGGCCGTCGCCGCCCGGTGTGCGGCGAACGGCTCGAGCTGCTGACGCAGGTCGGAGATCGCGCCCAGCTCGGTGACGTCGACAGCCGTTGCGAACGTGCCGCGACGGGCGTAGGAGACGACCAGGTGATCGGTCTCCAGGCGCTTGAGGGCCTCTCGTACTGGGGTGCGGCCGAACCCGAGGGACTCCGCGAGCCTGCCGTCGTTGATCGGCTCGCCCGGTCTGATGTCCAGCATGATCAGCCGATCCCGGATGCGCTCATAGGCGGCGTACGCCAGCGAGGTCGTCGTGCCGAGCGCCGGCGGGGCGGGCGCCTGAACCGTGGTCATACCGAGTCACCGCTTTCTGATCTGGACCGTTGACAGGTGTGTTCGTGAGCAAGCATACTGGTGATCCGGAACTGATATATCAATCGTACTTCAAAAGTTTGGGAGTTCATCGTGGTTGACGTCTTGACCGCCTCGCTTGCGGACCTCGACCCCGAGGTCAGCGAGCAGATCGACGCCGAGCTGAGCCGCCAGCAGACGACGCTGGAGATGATCGCCTCGGAGAACTTCGCTCCCGCAGCCGTCATGGAGGCTCAGGGATCGGTCCTCACCAACAAGTACGCCGAGGGCTACCCCGGCCGGCGCTACTACGGCGGCTGCGAGCACGTCGACGTGATCGAGCAGCTCGCCATCGACCGTCTCAAGACGCTCTTCTCCGCGGAGTACGCCAACGTGCAGCCGCACTCGGGCGCCCAGGCCAACGCCGCCGCGATGTTCGCCCTCCTCGAGCCCGGCGACACCATCCTCGGCCTCTCGCTCGCCCACGGCGGTCACCTCACCCACGGCATGAAGATCAACTTCTCCGGACGCCTCTACCAGGTCGTTCCGTACGAGGTCAGCCGCGAGAACTTCCTGATCGACATGGCCGAGGTCGAGCGTCTCGCCCTCGAGCACCGGCCCAAGCTGATCGTCGCCGGCTGGTCCGCCTACCCCCGCCAGCTGGACTTCGCAGAGTTCCGCCGGATCGCGGATCTGGTCGGTGCCCGCCTCATGGTCGACATGGCTCACTTCGCCGGCCTGGTCGCGACCGGTCTGCACCCGAACCCGGTGCCCTTCGCCGACGTCGTCACCTCGACGACGCACAAGACCTTGGGTGGCCCGCGTGGGGGAGTCATCCTGACCAACGACCCCGCCATCGCCAAGAAGATCAACTCCGCGGTCTTCCCCGGCCAGCAGGGCGGGCCGCTCGAGCACGTCATCGCCGGCAAGGCGGTCGCGTTCAAGGTCGCCGCCGAGCCCGAGTTCCGCGAGCGCCAGGAGCGTACGCTGCGCGGTGCCCGCATCATCGCCGAGCGTCTCCTCGCCGACGACGTCGCGGCCGCGGGTGTCTCGGTGGTCAGCGGCGGCACGGACGTACATCTGGTGCTGGTCGACCTGCGCGACTCCGAGCTCAATGGCCAGGACGGCGAGGACCGGCTCCACCGGATCGGCATCACGGTCAACCGCAACGCGGTCCCGTTCGACCCGCGCCCGCCGATGGTCTCCTCCGGGCTGCGGATCGGCACGCCCGCCCTGGCCACGCGCGGGTTCGGCGACAGCGACTTCAGCGAGGTGGCCGACATCATCGCGGCCGCGCTGAAGGACGACTTCACCGAGGAGACGGCCGATGTCCTGCGCAGCCGGGTGACCGTTCTCGCCGAGAAGCACCCGCTCTACCCCCACCTCATCGAGTCGAACGGAGCCGTGTGATGGCGGACCTCCTGCCCGAGCACCCCGACTTCCTCTGGCGCAACCCGGAGCCCAAGTCCTCCTACGACGTCGTCATCATCGGCGGCGGCGGACACGGCCTCGCGACCGCGTACTACCTGGCGAAGAACCACGGCATCACGAACGTCGCCGTGCTCGAGCGTGGTTGGCTCGCGGGCGGCAACATGGCCCGCAACACGACGATCATCCGGTCCAACTACCTGTGGGACGAGTCCGCGGCGATCTACGAGCACTCGCTCAAGCAGTGGGAGGTGCTCCCCGAGGAGCTCGACTACGACTTCCTCTTCAGCCAGCGCGGTGTGCTCAACCTCGCCCACACGCTGCAGGACGTCCGCGACTCGGTGCGCCGCTGCGAGGCCAACCGCCTCAACGGGGTCGACGCCGAGTGGCTCGACCCCGACCAGGTGAAGGAGGTCTGCCCGATCATCAACACCGGCGACAACATCCGCTACCCGGTCATGGGTGCGACCTACCAACCGCGTGCGGGCATCGCCAAGCACGACCACGTCGCCTGGGCCTTCGCCCGCAAGGCCGACGAGCTCGGCGTCGACCTGATCCAGGACTGCGAGGTCACCGGCATCGTCAAGGACGGCAACCGGGTGACCGGCGTCCGGACGAGCCGCGGCACGATCGCGGCCGGAAAGGTCGCGCTGTGCGCGGCGGGGCACTCCAGCGTGCTCGCCGAGATGGCCGGCTTCGACCTGCCGATCCAGTCGCACCCGCTCCAGGCGCTCGTCTCCGAGCTCCACCAGCCCGTCCACCCGACGGTGGTCATGTCGAACCACGTCCACGTCTACGTCTCCCAGGCCCACAAGGGCGAGCTGGTCATGGGTGCCGGCGTCGACTCCTACAACGGCTACGGCCAGCGTGGCGGATTCCACGTGATCGAGGAGCAGATGGCAGCGGCCGTCGAGCTGTTCCCGATCTTCGCCCGCGCCCACCTGCTGCGCACCTGGGGCGGCATCGTCGACGTCACCCCGGACGCCTCCCCGGTCGTGAGCAAGACGCCGATCGACCAGCTCTACGTGAACTGCGGCTGGGGCACCGGTGGCTTCAAGGGCACCCCCGGTGCCGGCTGGACGATGGCGCACACGATCGCCCACGACGAGCCGCACGAGTACAACGCCCCGTTCGCGCTGGAGCGGTTCAGCACCGGCGCCCTCATCGACGAGCACGGCGCAGCCGCCGTGGCCCACTGAAAGGAGCTGACGATGATCCTCATCAGCTGCCCCAACTGCGGGTCGCGTGACGAGACCGAGTTCCACTACGGCGGACAGGCCCACGTCCCGTACCCGGAGGACCCGAACACGCTCAGCGACGAGGAGTGGGGTCGCTACCTGTTCTACCGCGAGAACACGAAGGGCATCTTCGCCGAGCGCTGGGTCCACAGCTCCGGCTGCCGCAAGTGGTTCAACGTCCTTCGCGACACCGTCACCTACCGAATCGCCGCCGTCTACCGCACCGGCGAACCGCGCCCCACTCTGGATGGAGACCCGCAGTGAGCACGACGTCGCAACGCCTCCCAGACGGCGGCCGGATCGACCGATCCACCCGCCTCACCTTCAGCCTCGACGGCCAGGAGTACGCCGGCCACGCCGGTGACACCCTCGCCTCGGCGCTGCTCGCCAACGGCGTGCTCGAGTGCGGGCCGTCGCTCTATCGGCAGCGCCCCCGTGGCGTCATCGCCGCCGGGGTCGAGGAGCCCAACGCACTGGTCAAGCTGAGGCGTCCCGGTGACTCGGTCACCGAGTCGATGCTTCCCGCCACGACCGTCGAGCTCGTCGACGGGCTCGAGGCTCACTACCTCAGCGGTCTCGGTGAGCTCGACCCCGCCGACGACACCGCGATCTATGACAAGAAGTACGTCCACGCCGACGTGCTCGTCATCGGTGCCGGCCCGACCGGGCTCGCTGCCGCGAGGACCGCCGCCGCCTCCGGTGCCCGGGTCATCCTCATCGACGACCAGCCCGAGCTCGGCGGCTCCCTGCTCTCCTCCCGCGCCCTCAGCATCGGCGGCGTCGACAGCGACACCTGGCTGCGCGACGTCACCGAGGAGCTCGCGGCCGCACCCGAGGTCACGGTCCTCAGCCGGACCAACGCCTTCGGCAGCTACGACTCCAACTATGTGATCGCGCTCGAGAGCCGGCTCGACCACCTCGAGGCCCCCGCCAAGGAGGAGCTCGCGGGTCTGTCGCGACAGCGCCTCTGGCACATCCGTGCCCAGCAGGTCATCGTCGCGACCGGTGCTCACGAGCGTCCCCTCGTCTTCGCCAACAACGACCGCCCCGGGGTCATGCTCGCCTCCGCCGTCCGCACCTACCTCAACAGGTACGGCGTCGCCGCAGGGGACAGGATCCTGCTCGCCACCACGAACGACAGCGCCTACGACGTCGCCGCCGACCTGACGGCCGCCGGAGTCTCCGTGGCGGCCGTCGTCGACTCCCGCGCCGAGCAGTCCGAAGCCGCCCGCCGCGCCGAGGCCGCCGGCATCGAGGTCCTCCTCGGCTCCGCAGTCCTCGACACCGACGGCGATCCCCAGGTCACCGCCGCGACGGTGTCGGCCATCGATGCCGACGGCGTCGCGGTCGGAGAGCGGCGAGACATCACCTGCGACGTGGTCGCCGTCGCCGGAGGCTGGAGCCCCGTGGTGCACCTGCACAGCCAGCGGCAGGGAAAGGTCCGCTGGGACGAGGAC
>NZ_JACIXG010000119.1 GCF_014360585.1 Nocardioides sp.
CGGAGGGTTCACCGAGGCCGGCTGGCGGTGTTGGTGAGCGCGTGCTTCCCGGCTTCACAACCCTCAACCGGCGTACGTCAGTAGCGCAGGCGGCGCAGGTAGGAGTAGCCCACCTCGGCGGTCTGCACCGGAGTGACCTCCGGGGTGTCGTTCTCGACGATGTACTCCTCCACCCTGTGGGCGGCGAAGATCTTCGAGAAGTCGATGAACCCGGTGCCGAGGTCGCAGTGGTCGCCGGTGCCGGGGTGACGGTCCTTGACGTGGTACTGCAGCACCGACTGCGGAGAGCACTTGATGGTGTCGATGGCGAAGTCGATGGCGTCGTCGTTGGACATGCCGAGGTTCACCCCACCCGTCACCGCCCAGTAGAGGTCGATCTCGTAGTGGACGTAGGCCGGGTCGAGCTCGCGGGTGAAGACGTCCCACGGGGTGACTCCGCCGCCCAGGTCGGTCGTGAACTCGTGGGCGTGGTTGTGGTAACCGTAGGCGATCCCGCGAGCCTTCGCCGCCTGCGCCTCGACGTTCATCTGCTCCGCCCACCGCTGCCAGTCGGCCAGCGAGCTCGACGCCAGGTAGGGCACGTTCATGAAGCGCTGGCCCATGGTCTCGGCGTTGTCGAGCTTGGCCTCGAGGGCCGCAGGGGAGCCGCTGATGCCGTCGTGGCTCGAGGAGGACCGGATGCCGAGCGAGTCGAGGGTGCCCCGCAGCTCGGCGGCCGTCCGGCCGTAGAGACCGGCGAGCTCGACCCGCGGGTAGCCGAGGTCGGCCAGGGTCGCCAGGGTCCGGTCGACGCCGGCACCCTGCATCACGCTGCGCAGCGTGTAGAGCTGGATGCTGATCCGGCCCGGCGGTACGCGGCGGACGCCGGAGACCGCCGCAGCGGCCGGCGACAGCAGGCCCGGTGCGGCAGCCAGCGCGGCGCCACCGGCGACGGCGCCCAGGGCGCCCTTGAGCATCGAGCGGCGGCTCAGGCCTCGCTCGGCGAGTGATCGGCGCAGCGCGCCCTCACCGTCGAATCCGTAACACATGGTGTTCCTCTCGGTTGCAGTGACCGGCCAGAGCGGCCGGGGACCAGGGGGTTCAGTCGTTGGTGCTGAACGCGGCGTCGAAAGCGGCGTCGGGGGCGTCGAAGGCGAGCCGGCGGACGAACTCGAGCGCCTCGGGGGCGCCGACGAGACGGTCCATGCCGGCGTCCTCCCACTCGATCGAGATGGGGCCGTCGTAGCCGATGGCGTTGAGCATCCGGAAGCACTGCTCCCACGGGACGTCGCCGTGGCCGGTCGAGACGAAGTCCCAGCCGCGCCGGGGGTCCGCCCAGGCGAGGTGGGAGCCGAGCCGGGCGTTGCGGCCGTTGCCGGTCTGCATCTTCGTGTCCTTGCAGTCCACGTGGTAGATCCGGTCGCGGAAGTCCCACAGGAAGCCCACCGGGTCGACCTGCTGCCACACCATGTGGCTGGGGTCCCAGTTGAGACCGAACGCCTCCCGGTGGCCGATCGCCTCCAGCGTCGCGACGGTCGACCAGTAGTCGTAGGCGATCTCGGACGGGTGAACCTCGTGGGCGAACCGCACCCCGCACTCGTCGAAGACGTCGAGGATCGGGTTCCACCGGTCGGCGAAGTCCTGATAGCCCGCCTCGATCGTCTCCTGGGAGACGGGCGGGAACATCGCGACGTACTTCCAGATCGCGGAGCCGGTGAAGCCGACCACGGTCTTGACGCCGAGGTTCTTCGCCGCGCGGGCGGTCATCTTCATCTCCTCGGCAGCCCGCTGGCGTACGCCCTCGGGGTCGCCGTCGCCCCAGATCTTGGCGGGCAGGATGTCCTGATGACGCTGGTCGATCGGGTCGTCGCAGACCGCCTGGCCCTTGAGGTGGTTGGAGATCGTGAAGACCTCGAGGTTGTGCTTCTTCAGCAGGTCCAGCTTCTCCTGGACGTAGGTCTCGTCCTCGGCGGCCTGCCAGACGTCGAGGTGGTCGCCCCAGCAGGCGATCTCCAGGCCGTCGTAGCCCCATCCGGAGGCGAGCCGGCACACCTCCTCGAACGGCAGATCGGCCCACTGGCCGGTGAAGAGCGTGATCGGTCGGGTCATGGTTGTCCTTCCTCAGGGAGAGCAGCTCAGGCGAGCAGGGATGCGAGCAGGTCGCGGACCTCGGTGGCCTCGAACCGGTCGCGCTTGGCGGAGGCCTCCGAGCAGATGAGCACAGGACCGTGCTCCGGGGTGTCCGGCAGCCGGCCGTGGCTGCCGGAGACCGGGGCGGGATCGAGCGGCACCACGCTCATGGCGTAGCGCAGCCCGGCCTTCTTGCGGGCCAGGGTGGTGGCGGCGCGCAGCTTGACCCAGCGGTCCTCGGGATCGAGGAACAGCTCGGCGGGGTCGTAGCCCGGCTTCTTGTGGATCTCGACCCCGCGGGCGAAGTCGGGCGCGTTCGCGTCGTCGAGCCAGTAGTAGTAGGTGAACCAGGCGTCGGCCTCGGCCACCAGGACGAGCTCGCCGGCACGCTCGTGGTCGAGTCCGTACGCCGCCTGGCCGCTGCGATCGAGGACCTCGGCGACGCCGTCGAGGCCGGTCAACAGAGTCCGCACCCGCTCGATGTCGGCGGGATCCTTGATGTAGACGTGGGCGATCTGGTGGTCGGCGACGGCGAAGGCCCGCGACGTCCACGGGTCGAGCAGCTCCCCGGTGGCGTTGTGGTGGACGTGCAGGAGGCCTTCGCGGCGCAGCAGCCGGTTGACGTCGACCGGGCGGGAGGCGGGCGTGATGCCGTACTCGCTCAGCAGGACGACGCGGACGCCGGCGGCCTCGGCGTCGTCGAGCAGCGGCGCCAGCGTGGCGTCGACGTCGCGGGCGGCCTGGGCGGCCTGCGGGCTGTCAGGGCCGAACCGCTGCAGGTCGTAGTCGAGGTGCGGCACGTAGACCAGGGTGAGGTCGTGGTCGGGCATGACCTTGCGGGCGGCCGCGACGATCCAGGCCGAGCTCTTGATGGAGGCGGTGGGCCCCCAGTAGGTGAAGAGCGGGAACGGGCCGAGCTCGTCGGTGAGGGTCTCGTGCAGCTCGGGCGGCCAGGTCCAGCAGTCCGGCGACTTCTTGCCGTCGGCGTGGTAGGCCGGGCGCGGGGTGACGGTGGTGTCGACGTCGGCTCCCATGGCGTACCACCAGCAGATGTTGGCGACCTTCGCGCCCGGTCGCCGGCGCCGGAGGATGTCCCACAGCTTCTCGCCCCGCACCAGCGCGTTGTGCTGGCGCCACAGGAGCACCTCGCCGAGGTCGCGGAAGTACCAGCCGTTGCCGACGATGCCGTGCTCGCTCGGCAGCTTTCCGGTCAGGAAGGTCGACTGGACCGAGCAGGTGACCGCAGGGAGCACCGTGCCGAGCTCGGCGGTGAACCCCGACTCCCCCACCTGCCGCACCCGCGGCATGTGCCGGAGCAGCTCGGGGGTCATCCCGACGACGTCGATGACCAGCAGCTTCTCGTTCGGGTTGTCGCTCATGCCGATGCCTCCTGCAGAAGTTCGAGACCGGAGTCGAGGAGCCGGTCGCGGGTCCAGGCCAGCTCGGCCGCGATGCCCGCGACCAGTCCGGCGTCCCCGTCAGGACGCACCTTCTCGGGCAGCACTCCCCAGGTGTAGGTCTCGACCTCGAGGTGGTCGGTGTGTGCCACCGGACCGCCCAGGAGCGCGTCGAGCGTGCCCGCCAGGTGGTCACGGGTGCTGCGCAGCGGCGGCGCAGGATCGGCATGAAGAGGTACGTGGAAGTGAACCCGCCACGGATGCTCGGCCGGCAACGGACGATGGCCGCCGAGAGCCTCGGGCAGGTCGTCGCGGCTGTCCACCCGTCCCCCGCGCGGTTCACGGGTCTGGTGCAGGAACCGGTCCTCGGCGTAGGAGGCCAGGGCCTCCCGGGTCGCCGGGTCGCTCGGGTCGTCGGCATGCAGCGCCGCGGAGACCTGGACCTTGACGACGGGAAGTCCGGCCACGTGGAGCCGGTCGAGAGCCTCGGTGGCGTCCTCGAACTGAGTGGCGAGATGGCAGGTGTCGACACAGATCCCGAGATACTCCGGAGCGAGCCCGGCGAGGCGGGTCACCGCATCGCGGGTCGTCTCTACGACACAGCCGGGCTCCGGCTCGAAGCCGACCCGCACCGGCCGGCCGTGCTCGGCCTCGATGCCGGCCAGCCCGTCGGCGAGCTCGCCGATCAGCTCCCGGGCGGCCCGGTCACGATCGGTGAACCACGGGGTGCGCCAGCCCAGCGGAAGGGTCGAGATGCTGCCGCGGACGGCGTCGTCGGGCAGCAGCGCAGCCAGCACCCGGGCGCAGTCGAGGGTGTAGTCGAGACGTCGGCGGGTGGACCAGTCCGGGCTGTAGACGTCGCGCTTCACCACCGGGGCGTGGAACCCGCCGTACGGGAAGGCGTTGAGGGTGACGACCTCGAGGCCGTGCCGGTCCAGCCCGGCCCGGAGCCGCTCGAGGGTGGCCGGGTCACCGGCGAGCTGGTGGGCGGTCGCGGCGGGCAGCCAGAGCCCGAGGCCGAGACGCGGTACGCCGAGCCGGGCCCGCACCTCGCCGGCGTAGCGGCGGAGCTGGTCGAGGATGCCGTCGACGTCCTCGGCGGGGTGCACGTTGCTGCAGTAGCCGAGATGGACGACCGTGCCGTCACGATGCCGGAACCTCATCCGCGCTCACCTCGCAGCAGCGAGTTGCCGGCGAAGGTGGCGCCCTGGTCGGCCGTAGGTACGTCGAGCAGCAGTCGTCCGCTCTGGCCGAAGAACTCCACCGGGTTGCGCCACAGCACCCGGTCGACGTCGTCCTCGGTGAAGCCGGCCGCGAGCATCGCCTCGCCGGTCGCCCTGGTGCGCAGCGGGTCGCTCTTGCCCCAGTCGGCGGCGGAGTTGACCAGCACCCGGTCGAGGCCGCGGCGCTGGAGGATCGCCACCATCCGGTCGGGGTCCATCTTGGTGTCGGGATAGATCGAGAAGCCCATCCAGGCGCCCGCCTCGTCGACGACGTCGACGGTCACCTCGTTGAGGTGGTCCACGACGACCATCCCGGGCTCCATCCCGGCCGCCGCGACCAGATCGAGGGTGCGGCGGGTCCCGGCGAGCTTGTCGCGGTGGGGCGTGTGCACCATCGCGGGCAGCGCGAACTCACGGGCCAGCTCCAGCTGACGGCTGAACGCCTTCTCCTCGTCCTCCGTCATCGAGTCGAAGCCCACCTCGCCGACCGCGACGACCCCGTCCTTGGCGAGATAGCGCGGGAGCAGGTCGAGCACCGGCGTACAGCGCGGGTCGTTGGCCTCCTTCGGGTTCAGCGCGATCGTGCAGTGGTGGGCGATGCCGAACTGTGAGGCCCGGAACCGCTCCCAGCCGACCAGCGCGTCGAAGTAGTCGACGAACGAGTCGACGCTGGTCCGCGGCTGGCCGAGCCAGAACGCCGGCTCCACCAGCGCACGTACGCCGGACGCGTACATCGCCTCGTAGTCGTCGGTCGTGCGCGAGCTCATGTGGATGTGTGGGTCGAAGATGCGCATCAGGACTCCCGAGTGGTCTGTGTGGGGGCGGGAAGGAAGGACAGCGCGTCGGCGGGCACCTCGCGGCCGGCCGCCCGCCGCTCGGCGGCGTAGTCGGCGACCATCCGGCGCAGCTCGTCGTCGGCTGGATCGTCGGCTGGATCGAGGCCGGCGACCAGACGAAGAGGTACGCCGATGAAGAGACACTTGAGGACACCCTGGCGCCACGCGGCGGGATCCAGACGAGCCGCGTACGTCCCCATGGCGGCGGCCACCAGGCGCGGGTCGTTCGTTCGCATCGCGTCGTGAAGCAGGTCGACCGCACGGTCGCCGATCGCGTCCTCGAGGTGCCCGAGGCCGAGCAGGACCGCGCGCCGCTCGTCGGCGTCGCCGAAGCGGTAGAGATCATGCAGCTCGGTGCTCAGGCTGTCGGCATCGTCGGCGAGGCCGCGACCGAGCGCCAGCAGCAGCCGCACGCGTACGACGTCCTCGACGCGCTCCGCGCCCGGCTCCGGCGAGGTGCCCGGCGTGCGGCCGATCTCCCGGGCCGCGGCCGGGAAGCGGGTGCGGATCCTCGTCGGGTCGGCCTCGATCTCGGCGCACCACTCGGCGAGAAGGCGCTCGTCGACGACTGTGTTGGTCTCGACACGCTCGCTGGCGCTCGCGGCTCGACCGACGGGAGATCCGCTGGTCGAGCCGCCGGAGCCGCTATGCGACCGAGCGAGGCCGCCCGGCGAGCTTGCTCGTCCGGGCGTGCCGAGCGAGGGAGCACCCGAGCGAAGCGAGGGCGGCGGAGGCGTGTCGAGACCAACACGGTCACCTTCCGAAGACATGCTCACGCGCGCACCTCCTCGGATCGCGGGAGGGCTTCGAGGGTCTCCCGCAGGAACGCCAGCGAGCGCTCGGCGACGACCGGAGCGGCGTGCGACTGACGGGGCAGCTCGAGCGCCGCGAGCCCGGTGTAGCCGATCTCGACGAGGGTGCCGAGCGCGGTGGTGAAGTCGACCTCGCCGGTGCCGAGCTCCAGATGCTCGTGGACGCCCTCGACCATGTCGTCGACCTGTACGTTGGCCAGCAGCGGACCGGCCAGGCGGATGGTCTCGGCCATCCCCCGCGGCTCGTTGCACACCACGTGGCCGAGGTCGAGGGTGACCCGCAGCAGCTCCGGGTCGTCGAGGCGCCGGCGCAGCTCGAGGACGGCGTCGAGGGTGTCTATGAAGTGGCCGGGCTCGGGCTCGACGGCGCACACGACGCCACGGCGGGCGGCGAGGTCGAGGACCTTCCACACGCCGTCGCACAGCCGGCCCCAGGCCCGGTCCTCGTCGACACCGTCGGGGAGGCTGCCCGACCAGAACGAGACCGCCTCGGCACCGAGGTCGGCCGCGACCTCGACCGCCCGGTGGAGGTAGTCGACCCGGCGGCTCGCCTCCGGAGCCGGGTGGAGCAGGGTCGGATAGTGCTTGCGGCGCGGGTCGAGGATGTAGCGCGCCCCGGTCTCGACCACGACGGAGAGACCGAGCTCCTCCAGTCGGCGACGCACATGCGCGACCCGGCCCGTCAGGTCCGGTCGGTAGGGATCGAGGTGGAGGTGGTCGAGGGTCAGGGCGACCCCGTCGTAGCCCAGGTCCGCCAGCACGGCCAGGGCGTCCTCGAGCCGGTGGCTGTGCATGCCGTTGGTGCCATAGCCGAACCTCAACGCGCTCATGTCGGCGACACCACCTTCGAGGCGGCCTTGGCGATCGGGCCGGCGACGAGCAGCCCGACCGCCGCCAGCGGCGAGCGGCGGGCGACGAGCGCTGCCTGGAGCGGGATCATGCCGCGGATGCCGGCGCCGGTCGCCCGGCGGACCGTGCCGGCATCCGGCGAGGAGACCGCGGCGAGCTGTGCGGAGCCGACGCTGGTCGCGTACGTCGCGGCGAGAGCGACAGGTAGCGCCGCACGCCCGTGTCCGGCCGCCGCGGCCGCAGTCGCGACCGTGACCCCGCCGGCGATCCCGGCGGTGAGTGGCCGGGCGCCGTGTACCTCGCCCCGGCTGAGCAGGGTGACCCCGGCGGTGTGTGCGGCCAGCAGGCCGGCCGGCACCAGCCCTGCCTGCGTACGACCGCTCGCGCTCGCCCCGAGCAGGACGTCGAGACCTCGGGCGGCGGCCATCGCGACCGGGCCGGCCGCGGTGTCCTTGAGGACGGTGTCGTAGGCCCAGACCGTCCCGGCGAGGGCGGCAGCCGTCGCCGCCGCGGGGCGGCCTCCGACGAGCGCGGCCAGGCCGACACCCGCCGCGGTCAGCCCGGCAGCGACCCCGAGCGCCTGGCGGGGGCTGACCCGGCCGGACGGGATCGGCCGCTCGGGCCTCTCGACCGCGTCGAGGTCACGGTCGGCCCAGTCGTTGAGCGCCATCCCAGCCCAGTAGAGAGCCACCGAGGCGGCCGGCATCGCGAACGACCGGGCCCGCAACGGACCCGCCGCGGCCGCCCCGGCCAGGGTGTCCCCCGGCACGGTGAGGGCCGCCGGCAGCCGGACCAGCTCGGCGAAGGCTCGGGCAGAGCTCGTCATGCGCCCACCTGACCGGCTCGACCGACCCGGGCGCACCACGCGACCAGCTCCTCCCACTGCGTACCCAGGCGGTGCTCGGTGGAGCCGGCCGGGTCCTTGAAGAAGAACCCGAACGGAAGCGGTCCGCTCTCCCCCACCTCCTGCGCGCGCAGGGTGAGCCGGGCCAGGTCGAGCACCAACGGCGCAGCGAGCGCCGAGTCGCAGCCGTTCCAGGTGAACTGCAGCGACATCCGAACCCCGAGGAACCCCTCGAAGGAGACGTGGTCGATGGCGGTCTTCCAGTCCCCGTGGTCGGGGACGTAGTCGATGTGCATCGGCCCCTCCACCGGGTGGCCGAGCATCGCCTCCAGCCCCTGAGCCTTGGTGACGAGCTTGCTGCGTGCGTTGTCCGGGTCGGCGAGCGTGGCGCCGTCACCGCCACCGAGCATGTTGTACGAGGCCCAGGCGTTGACCTGCAGCGCCCGCGTCGCGAACATCGGCGCCAGCGCGGACTTCAGCAGCGTCTCCCCGGTCTTGCCGTCGGAGCCCGCCCACGGCAGCCCGGCCCGCTCGGCGAGCGTGACGAGCACCGGCAGTCGTGGCCCGGGACTGGGCGTGAACGAGACCACCGGGCAGCCGGCCCGGTAGGCGGCCAGGACGTAGACCGAGCTGGCCGGCAGCGGCGACTCCCCCGCGGCCAGCGCCGCGTCGAGGGCGTCCGGGTCGGCCAGCGGTCCGCCGGCCACGACCTCGGCCGGCGGCTCGGTGCTCGCCACGTCGACCACGACCACTCGCTCGAGGCCGTGCTCCTCACGGAAGGCGACCAGGTCGGCGCTCAGCCGCTCGACCGCGACGCCCTGAGGCTCCTCGCACGCCGGGTCGTAGCCCGTACGCAGCCGCCCCTCGACCTCCGCGAGCTCGCCCGCGATCGGCGGCAGGATCCCCGCAGGGACGACCCCGCCCGCGGCGAGCCGTTCGGCCCGCTTCACCAGCGTCTCGACATCGAGGTCGTGCCCGCCGATCACCAGGTCGTCGAGAGCAGGCAGCCCGGCCGCCGCGATCTCCGGCTGCTCGGCCACCAGTCCGACCCGTCCGGCGAGCCCGGCCCGGACGGCCAGCGCGCCGACCGTCGTGGTGACTCCCACCGAGCCGCAGGCCCCGATGAGCCAGACGCCTACTCCCCGGCTCATCAGCCCTCCTCGCAACGGAACGGCGCGGCCCCCGCGACCATCTCGATGCCGCCGAGCAGGTGGGAGAGGAATGCGGGCTCGGTGAACGACTCCGAGGTGTGGCCCATGCCGGTGTAGAAGGCGCGGCCGCCGTCATAGCGGTGGCACCAGGCGATCGGGTGCGGGTCGCCCATGGCGAACTGGCCGGGATCGTAGCTACGTTCGTCGAGGTCGGCGAGGACGCGGATCGAGTCGGCCGGACGGTCGCGGAAGCTGTACCACTCGTCCCAGCGCGTCCACCGCCTCGGCAGCCCGGCCGTGGCCGCGGTGCTGCGCCCACGCACCTTCACCGTCGCGGTCTGCTGGGCGGGGTGACCGGCGAAGTAGGCACCGACGAGGCCGCCGTACCAGGGCCAGTCGTACTCGGTGTCGGAGGCCGCGTGGACGCCGACATAGCCGCCACCGCCCTGGATGTAGCGCTCGAACGCGGCCTGCTGCTCCGCGTCGAGCACGTCCCCCGTTGTGGAGAGCCACAGCACCGCCGCGTACGCCGCCAGGTCGGTGTCGTTGAACACGGCCGCGTCCTCGGTGGCGGTCACGGTGAAGCCGTGTTCGACCCCTAGCTTCTCGATCGCCACGATGCCGTCAGGGATGGACCCGTGTCGGAACCCGGCGGTCTTGGAGAACACCAAGACGTTGTAGGTACTCTCGCCCGAGCCGGAGCTGGCCACGCTCGCGGCCGGCGCCTGCGACAGACCCGGAGCCACGGCAGCCGTGGCCACCAGGCCGGCTCCTGCGATCACGTTTCTTCTCGATGCGTACTTCATGGTTCGTCCTTTCCGAACTGAGTGGCAGAGTCGTCTCAGGCGAGAGCTGAGGATGGGTCAGGCGGGGATCTCCTGCCACGTCCTCGTGTCGGAGCTGGTCTCCACCGCGGCGAGCACGCGCTGCACCTGGAGACCGTCGGCGAAGCTCGGCGCCGGGGCGGTGTCGTCGCCGAGCGCCCGGACCAGGTCGACGACCTGGTGGGTGAAGCCGTGCTCGTAGCCGAGGCCGTGGCCCGGCGGCCACCAGCCCGACACCCACGGGTGCTCGGGCTCGGTGACCACGATCCGGCGGAAGCCGGCCTCGGTGTCGGGCAGGGTCGCGTCGTGGAAGTGCAGGACGTTCATGTCCTCGAAGTCGAACGCGAGGCTGCCCTTGGAGCCGTTGATCTCGATCCGGATCGCGTTCTTGCGGCCGGTGGCGAAGCGGGTGGCCTCGAAGGAGCCGACCGCTCCCCCGGCGAACCGGGCCAGGAAGAGCGCGGTGTCGTCGACGGTGACCGGACCACGGCCGGCTCCGGCGGTGGCGGAGAGCCCGGAGGAGTCCTCGGCGACCGGGCGCTCCTTGACGAACGTCTCCAGCATCCCGGAGACCTCTTGGATCCGGTCGCCGGTGATGTGCTGGGTCAGGTCGATGACGTGGGCGCCGATGTCGCCGAGGGCGCCCGAGCCGGCCTTGGACTTGTCGAGGCGCCAGCTCAGCGGGGCCTCGGGGTCGGCCAGCCAGTCCTGTAGATACTGCGCACGAACGTGGTGGAGCTCCCCGAGCCGGCCGTCGGCGACCAGCTTCTTGGCCAGGGCGATGGCGGGCACCCGACGGTAGGTGAACCCCACCATCGTGCGCACTCCGCGCTCGGCGGCCACCGCGGCGGCCGCGGCCATCCGCTCCGCCTCGGCCACGCTGTTGGCCAGCGGCTTCTCGCACAGCACGTGCTTGCCGGCCTCGAGCGCGGCGATCGCGATCTCCGCGTGGGTGTCGCCGGGGGTGCACACGTCGACCAGGTCGATGTCGTCGCGGGCGATCACGTCACGCCAGTCGGTGGCGCTCTCCTCCCAGCCGAACCGGGTCGCGGCCTCGGCGACGCGGGTCGCGTCACGGCCGCAGACGACCTGCATGCGCGGGGTCAGGGGAAGGTCGAAGAAGCGGTGGGCGCTGCGCCAGGCGTGGGAGTGGACGGCGCCCATGAAGGCATAGCCGATCATCCCCACACCGAGCGTGGCTTTCTGCTCGGTCATCGGAACTCGATCCTGTGTTTCGGTGGTGTCGCTCCGCGCCCGAGCGCGGAGCGATCTTGCGGTCTGGCTGGGCCGGGCTCGATCAGGACTCGAAGGCGGTGGGCAGGAACTCGTCCACGTTCTCCTTGGTGACGACCGGCGCGTCCAGCTGGATCGTGCGCGGCACGGTCACCTCGACGAGGTCGGACATCGCCTTGTCCTGTGCCAGGAGCCGGGCGAGCTTGATGCCGTCAGCAGCCTGGGTGGAGGGGTAGATGACCGTCGCCTTGAGGACACCCTTGTCACCCTCGATCTCGCGCATCGCGTTGGCCGAGCCGGCGCCGCCGACCATGGTGAACTCGTCGCGGCCGGCATTGTTGATCGCAGCGAGGACGCCGACGCCCTGGTCGTCGTCGTGGTTCCACAGGAAGTCGATCTGCGGTGCGGCCTGGAGCAGGTTGGAGGCGGCCTTCTCGCCGCCCTCGACGGTGAAGTCGGCGGCGACCCGGTTGTCGACGTCGAGGTCACACTTGGCCAGCGCGTCCTTGAAGCCCTTGCTGCGGTCCTGGGTCAGCGGCAGCGAGTCGATACCGGCGATCTCGGCGATGACGGCGTCGGTCTTGCCGCCGGCCTGCTCGCAGACGTACTCGCCGGCCGAGACACCCATGCCGTAGTTGTCGCCGAGCACGGTGACCCGGGCGGCGTTGGGGTCGTTGAACTCACGGTCGACGTTGATGACCGGGATGCCGGCCTCCATCGCCTTGAGCGCCACCGGCGTCAGCGCGGCGCCGTCGAAGGGCAGCAGCACGATGGCGTCGACCTTGTCGTTGATGAAGGTCTCGACCTGGCTGATCTGCAGGCCGACCTCGTTGGTGCCCTCCGCCAGACGGAAGTCGACGTCCTCGTACGCCTCGGCAGCGGTCTTCGCCTGCTCGCTGATCGCACCCATCCAGCCGTGGTCGGCAGCGGGGGCCGAGAAGCCGATGACGACCGTGTCGCCCTTCTCGTCGTTGGAGCCGGCCTCGGCGTTGGAGGTGCCGCCGACGTTCTCCGACTTCTCGGGGGTGTTGCTGATGCAGGCCGAGAGGGCGAACACCGAGAGGCCGACGACGAAGCCGGTGCCCACGCGCCGGGCGAGGGTGAATCTTGCTGGGGACTTCAGGTTCATGGAAGTGCTCCTAGATCGTGCGGAGGTGGAGGGGCGGATGAGTCCGAGAGATCCGAGAACGGCTGGCTGGACGGCGTCGGGCGGTCATGACCCTGGCTGTCGTGAGAACCGCTTCTGCAGCAGCACGGCGGCGATGATGATCAGGCCCTTGGTGAAGGCCTGAGCGGAGATCGAGAGGTTGTTGAGCACGAAGACGTTGGTGAGGGTCGCGAAGATCAGAACGCCGAAGACGGTGCCGACGATGGTGCCGCGCCCACCGGCGAGCAGGGTGCCGCCGATGACGACCGCCGCGATGGCGTCGAGCTCGTAGAGCTGGCCGTGCGTGGCACTCCCCACCGTGGTGCGGCTGATCAGCATCACCGCGGCGATGCCGCAGCAGAGGCCGACGAGCACGTAGAGGAGCATGGTGTGGCGACGGACGTTGATGCCGGCCAGGCGCGAGGCCTCCGGGTTGCCGCCGATGGCCAGCGTGCGCCGGCCGAAGGTGGTGCGGTTGAGCAGGATCCAGCCGACCACGGCCACGATGGCGAAGATCCAGATCAGCACCGAGATCCCGAGCACGTCGCGGGAGAACGCGTCGGTGAAGCCCGGCACACTGACGATCTGGGTCTTGCGCGCCGAGATGATCTCGGCCAGACCGCGGGCGCTGGCCATCATCGCCAGCGTGGCGATGAACGGCACCACCCCGCCGTACGCCACCAGCAACCCGTTGATCAGCCCGGCGCCCGCGCCGACCAGGAGGGCGGTGGTCACGATGAAGATCCAGTGGACGTCGTTGGCCATCGCCTGGGTGGCCAACGTCGTGCACCAGACCGAGGAGAGCGCGACCAGCGCGCCCACCGACAGGTCGATGCCGCCGCCGGTGATCACGAACGTCATCCCGATGCTGACCACGCCGATCACCGCGGCGAGGCGCAGGATCGTCATCACGTTGTCGACCGAGGCGAACCGCTCACCGCCGGTGGCGATGCCGATGACTGCCAGCAGGCCCAGCGCCAGGACCAGACCGAGGTTGTGGCC
>NZ_JACIXG010000012.1 GCF_014360585.1 Nocardioides sp.
GTCCTGAGGTCACCCCGTGACCTCAGGACTCCCACGTCGCTTGTGCCTTACAGGTCCAGCTTGTAGCCTAGGCCTCTTACCGTCACCAGGAACTTCGGCTCGGACGGGTCCGGCTCGAGCTTGGCGCGCAGGCGCTTGACGTGGACGTCGAGGGTCTTGGTGTCGCCGACGTAGTCGGAGCCCCAGACGCGGTCGATGAGCTGGCCGCGGGTCAGCACCCGGCCGGGGTTGCGCAGGAACATCTCCAGGAGCTCGAACTCCTTGAGCGGAAGGCGCTGCTCGTTGCCGTCCACGGTCACGACGTGGCGCTCCACGTCCATCCGGACCGGACCGGCCTCGAGGGTCGCCGGGGCGGCGTCGGGCTCGGTGCCTCGCCGGAGCACGGCGCGGATCCGGGCGACGAGCTCGCGCGGGGAGTAAGGCTTGGTGACGTAGTCGTCAGCGCCGAGTTCGAGGCCGACGACCTTGTCGACCTCGTCGTCCTTGGCGGTCACCATGATGACCGGGACCGAAGAGGTGGCCCGGATCTGTCGGCACACCTCGGTGCCCGAGAGGCCGGGAAGCATCAGGTCGAGCAGCACGATGTCTGCCCCGTTGCGGTCGAACTCCTTCAGAGCGTCGGTGCCGTCCTCGGCGACGGCGACCTCGAAGCCCTCCTTGCGGAGCATGTAGGACAGTGCCTCGCTGTAGCTGGCTTCATCTTCGACGACGAGTACCCGGGTCACGGGCGTTCCTCCTTGCTTGTGCCGGACTGCCCGGCAGTTGGTAGGTGCTGGGGCAGGGTGAGGGTGAAGGTGGAACCTTGACCCTCCTGCGACCAGACCTTGACCTCGCCGCCATGCGTGGCGGCGACGTGCTTGACGATCGACAGGCCGAGCCCGGTGCCGCCGGTGGAGCGGTGGCGGGCGGGGTCGACGCGATAGAAGCGCTCGAAGATCCGGTCGATCTCCGTGGACGGGATGCCGATGCCCTGGTCGACCACGGAGATCTCGACGGAGCCGTCGGTCGCGCGGGTCGAGACGGTCACCGTCGATCCGGGGTCGGAGTATGCGACCGCGTTGGAGACCAGGTTGGTGACGGCGGTCGAGACCTGCTCGTCGTTGCCGAAGACGTGCAGCCCGGCGGTGCCGGCGCTGACCACGTTGATCCCCTTCGCACTGGCGTCGACGATCGAGCTGTCGACGGCGGCCACGATGACCTTGTCGACGTCGACAGCGACCGGCGCCTCCAGCGGCTCGTCACCCTGCAAGCGGGAGAGCTCGATGATCTGCTGGACGAGCGCGGTCAGCCGCTCGGACTCGGTGATCATCCGGTTGGAGAAGCGGCGGACGGCCTCGGGGTCGTCGGAGGCCTCGGTGACCGCATCGGCGAGCACCCTGATCGCGCCGACCGGCGTCTTGAGCTCGTGGCTGACGTTGGCGACGAAGTCGCGGCGTACGGCCTCCACGCGGCGCTCGCGCGTGCGGTCCTCGACCAGGGCGAGGGCAAGGCGGGTGCCCAGTGGAGCGACGCGAGCGGTGACGTGCCGCGAGGCCCCGTTGGCGCGTGAGATCACCAGCTCGATCTCCCGGATCTGACCGTCACGACGAACAGCGTGGACGAGCTCGGACAGCTCGGGCGAGACCAGCGAGGTGCCGCGCACCAGCCCGAGCGCGTACGCCGGGGCGCTGGCCTTGAGCACCGTGTCGTGCTCGTCGACGACGACCGCGCTGCTGCGCAGGACCGAGAGGACCGCGGCGACCTCGGAGGGAACCTTCGGGGGCTCGACCTCGGGTATCCGACGGCGCGAGCGTTCGCTCATCGCCCACGCAAGCACCGCCGCTCCGGCGACGACCGCGCCGAGGAGCGCAGCAAGAAAGGCCTGCGTCGTCGAGTCCACACGATCAGGGTAATCCCATCAAACACCCGTTCTTCACCACTGGACGCCTGCGCGCCGAACGTTCACCATCGGTTCACTCGCGATGAAGACCCGTACATGTCGAGTGTCTAGGATCGGGACATGCGCGCTGCTTTCCATGACGACCTCGATGCCATCTTCAACGACCTCACCAGTGTCTGTGAGCTGGTGTCAGTGGCCGTACGCGACGCGACCACCGCTCTTCTGGAGGCCCGCAACGACCTCGCCGAGCAGGTGATCGACAAGGACGTCGAGATCGACGACGCCCGTGAGCGCATCGAGGAGAACGCCCTCGAGCTGCTCGGTCTGCAGTCTCCGGTGGCCGGCGACCTCCGCGTCGTCGTCGCTGCGCTGCGGATGATCTCCGACCTCGAGCGGATGGGTGACCTCTCGGTCCACGTCGCCAAGATCGCCAGGCTGCGTACGCCGAACAAGGCCGTCCCCGAGCTGGCTCAGCCGACCATCGCCAAGATGGCCGAGATCGCCCAGCAGATGGTCGAGCGCACCTGCCAGATCCTGCGCACCCGCGACGTCTCCGCGGCGCAGGACCTGGTCGCCGACGACGACGAGATGGACCGGCTGCGCCGCCAGTCCTTCGCCGAGCTGCTGGGCCAGGACTGGACCCACGGCGTCGAGCCCGCCGTCGACGTAGCCCTTCTGGGCCGTTACTACGAGCGCATCGCCGACCACGCCGTCACGGTGGCCAACAGGGTCGTCTTCGTGGTGACCGGCGAGACCCCCGCCGACTCCTGACCCGCCGAGTCGGCTCAACCTGACCGGAAATACCGCCGAGCCGGATCGTCAAGACGAGCCGGCTCGGCGGATTGCTGTTGTTACTGCTTGCCCTGGTTGGCGACGGCCTCGGCCGCGGCCGCCGCGGCCTCGGGGTCGAGGTAGGTGCCGCCGGCGACGACCGGCTTCAGCGACTCGTCGAGCTCGTAGACCAGCGGCTGGCCCGTGGGGATGTTGAGCTCGGCGATCGCGGCCTCGGAGACATTGTCGAGGTGCTTGACCAGCGCGCGCAGGCTGTTGCCGTGGGCGGTGACCAGGACCGTGTTGCCGGTCTTCAGGTCGGGCACGATGGCGGAGTCCCAGTAGGGGAGCATTCGGGCGACGACGTCCTTGAGGCACTCGGTGGTGGGTACCTCGATGTCGGCGTAGCGCGGGTCGTCGGCCTGGGAGAACTCGGAGTCGGGCTCGATCGGCGGCGGCGGGATGTCGTAGGAGCGGCGCCAGAGCTGGAACTGCTCCTCGCCGAACTTCTTCAGCGTCTCGGACTTGTTCTTGCCCTGGAGCGCGCCGTAGTGGCGCTCGTTGAGGCGCCAGTCGCGGCGCACCGGGATCCAGTGGCGGTCGGCGACGTCGAGGGCGATGTTGGCGGTGGTGATCGCGCGGCGCAGCAGGCTGGTGTGGACCAGGTCAGGAAGGATCCCGGCCTCGGTGAGCAACCTGCCGCCGTTGACGGCCTCATCCCGGCCCTTGTCGGTGAGGTCGACGTCGACCCAGCCGGTGGAGAGGTTGAGCGCGTTCCACTCGCTCTGGCCGTGGCGCAGGAGGACGAGCTTGTAGGTCATCAGTGGGCTTCCTCGGCGCCGGCGAGGGCAGCCGGGGGGAACTCACAGGAGTAGGGGTCCTCGGAGATCGAGCCGTGCTCACCCTCGGCGGCGTGCTCGTCTTCGGTGCCGTGCTCGCCCTCGGTCGAGGTGTCGGCCGGCAGGGTCGAGACCTCCTCGGATCCTTCGGTGCCAGCCTCGCCGGAAGCTTCCTCGCCGGCAGCACCCTCGGACTCCTGAGCCTGCGCGTTCTTGCCCTTCTTCGCGGGCTTCTCGGTCTCGCCGGCGGCGGCGACGACCTCGGCGTACGGACCGCACTGGGTGACCACCGGGACCGCGACGGTCTTCTCCTCGCCCTCGGAGAAGGTGAAGGTCATCGGGATGCTGTCGCCCGGCTTGAAGTCGCCGGTGACCGGGATGCCGCCGATGGTCGGGTCAGCCAGGTTGATGATGCCGCGGGTGGGCAGCTCGATCGGCGTGAACGACTCGGGCGTGACCGTCTCGGTGGCCTTGGGCGCCGTCTCGATCGAGGTGACCGACGGCAGCGGCTTGCCGGCGACCGCCGGGTTGATCGCCGGGTCCAGCGAGAAGGTGCCGATCAGGACGCCGGAGCCCTCCTGCGCGGTCACGATGCGGGCTGCGTTGATCCGGACGGCGCCATCGAGCGTCGTGCCGCCGTGGATGATCTCGTTGGGCCGGTCGGTCGCGTAGTCGAAGCTGCTGCAGGCGGTGAGCGCCGGAAGGGCGAGAGCCACGAGGGCGCCCGTCACTGCGAGCCGCTTCTGCATAACCTTGGTCGTCACGCGCGACACTCTATCCGCCCGATCCGGCGATCTCAGAAAAGGGTCAGGGTCGCAGGTCAGACACCGCTCATGCGCGCAGTCCGACGACGCCCGCGACGTACAGCATCGCGCCTACCACGACGGCGAGGTAGACCAGCGTGACGAGGAGGAGCTTCCCGGCTCCCAGCTTCAGGCCGGCCTTGAGGGGCAGGTACGTCCACCCGTCCGCGTTGTCGGCGACCAGGCCCCACAGGGCGGTCAGGAAATGTACGCCGAGACCCAGCGCCGCGGCGAGCGCGACCATCGCCCAGTGCGGCGGCCCGCCCGCGGCCTCGCCGGCCCAGCCCGCGTACGACAGGTATCCGGGGTAGCAGGCGAAGGCGGCGGCCCACGGGACCCAGGACAGCAGGCCCCTGCGCAGCAGTACGTTGGCGAGCATCCCGAACACCAGCGAACCCAGGTAGAACAGCCCCGCGACGGTGCCCGAGGTGACCGAGAGCGGAATCACGAGCAGTACGCCGCAGCACAACGCGAACCAGACGCCGCCAGGCTCGAGGCGGCCGTCGGAGATCGGTTTGCCCTCACGCTCGTGACGACGGTCGACGCCTTGGTCGACGAGGTCGTTGTGCCAGCCGAGGACGGCCTGGCCGACGAGGACGGTGACCGCGATCAGCGCGACCTCGCGAGTCGCCAGCCCGGCGATGACGGCTGCCCCTGAGAGGCCGATGGCGGTCAGCACCGCCTGGCGCGGGTGGGCGGAACGGATGAGGAGGAGCGGGGCCCAGTTGCCGACCTTGGCCATGACGCCTTCTCTGCCCGCCGAGGCATCGGGAACGGCGGACGCGCTGGCCTGCGTCCGTTGCTGGTCCTGATCCTGGGCGTGCGGCGACACGGTGAAGATGGTCTTGGGGGCGCTCTGCGATGCATTCGCCATGGCGGCAGTATCGGGCACTGCGCCAAGCCGCGCAGGACAACAGGCTGGCTACGACGAGATTTCGGCCGGGTTTCGAAATCAGCCATGCTGCCACGCTTGACCGACCTGCGCGCGCGGAACCACACAACTTGTCGATCTGTCAACCCCTCAATAATGCCCTGACCTGCATAAACACGGAATCCGAATTCTAAGATCCGTGGTAGACTTGGTTCCCTAGGAAGGGGTACCTAAAAATATGACTTTCACCGTCGGCGAGACCGTCGTATACCCGAACCATGGCGCGGCCGTCATCGAAGACATCGAGATGCGCACCATCAAGGGCGAGGAGCGGCAGTATCTGGTCCTCCGCATCATCGCTCAGCAGGACCTCGTAGTGCGTGTTCCGGCCAACAACCTCGAGCTCGTCGGAGTTCGGGACGTCGTAGACAAGGACGGGCTTGATCGGGTCTTCGAGGTGCTTCGTGCGGAGCACGTCGAAGAGCCGACCAACTGGTCGCGCCGTTACAAGGCAAATCTGGAGAAGCTGCACAGCGGCGATGTCATGAAGGTCGCCGAGGTCGTGCGTGACCTGTGGCGTCGTGAGCGTGACCGTGGCCTCTCCGCCGGGGAGAAGCGCATGCTCGCCAAGGCACGCCAGATCCTCGTATCGGAGCTCGCGCTGTGCGAGCACACCAACGAAGACAAGGCTGAAGTCCTCCTCGACGAGGTGCTGGCCAGCTGACGCTGGTCTCGGTCTGCGCGACAGGCTCCGGGTCATCCCGGGGCCTGTTTCGCGTTTTAGTGGGCTCGTCGCCGGGTTGCCCGGCCAGCCGCTAGCGTGGCTGACATGGAGGATCCTTACGCCGACTACGACGAGATCGATGAGACAGCCGAGCTCCCGTCCGCGCTCGGGACGGTCGCCGAGGACGGCCGCGGATCGCTGCCGTTCGCGCTGATCCAGGGCGAGGCGCTGGTCGCCGCGGCGACCTGGTCCCTCGGGGAGTCCGGAGTGACCCCCGTCGACTTCACCGCATCCTGGGAAGGGATCGTGGCCGCCGAGGAGCCGTTGGTGCTCCACGACTCGCTGTGCCCGATGACCCCGCCGGCCTTCATCGTCCACTGCGTCTCGACCGCGCTCGAGCGTGAGGCGGTCGTGATCGGCGTACGCCCGGTCACCGACACGGTGAAGAAGCTCGCTGTCGAGGAGGGGATGCCGGTGCTCGGCGAGACCGTCGACCGCGACGCGATGGTCTCGGTCACCTCGCCGATCGTGCTGCCGCCGGCCGTCGTCGCCGCGCTGGACGACTGGCCGACCGGCGACTTCGCCGAGATCACGGCTGAGCTGGCCAGTCGGTTCCCGGTCGTCTCGATCGAGGCGCCGCCGATCGGTCGCCGAGTGGCCTCGGAGGAGGACATCCGCCTGCTCGAGGGGCTCGTGGTCAGCTGAGCAGTGCCCTGGCCGCGCGGAGATCGTCGGCGAACGTCACCTTGAGGTTCAGCTGAGTGCTGGGGACCGCGACGATGCGTACGCCGGGGGAGTAGCGCTCCAGGGTGGCGCCGGTGTCGGTTCCGTCGAAGCCGTCGGCCGACGCCTGCGCATAGGCGGCCAGGAGATCGGCCGCCCGGAAGGCCTGCGGCGTCTGTACGCCGACGAGAGCACCGCGCACAGGCCGGAGGTCACGCGTCGAGAGGTGGGTGAGCGGGGCGGCGGGGATGGCGCCGCCGTGCTCGCGGGCGACGCCGATGACCGTTGTGTAGAGCTCGGGGGTGGCCAGCGGCCGGGCGGTGTCGTGGATCGCCACCACGTCGATCGCGCCGGCCTCGATGTCGGCCCGGAGCACCCCGAGCGCGACCTGCTCGGAGGCGTGGCGGGTCTCGCCGCCGGCGACCATCGCGACCTCGCGCTCACCGAGCAGAGGCTGAGCGACGGCCGCGACCGCCTCCTCGTCGCCGCTGCGTACGACCAGGACGACGCGGTGCACGTCGGGCACCTCGAGAGCCGTCCGGAGCGAGAGGCCGAGGGCCGAGGAGGCCGGATCGTCGGACCCGTCGAGCGGGAGCAGCACCTTGTTGGTGGCGGCTCCGACGCGGGTGCCGGAGCCGGCGGCCAGGAGTACGAGAGCGGCGGGCACCCCAGGAGATTATCCGCTCGGCCGACAAGCTGGACCGATGGCCTGGGCGCTGGTGTTTACGCACCCGTTACAAACCGAAACAGGAGGCGACCACCACGCGCCCTACGGTCGGTTCCACCGAAGGGAGGACCGACGTATGTCGACGAAGCGGCTCGGGCCTGCGACGGCATGAGGGAGCGGATACCGCGGCATGAGGAGGGCGACTGGCAGCACGTCTGCCAGGTCGACGAGCTCGAGGTGAAGCGCGGCGCCACGGCGCTGGTCCACGGCCAGGCCGTCGCCATCTTCCGGATGCCCGACGACGTCGTCTACGCGCTGGGCAACCACGATCCGTTCGCCAAGGCGTCGGTGATCGCCAGGGGCATCGTCGGGGTCCGTGACGGGGTGCCGTTCGTGGCCTCGCCCGTCCACCGGCACGGGTTCGACCTGCGTACGGGACAGTGCCTGGACGACCCGCACGTGACCATCCCCGCCTACGAGGTCCGGGTCCTCGACGGCCTCGTCCAGGTCGGGCACCGGAAGACGACCTGACTGCGTCCGATCGGCCGGGGATCTGGGAGACTGCGGAACGTGCAGCTTCCTCTGGTCGGCATCGGGACCGACGTACACAGCCTTGCCGACGGTGTCCCGATGCACGTGGCCGGCCTGGCCTTTCCCGACGAGCTGCAGGGGCTGGCCGGACACTCCGACGGCGACGTCGCCGCCCACGCCTGCTGTGACGCGCTCTTCTCCGCGGCCGGGCTCGGCGACCTGGGGTCGAACTTCGGCACCTCCGAGCCCGAGTGGGCCGGGGCAGCCGGGGTCGTCCTGCTGGCGGAGGCCGCGCGGCGGGTCCGCGAGGCCGGCTTCGAGATCGGCAACGTCGCGGTCCAGGTGATCGGCAACCGGCCCAAGATCGGTCCCCGGCGGGACGAGGCCAACCAAGCGCTCTCCACGGCGGCCGGCGCGTCAGTCACCGTGACGGCGACGACCACCGACGGGCTCGGGCTCACCGGACGCGGCGAGGGCGTCGCGGCGATAGCAACCTCGCTCATCGTGCCACGCCGGTAGCGCAAGCGCGAGGGTACCGACATGGCCCGATGAAATCTCCACCGTTCGCTCGCTGGCGCTCGCTCACCGTGCGTCGCGATGGCTAGGGAACACCCGTACTTCCCTAGACTTGGAGCATGGCACTCAGGCTCTATGACTCGGCGACCCGTGAAGTGCGTGACTTCACGCCCTTGCAGCCCGGCAAGGCGTCGCTCTATGTCTGTGGCCTGACGGTCCAGAGCGAGCCGCATGTCGGACATGTGCGGAGCGGGGTCAACTTCGACGTGCTGCAGCGCTGGCTGCGGGCATCGGGCTACGAGACCACGTTCATCCGCAACGTCACCGACATCGACGACAAGATCCTGGCGAAGTCGGCCGACCAGGGCCGCCCCTGGTACAACCTCGGCTACGAGATGCACCGCGAGCTCGACGCCGCCTACGCCTCGCTCAACGTCGCCCGGCCGACCTACGAGCCGCTGGCGACCGGCCACATCCCCGAGATCGTCACGCTGATCGAGGAGCTGATCGCGAAGGGGCACGCCTACGCCGCCGAAGACGGTTCGGCAGACGTCTACTTCGACGTGCGCTCCTGGCCGAACTACGGCGAGCTCTCCGGACAGAAGGTCGAAGACATGGAGGCCGCCGCCGACGCCGACCCGCGGGGCAAGCGCGACCCGCGTGACTTCGCGCTCTGGAAGGGCCGCAAGGTCTCCGAGCCGGAGACCGCATCCTGGCCCTCGCCCTGGGGTCTGGGCCGACCCGGCTGGCACATCGAGTGCTCGGCGATGGCCGGGAAATACCTCGGCCCCGCCTTCGACTTCCACGGTGGCGGCCTGGACCTGCGCTTCCCGCACCACGAGAACGAGCAGGCGCAGTCACGCGCCGCCGGCCGTCCGTTCGCGAGCTTCTGGCTGCACAACGCCTGGATCACCACCTCCGGCGAGAAGATGTCGAAGTCGCTGGGCAACTCGCTGGTCATCCCGGAAGTCCTGAAGCAGGTACGCGGCATCGAGCTGCGCTACTACCTGGTCGCGGCCCACTACCGCTCCCACGTCGAGTTCTCCTTCGAGGCCCTCCATGAGGCGGCCGCCGGGTTCCAGCGGATCGAAGGCTTCCTGGAGCGGGCGGCGTCCGTCATCGGGGCCGACTCGGCGGAGGCCGGCGGGGCCAACGGCGTCCCGTGCGCCGACTTCGTCAATGCCATGGACGACGACCTCGGCACTCCCGCCGCCGTCGCCGCCCTGCACGAGACCGTCCGCGAGGGCAACAAGCTGCTCGCGGACGGCGACAGCCCGGCGCTGCGCGGGGTCGCCGCGAGCGTCCGGGCGATGCTGGACATCCTCGGCCTCGACCCCGCCGACCCCGCGTGGGGGCCGGCGCGCGGCGAGGACGAGAAGCTGACCGGTGCGCTGGACGTACTGGTCCGCGGGGTCCTGGACGAGCGCGCGCAGGCGCGCGCCGCCAAGGACTGGGCCCGCGCTGATGCAATGCGAGACCGGCTCAAGGAAGCCGGGATCGAGATCGAGGACACCCCTGAGGGTCCGAAATGGAGCGTTAACTGATGGCAGGCAACTCCCAACGTCGCGGCGCGATCGCGAAGGGCCGTAAGAAGGGTGCCCAGGCCGGCACCGGCGGCAACCGGCGTAAGGGCCTGGAAGGCAAGGGTCCGACGCCGAAGGCGAAGGACCGGCCCTACCACAAGGCCCACAAGGCGGCTCAGGCCTCCGAGCAGCGCAACAAGGGCCCGCGCAAGCGGGCCGCCGGCGACGCGGAGTGGATCATCGGGCGCAACTCCGTGGTGGAGGCGCTGCGCGAGGACGTACCGGTCAACGGTCTCTACGTCGCCGAGGGCGCCGAGCGCGACGGGCGGCTGCGCGAGGCGTTCCTGCTCGCCTCCGAGAAGGGCATCTCGCTGCTCGAGGTGACCAAGATCGAGCTCGACCGGATGACCGGGTTCAACGGCCACCAGGGGCTGGCCGCGCGGATCCCCGCCTACGAGTACGCCCATGCCGACGACCTGCTCGACCGCGCTGCCGAGATCGGGGAGAAGCCGCTGATCGTGGTGCTCGACCAGATCACCGACCCGCGCAACCTGGGTGCCATCGTGCGTTCGGCCGCGGGCTTCGGCGCCCACGGCGTCGTGATCCCGGAGCGGCGTGCCGCCGGGATCACCGCCGCCGCCTGGAAGACGAGTGCCGGCGCCGCGTCCCGGATCCCGGTCGCCCAGACGGTCAACCTGACCCGTCAGCTCAAGGCCTACCAGGAGGCCGGCTGCATGGTCGTCGGGCTCGACATGGAGGGCGACATCACGCTGCCCGAGCTGGGCGCCCCCGACGGTCTCGCCGACGGGCCGCTGGTGATCGTCGTCGGTGCCGAGGGCGGCGGGCTCTCGCGCCTGGTCCAGGAGACCTGCGACCAGATAGTGTCGATCCCGATGGCCAACTCAGTCGAGTCCCTCAACGCCGGCGTCGCTGCGTCGGTCGTGCTGTACGCCGTCGCGGAGGCGCGGCGCTGATCTCTCGCCGAACTCTGCTCCGTGGCCTCGCCGTCTGGGCGGGGCTAGGCGCGTTGTGGCTCGTGCTCGCCGCGTTGGTGAGCACGTGGCTCTTCCTGTCCAGCGAGCGCCAGGTGGTCCTGGCCGGTCACGACTCGGTCCTGCGCCCGACGCTGTCGGGCAAGGCGATCATCCACACCGGACCGGTGCTCCCCGACGTACGTCTGGATGTCGACGGCCCGGTCGGTGTCGACGTCACCCTCGGGAAGACCGAGCTGAGATCGATGGACGAGCTCTTCGAGCGCTACGCGGTGCTCGGCTCTGCGCCCGACGGCCAGCGTGCCGTCGTGGTGGAGAAGGTCGAGTCGATGCTCGTGGCGGCGCTGCTCCGTGGCGCCGCGATCTCCTTGACGATCGTCGGCGGCGTGGTGCTGATCTGGTGGCTTCCCGGTCCATCGCGCCGCGCTGACCTGCGCGGACGGATGTCCGCAGCGACCCGGACGAGACGCGGACTCACCGCTGCCGGCGTCGTCGTGGTGACGGTGTCGCTGCTCGCGGTCGCGGTCTGGCAGCCCTGGGGCGAGTCCATCGCGCCCGCGTCAGACAAGGAGGCCGGCCCGGTCTCCGGTGACTGGAGCCTGCTGGCCGACTTCCTCGGTCCGGAGATCCCGGTGCCCGACGAGCTGGCCGGGGTGGAGGTCCGTGGCGATGCCTACGCCAACCAGACCCGTCGGCTGGTGGCCAGCGCCGTCGACACCTACAACTCCAGCCGGACCTTCTACGAGAAGGTCGTCGAGAAGGTCCCGGACCTGGAGTTGCGGGAGCCGGCCGAGGACGAGACGGTGGTGGCCCTGGTCTCCGACCGGCACGACAACATCGGCATGGACTCGGTGGTGCGTGCGATCGCCGACGGGGGCGGGGCGACCGGCATCCTCGGCGGCGGCGACGACACCTCGACCGGGTCCGACTGGGAGACCTTCTCCCTCGACTCCCTGACCGACGCGAGCGACGGCCTGGACAAGTGGGCGGTCACCGGCAACCACGATCACGGCCCGACGGTCGGCGACTACCTGGCCGACAAGGGCTGGACCATGCTCGAGGGCGAGGTCGTCGACGGTCCCGGCGGCTCGACGCTCCTCGGTGCCCCCGACCCTCGCACCAGCGGCCTCGGCAACTGGATCGACGAGAAGGGCGTCAGCCTCGAGGAGGCCGGCTCGAAGCTGGCCGACATCGCCTGTGCGTCGAAGGAGGAGGGCGAACCGGTCGCGACCCTCCTAGTCCACGACCCGGCGCTGGGGCGCGAGACCCTGAGCCGGGGCTGCGCGACCCTCGTCGTCGGCGGCCACCGCCACGTCCACCATGGCCCGACCGAGGTGACCGGCGAGAACGGTGAGACCGGCTGGACCTACACCAACGGCACCACGGGCGGCGCTGCGTACGCCTTCGCGATGGGCAAGATCCGCCGCACCGCCGAGGTCACCCTGATCACCTACGCCGACGAGCTCCCCGTCGGCCTCCAGTCGGTCGAGCTGGAGACCAACGGGGCCCTCACCGCCCACGAGTACGTCCCGCTGGAACGCCCCGCAGAGAGCGAGTGAGGTCAGGCCTCGACCCGCTCGCCCTTCGGGTCGTAGGTCTCCCAGTACGTCGCCCCGGTGATGCCGAGCGCCAGCGGGTCGAAGACCGGGTCCAGACCCTGCTTCTTCTGCCGCTCGAAGTCGCGGAGAGCAGCGAACGCGGGCTGCTGGAGGACGAGGATCCCGAGGATGTTGAGCCATGCCATCAGGCCGACGCCGATGTCACCGAGCGTCCAGGCGCCGCTGGCCGTCGACACGCAGCCGTACGCGGACGCGACCAGGATGACGGCCTGCAGGCCCAGCGTGGTCGCCCGCCCGATGGTGACACCGCGCTGCCCGCCCAGCCGGACGGTTGCGAAGCGGCCGACGATGAAGCGCAGGTTCGTCTCGGCCATGTAGTAGTAGGCGACCATCGTCGTGAAGCAGAAGAACGCCAGCGAGACCGCGATGAAGGAGGCGCCGATCCCGGGGAACACGGTGTCGAAAGCCGACTGCGTGTAGGCCGGGCCGACCTCCGCGCCGGCGGCGAGGATGCCACCGTCGGCGAGCACGTCACCGCTCTCGCTGCCGTTGTCGAAGACGCGGTAGGCACCGGTGGACAGGATCAGGAAACCCGTCGCTGTGCAGACGAACAGGGTGTCGACGTACACGGCGAACGCCTGGACCAGGCCCTGCTTCGCCGGGTGGGAGACCTCGGCAGCGGCAGCCGCGTGCGGCCCCGTGCCCTGCCCCGCCTCGTTGGAGTAGACGCCGCGCTTGACGCCCCACATCACGGCCAGACCGAGCACCGCACCGAACGTGGAGTGGAGGCCGAAGGCGCTCGAGAAGACGTCGTTGAGGACCGCCGGGATCTTCTCGGCATTGACGAACACGACGATCATGGCGACGAGGACGTACGTCACCGCCATGAACGGCACCACGAGCGTCGCGAACGACGCGATCCGCTTGACGCCGCCGATCACGACGAACGCGAGGACGATGACCGTTCCGACCGCAACGGCCCACGACGGCACGTCCCAGGCGTTGCCCATCGCGGCGGTCATCGAGTTCGCCTGGACGCCGGGAAGGAGTACGCCGCACGCGAGCACGGTCACGGCCGCGAAGATGAACCCGTAGACGGTGAAGTAGCGGTGGGCGCGGGTGTGCGCGAAGGCGCGGCTGAAGTAGTAGGCCGGGCCGCCGCGGTACTCACCGGTCAGTGGGTCGCGGGTCTTGTAGATCTGGCCCAGCGTGCTCTCCACGAACGAGGTCGAGGCGCCGAGGAACGCGACTGCCCACATCCAGAACATCGCGCCGGGGCCACCGAACGCGATCGCGGTGGCGACACCGGCGATGTTGCCCGTCCCCACGCGTCCGGCCAACGACATCGCGAGCGCCTGGAACGAGGAGACCCCAGAGGGCGACTTCTTCCCGCGCGCGAGGAGCCGGATCATCTCCGGGAAGTGCCTCACCTGGAGTAGCCGTGACCGCACGGAGAAGTACACCCCCGCGGCGAGACACAGATACACGAGCCAGTTGCTCCATATGACACCGTTGATGGCGCCCAAGATGTCCGTCATCCGTCTTCCCTTCATCTACAAGTCGCTCGGATGAAGGGAAACACTCTCAGACGCCCGCCACGCGAGTGTTCCCGAGGGGTTCCTTCTGCGTGAGCCGAGGGTCTGACGACACGCCGGATACGCACTCGGGGCTGTGACTGGCTACGATTGTCCCGCCGTCGCGGAGACGCACGGCATGCCGGTGTAGCTCAGTTGGTAGAGCGCCTCACTTGTAATGAGGATGTCGCGGGTTCGACTCCTGTCACCGGCTCCAGTCCCTGACTCAGCGGAGCTGAGTGACCTCGTACGTCGTCGGCGGGTCGGCGATGTCGTCCTGCGAGGCGATGAGCTCGAGCTCGCGGCGGCCGGACCTGAGGGTGCGGTCGAGGATGGCGAAGAGGGTGTTGGCAGTGCGGCCCAGTGCGGTGGGGGTCGAGCCAGTCGAGAGCAGGTGGGAGAGGTAGACCGCCGCGGTGACGTCGCCGCCACCGTTGGGGGAGATCGGGAGCAGGGGAGTGGTGACCGACCAAGCGCCCTCCTCGGAGACCGCGATCAGGTCGAGGTGGGTGGGGTCGTCCTGGGTGATCACCGAGGTCACGAGCACGTTGGAGGGGCCCGACGCGCGGACGACGTCGACGGCGGCGAGCACCTCCTCGACGGTGTTCGTGGACTCCACGCCGGCGAGGAAGTTGAGCTCGAAGTGGTTGGGCGTGATCACGTCGGCCGCCGGGACGACCTCGTCGCGCATGAACTCCGGGATGCCCTCCCGGACGAACATCCCGCGCCCGACGTCGCCCATCACCGGGTCGCAGCAGTAGAGGGCTCGCGGGTTGAGCGCCTTCACGCGGCGTACGGAGTCCAGGATCACCGCGCCGACGGCCGGGTCGCCCTGGTAGCCGGACAGCACCGCGGAGACGGTGGAGAGAGCGTCGCGCTCGGAGATCCCCTCGATGACCCCGGCGACCTGATCGGCGTCCACGACCGGTCCGCGCCACGCGCCGTAGCCGGTGTGGTTGGAGAAGTTGACGGTGAGCACCGGCCAGACCTCGTGCCCGAGGCGCTGGATCGGGAAGACGGCCGCCGAGTTGCCGACGTAGCCGAAGGCCACGTGCGACTGGATGGAGAGGATCTGCATGGAACCAGTCTCCATCAGCTCGCTCAGGCGGTCTTCTTCTGGGCCTGCTTCTGGGTCTGCTTCTGGGACGGGTCGTGGAGCAGCCAGGCGGCCACAGCGCCGCCGATGGCGCCGAAGAGGTGGCCCTGCCAGGAGACACCGGTCTGTCCGGGGAGGACCCCGAGCAGCAGGCTGCCGTAGGCGAGGAAGATGAGCACGCCGATGACGATCTGGCTGACGCGGTGGCTGAACAGGCCGCGCATGATCAGGTAGACCAGCCAGCCGAAGATCAGCATCGAGGTCCCGGCGGTGATGCTGCCCGGAGGCGACATCACCCAGACGCCGACGCCGCCGACGACCCAGATGATCAGCGTCGCCACGATCCCTCGACCGACGCCGGAGGCGAGGACCAGGAAGCCGAGGACGAGCGCGGGCACGGTGTTGCCGTAGAGGTGGGCCCAGCCGAAGTGGAGCACCGGGGCGAAGACGATGCCGAGCAGGCCGGCGTCGGTGCGCGGCACGATGCCGAGCGTGTCGAGCTGGTGTCCGCTGACGTAGTCGGTGGCCTCGAGCACCCAGAGCAGGGCGACGAAGCCGAGCGACCAAATGCCGGCCCGAAGCCAGTTGGCGCGCTGGGGCCGTGTGGGGGAATCCTGGCTCACGCCTGAATTCTACCTACCGCTCCACAGCGGCGAGCCGTTGCTCGAGACTCTCGTAGAGATAGGGGACGGCGGCCGGGTGAGGCCCGGTCTCGTAGAGCTCGGTGGCGAGGGCCCGAGGTGACTCCCCGGCGTGGTCGGCTGCCCAGGTGTTGCCACCCCCGGCCAGGGCATCGGGATCCAGCCGTCCGCCGTCGATGGGGATCACGGCATCGGCCGCCAGCGCGACCCAGCGCCCGTCGCTGCTGCCGTCCTCGAACCAGGCCACCGGCACGGCGTACGCCTCGTCCTCGGTCATCTCGGCATCGATCTCGATCTGGCGACCGATCGGGTGGGACCCCTGTCGGCTCCACAGGACGGTCGTGACGTCGAGCCGGTCCGTGTCTGCAGGGCCGGCGGTGCCCAGGACGACGTGGTCGGCGAAAGTCGCCCAGTCGCGTACGTCGGCCGCGGGGAACTCCGGAGGAGCGGCCCGGTCCAGCAGGGTCCGGGCGCCGAGCGCGGCGGCCCAGACCGCCAGCAGGACGATGAAGATGGTGCCGGTGATCTTGAGCCGGCGTGGCACCGACAGCGTCGGTCCGGTCGCTTTCTCGTCCACGTGCCCCCCGTTCACCGCCGATGGTCCGATCCTAGTCAGGCAGGGACCAGTCGATCGGCGAACTGCCCTGCTCGACCAGCAACGCGTTGGCGCGCGAGAACGGCCGGGACCCGAAGAACCCCCGGCGCGCGGAGAGAGGCGAGGGGTGGACGGACTTGATCGCCGGCACCTTGTCGAGGCGCGGCTCGAGGTTCTGGGCGTGCCTGCCCCACAGGATCGCGACCAGCGGCCCGCCGCGGTTGCCGAGCACGTCGATCGCCCGCCCGGTGACCTCCTCCCAGCCTTTCTTGGAGTGCGAGGCGGGAGCGCCGGGGCGCACGGTCAGCGAGGTGTTGAGCAGCATCACCCCGCGGTCGGCCCAGGCCGACAGGTCGCCGTGCTCGGGCATCTTCAGGTCGAGGTCGGTGGCCAGCTCGGCGTAGATGTTGCGTAGCGACGCCGGCAGCGGTCGTACGTCCTTCTCGACCGCGAAGCTGAGGCCGATCGGGTGGCCGATGGTCGGGTAGGGGTCCTGACCGACGATCAGGACGCGTACGTCTCGCAGCGGCCGCCGGAAGGCGTTGAAGATCCGGTCCCCGTCGGGGAGGTAGGGCCGTCTCGCTGCCAGCTCGTCGCGCAGGAAGCGGCCCATCTGCTCGATCTGCGGCTCGGCCGGCGCCAGCGCCTCGGCCCAGTCGGCAGCCATCAGGCCCTTGTCCACGAGTCCGGCGAGTGCGCTCATAAATGGTGAGGGTATCGGCTGGCACCGACGGATAAGTTGTCCGTGGCAACTCAGGTGGACTCATCAAGGAGTAGACATGAAGTTCGGTTTCTTCGTCCCGCAGGGATGGCGCTTCGACCTCGTCGGGATCGACCCGGCGGACCAGTGGACGACGATGAAGGACCTGGCGACGTACGCAGACTCCGGCTCCTCCTGGGAGAGCATCTGGGTCTACGACCACTTCCACACCACACCGGAGCCCTCCGACCAGGCGACCCACGAGGCCTGGTCGCTGATGGCCGGTCTGGGCGCGGTGACGTCGCGGGTGCGGCTCGGTCAGATGTGCTCGTGCATGTCCTACCGCAACCCGGCCTACCTGGCGAAGGTCGCCGCGACCACCGACCACATCAGCGGTGGCCGGATCGAGATGGGGATCGGCGCGGGGTGGTACGAGCACGAGTGGCGCGCCTACGGCTACGGCTTCCCCGAGGCCCGCGACCGGCTCGGGATGCTCCGCGAGGGCGTCCAGATCTTCCAGCAGGCCTGGACCACGGGCGTCTCGTCGCTGGACGGGAAGTACTACCAGGTCGACGGCGCCATCTGTCAGCCGCTGCCTCTTCAGCAGGGCCGTTCCGGCATCCCGCTGTGGATCGCCGGCGGCGGCGAGAAGGTGACCCTCAAGATCGCCGCGCAGTACGCCGACTACACCAACTTCATGGGTGACCCGGAGACGTTCAAGGCCAAGTCGGACATCCTCGCGGCACACTGCGAGAGCCTCGGGCGCGACTTCTCCGAGATCACCCGTTCCTCCAACTACAACGTGGTGCTGGGCGAGAACGAGGCCGAGGTCGCCGACAAGCTCGCCGCCTGGAAGGCGCGGCTGCTGCCGCACCTCGGTGAGGACAAGACCGCCGAGATCATCGCGAACAGCAGCGGCCCCGGCGGGCTCGCCGGCACTCCCGAACAGGTCGTCGAGCGGCTCAAGGCTGTGGAGGAGCTCGGGATGACGTACGCCATCGGCTACTTCCCCGATGCCGCCTACGACCGCTCCTCGCTGGAGCTCTTCGAGTCGCAGGTCATCCCCGAGCTCACCTGAGCCACAGCCGGCGACAGCGTCGCGACGTTTTACAAGTGGGTGACCGCCCGGTAGGAAGACGTACATGAAGATGACGACTCTCCTCGGAGGAGCAGCGGTTGCTGCCGGTGTGGTCGCCGCGCGCGACCTGACTCAGCGCAAGCACGCGATCCGGCGGAACTTCCCGGTGATCGGGCATGCGCGCTACCTGATGGAGAAGATCGGTCCGGAGCTGCGGCAGTACATCGTGACCAGCAACGACGAGGAGCGGCCCTTCAGCCGTGACCAGCGGCGCTGGGTGTACGCCTCGTCCAAGGGTCAGAACAACTACTTCGGCTTCGGCACCGACAACGACATCGAGCACGTGCAGGGCCACATCCACATCAAGCACCGTACGTTCGCCGACAGCCTCCCCGACGACCACGACATGGCCGCGAAGCTGCCCTCGGCGAAGGTGCTCGGGGGCCCGCTGGGGCGCGCGAAGGCGTTCCGGCCGGAGTCGGTCGTCAACATCTCGGCGATGTCGTTCGGGTCGCTGTCGGGTCCGGCGATCAAGGCTCTCAGCCTGGGTGCACAGCGCGCCGGGGCGATGCACAACACCGGCGAGGGCGGCATCTCGTCCTACCACCTCGCGGGTGGCGCGGATCTGGTGTGGCAGATCGGCACCGCCTACTTCGGTTGCCGGAACCCGGACGGCACCTTCTCGATCGAGCGGTTGAAGGAGAAGGTCGCCGCGGCGCCGGTCAAGGCGATCGAGATCAAGCTGTCCCAGGGTGCGAAGCCGGGTCTCGGCGGGTTGCTGCCGGCGGCCAAGGTGACCCCGGAGATCGCCGAGATCCGCGGGATCGAGGTCGGCAAGGACTGCGCCTCACCGTCTCGGCACTCCGCCTTCTCCGACGTCGACTCGATGCTCGACTTCGTCGAGATGATCGCCGCCGAGACCGGGCTCCCGGTCGGCATCAAGTCGGCGGTCGGTGAGATGGAGTTCTGGCAGGAGCTCGCCGGCCAGATGCTGTCGGGAGAGCGGGGCGTCGACTTCATCACCGTCGACGGCAGCGAGGGCGGCACCGGCGCCGCGCCGCTGATCTTCGCCGACGCCGTCGCGATGCCCTATCGGATCGGCTTCTCGCGGGTCTACGGCACCTTCGCCGAGCTCGGTCTCACCGACTCGATCACCTTCATCGGGTCGGCCAAGCTCGGCCTGCCCGAGAACGCTGCCGTCGCCTTCGCGCTCGGTGCCGACATGCTCAACGTCGGCCGCGAGGCGATGCTGTCGGTCGGCTGCATCCAGGCGCAGAAGTGCCACGACGACACCTGTCCGACCGGCGTCGCGACCCAGAACAAGTGGCTCTCCGGCGGCCTCGACCCGCAGGACAAGGGCGATCGCTGCGCCAGCTATCTCAGGACCCTGCGCAGGGAGCTGACCAAGGTCTCCGCCGCCGTCGGTGTCCCCCACCCGGGCCTGATCACGCCGCACGACATCGAGGTCATGAACGGCGACTACGAGTCACGCACCCTCGCCGGCGTCTACGGCTACAAGAACCACTGGGGAGGCCTCGGGCCCGACGTGATCCGCGACCTCCTCGACGTCGTCCACCCGCACGGCTCCTTCAACGAGAAGCCGAACACCGCCTGAGAGCCGAGACGTCAGGTACGTCGCCCGAGACGTCGCTTGCGTCGGTCGAGATGTCACCAAGGTGCCAGCTCGACCGACGCGCGTGACGTCTCGGCCTGCGGGGGTGACGTCTCGTCAGGACTCGGTGGCGTAGCGGGCGCCGACGGACTCGCGGATCATGTCCATCTGGCGCATCAGGCTGAGTGTCTGGCTGTGCGGGACCAGCGGGGACTCCAGGAGCCCCTCGCGCAGGCAGCGCTGCACCTCGACGATCTCGTTGCCGTACGCAGCGCCGATGACGGGCTCGTCGCCGACGATCTCGACGGGCTCGTCTCCGTTGGCGGGCTTGAAGACCGCCGAGGACGGGTGGTGGAAGTCGGTCAGCTCGATGCGGCCCTGGTCGGTGGCGATGGCCGCCGAGCGGGAGGAGTGGGAGGTGACCGAGGCGACCATGGTGGAGAGCTCGTTGCCGGCGTACTTCCCGGTCATCACCAGGTCCAGGTCGAAGGTGCCGCCGGCGGCGCTGTCAGGACCGGTGCCGATGTTGGCCTGAGCGGTCAGCGCTCGGGCCTCGCCGAAGAGCAGGTGGGCGAAGGTGAGCGGGTAGATGCCCATGTCGAGCAGCGCGCTCGCGCCGAGGGCGGGGTCGAGCAGGCGCTGGTGCTTGTCGGGGTCGGCGACGAAGCCGAGCTCGGCGTGTACGTGGCGGGGGAACCCGAAGCGGCCAGACCGCACGTCGGCGACGACGCGCCGGACGATCGGGTTGGTCGCCATCCACATGGCCTCCATGAGGAACAGCTTCTTGGAGGTGGCCAGGTCGACCATCGTCTGCGAGTCGGCGCTGTTGAGCGTCAGCGCCTTTTCGCACAGCACGTGCTTGCCGGCCTCCAGCACGAGGGTGGCGTGCTCGAGGTGGTGGGAGTGGGGCGAGGCGACGTAGACGACGTCGACGTCCTCATCGGCGGCCAGCTCCTCGTAGGAGCCGTGCGCGCGAACCGGGCCGTGGGCGGCGTACACCTTCGCGAACGTCTCCGCGGACTCCTTGCTCCGCGATCCGACTGCCACGAGTTGGCCGTCGGGGACGAGCATCAGATCGGTGGCTAGGGAGTGGGCGATCCGGCCGGTGCCGAGGATTCCCCATCTGATCGGAGCAGAGTTGGTGGTCACGGCCTCGACTCTAGTGGCCCGGCGGGTGCTAGTTGCCGTTGGGCGGAAGGACGTTCTTGGTGTGGCTGCTCTGCACCGCGGCGAGCACCTCGAGGAACGTGTCGGCCCAGTGGCGGACGTCCTTGGAGGCGACCTGCTTGCGCATCGCCCTCATCCGGCGGGTGAGCTCCTTCGGGTCGGCCGAGTACGCCTCCAGCAGCGCGGCCTTCATCCCGTTGATGTCGTAGGGGTTCACCAGCCAGGCCTGGCGCAGCTCCTCGGCCGCGCCGGCGAACTCGGAGAGGACGAGGGCGCCGTCGTTGTCGTAGCGGCAGGCGACGTACTCCTTCGCGACCAGGTTCATGCCGTCGCGATAGGGGGTGACGACCATGATGTCGGCGGCGCGGTAGAGCGCGGCCATCTCGTGTCGTGGCAGCGAGGTGTGGAGGTAGGAGATCGCCGGGCGGCCGATGCGGCCGAGGTCGCCGTTGAGGTGGCCGACGAGACGGTCGATGTCGTCGCGCAGCTTGCGGTACTGCTCGACACGCTCGCGCGAGGGCACCGCGACCTGGACGAAGATCGCGTCCTCGACGTCGAGCTCGGTGTCTCGCAGCATCTCGCCGTACGCGCGCAGACGGGCGTAGATGCCCTTGGTGTAGTCGAGCCGGTCGACGCCGAGCAGGATCTTCTTCGGGTCGCCGAGCTGTTGGCGGATCTCCTTGGCGCGCTGGTTGACGGACTCGTCGTGGGCCATCTCGTCGAAGCCGATGAAGTCGATCGAGATCGGGAAGGCGGCGGCGTGCACCGTGCGCCCGTCGGGCAGGTAGACGAGGTCGCGATGGGTCTTGTGGCCGACCCGCTGGCGCACCAGCCGGACGAAGTTCTGCGCCGCCTGGGGAAGCTGGAAGCCGACCAGGTCGGCGCCCAGCAGGCCCTCGAGCAGCTGCCGGCGCCACGGCACCTGCTGGAAGAGCTCGGCAGGTGGGAACGGGATGTGGAGGTAGAAGCCGATGCGCAGGTCGGGGCGGAGCTCGCGCAGCATCTGCGGGACCAGCTGGAGCTGGTAGTCCTGCACCCACACGGTCGCGCCCTTGGCAGCGACCTCGGCGCACTTCTCGGCGAACCTCTTGTTGACGCGCTGGTAGCCGTCCCACCACTCGCGGTGGAACTCGGGCTTGGCGACGACGTCGTGATAGAGCGGCCACAGGGTGCCGTTGGAGAAGCCTTCGTAGTGCTCCTCGATGTCCCGGGCGGTCATCGTCATCGGCAGCAGGTTGAGACCGTCGTCCTCGAAGGGCTCGAGGTCCTCGTCGGTGCCTCCCGGCCATCCGATCCAGACGCCCTCGTTGGCGCGCAGGACGGGTTCGAGGGCGCTGACCAGGCCCCCAGGGGAGCGCCGCCACGCCTTCGTGCCGTCCGGCATCTCCACTCGATCGACGGGGAGCCGATTGGCCACGATTACCAGGTCAGCCTGCACGTCGCCGACTCTAGTAGACCGGACCCAGGTTCGGCGCGCTGTCGTTCCACTCACGACTTCCGGCCCCGTTCGGAATACCTGTCGAGTAACACGCCGCAGGGTGAACCACAGCCGTGTAGTTCGGCGGGTTACGCTGTCGTCAGATGCAGGCAACACGGGGGGACGAGGAATGAGCGCTGTAAACGTGCAGGTCACAGGCCCAGGTGAGGACCCCGCGAGCCTCAGCGAGCGCGACAAGCAGATCCTTGACTTCGAGCGCCAGTGGTGGAAGTACGCAGGTGCCAAGGAAGCTGCCGTGCGTGAGGCGTTCAACATGTCGGCCACTCGCTACTACCAGGTGCTCAACGCCCTGATCGACAAGCCGGAGGCCCTCGAGGCCGACCCGCTGCTGGTACGCCGGTTGCGGCGGCTCCGCGCGGCGCGGCAGCGTCAGCGCTCGGCGAGACGGCTCGGTTTCGAGGTCTGAATGAGGGTACGTCCTTCGAAAGGGGAGCGCGGCGTCGCGCTCCCTGCACCTGTCATCGCGCTGAGCGTGGTGGCCGTCGTCGTTGCCGTGGTCATCTTCTGGGTGACCGGGGGCGACGACGAGGGCAAGGAGATCGCCCAGGCCGGTGGCAGCCCCTCCACCTCGGCATCGGCTTCGCCGCAGGCGGCCAAGACCGAGACGAAGAAGCCGGCCAAGGCCGAGCCTTCGCCCGTCGACCGCGCCAAGATCAGCGTCGAGGTCTACAACAACAGCAACGTCGCCGGCCTGGCCGGTGAGGTCGCTGCGAAGGCGACGACGGTCGGCTGGAACGTCGTCGGCGAGGACAACTGGATGGGCTCCATCCCGGAGAACACCGTGTACTTCCCGCCTGGGATGAAGCGCGAGGGCCAGCAGTTGGCCGACGATCTCGGCATCAAACGCACCCATCTGTCCGTGGAGGGCTCGATGAAGGGCGACCGGCTGACGGTCGTGCTGACCAGCGCTCTCTGAGGGTTCCCGGTCGTTCTCGACGGCGTGTGATCTGTCGCACGGCCACCCGCGCCCGGTCGGTCCAGGGGTCGTTGTCGTGTCACAGTTGATGCATGGCCGAACTCCAGTCCGCGGGCACCGAAGGTGAGCAGAAGTACGCCGCGGTCGTGTCCGCTGCCGCCGAGACCCTCGTCGGGCTCGACTTCGACGGCACGCTCTCGCCGATCGTCGAAGACCCCTCTACCGCGCGGATCCATGAGGACGCCGCGTCGGTCCTGATCGATCTCGCCTCCCGGGTGAAGGCGCTGGCCATCGTGACGGGCCGCCCCGCCGGACAGGTCGTCGAGCTCGGCGGACTGGGCGCGATAGCCGACGCGCTCGCGGAGATGGGCAAGGAGATCTATGTCTTCGGGCAGTACGGCAACGAGCGCTGGAGCGGCTCGGAGCGGGGCGTCGTCGGCCCGCCCCCGCCCGAGGGGCTGGCTGCCTTCGAGGCGGCGCTTCCGGAGGTGCTCTCCGCCCATGGGGCGCAGGACGCCTACATCGAGGAGAAAGGTCTTGCCGTCGGGGTGCACACTCGCCGGTTCCCCGACCCCGACGGACTCGCCGAGCGCCTGCTCCCGCCGCTGACCGAGCTGGCCGCCGAGCACGGGCTGATGATCGAGCCCGGCAAGCAGGTCATCGAGGTGCGCGCCCCCGGCATGCACAAGGGGCGCGCGATCGACACGCTGGTCTCGGAGGTCGCGCCCGGCGCGATCCTCTTCGGCGGCGACGATCTCGGTGACATCGAGGCGTTCGAGGCCGTCAGGGCCTGGGGCAAGACCACCGGATCGCCCACGCTTCTCGTGTACTCCCACGCGGGTTCTGACCGGGGCCCGCTCGCTGAGCTGGCCGACCTCGAGGTGGCCGGGCCGGATGGTGTGCTGGGGCTGTTGCGGGGGCTGAGCGCCGACGCAGCCGGCGCCGTCCGCTGACAGCGAACAGGCTAACCGGAGGGAACATCCGGTTGCTCCCGGAAGTTGAGCGGGTATCACTCAACTTCTGTAGGAGGGTCCGTCATGGACAAGCTTCCCGTGCTGTTCGTCTCCGACGCCGTGGTCCTGCCGGGCATGGTCGTGCCGATCGAGCTCGACGAGGCCGCGCAGGCTGCCGTCGACGCTGCCAGGGCCGGCTCGGAGAGCCGGCTGCTGGTCGCGCCGCGGCTGGGGGACCGGTACGCGACGTACGGTGCCGTCGCCACGATCGAGCGCGTCGGCCGTTTCCGGGGCGGTGAGCCCGCAGCGGTGCTGAGGGCCGACGGCCGCGCGAAGATCGGCGCCGGAGTGACCGGGCCCGGTGCGGCCCTGTGGGTCGAGGTCGAGCCCGCGGTCGAGACCACCACGGAGCACGCGAAGGAGCTGGCCGAGGAGTACAAGCGGCTGGTCGTCGCGGTGCTCCAGCGTCGCGAGGCCTGGCCGGTCATCGACCAGATCAACCGCCTGACCGACCCGGCCGAGATCGCCGACACCGCCGGCTACGCGCCCTACCTCGACGACGAGGCCAAGCGCGAGCTGCTGGAGACGCCGGACGTCACCGAGCGCCTCGAGAAGGTGATCGAGTGGGCCAAGGAGTACAACGCCGAGTCCGAGGTCACCGACAAGATCGCCGAGGACGTACGCGAGGGCATGGAGAAGACGCAGCGGGAGTTCCTGTTGCGCCAGCAGCTCGCCGCGATCCGCAAGGAGCTCGGCGAGGGCGAGCCCGAGGGGTCGGACGACTACCGGGCCCGCGTCGAGTCCGCCGATCTTCCCGAGGCCGTACGCGAGGCCGCACTGCGCGAGGTCGACAAGCTCGAGCGTGGTTCCGAGCAGAACCCCGAGACCGCCTGGATCCGCACCTGGCTGGACACCGTGCTGGAGCTGCCCTGGGGGGTGACCACGGAGGACTCCACCGACGTGGCCGCCGCCCGCGAGGTGCTCGACGCCGACCACCACGGCCTCGACGAGGTCAAGGACCGGATCGTCGAGTATCTGGCGGTGAGGGCCCGGCGCGCCGAGCGCGGCCTGCAGGTCATCGGCGGCCGGGGCTCCGGTGCCGTGGTGCTGCTCGCCGGCCCGCCAGGAGTCGGCAAGACCTCCCTCGGTGAGTCGGTGGCGCGGTCGCTGGGGCGGAAGTTCGTCCGCGTCGCGCTGGGCGGGGTCCGTGACGAGGCCGAGATCCGTGGTCACCGGCGCACCTACGTCGGCGCGCTCCCGGGCCGGATCGCGCGGGCCATCAAGGAGGCCGGCTCGATGAACCCCGTCGTGCTCCTCGACGAGGTCGACAAGGTCGGCTCCGACTACCGGGGCGACCCGGCCGCCGCGCTGCTGGAGGTGCTCGACCCGGCGCAGAACCACACCTTCCGCGACCACTACCTCGAGCTCGATCTCGACCTCTCCGACGTCCTGTTCGTCGCCACGGCCAATGTCGTCGAGCAGATCCCGTCGGCGCTGCTGGACCGGATGGAGCTGGTCACGATCGACGGCTACACCGAGGACGACAAGGTCGCCATCGCCCGCGACTTCCTGCTGCCCCGGCAGCTCGAGCGTGCCGCGGTCACCGCCGAGGAGGCCACCGTCACCGACGAGGCGCTGCGTGAGCTGGCGGCGAACTACACCCGCGAGGCGGGCGTCCGCCAGCTCGAGCGGCTCATCGCCAAGGCGCTGCGCAAGGCGGCGACGAGGCTGGCCACCGGGGCGGAGCACGTCGAGATCGACCTGGACGACCTCAAGGACCTGGTCGGGCGACCGCGGTTCACTCCGGAGTCGGCGGAGCGTACGTCTGTGCCGGGTGTCGCCACCGGACTGGCCGTCACGGGGCTCGGCGGGGACGTGCTCTTCATCGAGGCGTCGTCGGCCGACGGCTCTGCTGGATCTTCGGGGACCGGGCTCAACATCACCGGCCAGCTCGGCGAGGTGATGAAGGAGTCCGCGCAGATCGCGCTCTCCTTCGTACGCTCGCACGCTGCCGAGCTCGGCGTCGACCCGGCCGTGCTGGACCGCTCGCTCCACGTCCACGTACCCGCGGGGGCGGTCCCCAAGGACGGGCCGTCGGCCGGGATCACGATGGTCACCGCGCTCACCTCGCTGGCGACCGGTCGCCCGGTGCGCAGCGAGGTAGGCATGACCGGCGAGGTCTCCCTCTCCGGTCGGGTGCTGCCCATCGGCGGACTCAAGCAGAAGCTGCTCGCCGCCCAGCGAGCCGGCCTGACCGAGGTGTTCGTGCCGCAGCGCAACGAGCCGGACCTCGACGACGTCCCCGACGAGGTGAAGCAGGCGCTGAAGATCAACCTGGTCAGCGACGTACGCGATGTCGTACGTGGTGCGCTCGCCGAGCCCGCCGGGGACAGCGCTGAGGTCGGGGCTGCGGTCGGGGCCGCGCACGCCGCCTGAGGTGTAACACGTCGTTCGTAGGTCTATCCGGTCGTTACAACGACCGGATAGACCGTGTAACAGCGTGTTACAGCAGGCAGGGGAGCCCGCCCGGTCCGGATGGTGGACGCGCGGTCCGCGGAGTGGGACCCGCGTGTGCTGGCGGCGGGCTGCCTGCCGTACGATCGGTATTGCTCATCGAGAGGGACTGAGGGAACGGCCCTGAGAAGTCCCGGCAACCGCCACGAGCCTCCTCCCACCTGTGGGCGGGTCGTGGAAACGGTGCTAATTCCGGCCCGGCGCGAGAGACGTGATCGGGGAAGATGAGGAGGAGGTTTCTCATGAGCGCTGTGACATCGGAGCCCAACGGCACGACCACGGAGAAGAAGGGTCTGCGCGAGGGTGCGTTCGGCAACGCCTCGGCACTGTCCTGCCGCGAGTGCGGCCACCAGATCGATCTCGGACCGCAGTACGCGTGTCCGGAGTGTTTCGGGCCACTGGAGGTGGCCTATGACTTCCCGGCCGTGACCCGCGAGGAGATCGAGGCCGGCCCCCGCAACATCTGGCGCTACAAGGCGCTGCTGCCGGTGCCCGACGACATCGAGCAGAGCCCCAACACCGAGCCCGGCTTCACCCGGCTCCTGGATGCGAAGAACCTCGCCCGGGAGCTCGGCATCGAGAAGATCTGGGTGAAGGACGACTCGACCAACCCGACCAACTCCTTCAAGGACCGCGTCGTGGCTTGCGCGCTGAGCGCCGCCCGTGAGTTCGATGCCAAGGTCTTCGCCTGCCCCAGCACCGGCAACCTGGCCAACGCGGTCGCGGCCGCCGGGGCCCGGGCCGGGATCCCCACCGTCGTCTTCATCCCGAGCAACCTCGAGCAGCCCAAGCAGGTCAACTCCGCGGTCTTCACCGACAACCTGATCGCCGTCGACGGCAACTACGACGACGTCAACAAGCTCGCTCAGGAGATCGCCTCGGAGGAGGACGGCTGGGCGTTCGTGAACGTCAACGTACGTCCCTTCTACGCCGAGGGCTCCAAGACGCTCGGCTTCGAGATCGCCGAGCAGCTCGGCTGGCGCCTGCCTGACCAGATCGTGATCCCGGTGGCCTCCGGCTCGCAGCTGACCAAGGTCGACAAGGCCTTCAAGGAGCTGATCAAGCTCGGTCTGGTCGAGGAGAAGCCCTACCGGATCTTCGGCGCCCAGGCGACCGGCTGCAACCCGGTCGCGACCGCCTTCAAGGCCGGCGTCGACGCCATCCGTCCGGTCAAGCCCGACACCATCGCCAAGTCGCTGGCCATCGGCAACCCCGCCGACGGCATCTACGTCCTCGACGCCACCCGCTCCTCCGGCGGCGCCGTCGAGGAGGTCACCGACGACGAGATCCGCTCGGCGATCGTGCTCCTGGCCCGCACCGAGGGCATCTTCACCGAGACCGCCGGCGGCACCACGCTCGCGGTCACCAAGAAGCTCGTCGACAACGGTCTCCTCGACCCGAGCCTGGAGACGGTGATCATCAACACCGGCCACGGCCTCAAGACGCTCGACGCGATCAGCGGCATCGTCGGCCCTCGCGCCACCATCGCCCCCAACTACGACGCCTTCGAGGCGGCCGGGCTCTCGCAGGCGTAGGGCTGTTCCTTCGTCAAGGTATGCAGGTGAAGGCACGCTCCCCACGCGGAACTCCGCGCGGGAAGCGTGCTTTTCTCTGCATACCTTGACGAAGGAACCGGACGTTCACATACGTCAGGTACACAAAGGAATGTGAACACCGCGAAGACGAGTGAAGAGGCCAGGTGGCTCGGTATGGTCGCCGCCACTGCCGGGGTCGCCGGTGCGGTCGGTGTGGTCGGGGCGGCGGCCGGTGCCGGGTTCGTGACGTTGCTGAAGAGACAGGCCGCGCATGCGCGCGACGTGATCGGAAAACCCCTCGGCGAGGAGGCCATCGACGCCGACAAGGTCTACAAGAAGACCTACGGTGGTACGCCGGTGGAGCTGCTCGTCCTCGGCGACTCGATCGCCGCCGGGCTGGGTGCGGAGACCAAGGGTGGCACCCTCGGTGCACGGCTGGCCAAGGGCATCGCCAAGGCCCTGCTGAGACCGGTGCGGCTGCGCACCGCTGCGGTCGTCGGGGCCGAGACCTCGATGGTCCCCGCGCAGGTCGAGTCGCTGCCCGACGACTATCGGCCGGACGTCGCCGTGGTCATCGTGGGCGGCAACGACGTCACCCACCGGGTGCCGCAGAAGGACTCCGCCCGGGTGCTGGGCGAGGTCATCGACGCCTTGCGGGAGCGCGGCGCCGAGGTCGTTGTCGGGACCTGCCCTGATGTCGGCGCGGTCCGGCCGCTTCCGCAGCCGCTGCGCTCGCTCGGGCGCAGGATCGCCCGGCAGTTGGCCGAGGGACAGCGGGAGACCGCGCTCGCCCGGGGCGCCTACGTCGTCTCGCTCTCCGACGTCGTCGGCCCGTTCTTCATCACCAACCCCGACGAGATGTTCGCCATCGACCACTTCCACCCCAGCGCGATGGGATACAAGCGCACCGCCAAGGCGATGCTGCCCTCGATTCTGGCCGCCCTCGGGCATGTGGAGCGGGTGCCCTTCGGCCACCATCTTCCCGAGCCCGCCGAGTCGGCGCATCCTGACGCAGACGCGGGCCGAGTCGGCTCGTCATGACGCGCCGACTCGACCGGTTCAGCTAGGCGTCTACTCGCCGGCGTCGGTTCCGGCCTCGTCGGGGCGCTTGCCGCCGGTGCTGAGCAGGTCGGCGGTGAGGCCTGTGGCGGCTCGGTAGTCCACGGTCCCCGCAGGCGTACGCGGCACCGACTCGACCAGCAGGACGAGCTTGGGCTCGTACGACTCCCCGAGGACGTCGCGGGCGTGCTTGCGCAGGTCGGCGGCGGTGGTCTCGACCGACGGGGCCATCTGCACCAGGGCCGCGACCTGCTGGCCCCAGCGGGGGTGGGGCATGCCGAAGACGGCCGCGTCGACGACGTCGTCGTGCGCGAGGAGGACGCCCTCGATGGTCTCGGGGTGGATCTGGAGATCGCCGGTCCGTACGAGGGTGGCGGCTCGGCCGAGCAAGGTGATCGAGCCGTCCTCCTCGCGGCGGGCGAGGTCGCCGGGGAAGGTCCAGCGGCGGTTGTCGATCAGCTTGATCGCGGTGGCCGAGCGGGCGTTGTCGTTGTAGTAGCCGAGCGCCGCCGGACCGGAGCGCGCCAGCAGCCCCTCGACCCCGGGGGCTGCCGGGGTGAGGTCGGGGTTGAAGACCTGCACCTCCGGGCCGACCATGAACCGCGGCTCGCCGGGCGCGACGGCCGAGCCGTCGTCGGCACGGGACCCGGTGACGCCGGTCTCCAGGGTGCCGTAGGAGTCGACGATGACCCGGCGGGCGAACGCGTTGCGCAGGACCGAGAGCACCCCGTCGGAGAGCGGCGCCGCGGTGCTGGAGACGCCCGCGAGCGAGCGCAGCGGCCAGCGCTTCTTGCCGGTCAGCCGCGCCGCGGCGACCGGCCGCGCCTGGGCGTCACCGAGGAGTGTGATCGCGGTCGCGCCGGTCTTCTCGGCGAGGTCGAGGAAGGCCTCCGCCGAGAACGTCGGAGAGGTGTCGAGCACCGCGGTGCCGCCGGCGACCAGCGCCCGCAGGAGCAGCAGCTGGCTTTGTCCGTGCAGCAGCGGCCCGCCGGCGAGCAGGACGACGCTCGAGGCACGGGCGGCCGCTTCGGCGGCGAGGCCCGCGACCGAGGGGATCGGCGCGTTGTGGCGGACCGTGTTCAGCGCGGCCCAGATCAGGTCCTCCTGGCGCCAGACCGCGCCCTTCGGGGTGCCTGTGGTGCCGGTGGTGAAGATGATGTGCCAGTCGCCGGGGGTGCGCCCGACCGTCGGCCGTTCCTTGGACGCCGCGGCGACCTTGGCGTCGTAGTCGGGGCCGAGGACGACCCGGTGGTCCAGCTTCAGGTCGAGCTCGTCGAGGTCGCCGGTGAACTCGGGCGAGACGATGGCCGCGACACAGTCGGTGGCGGCGTACGTCCGGGCGAGCTCGTCGCGCCGGTAGGCGTGGTTGATGTTGACCGGGATCGTGCGGGCCTTGAGACACCCGTAGAGGGCGTCGACCCACTCGATGCGGTTGGTCGCGTGGATGGCGACCTGGGCGCCCGGCTCGAGCCCGACGCTCAGCAGGTGGTTGGCCAGGCGCGTGGCACGCTCGTCGATCTCGGCGTACGTGTAGGCGCGCTCGGTGGTGATGACTGCCGGGCGGTCGGGGATGGCATCGGCCATCGCTTCCAGGATATCGGGCAGTGTGAGGGGGATCACGGCGGACACAGGGCTTCTGCGCCTTCCAATTGGTAGGGCCAGGGGTAGCGCCGTACGGCAGCGAGCCGTACGTCGGATCACCCGGTCGTCACGTACGCGCCTCGAGCAGCTCGGCGGCGACCGTAGCGCTGGCACGATAGTCCACCTTGCTCACCGGCGTGCGAGGGACTCGCTCCACGAGCAGGATGTCCTTGGGCACCTTGTAGGCGGAGATCAGGCTGCGACAGTGCTCTCGGAGCGCGTCTGTCGAGGTCGCGGCCCCTTCTCGGAGCTGTACGAGGGCGGTGACCTGCTGGCCCCAGCGCTCGTTCGGGGTGCCGACGACCGCGGTGTCGAAGGCGTCGGGGTGACGCAGCAGGACGGACTCGACCTCCTCGGGGAAGACCTTCTCGCCACCGGTGTTGATGCAGCCCGAGCCGCGCCCCAGGACGGTGATCGAGCCGTCCTCCTCCCGCCGTGCGAAGTCGCCCGGGATCGACCAGCGCTGCCCGTCGACCTCCTTGAAGGTCGCTGCGGTCTTGACCGGGTCGTTGTAGTAGCCGAGCGGGATCGAGCCGGTGCGCGCGAGCATCCCGGTCTCACCCGGTGCGCACGGCCTCAGCTCGGTGTCGAAGACCTGTACGTCGATCCCGACCTGGAACCTCGGCGCGGCCTGCGTGCCCTCGTTGCCCTCGTCGACCTGCATGCCGGTCGCCCCGGACTCCGAGGCGCCGTAGGAGTCGAGGATGTAGCGGCCCGGCAGCGCCTCCCGGAGCTGGCTGCGAACGCCGGCGGAGAGCGGGGCGGCGCCGTTGGAGACCGCGAACAGGCTGCTCAGGTCCCAGCGCTCCGGCTCGCGCAGGATCGCCTCGGCGACCGGGCGCCCCATCGCGTCACCGAGGAAGGTGAGCGAGTTGACCCCGGCGGCCTGGACGAGGTCGAGGATCGTCTCGGCCGACCAGGCGGGCTCGGTGTAGAGCGAGACCGTGCAGCCGGCGACATGGCCGTTGCCCATGATCCACTGGCTGCCGCCGTGCATCATCGGACCGCAGGCCAGGAGCACCATCGGGGACTCCTGTGCGGCGGCCTCCTCGGCGAGCTGCTCGACGGTGTCGAAGGGTGCTCCGAAGCGGCTCGCGTTCATCGCGGCGCGGATGATGTCCTCCTGGCGCCACACGACGCCCTTCGGCATCCCGGTGGTGCCGCCGGTGTAGATGACGTAGCGGTCATCTGGGCTGCGCTCGATGTCGGGACGCTCCTTGGAGGCGGCGGCGACCGCGGCGTCGTACTCCTCGCCCATCACCAGGGTCGGGATCCCCAGGTCGAGCGCTGCGACGGCCTCGACGTGCTCCGGTCCGATGATCGCCGCGACCGCGTCGGAGTTGCGGTAGAGGTGGTCGAGCTCGTCGTGGAGGTACTTGTGGTTGATGTTGATCGGCACCGCTCGGGCCTTCATGCAGCCGTAGAAGGCGTCGACCCACTCGATCCGGTTGCGGGAGTGCACGGCGACGTGGTCGCCCGGCTCGATGCCCTGGCCGATGAGGTGGTTCGCGAGCCGGCTGGCGCGCTCGTCGAGCTCGGCGAAGCTGTAGGCGTGCTCCAAGGTGAACACGGCGGTGCGGTCGGGGATGGCGTCGGCCATCGCCTCGAGGACGTCGGGGAGAGTGATCGGGGTCACATGAACGAGTGTGGCAACTAGAACGTGTTCTCGTCTAGCGGTTGCGGTGCAAAACCTTCTGAGGCCCCAGGCCTCGGGCCGGCCCGGGGGGTGACGGGTGGGACGAGAACAAATCGACAGGCAGAAAGAAGGAAGATGTACGTCGTCCGTTCAATTGGCCCCGGAAGGCTCCGCGTGTGAGCGAGCGTCAGCGAGAGAACCATCCAAGCTTCACGCGACCGCGTCCGTATCCTGGCGCTTGCGCTGCGGAGGTGGCCGCGTGATCGACCCTTTGCTGCGAGCAGATCTCGCGCCTGAGCCCCGGACCCTCGTCGACATCTTCCGCGCCACTGCGGCCCAGGTGCCCGACGAGCCGGCCGTCGACGCGGGCAACGGCCTGCTGACGTACGCCGAGCTCGAGGAGGCCGCCGACGGGTTGGCCGCGGAGCTCAACGCCGCCGGGATCGGGCCGGGGGACAAGGTCGGGCTGCGGATCGCAAGTGGCACCACCGATCTGTACGTCGCGATCCTCGGCATCCTCTGTGCGGGCGCCGCCTACGTACCGGTCGACGCCGACGACCCCGAGGAGCGGGCCAGGCTGGTATTCGGCGAGGCGCAGGTCGCCGCGGTCGTGACCAACGACCTGCGGGTCACCCTGACTCCGGTGGTCGAGCCTGTCGAGACCCGTGAGCCGGAGGAGCCCTCGACAGACGACGACGCCTGGGTGATCTTCACCTCCGGGTCGACCGGCACGCCCAAGGGCGTCGCGGTCACCCACCGCAGCGCCGCCGCGTTCGTCGACGCCGAGTCGCGCCTCTTCCTCCAAGACGCCCCGATCGGGGTCGGCGACCGGGTGATGGCCGGTCTCTCGGTCGCCTTCGACGCGAGCTGTGAGGAGATCTGGCTGGCCTGGCGCTACGGCGCCTGCCTGGTTCCGGCACCCCGTGCGCTGGTGCGCTCCGGGGTCGACGTCGGCCCGTGGCTGGTCGCCAACCAGATCACGGTCGTCTCGACCGTGCCGACGCTGGTGGCGCTGTGGCCGCCGTCGTCGCTCGACAAGGTCCGGCTGCTGATCACGGGCGGCGAGGCGATCCCGCCCGAGCTCGCCGCCCGTCTGGTCACGCCCGAGCGGGAGGTGTGGAACACCTACGGGCCGACCGAGGCGACGGTGGTGGCCTGCGGTGCCCGGCTGAGCGCCGAGGGGCCCGTACGGATCGGCCTCCCGCTCGACGGCTGGGACCTGGCCGTCGTCGACCCGGCGACCGGCATCCCGGTCCCCGCGGGTGAGACCGGTGAGCTGATCATCGGCGGGGTCGGTCTGGCCCGCTACCTGGACGCGGCCAAGGACGCCGAGAAGTACGCCCCGATGCCGACCCTCGGCTGGGATCGGGCCTACCGCTCCGGAGACCTGGTCGTCAACGACCCCGCTGGGCTTCTCTTCGGCGGGCGTGCCGACGACCAGATCAAGCTGGGTGGCCGGCGCATCGAGCTCGGTGAGATCGACAGTGCCCTGCTGCAGCTCGACGGGGTCGTCGGCGCCGCGGCGGCCGTCCGCAAGAGCGCTGCCGGCAACAGCCTGCTGGTCGGCTACGTCACGGTGGAGGACGCCTTCGACCACGCCGCCTCCGTCGCCCGGCTGCGGGCCGACATGCCGGCAGCCCTGGTGCCGCGGCTGGCCGTGGTCGACAGCCTCCCGACGCGTACGAGCGGGAAGGTCGACCGCGACGCACTGCCGTGGCCGCTCGTCTCGGCCGAGGGAGCGGGGGAGGAGCTCAGTGACACCGAGAACTGGCTGGCCGGACTGTGGAACGACATCCTCGGCGCTGAGGTCGCCGGACCGGCGGCGGACTTCTTCGACCTCGGCGGCGGCAGCCTGACCGCAGCCCAGATGGTGAGCCTGATCCGGGAACGGTTCCCCGATGTCGCGCTCGGTGACATCTACGACCGGCCGAAGCTCGGCGCGCTGGCGGCCTACATCGACGAGCTGGGCAGCTCGGCTGCGGTCTCCGAACGTGAGGTGCCTGCGGTCCGGCGCCGGACCCAGTTCGCGCAGGTGGTCGCGACGATCCTGCTGCGCTGCCTCGCCGCACCGCGCTGGTTGACCTGGATCGCGCTCGGGACGACGCTCGCCCAGCCGTGGGCGCCCTGGCTGCCCTCGATCGGCTGGTGGGTCCTCGTGCCGGCGATCCTGCTCTTCCTGACCCCGCCCGGCCGGATGCTGGTCGCGGCCGGGGTCGCCAGGCTCGTGCTGCGGGGGATCGGGCCGGGGGAGTATCCGCGCGGCGGCACGGTCCATCTGCGGCTCTGGCTGGCGACGCACGCCGTCGACGAGCTCGGCGCGCACGGTCTCGCCGGGGCGTCCTGGATGCTCTGGTACGCCAGGCTGCTCGGCGTGCGGATGGGCAAGAACGTCGACCTGCACAGCCTCCCGCCCGTCACCGGCATGCTCACCCTCGGCAAGGGCTGCTCGATCGAGCAGGAGGTCGACCTCTCCGGACACTGGATCGAGGGTGACGTGCTCCATCTCGGCGCGGTCGAGATCGGCGAACGGGCCCGGATCGGCGCGCGGTCCACGCTGCTGCCGGGGGCCCGGGTCGGTGACGACGCCGAGGTCGGGCCCGGGTCGGCCGTCTTCGGCGAGGTGCCGGCGGGCGAGTTCTGGTCCGGATCCCCGGCCGTCCGAGCCGCGCGGGAGGCACGCGGCCCGTGGCAGCCGCCCCAGGCGCGAGCCCGGGTGTGGATGCTTCTCTACGGCATCGCCGCCGCCGTGCTCGCGCTGCTGCCCGCGGTCGCCATCGGCGTCGGCGGGCTCGTCGCGGTCGCGCTGGCCGGCGTGCCTGAGTCCTACACCGACATCGGGCTGCTGCTCGCCTGGAGCCCGGTCGCGGTGGCGGCCGGCTTCTGCGCCCTGGCCGCGCTGATCTGGGCGGTGGTGCGGCTGGCCGGGCTGGCGATCACCCCCGGCGTACATCCGGTACGCAGCCTGGCCGGTGTCGCGGTCTGGTCGACGATGCAGGTGCTCGACGAGGCGCGCACCTGGCTCTTCCCGCTCTACTCCTCGACGCTGACGCCGCTGTGGCTGCGGGCGCTCGGCGCGAGGATCGGCAAGCGCGTCGAGGCGTCGACGGTGCTGATGATCCCCCGGCTGACGCAGGTCAACGACCAGAGTTTCCTGGCCGACGACACGCTGATCGGCGGCTACGAGCTCGGCGGCGGCTGGCTCCGGGTCGAGCGGGTGAAGATCGGCAAGCGCGCCTTCGTGGGCAACTCGGGCATGGCTGCCCCGGGCCGCAAGGTGCCGAAGGCGTCCCTGGTCGCCGTTCTCAGCGCGGCTCCTCGCCGCAAGCGGGCCCAGAAGGGGGAGAGCTGGCTCGGCTCGCCGCCGGCGCCGCTGCGGAGAGCGGCCGGTGACGCCGACTCGGGGCGTACCTATGACCCACCCACCCGCCTCCGGATCGCCCGGGCGCTCGTCGAGCTGGCCCGGCTGGTGCCGCAGACGCTCGCAGCGCTGCTCTACGCCGGCGTCGGCTATGTGCTCGTGCGGATCTGGGCGGCCACCGACCTCCTGGTCGCGGTCCTGGTCGCCGGGCCGGTCCTGGCGCTTGCCGGAGCGGTCGCGGCCGGCCTCACGGTGCTCGCCAAGTGGCTGCTCGTCGGCCGGATCCGGGCCGGGTCGCACCCGCTGTGGAGCTGGTTCGTGTGGGCCAACGAGCTGGCCGACACCTTCGTCGAGGTGCTCGCGGCGCCGTGGTTCACCGGCGCGGTGTCGGGCACCCCGGTGCTCAACCTGTGGTTCCGCGCGCTGGGGGCGAAGATCGGCCGGGGCGTGTGGATCGAGACCCACTGGCTACCCGAGACCGACCTGGTCGAGCTCGGCGACGGCGCCACGGTCAACGCCGGGACGGTCGTGCAAACCCATCTCTTCCACGACCGTGTGCTGGCCCTCGACACGGTCGTCCTCGAGACCGGCGCCACGCTGGGGCCGAACTCGGTGATCCTGCCCGCGGCCGCGATCGGCCGGCATGCGGTCGTCGGCCCGGTGTCGCTGGTGATGCGCGGGGAGAGCCTTCCGGACAAGACGCTCTGGATCGGCAACCCCATCGGTCCGTGGGACCGATCGGGCGAGGACACCCTCTAACATGACCGCCGTGCCGAACCTCCCCACAGCCGATCCCTACCTTCCCGGTCACGGGGACCTGTCGTGGAGCGCGACCCACTACGACCTCGAGCTCACCTACGACCTGGTCGGCAACCGGCTCGCCGGCACGGCCACGATCCGCGCGGTCGCCGTCGAGGACATCAGCCGCGTCGTCCTCGATCTCGCCCACCTGCGTGTGCAGAAGGTCGCGGTCGACGGCCGTACGCCGGCCAAGTGGGCCCACAACGACCACCGGCTGGTGCTGAACCTCCGCTCGCGGATCGCGGCCGGCGAGGAGTTCGTGGTCACGGTCAGATACTCCGGCAAGCCCCGTCCGGTCGTGCTCTCCCATCACGGCGACGCCGGCTGGGAGGAGCTCGTCGACGGCGTCATCGTCGCAGGTCAGCCGCATGGTGCGCCGACCTGGTTCCCCTGCAACGACCGGCCCTCCGACAAGGCCCGCTACGCGATCAGCGTGACCACCGCGCCCGGTTACGCGGTCGTCTCCAACGGCGAGCTGACCTCCCGCGTACGCCGCGGCAGCGGGGAGACGTGGCGCTACTGGCAGGCCGAGCCGATGGCGACCTATCTCGCCACGGTGCAGATCGGGCGCTACCGCGTCGTCGACATGGCGCCGGCGGAGGGGCCGGGCGGCCAGGTGCCGATCCGGGCTGCGTACCCGGTCGACGCCACCGCCGAGTTCGACGCCTCCTTCGGGCGGCAGCGGGAGATGTTGGCGTACTTCGTCTCGATCTTCGGGCCCTACCCGTTCGCCTCCTACTCCGTCGTGGTCACCGACGACGAGCTCGAGATCCCGCTCGAGTCGCAGTCGCTGTCGACCTTCGGGCGCAACCACCTCACCGGCGAGTGGGCGGAGGTACGCCTCGTGGCCCATGAGCTCGCCCACCAGTGGTTCGGCAACGCGGTGACCCTGCGCGAATGGCGCGACATCTGGCTGCACGAGGGCTTCGCCTGCTACAGCGAGTGGCTGTGGTCCGACGCGTCCGGAGGGCGCGCGTGCGGCGAGCACGCCCGGCATCACCACCGCCGGCTGGCCGGGCTACCGCAGGACCTGGTGCTCGCCGACCCCGGTCCGGAGGACATGTTCGACGACCGCGTCTACAAGCGTGGAGCCGTCACCCTGCACGCGCTGCGGCGTACGGTCGGCGACGAGCCGTTCTTCCGGCTCCTGCGTACCTGGGTGTCCCAGCACAGCGGCGGCTCGGTCACCACCGCCGACTTCGAGGCCCACGCGGCCGAGGTCTGCGGCCGCGACCTCACCCCGCTCTTCGACGCCTGGCTACGGCAGCCGGCCCTGCCGGACCTGCCCGCCTGAACACGGTCACCCCGCTGGTCGACACGCTCGGCCGCAGGCGGCCTCGCGGCTCGACCAGCGGGCGGCTGGCTCCGGCTACCCTCGGCGACGTGCTTGAACTGACCTTCCGTGACGCGAACCTCTCCGACGTGGACCCCCTGGTCGAGCTGATCGAGTCGGCATACCGCGGCGACGCCTCCCGGGCCGGGTGGACCACCGAGGCCGACCTGCTCGCCGGCCAGCGCACCGATCCCGATGGCGTACGCGAGGTGATCACCGCGCCGGGATCCCGCCTCCTCGTCGCCGAGCGTCCGGGCGAGATCGTCGCCTGCTGCCAGCTGCAGAAGCGCGAGGCGTACGTCTACTTCGGCATGTTCTCCGTCGCGCCGCAGCTCCAGGGTGCCGGTGTCGGCAAGGCCGTCATCGCCGAGGCCGAGCAGATCGCGCGCGAATGGGGCGCGGAGGAGATCCGGATGACTGTGATCCGCCAGCGCGAGGACCTGATCGCGTTCTACGAGCGGCGGGGATTCCGGCGTACGGGGCGGTTCGAGCCGTTCCCCTACGGCGACGAGCGCTTCGGCCTCCCGCTGCGTGACGATCTGGAGTTCGCCGAGCTTGCGAAACGACTCTGATCGGGGCCCATTTTCTTGCACTCTCTGGGGTCGAGTGCTAAACATGAGGCTGGCACTCTTACCATGAGAGTGACAACAAACCGGACCGGTGACGTTGAGGCGTCGCGAGCGGCAGGGAAGGGTTCTGCCGGAAGTGGCGTCGTCCGTCGCGGGCAACCCATCGGACCGGATCCAACGAACTTCCCAAGTGAAGGATCGCAGGAGCAATGCCGAAGCTCATCGCTTTCAACGAGGAGGCCCGTCGGGGTCTGGAGAAGGGTCTCAACACCCTCGCCGACGCCGTCAAGGTCACCCTCGGTCCCAAGGGCCGCAACGTAGTGCTCGAGAAGAAGTGGGGTGCCCCCACGATCACCAACGATGGTGTTTCCATCGCCAAGGAGATCGAGCTCGAGGACCCCTACGAGAAGATCGGTGCCGAGCTGGTCAAGGAGGTCGCGAAGAAGACCGACGACGTCGCCGGTGACGGCACGACGACCGCGACCGTTCTCGCCCAGGCGCTCGTCCGCGAGGGCCTGCGCAACGTCGCCGCCGGTGCCAACCCGGCCGGCCTGAAGCGCGGCATCGAGGCGGCGGTCGACGCCGTCACCGAGCAGCTGCTCGCCCAGGCCAAGGACATCGAGACCAAGGAGCAGATTGCTGCTACCGCCTCGATCTCCGCTGCTGACTCCACCGTCGGCGAGATCATCGCCGAGGCGATGGACAAGGTCGGCAAGGAAGGTGTCATCACCGTCGAGGAGTCGAACACCTTCGGGCTCGACCTCGAGCTGACCGAGGGTATGCGCTTCGACAAGGGCTACATCTCGGCCTACTTCGTGACCGACCCGGAGCGTATGGAGACCGTCCTCGACGACCCGTACATCCTGATCGTCAACTCGAAGATCTCCAGCGTCAAGGACCTGATCCCGGTCCTGGAGAAGGTCATGCAGACCGGCAAGCCGCTGGTCATCCTGGCCGAGGACGTCGACGGCGAGGCTCTCTCGACGCTGGTCGTCAACAAGATCAAGGGCACCTTCAAGTCCGTCGCCGTCAAGGCTCCGGGCTTCGGTGACCGTCGCAAGGCCATGCTGCAGGACATCGCCATCCTCACCGGTGGCCAGGTCATCTCCGAGGAGGTCGGCCTCTCCCTGGAGACCGCCGGCATCGAGCTGCTCGGCCAGGCCCGCAAGGTCGTCATCACCAAGGACGAGACCACCATCGTCGAGGGTTCGGGCGACCAGGGTCAGATCGAGGGTCGGGTCAACCAGATCCGCGCCGAGATCGAGAAGTCGGACTCCGACTACGACCGCGAGAAGCTCCAGGAGCGCCTCGCCAAGCTGGCCGGCGGCGTGGCCGTCATCAAGGTCGGCGCGGCCACCGAGGTCGAGCTCAAGGAGCGCAAGCACCGCATCGAGGACGCCGTTCGCAACGCGAAGGCTGCTGTCGAGGAGGGCATCCTCGCCGGCGGTGGCGTCGCGCTGATCCAGGCTGCCGCCGTCGCGTTCGAGAAGCTCGAGCTCGAGGGCGACGAGGCCACCGGTGCCTCGATCGTCAAGGCCGCCATCTCGGCACCGCTGAAGCAGATCGCCATCAACGCCGGCCTCGAGGGCGGCGTCGTGGCGGAGAAGGTCGCCGGCCTCCCGCAGGGCCACGGCCTCAACGCTGCCACGGGCGAGTACGTCGACCTGCTGGCCGCGGGCATCATCGACCCGGCCAAGGTGACCCGCTCGGCGCTGCAGAACGCCGCGTCGATCGCCGCGCTGTTCCTCACCACCGAGGCCGTCGTGGCCGACAAGCCGGAGAAGGCCGCCGCTGGTGGCGACCCGACCGGTGGCATGGGCGACATGGGCGGCATGGGCTTCTGAGGCGCAAGCCGAAGAAGCAATCAGCACAGCTGAGCCCGTCCCGCTAGCTCACAAAAGAGGGCCCCTCCTTCGGGAGGGGCCCTCTTTCTCGTCTATCTGTGGATAGTCCGGGACGTTCCTGTCCGTTACTGGCTGGTAGAGGGACAAAAACGTCCCGGACTACCTGCTCGGTTGATCCTCCTTGTCGGTGGTGGGTGGCAGGATCCGCCGGCATGACAGTCGAGGTGACGGTGCGGGATGAGACCACCGCAGGAGACGTACTGCAGGAACTGGCACTGCAGCTCGAGGCGGAGCAGGTGACGGTGCGCGAGCTGATCATCAGCCGGGTGGCATCGGAGGTTCGGGCGTACAACGCAGGACAGGTGCTCGGGGGTTTCCGCGGCTTGGTTCAGCCGCCCGAAGCAGAGCTGGCGCTCAACGGTCCGCGAGAGCCACGCATGGTCGACGCGGAGATCCAGGCGAAGGTCGCCGTCGAGGCGTTCGAACGAGGCCGATTCCTGCTGCTCGTCGACGACCGTCAGGTCACCGAGTTCGATGAACGGGTTGTTCTGCGCACTGGGTCGGCGGTGTCCTTCCTCAAGCTCACCCCGTTGGTGGGTGGCTGATGACACCGATCGCTCAGTCCGTCACCGAGGATGCCGCGGGCCAAGTGGTCGAGGCGCTCATCGCCGAGACGGCACAGCGGGCCAGTGGGCCGGCCATCCCGGCAGGGCTTCGCGCGTCGAGCGTCTGGGCAGACCTGCAGAAGTCGCCGGACAGCGTTCGTGCGGCCGTGGTGATCTGTGCTTTGCGCCGCATGGGTGAGCTGAACCAAACCGGGAGTTCCTGGTCACGGGGCAGCAACGTCGCATCGGGCATCGTGACGGGGATGCTGCGTCGGCAGATCGCGTTGAGTCCCGGTGACAGGGTCGATCTGATTGCTTCGCTGCTGGGCGGCAGCGAAGCCGAGCCGACCCATGGCGCGCCCTGGACCTACCACGTCGAGCATCTCGTCAAGCCGGTCCTCAGGGCGCTGGAACGCGGCGGCGACGTCGATCGGATTCCTGAGGAGAAGAAGCTCCTCCGGGTGCTGCGCGAGGCGCTCCGCCAACCGTGGATGGATGCTGAGCGGAAGCGTTGGATCCATCAGATCGACCAGTTGCTCAGTGACTCCGATGAGCCGTTGATCCCCGCAGGGCCTTGGGCGGCCGCGATGCAGCAGGGGATCGCGTCCCAACCTCCGACGGTTGCGGCCGCGGGGTCGGCGGCGATCGGTGTCGCCGCGTCGTCCGCTGGGGCCAAGCCGACCGCGGTGTTCACCAAGAAGGTCGATGGCCTGATCGACGCCCACGACGCGGAAGATCTACGTACGGCCGTGGTGATGCTGCTCGAGGTGTCTGTGCTCCCGGTCTCGGCAGCCCGTGGACAGGTCGACGGCATCACAGGTGATGTGCTGCGCCGCCTGTGCTGGATCGCGGCGTCGCTGCCAGCCGACACCCGCTTGGCCACTGCGGTGGGAGGTTGGCTCATAGCCGGGTGGGCGAAGGTTCCGGGGTTCGGCCCGGTGAGCCAGCGGGTGGCAACCGGCGCCGCTTGGGCCTTGGCTCGCCTCGGAGATCTGGGTGCCGGGGAACTAGGACGGGCTCGGGCTGTGCTCAAGCAGCCGCAGGCCGTCAGGTCGGTCGATGCGGCGATCGACGAGGCTGCGGAACGGCTCGGGATCCCTCGAGAGGAGTTCGAGGAGCGGGTGGTGCCGACGTACGGCTTGGACGTCGGAGCGCGGAGGGAGTTGGCTCTCGGAGAGCACACGGCGGTCCTGGCGTACACCGCCGGCAAGGTTGGCATCACGATCGTGGCGGCGGACGGGAAAACCCGGTAGACAGTGCCAGCCGCGGTGAAGCGCGACTTCGCCGAGGAGCTCAAGGCGCTCAAGGTACAGGCGAAGGATGTCGTGGCGATGGTGGCCGCGCAGCGGATGCGGCTCGAACGGCTACTGCTCGATGACCGGGAATGGGACGCCGCCGTCTGGCGGGAGCGCTACGTCGACCATCTGCTGGTCTCCGTTCTCGCGCGCAACCTGATCTGGCAGGTGGACAACGGGGCGTCGCTCACGGCCGTCGTCGCGTTCGATGGCGAGCTGCGCGACATCGACGGTGAGCTTGTCGAGGTCGCCGCGACGGATCGCATCCGGCTGTGGCACCCGGCGACCGTGCCGACCGAGGAGGTCGGCGCCTGGCGTCGACGGGTCGAAGATCTGGGCGTCGTGCAACCGTTCAAGCAGGCACATCGCGAGGTCTACCTGCTGACGGCGGCCGAGGAACGTACGGACCTCTACTCCAACCGCTTCGCCGGACACATCATCAGGCAGCACCAGTTCGCGGCGCTTGCTCGCGGGCGTGGTTGGCGCTATCGCCTGCAAGGCGCGTTCGACGCACCGGACGAGCAAGCACATATCCAGCTGCCGCAATACGGGCTGCGCGCCAGCTTGTGGGTCGACCGGCCCTGGGGTGCGGACGACGACTGGAACGACACCGGCATCTTCAACCATGTGCTCACCGACCAGGTCAGATTCACCACTGATCGCGATGCGGTGCATCTGCGAGATGTGCCGGTGCGGGTCCTCAGCGAGGTGCTGAGGGACGTCGACCTCTTTGTCGGGGTCGCCTCGATCGGCAGCGACCCTGCGGGGCAGGACAACGGTGGCGCGCGTCGCGACGCCTGGGGCGACTACTGGAGCTCGTACTCCTTCGGCGAGCTCGGTGCGGCTGCTGAGGTACGCAAGGATCTGCTCTCCCGCCTGCTGCCCAGGCTGGCGATCGCGGATGTGACGCGGATCGAGGACCGGTTCCTGGTGGTGGAGGGGCGGCTACGGCGCTATCGCATTCATCTGGGGTCGGGCAACATCCTGATGGCGCCCAACGACCAGTACCTGTGCATCGTGCCGGGCCGGGGTGAGAAGGGCGCCGATGGTGTGATGCTGCCGTTCGAAGGCGACCAGCTGCTCAGCGTCATCCTCTCCAAGGCGATGCTGCTGGCGAGCGACGACAAGATCACAGACACGACGATCACCTCCCAGATCGTCCGACCGTGACCACAAGGTCGAAGATCGCAGCCACCTGATGACTGTGATCTTCGACCTTGGTGCTCCGCTCACGGGTGCGGGTTACTCTCGACGGCATGAGTCCGAAGGCGATGTCGGCGCTGGCGATCTCAGCTGTGCTGCTCGCTGGATGCGGCGGTGAGCCGGCCACTGCGCCGTCGTCTCCCGGAACGACACCGTCGGCCTCGGCGAGCCCGGCCACACCCTCTCCGTCCCCGTCCGAGACGCTGCCGCCGGTGACCGACGAGGTCTCGCTCCCGCAGCTGATGCGCGAGGAGTTCCCGGGCGGTGAGGTGAAGGTGCTGCGGGAGTCGGGGAGCACGGACGCGTATCGGCGCTTCGAGGTCAGCCATCCGAGCGGCCCGCTCACGATCACCGGCGTGCTCTTTCGGCCGCGCGGGGCGGGGCCGTTCCCCGGCGTGGTCTTCGCGCACGGCCACATCGACACTGACATCTACGTCACCGGCCAGGGCCTTCGGCGCGAGCAGGACCGGCTGGCGCGGGAGGGCTACGTCGTCCTGCACACCGACTACCGCGGCCACGCCGGGTCATCCTCCATCCCGGAGGGCACCGAGGAGGACGAGAGCCGGCTCGGCTACACCCGGGACACCATCAACGCGGTCCAGGCGATGAAGAGACTCCCGTACGTCGACCCCGACCGCACCGCCCTGCTCGGCCGCTCCATGGGCGGGGGAGTGGTGATGAACGCGCTCGTCGCCCAGCCGGACCTGGTGCGGGCCGGCGTGACGTACGCATCGGTCTCCTCCGACATCGTCGACAACATCAACCGGTGGGCGGTTCCGTCGCGGCCCGAGGAGGTTGCCCGGCTCTACCGGCAGCACGGCGATCCCGAGCAGCAGCCCGAGTTCTGGGAAGGGCTGTCGGCCCGGACGTACTTCGACCGCATCGAGGTCCCGGTGCAGATGCACCACGGGACCGATGACGAGTCCTGCCCGATCAGATGGGCCTACACGACCCGGGACCTGATGGAGGCCGCGGGAGTACGTCAGCGCCTCTGGGTCTACCAAGGTGAGCAGCACGCCTTCGGGCCGCAGTGGGACCTCTCGATCCGGCGCGTCATCGGGTTCCTCGATCGCCATCTGGCATGACCTGACCAGGCGATGAGGAGGGGCCCAGCGGTCCCACTTTTTTGGGGACTTTCGACACTGTCTCGACAACAGCTCGGTAACGCAACATTGGTGCTCCACACACAGTGGCCGACTGCGGGGAAGCGTCTGGATCTGGGGGGCTTTGAAGCCCAAGGGAGTATCCGGGTGAAGTTCTGCAGCGGCGGGCGGGGTCAGGGTTCATCAAAGCCGGGGCCCCGCCTGCGTGTGTCAACCTGGTCCCTGAATGGCACCCAGGGATGAGGCATGATGTGGTCATGAGCGACGATGTCGGGCCGAACACCGGGATGGAGCAGCCGCGGTCGCCGTGGCGCTGGGTGGCGGCGGTCGGAGCTGCCGCGGTCGTGCTCGTCGCCATCGTCGCCTCGTTCGGGCTCCTGGGCTCCGACGACACCGCCGACGATCCCGCTGCCGCGCCGCCGTCGCCGACCGCGACGGTCACCGAGACCGCGCCGGTCCCGTCGGCATCGGCTTCTTCCGGAGGTGCCGGGGCGACCGAGCTGACCGTCGTCGCGGACGCCGCCCGCTGCCTCCCGCCGACCTCGAAGTGGCTCTCGCAGAACGCCGCGCTGGCCTTCGAGGGCACCGTGAAGAGCATGAAGAAGGATGAAGCCGTCCTGCGGGTCAAGACGTGGATGTACGCCGATGGTGTCGGTGGCACCGACACCGTCCGGATCATCCTGCCGGCGCCGAGCACGATCCCGATGCCCGAGTTCGAGAAGGGCAAGGACTACCTGGTCGCGGCCAAGGGCGATGGCAAGGTCATCGGCTGCGGCTACAGCGACGCCAAGAGCGCTAATCTGCAGAAGCTGTACACCACCGCGTTCAAGTGACGGCCAGATGATCGCGGGGCTGCTGCTCGCCGCCGGCGCCGGGCGGCGGATGGGTGGGCCCAAGGCACTCGTCGACGACTGGCTGGTCCGCTCGATCGAGGTGTTGCGCGACGGCGGCTGCGACGAGGTGCTCGTCGTGCTCGGGGCCGCCGCGGACGAGGCGCGAGCACGGCTCCCGGAGGGACAGCAGGTCGTCGTCGCCGCAAACTGGGACGAGGGGATGGGAGCATCGCTTCGGGTCGGTCTGGAGACGCTCGGGCCGGACGTGGAGGCTGCCGTGGTTCACCTGGTCGACCTGCCGGATGTCGGTGCCGATGTGGTCTCACGAGTGGTCTCGACGGGCACTACCACCGGGTTGGCGCGCGCGGCGTACTCGGGCGTCCCTGGCCACCCGGTGCTGATCGGCCGCGACCATTGGTCCAGGGTCATCGAAGCCGCGGTCGGCGACGAAGGGGCCCGCCGCTACCTGAGGTCCCACGACGTACGCCTGGTGGAGTGCGGCGACCTGGCTGGCGGGCGGGACGTCGACAGTCGGTGACGGGCGATGCCGGGGTAGTCCGGTAGCGACCTGCCTATTACTCGCCGGTAAATGGGCAGTTCGCTACCGGACTACCCCGCCGCCCAACCACCAACCAACGACACGCGCTCTACGCTGAGGACCATGGAGTCGCTGACGCCCGAGATGATCGCCGACCGGCTGGCGGCGACGGGCTATCTGGCCGATCCGGAGCTGGCGACGGTGACCTTCCTCGCGCTGCGGATGCAGCGGCCGCTGCTGCTCGAGGGCGAGCCCGGCACCGGCAAGACCGCGCTCGCCGAGGCGGTCGCCGAGGCGCTGGACCTGCCGCTGGTGCGGCTGCAGTGCTATGAGGGGATCGATGCCACCCAGGCGCTCTACGACTGGGACTTCGCCCGCCAGATCCTGCATCTGCGCGCGCTCGAGGCGACAGGTGGCACGGCCGAGGTCGAGGAGGCCGAGAAGTCCCTCTATGACGAGCGGTTCCTGCTCGCCCGGCCCGTGCTGGCCGCGCTGCGACAGGCGCCGTCGGTGCTGCTCGTCGACGAGATCGACCGGGCCGACGACGAGTTCGAGGCGTTCCTGCTGGAGGTGCTGTCGACCTATCGGGTGACGATCCCGGAGTTCGGGACGATCGCCGCTGTGGTCCCGCCGATCGTCGTGCTCACCTCCAACCGCACCCGCGAGCTCCACGACGCCCTCAAGCGCCGCTGCCTCTACCACTGGATCGACCACCCGGGGCTGGAGCGCGAGATCGAGATCGTACGCAGCCGAGCCCCCGAGGTCGCCGACGAGCTCGCCCGCCAGGTGGTCACGGTGGTCCAGCAGCTGCGCAGCGCAGAGGGCGCGAGCGCGCTGCTCAAGCCTCCCGGAGTCGCCGAGACGCTCGACTGGGCGCGCGCCCTGCACCACCTCGGCTCGACCGAGATGGACCTGGAGAGCGCCGCGGCCACGCTCGGAGCGCTCGTGAAGCACCGCGAGGATGCCGATCGCGTCCGGGTCGCCCTGGACCGGCTGCTGGCATGAGCGACTTCTCAGGCAATAGCTGCACTTCTCAGGCATTCCAACGCCAGAGAAGTGCAGCGATACCCGGTGAACCGGGTATTCCGACCGCGATCCTGCTCGGCTTCACCCGAGCACTCCGAGCAGCAGGGGTCTCGGTGACCCAGGACCGCGCCCACGGGTTCCTGCAGGCGACGGCGATCGTCGGCGCCGGCGACCCGGTCGCGACCTACCGAGCGGGAAGGGCCACGTTGTGCGCCGGCCCGGACGACCTGCGCCGCTACGACCAGGTCTTCGAGGCCTGGTTCGGGTCGACGACGACGCTGCCGAAGCCGCAGGGGCCGCCGCGTACGGTCTCGGTCTTCTCCACCCTTCCCGAGACCGAGCCGCAGGCGGGGGAGGAGGCTGCCGAGGGCCCCGACGAGGTCGTCCGGGCGCGCGCCAGCGATCTGGAGACCCTGCGTCACCGGGACGTCGCCGACCTCGACCCGGCCGAGCAGGAGCGGGTGGCCGCGCTGATCGCGCGCCTCCGGCCGCGAGCCCCGCGACGACGGACCCCGAGGCAGGACCCCTGGCGGCGCGGGCGGGTCGACGCCCACCGCACCCTGCGGGCCAGCCTGCGACACCTCGGTGAGCCGGCCGGGATCCACTACCGCAGGCGCGGCGAGCGGCCGCGCCGCGTCGTGTGGCTGATCGACGTGTCCGGGTCGATGAGCGCCTATGCGGACGTCTTGCTGCGAGTCGCCCACCGGGTGGTCTCGACGAGCTCGACCACGAGGGGCGGCGCGGTGTTCACGATGGGGACCCGGCTCACCAACGTCACTCGCGCGCTGCGCCACCGCGATCCCGACCGAGCACTCGCCGCGGCAGGCGAGACGGTGCCCGACTGGTCGGGCGGGACCCGCCTCGGTGACAACCTGCAGGCGTTCCTGCAGCGACACCAGGGGCTGGCCAGAGGCGCCGTGGTGGTCATCGCGAGCGACGGCTGGGAGCGCGGCGACCCGACCCTCCTCGAGGAGCAGACGGCGAGGCTGCATCGTCTCGCTCATCGGGTGGTGTGGGCCAACCCACACCGTGGCAAGGTTGGATATGAACCGCTGCAGCGAGGCATCGTCGCGGTGCTGCCGCACGTGGATGACTTCGTCGCCGGGCATTCGCTGGCGACGTACGAGGAGTTGGTGGAGGTGATCGCCCGTGCGTGACGTGCTCGAAGATCTGATGAAGTGGTGGGAGTCCGGCGAGACCGTGGCGGTCGCCACCGTGGTGGCGACGTTCCAGTCCGCACCCAGGCCGCCGGGAGCCTCGATGCTCGTCGGCCCCGACGAGACCGCGGTCGGCTCGGTCTCCGGCGGATGCGTCGAGGGCGCCGTCTACGAGGTCGCCCGCGAGGTCGCCGGGTCCGGGGTCCCGGAGCTCAACCGCTACGGCGTCTCCGACGACGACGCCTTCTCCGTCGGTCTGACCTGCGGTGGCATCCTCGACGTCTTCGTCGAGAAGGTGTCGAGGGAGACGTTCCCCGAGCTCGGCGAGCTCGCCGAGGACGTACGCAGCGGCAGCCCGGTCGCGCTCGCGACCGTCATCGAGCATCCCGACCCCGAGATCCTCGGGCGCCGCGTCCTCATCCGCCCAGAGGGGGTCAAGGGGTCGCTCGGCAGCGCGCGGATGGACGACGCCGTCCACGACGACGCGCTCGGGCTCCTGGCTCAGGGCACCAATCAGACCCTGTCCTACGGCATCGACGGCGAGCGCCGCGGCGAGGGCATGCGGGTCTTCGTCTGGTCCTTCGCGCCCAAGCCCCGGATGCTGGTCTTCGGCGCGATCGACTTCGCCGCCGCCGTCGCCCGCGTCGGTGCGTTCCTCGGCTATCACGTCACCGTCTGCGACGCCCGCCCGGTCTTCGCGACCAACTCCCGCTTCCCCGAGGCCGACGAGGTCGTCGTCGACTGGCCCCACCGCTTCCTCAACCAGGAGGTCGAGGCCGGCCGCATCGACCAGCGCACCGTGATCGCCGTCCTCACCCACGACCCGAAGTTCGACGTACCTCTCCTCGAGGTCGCCCTCCGCCTCCCCGACATCGCCTACGTCGGTGCGATGGGCTCGCGTCGCACCCACGACGACCGCCTCGCCCGTCTGATCGACGCCGGCCTCACCGACGAGGAGATCGCCCGTCTGAGCAGCCCCATCGGTCTCGACCTCGGCGCCCGTACGCCGGAGGAGACCGCCATCTCGATCGCCGCCGAGATCATCGCCGGCCGCTGGGGCGGCAGTGGCGAGCGTCTGGCCATCACCGCCGGACGGATCCACGAAGAGCGTTAGACGGACACAGCAGACGTTCCTGATCTCCTGCGCCTGGGCGCTGGGCGCGATCGGCCTCCGCCAGATCCAGCTGTCGCAGAGCACCTCGGTGGCGGTCGTGGCACTGGTCTGCGCCGGCATCCTGGTCCTCGCCATGCTCTTCCACGGGATCGCTCGGGGACTGTCGTACGACGAACCGCAGCGAGGCGTTCCGGTCTGACCGTCAGCACCCCAGGCTGAGAAGGAGCTCTACAGCTCCTTCTCGTAGTAGAGCGCCCGCGGCCCGGAGCCGCGGCCCTCGTGGTTGTCGAAGCCGAACTTCTCGTACAGCGCGCGGGCCGAGGTGTCGTCCTCGCTGGTCCCCAGGTCCATGTACGTCACACCGCGGGCCTTCGCCTCGTCGATGATCGCCTGCAGCAGGATGGTGCCGAGTCCCTGCCCGCGGCGGTCGGGCACGACGTAGAGCTCGGCGAGGTAGGCCTCGAGCTCATCGGCCGTGGACCGCAGTCGGAAGCGGGTGATGCCGTGGCCCACCGCCGGGTCGCCGATCAGCATCACGGTCGTGTCCCCGTTCTCGACCAGCCGGCTCAGGTGCCGGGCGAGCTCCTCGGTGGGCGGGGCGGGGTCGCCGTACTCGGTGTTGAAGTCGACCTGCAGCCTGGCCGCGGTCTCGAAGTCGGCCTTGGTCGTGGCCGTGCGCGTCTCCATGCACTCACTGTGCCATCGCCGAGCTGGTACCACCGAGGGGATCGTGAGGCACGTCACAGGGTGCTACCTTGGCAGGACCCAGTCTCGAGGGCCGAGCTCCGAAGGGGGAGTGATGGTTCGTAGCGATCTGCAGGAGCGCCGCATCAGCGCGGCGCGGGCGTGGACCGCCTTCGTGGAGAGCGGCGATGCCGCCGAGGACTTCGTCAGGCCGGAGATCCTGTCGAGCTGGACGCGCTCGGCGACGGCCATCAGACCCGACGTGCGCGAGGCGCCGCTGGCCGACGAGGACGAGACCCGGGAGATGTGGCGCGACTCCCCGCTCCAGGTGGCCGTCGAGCGTGTCGAGCAGGAGCTGCGGTGCACCGCCGACGACGGTGATCTCGTCATCGCGATCACCGACCCGGACACCCGGGTCCTGTGGACGTACGGCGGCCGGGTGATGCGCCACAAGGCCGAGTCGGTGAACTTCGTGCCCGGAGGGCGATGGGACGACCGGTCGGCCGGCACCAACGCGCTCGACCTCGCCAACCGCACCGAAGCCCCGGCGATGGTCTTCGGCCCCGAGCACTACGCCGAGGCCGTGCACAACTGGGTCTGCTGGGCGGCGCCGCTGCACGACCCGGTCACCGGCAAGCACCTCGGCGTCCTCGACCTCTCCACCACCTGGGACCGCACCCACCCGATCGGCCTGGCCACCGCGCGGGTGATGGCGCGCCTGATCGAGGGAGCGCTGCCGAAGCTGCCGACCCAGCGAGGTGGCGACGAGGCGATCGAGCAGCCCGGCCTGGTGCTCACGCTGCTCGGCACCGCGGAGACCTGGCTCGACGGGAAGCGGCTGCTGCTCAACCGCCGCCAGACCGAGATCCTCGCGCTGCTCGCGCTCCACCCCGAGGGCCTCTCGCTCGAGCGGCTGCACGCGATGGTCTACGGCGACCAGGCGGTCACCTTCTCGACGCTCAAGGCCGAGGTCTCCCACCTGCGCCACGCGCTGGGTGGCCAGGTCGCCTCCCGCCCCTACCGCCTGCTGATGCCGGTCGTGACCGACGTCGAGCAGGTCCTTGCCCTGGTCCGGCACGGCCGGGTGGCCGCTGCCGTCGAGGCGTACGGCGGTGATCTCCTGCCCGGCACCAACAGCCCGGCGCTGGCCGAGATGGCCGACTACGTCGCGGTCGCGCTGCGCGAGGCGCTGATCGCCGACCCGCAGCCCGACGCGGTGCTGAGCTACAGCGAGCTGGCTCCGTACGACACCGAGGTCGTCGACGTCTGTCTGCGCCGCGTGGGTGGGAGCGCCCACCCGGCGTTGCCGCTGCTCAGGGCGCGGTTGGCGGCCAGTCGATAGCCAGCCAACCGGAGCCCAACCCTGCGCGTCCTACTGTGATCTGGCCCACACGGTTTCGACTGGAACTTCGACTAGAACAGTGACGTCTGGCAGGGAGACAACATGGCCCGGATCAGCATGCGCGTCGACGGTATGAAGGTCACCGACGACATCGAACCGCGGACGCTGCTCGTGCAGTATCTGCGCGAAGGACTCGGCAAGACCGGCACGGTGATCGGTTGCGACACCAGCAACTGCGGCGCCTGTACGGTCCATCTCGACGGCGACTCGGTGAAGTCGTGCAACGTGCTCGCGGTGCAGGCCGACGGGTGCGAGGTGACCACGATCGAGGGCCTCGCCGACACGGTCGAGACCGACCTCCACCCGATGCAAGAAGCGTTCCGCGAGTGTCATGGCCTGCAGTGCGGCTTCTGTACGCCGGGCATGATCATGCAGACGGTCGACCTGCTCAAGCGCAACCCTCAGCCGACCGAGGACGAGATCCGTGAGGGCATCGAGGGCAACCTCTGCCGCTGCACCGGCTACCACAACATCGTCCGCGCGGTGCAGCAGGCCGCCGGCACGGAGGTGAACGCGCTGTGACCGCCGTAGACGCTCGTCCGGAGCAGACCAACGAGATCGGTCGCGACCGGCGCCGCAAGGAGGACGCGCGCCTGATCACCGGTCGGACCCGCTGGACCGACAACATCAACCTGCCGGGGATGCTGCACCTGGCGATGGTGCGCAGTCCCTTCGCCCACGCCCGGATCACCGGCATCGACACCAGCGCCGCGGAGGAGTCCGTGGGTGTGGTGACCGTGCTGGCCGCCAAGGACTTCGACGAGAGCCTCGGCGTCTGCATCAACGCCTGGCCGATCACGCCCGACCAGAAGACGCCGGCCCACCCGCCGATCGCCTCCGACCGGGTCACCTTCGCCGGTGAGATCGTCGCTGTCGTGGCCGCCCGGTCCGCGGCCGCCGCGCGGGACGCCGCCGAGATGGTCGAGGTCGACTACGAGGAGCTTCCCGCGGTCGTCTCCCTCGAGGAGGCGGTCAAGGACGAGGTGCTCGCGCACCCCGACCTCGGCACCAACAAGTCCGCGCTGTGGGTCTTCGACAGCGCCCAGGCCGGCACAGGTGGCAACGTCGAGGAGGCGATCGCCTCCGCGAAGAGCGACGGCATCGTCATCGAGCGCACCTACCGCCAGCAGCGCCTGATCCCGGCGTTCATGGAGCCCCGCAGCGTGGTGTGCGACCCGACCGGGGAGCAGATCACGGTGTGGAGCGCGACCCAGATCCCGCACATCCTGCGGTTCGCGTTCGCCGCGACGACCGGGGTGCCCGAGTCGAAGATCCGGGTGATCGCGCCCGACGTCGGCGGCGGCTTCGGCGGCAAGCTCCAGCAGACGCCGGAGGAGATGATCGTCTTCGCGATCGCCCGTCGGCTCGGCAAGCCGGTGAAGTACACCGAGACCCGCTCGGAGTCTCTCCTCGCCGCTCACCATGGCCGCGACCAGATCCAGAAGCTGACCCTCTCGGCCACCAAGGACGGTCAGGTCACCGGCCTCAAGGTCGAGCTCGACGCCAACCTGGGGGCCTACGTCGCCATCGTCGGCGGCGGTGTCCCGGTGCTCGGCGCCTTCATGTTCAACGCGATCTACAAGTTCCCGGCCTATCAGTTCAACTGCCAGACGGTGTTCACCAACACCACGTGGACCGACGCCTACCGCGGCGCGGGACGGCCGGAGGCGACGTACGCCATCGAGCGGCTGATGGACGAGCTGGCCGCCGAGGTCGGGGTCGACCCGCTCGAGATCCGGGAGAAGAACTGGATCAAGCACGAGGAGTTCCCGTTCACCACCATCGCGGGCCTGACCTACGACTCCGGGAACTACGAGGCGGCGACCGCCAAGGCGAAGGAGATGTTCGGCTACGACGAGCTCCGTCGTGAGCAGGCCGAGCGCCGTGCCAACAACGACCCGGTCCAGCTCGGCATCGGCATCTCGACCTTCACCGAGATGTGTGGTCTGGCGCCGTCCAGGGTCCTCGGCAGCCTCGACTACGGCGCCGGCGGCTGGGAGCACGCCCAGGTGCGCCTGACGCCTACCGGCAAGGTCGAGGTCATCACCGGCGCCAGTGCTCACGGTCAGGGGCACGAGACCGCGTTCAGCCAGATCGTGGCAGACCGCCTCGGCGTGGCTTTCGAGGACGTCGAGGTGCTCCACGGGGACACCCAGATCGCGGCCAAGGGCTATGACACCTACGGGTCCAGGTCGCTGGTCGTGGGTGGCGAGGCGCTGGTGCGGGCGGCCGACAAGGTGCTCGAGAAGGCCAAGCCGATCGCGGCCCACCTGCTCGAGGCCAGCGTCGACGACATGGAGTTCACCGGCGGCAGGTGGACGGTGCGCGGCACCGACCAGGGCATGTCCATCGGCGAGCTGTCCACGGCGGTCTTCGCCGCGCACAACCTGCCCGACGGGGTCGAGGCCAACCTCGACTCCGAGGCCACCTTCGACCCGGAGAACTTCAACTTCCCGCACGGCACCCACCTGTGCGCGATGGAGGTCGATACCGAGACCGGGCAGGTGAAGATGCGGAAGTACGTCTGCTGCGACGACATCGGCAACATCATCAACCCGCTCATCGTCGCAGGTCAGGTGCACGGTGGACTGGTCCAGGGCATCGCCCAGGCGCTGTGGGAGGAGGCGGTCTACGACGACGCCGGCACGCTGGTGTCGGGCTCGTTCGTGGACTACCTGCTGCCGACCGCGGCCGACACGATCAGCTTCGAGATCGACCACACCACCTCACCTGCGACGACCAACACGCTCGGCACCAAGGGCGTCGGCGAGGCCGGCACGATCGCCTCCACCCCGGCGGTGGTCAACGCGGTCGTCGACGCGCTGCGTCCGCTGGGCGTGCACGACGTGACCATGCCCTGCACGCCGGAGCGGGTGTGGCGGGCGATCAACGAGGGCTCGGCCGGTGGCGAGACCACCGGTGCCGCCGCCGCACACTTCGATTCGTCGACGGGCATGTCCGGGAACGTCGACCGCACAGAAGGAGACGTCCAGTGATTCCCGCATCGTTCGACTACGTCGCCCCGACCACCGTCGAGGAGGCGCTGGCCGCGCTCGCGCAGTACGGCGACGAGGCCAAGGTGATCGCCGGTGGGCAGAGCCTGCTGCCCGTGCTGAGGATGCGCCTCAACGCCCCGGAGTGGGTCATCGACCTCGGTCGCATCGACTCGCTTCGCGGCGTACGAGACGAGGGTGACTCGATCCTCGTCGGCGCCATGACCCGCCACTGCGACGTCGCGACCGATCCTCTGGTCGCCGAGCATGCGGCCCTGGTCGCGCGTGCCACCGCGACGGTCGCCGACGAGCAGGTACGCCACCGCGGCACGTTCGGCGGCGCGCTCGCCCACGCCGACCCGGCGGGCGACCTCGGAGCTCCGGCGCTCGCCCTGGGCGCCGAGTTCGTCATCGCCGGGCCGGCAGGGGAGCGGGTGGTCCCGGGCACGGAGTTCTTCCAGGGCCTCTTCGAGACCGCCGTCTCCGAGGACGAGCTGCTCACCGGCGTACGCATCCCGAAGCACACCGGATGGACGGCCCACTACGAGAAGTTCGTCCGGGTGGCCCACCAGTGGCCGATCTGCGCGGTCGGCGCGACCCTCAAGGTCTCCGGCGGCGTGATCGAGGGGGCGGCGGTCGGGCTCACCAACATGGGGTCGACCCCGTTGCGTGCCACCGGCGTCGAGCAGGCGCTGGTCGGCCAGCAGGCGACCGAGGAGGTCGTACGCAGCGCCGCGGCCCTGGCCGCGGAGGGTGCTGACCCGCCCTCCGACCTCAACGGCGACGCCGACTACCGGCGTCATCTGGTCACGGTGCTCACCCGTCGGGCCATCATCCAGGCGCTCGGGGGCTGAGGCGTGGATCTGACGCACCAGTTCACGGTTCCGATCTCGGTCGAGGAGACCTGGGACAGCTTCTTGGACATCGGCTCGATGGCCGAGTGCTTCCCGGGAGCCCAGGTCACCTCGGTCGAGGGGGACACCTTCACCGGCACGGTGAAGGTGAAGCTCGGCCCGATCGCCATGGTCTACGCCGGCTCCGGCACCTTCGTCGAGAAGGACGAGGTCGCCCGGCGTCTGGTCGTCGAGGCGAAGGGGCGGGACAAGCGCGGCAACGGCACCGCCGGCGCCAACGCGACCCTGACGATGGCGGCGGAGGGCACCGGCACCAAGGTCGAGATCGTCACCGACCTGGCCGTCACCGGCAAGCCGGCCCAGTTCGGGCGCGGGGTCATGCAGGACGTCTCCGACAAGCTCCTCGGCCAGTTCGTCGCGTGCTTGGAGCAGAAGTCCGCCCCGGAGGTCGAGCCGCTGGTCGGGGCCACTCCGTTCAGACCCGCGAGCGAAGCGAGCGGTGTCGAGACCAACACAGTCCCATCGAGCGCGGGAGGGGGCCGTGTTGGTCTCGACACGGATTCGTTCGTACCTCACGAATCCGGCTCGACCAGCAGGGCGCCCGAGGCGCTCGACCTGGGAGCGACGGTCATGCCGGTGCTGGTCAAGAACTACGGCAAGAAGATCGCCGTCGGAGCCGTCGTGGTGGCCGCGGCGGTCATCGCCTACAAGCTGCTGCGCGGCTGAGACCGGCCGGGTGACGAACCCGTCGCGCAAACCGGATATCGGCCGCGCGACGCGGATAGCGGGCGCCCGGCGACCTCTCTAGCGTTTCCACTACGCAGCCCCACTGCGAGAGGAAACCCAAAAGTGAAGATCGCGGTCATCGGCGCCGGGTTCGCAGGCATCGCCTCGGCGAAGGTGCTCACTGAGCTCGGTCATGACGTCACCGTCTACGAGAAGGCGCCGGACATCGGCGGCGTCTGGAGCCGGACCCGTCGTTACCCAGGCCTGACGACGCAGAACAACAAGGACTCCTACACGCTCTCGGATCTGAGGATGCCGAAGGTGTTCCCCGAGTGGCTCAGTGGCGAGCAGGTCCAGTGCTACCTCGAGATGTATGTCGAGAAGTTCGAGCTCGCCTCGATGATCAGGCTCGACACCGAGGTGCGTAAGGCCCAGCCGGCTGGAGGGGGCGGCTGGGCCATTACCTCCGCACCCAGCTCCGCGGTGGGGACCGACGGCGAGACGACCGAGCACTACGACCACCTGATCGTGGCCAGCGGCGTCTTCTCGGAGCCGTTCGCCCCTGCGTACGACGGGGTCGACGAGCTCGAGGCCACCGGCGGCAGGATCCTCGCGGCGAGCGAGCTGCACGACCTGGAGACCGTCAGGGGCAAGGACGTCGTGATCGTCGGCTATGGGAAGTCAGCCTGTGACGTCGCCGTCGAGATCGCCAAGGAGGCGGCCTCGACCACCGTGGTCGCGCGCCAGCTGCTGTGGAAGATGCCCCGCAAGATCAAGGGCGTCCTCAACTACAAGATGCTGTTGCTGACCCGTCTGGGCGAGGGGCTGTTCCCCTACCAGAGCGTGCGCGGGCCGGAGAAGGTCCTGCACGCGGGCGGCTCGAAGATGGCGGGCTCGATGATCGGCAGCGTCGAGTCGGTCACCAGCGGCCAGCTCAAGCTGAAGAAGCTCGGGCTGCTCCCGAAGGGCCAGTTCACCGACATCGCCCGATCGACGGTCTCGCTGGCCACCGAGGGCTTCTTCGAGGGCGTCGAGGCCGGTGACATCACCGTCGAGCGCGACACCGAGATCGCCACGTTCGTGAGCAAGGACGGCAAGGCGTACGCCGAGCTGGCCAACGGCCGGGCACTGCCCGCCGACGTCGTGGTGACCGCGACCGGCTTCAAGCAGGAGCTGCCGTTCTTCCCTGCGGAGATCCAGGACCAGCTCACCGACGACAACGGCGACTACCAGCTCTACCGGCAGATCCTCCCGCTGACGGTGAAGGACCTGACCTTCGCGGGCTACAACTCATCGTTCTTCTCGCCGCTGTCGGCCGAGATGAGCGCCGTCTGGATCGGCTCCTACCTGGGCGGTGGCCACGAGGTCCCGCCGGCGGAGGAGATGGAGGCGCACGTGGCCTCGCGGGTCGCGTGGTTGCGGGAGCGCACCGACGGCCACCACGCTCGCGGCACCAACATCATCCCGTTCTCGATGCACAACATCGACGAGGTCCTCGACGACGTCGGTCTCGATGTCAGCAAGCGGACCAAGGCGGCGCAGTGGCTGCTGCCGATCGACCCGAAGGCGTACGCCTCCGTCACTCCCAGGCTCGTGGAGAAGCTGGCAGCGAGGAGCTAGTACGGCGAGATGCCGGTGTTCATGGGTGGGGACCGGCATCTCGTTAGCCCCTGGGCCAGGACCGGGGCCGGGACCTTAGACGGTGATTGCGCTGTGTCCGCGTGGACGCGGCGTCGGCTCCGCTACGCTCTTCGGTCAATCGAGCCACGCGCCAGGAGCCCCCATTGCCCCGTCCCCTGCTGGGCCGCCACACCGTCGTCGCCACCACCGACGTGGACCAGGCCAGAGAAGCCGTAGCCGAACGATTCTGCGCCCACTACCTGGCGCTGACCAAGGCCGGGTCCCACCTCGACATGGTGCACAACGCCGCGCCGCTGGGCGAGGACGTGATGCTGAACTACATGCGCTACGGCGACGAGGTACGCATCACCCCCGGCACCTTCGAGGACTTCTACCTGATCCAGCTCCCGCTGGCCGGCACCGCCAAGGTCAAGGTCGGTGAGCAGGTCGTCCTCGCCGACCGCACCCGCGCCTCGATCGGCTCCCCGACCGAGCCCGTCGACATGCTCTGGTCCGACGGCTGCGAGAAGCTGCAGGTCTACATCCGGCGCAGCGCCGTCGAGGAGGCGGCCGCGGGCATCGGCGGGTCCGGGCCGGTGGTCTTCGACCCCACGCTCGACCTGGGCCGTCCCGAGGTGCGCGACTGGATGAAGATGGTGCGGCTCGCCTACGACAACGTCGAGGCCGGTGGCACGCTGATGAGCTCACCGCTGGTCGCCGCCCCCTACGAGCAGGCGCTCATCGGCGGGCTGCTCACCGTGCAGCCCAACACGTCTCTGGAGGTCGCTTCCGCGACCGCCTCACCCAGCGTCTCCCGGGCCGTACGCATGGCCGTGGACCTTCTCGAGGCCCACCCGGAGCGCCCCTGGAAGGTGGCCGACCTCGCGCAGCGGGTCGGCGTCTCCACCCGCACGCTGCAGGAGGCGTTCCAGCGCGACCTCGGCACCACCCCGCTGGAGTACTGGCGGCGTACGCGGCTGGATCGGGCCCACTCCGACCTGCTCGCTGCGGACGCGCGAGCGACCTCGGTCACCGAGGTCGCCGCCCAGTGGGGTTTCTTCCACCTCGGCCGGTTCTCCCAGGCGTACCGGGCGCAGTTCCAGGAGCTTCCGTCGCAGACGCTCATGCGTTAGCGGCGGTCCAGCCTCACCACTGGGGCTCGTCGCTGAACCCGCCGTAGTCGTCGAGATCTTCGTCGTCGCGCCGGTACTCCTCGCCGGCGCCGTTGCGCTGGTCGAGCTTGTCCTCCTTCTCGTCCTCCTTCTGCGGCTGCTCGGGCTGCTCGTCCTGTTCGTTGGGCCTGATCGGGATCTTCGGGACCAGCTTCTCCTTCAGGCGCTCCTCCACGGACACGCCCTGCTGGGACTGCTCGGGACCCTGGCCTGCGTCGGTCGGGCAGTCGCCCTCCCGCAGCGTCGTCAGCGCCGCCTCGTAGGCGGCCTTCGCCCCGGGCTGGTCGCCGGTGTCCCGGGCGCGGTCGCCGATCGCCTCCTGGGTCAGCGACATGTTGATACGGACGGTGCACTCGTGGTCCTCGGGCACCCGCTCCAGCGCGTCGCCGTAGTAGGCGATCGCGCGGGCGTTCTCGCCGAGCAGGAAGGCCGCGTTGCCGGCGTCGAAGTGGGCGATCCACGGCTGCAGGAAGTTGAGGTCGCGGTTGGCCGAGTAGTGCTCCATCGCGGTCGCGGCGTCACGCGCGTCCCAGGCGTCGCGACCGCCTCGGTCGTGGTGGCCCATCAGCATCACCTTCGCCAGGAAGGCGAGCCCGAGCACCACGGGCAGGATCCCGGCCAGGAGAAGCGCGCGCCGCACCTGCTCGCGAGGGGTGCGCAGCGGTGGCCGCGCGGCCGAGTCGACCGGTGTCTCAGTGAGGGTCACGAAAGCACCTCCTCGGCCTCGTGTCCGCGACGACGGTGGCCCCACAGCTCCCACAGCAACAGTGCCAGCAGGGGGAAGCCGAAGATCCAGGCCCGCGAGACCTCGCCGCCGGCGGAGGTCTTCTCGGTGAGCATCTCGGAGTCCCAGGTGGAGGCCTCGGTGGCGATCTCCGCGGTCTCCTTCGTCGTCCGGTGAAGCGTCTGAAGACCCATCTGACCTGCGATCTCGCGCAGGTTCGCCAGGTCGATCCGGGAGCGGGCGTCCTGGCCCTCGCCGTCCTTGAGATAGCCGTCCTGGGGGCGCTCGTCGTCCCAGGGCATCCGGCCGCCCTCCTCGGTGCCGTAGCCGAGCACCATGCCGCCGGCGGAGAGGTCATCGACCTCGCTGAACGACTGCTGTTCCACGCCCGTGCGGGTGTTCTCGCCGTCGGAGGCGAACACCACGATCCGGCGCCGCTCGGGGAAGCGCTCCTGGTCGCGCTCCAGCGTCTCGACGAGCTCGTCGAGCGGAGCATCCACCATCGACCCGGACCCGTCGAAGGCCCGCTCGGCGTAGAGCCCGTCGACCCAGGCGTCGAAGGCGGTGGTGTCGTAGGTGAAGGGCATCTCGGTGCGCACGACCTCGCCCCCGAAGGTGATCGCTCCGAAGCGCACCGAGGGCAGCGCCGCCGAGAGCGCTTTGAGGTCCTTCTTGAGCTGCGTCATCCGGGTCTCCCCGCCGGGGCCGTCCTCGGCGACCATCGACCGCGTCCGGTCGACCACGACGATGACGTCGAGATCGGCCGTACGCATCTCCGCCGGTGCTGCGCCCCAGCTCGGTCGCACCAGGACGACGATGGTGAACAGGACGATCAGCAAGCGGCGTACGAGGGTGAGGATCTGCAAGCTCCGCGCGCTCATCGGCCCACCTCCGTAGCGCAAGCGCCAGAATACGGACGCGGCCCGATGAAAGCTTCGTTGATCGCTCGCTGACGCTCGCTCATCGGCCCACCTCGCTCGGTGGCCGAGGCTGCGGGCCCGGCTGAGGCATTGGCCGGGGTCCCGGGGACAGCCGCCCGGAACGGACCAGGGCGTAGACCCACCCGGCAGCCAGCATGAGAACGCCCACGACGATCAGGACGATCGGCCAGCCGGGAGCGTCGCGGATCTGATACTTCGGCGGCTCGACGACCTCGTCGGCGGAGAGCCGGTCGATGCCGGCCAGGATCGAGTCGATGGAGTTGCTGTCGCCGAGCAGCGAGAAGGTGCCACCGGTGTCGGTCATCGCCTTGTCGAAGGTGGCCCGCTTGTCCTCCTGGAAGCTGAGGTCGGCGGAGCCGATGCCGTAGAGCTGGACGTCGCGTTCCCTGGCGAACTCGGTGGCCTCGGGCAGCGTGTAGACCGGCGGGCCGCCCTGCGGGTCGTTGTCCGAGGCGACGATGACCGCCCGGCCGCGCTCGGAGTTGGACAGGTCGAAGCGCTTGACGCAGGAGACGATCCCGTCGCTGATCAGGCTCGCCCGTTCTTTGCCGAGGTAGGTGCCGGCGACGTACTCCTGGTCGCCGAGGGCGAAGGCCCGGCCGGCCCGGGCCAGCTCGTCCTGGACCCAGCCGTAGTCGTCGGTGAGCGGGAAGACCGTGACCGCGGCGTCGCTCCACAGGACCAGGCTGACCCGCTCGCCGTTGAGGCTGGAGACGAGTTCGGAGTAGGCCTGGGTGACCTGGGTGTCCTCGTCGAACATCGAGGTCGAGGCGTCCAGACAGAGCACGATGTCGCGGGTGGAGTAGCGGTTCTGGGTGATGTCGGTGGTCTGCGGACGGGCGATCAGCCAGATGCACCCGACGACCGCGAGCACGATCCCGGCGGTCTGCCACCAGGACAGCCAGCGCTGCTGGGTCGCGAGCTCGCGGAACCGGGGGAGACGCTTGAGCCGCGCGGTGTGGGCGACGAACACCGCGTCGATCGGGCGGCGGTGCACCCGGGCGGCGAGGACGACGATCGCCGCGGCCGCGACGACCGTGATGACCAGCACGATCGCGCCGAGGACGGGCCACTTCAGGTCCATGTCGTCACCACCTGACGGGCCCGGTCCAGCGCCTCGGGGAGACGCTCGGCAGCCTGGCCCTCCTCCTCGGAGGCGAATGCGGGCGGGTACATCACCTCGACCGCCATCGCCAGGGGGCGGGTGCGGGGGTCGCTGCGTACGGTCGCCTTCAGGTCGGCGAGGACCATCTTGTCCGCCGGGATCTGGCTGACCTCGGCGACGTAGTCGCGCACCGTGCGGCTCAGGTGCTGGTGGCCGACCCGAGCCGGTACGTCGCCGCGGTGCACGGCCCGCTCGATCCGGTCGATCTCGGCCAGGTGCTCGGCGCGGAGATCACGAGGCTCGGGGACCCAGGGCGTCTCGACCTCGACCACCGGCGGACGCTCGCGGGTCAGCAGGACGACCGCGAGGTAGTAGAGGGCCACCGCGGCGAGCAGCGCGAGCGCGAGCACCAGCCACCACCCCGAGTGGGCGATGGGCTGCTGGAACTCCTCCGGGACGCTACCGGCGCGCATGCCGGTGCCTCTCCAGGAGGTGGAAGACCGCGCCGATGGCGGTGGCGTCGTCCTGCACCCGCTGGTAGGCGATGCCCAGGCGGTCCAGGGTGCTGCGCAGGCCGTGCTCCTCGGCGGCGGCCAGCTCGGCGTACTGCGCCTGGAGCGCCGCGTCACCGCTGAGCCAGCCCGGCAGGGCGGAGGTGGTGTCGATGTCGACCGTCGGCGCGCCACCCGCCACGGCGGTGGTGGGGTCGAGGTCGTCGATGCCGGCGACCAGGACCTCGTGCTGGACCGTGAGTCGGCGCAGGATCGCGGCCATCTCGTCGCTGACCGAGTGCTCGTCGGTGACCACGAGCAGGATCGCGCGGCGGCGTACGTTGGTGGCGATGTGGCGCAGGACCGCGACGATGTCCGCCTCGGCGGCATCAGGACTGATCGCATCGTGGGCCTGCCCCAGGGCCCGCTCGAGCGCGACCTCGGTGTCGGCGGGCTTGGTGAGCTTCTGGGTCGCCGAGTCGCCATAGGCGACCGCGACCTTGTCGCCGTGGCGTACGCCCAGCCAGCCGACCAGGCCGGCGGTGAAGACGGCGATGTCGCGCTTGGTCGTGGTGCCGGTCGCCTGTGCCGCCATGCTCCGGCCCGTCGAGATCGCCAGCAGCACCAGATGCTGGCGCTCGGCGGTGAACCGCTTGACCAGCAGGCTCCGCGAACGGGCCGTCGCCTTCCAGTCGATGTCCTTCACGTCGTCACCGGGGACGTACTCGCGAAGGTCGTGGAAGTCCATGCTGCGCCCGGTCTGGATGCTGGCGTACTCCCCGTCCAGCAGGCCCACCACCTTGCGGTGGGCGTGGATCATCAGCCGCGTGCGGATCCGGGGAAGGTACGTCGCCATGGCTGTGCCACTCAGGGGCTCGGGACAGCGCGGACCAGCGCGTCGACCAGCATCTCGGGCTGGACCTTCTCGGCCAGCGCCTCGAAGCTGAGGTGGAGCCGGTGACGCAGGATGCTGTGGCGTAGCTCGCGCACGTCCTCGGGCGTGACGTAGGAGCGGCCGAGCAGCAGCGCCGCCGCGCGCGACGCCTGCAGGAACGCGATCGACGCACGCGGGGACGCCCCGATCTCGACGTAGGAACCGGTCTCCGGCCCGAGAAGCTGGGAGGCATTGCGGGTGGCCTGGACGAGGGCGACGATGTAGCGCTTGATCGCGGGGTCGACGTAGACGCGCTTGGCCAGCTCCTGGAGCCAGATCACGTCGTCGGGGTCGGCGACCGGACGGGTCACCTCGTGGTCGGGCCCGAGCGTGCCGGCCTCGATGCGCTCCAGGACGACGAGCTCCTCGCCGTCGCTGGGGTAGTTGACGATCTCCTTGAGCAGGAACCGGTCCATCTGCGCGTGGGGGAGGACGTAGGTGCCCTCCTCCTCGATCGGGTTCTGCGTGGCGAGCACCATGAACGGGCGCGGCAGCGGGTGGATGTGGCCCGCGATGCTCGTCTGGCGCTCCTGCATCGCCTCGAGCATGGCGCTCTGGGTCTTGGCGGAGGAGCGGTTGATCTCGTCGAGCAGCACGAAGTTGGCGTGCACCGGGCCGAGCTGGGTCTCGAACTCGTGGTTGCGCTGGTCGTAGACCTGGGTGCCGATGATGTCGCTCGGCAGCAGGTCGGGAGTGCACTGGATCCTGGAGAACTTCGCCTCGACCGTCTGCGACAGCGTCGCCGCGGCCAGCGTCTTGGCCAGCCCGGGGACGCTCTCGAGCAGGACGTGACCCTCGGAGAGGAGCGCGATCAAGAGCGCTGTCCTGAGCCGCTCCTGGCCGACCACACGACTGCTGAAGGCGGTGCTGATCCGCCCGACGATCTCCTTCGCCCTGGCGATCTCCTCCGCGGACGGCGGGGCGAGGGGCGGTGCGGTGGTGGTCAAGGCGGCTCCAGAGGCGTCGGCTGTCAGTCCCATCCTTTCCTACCAGCGTACGGACCGCATCTGGGACCCCGCCTCAGAGGACCCGCAACCTCTCAGAAGACGTTGCGGGGACGGAACTGGACCGAGATCCGGGGGCCTGCGGAGGAGACCTTGGGGATGGCGTGCTCCCAGGTGCGCTGGCAGGAGCCGCCCATGACGACGAGGTCGCCGTGGCCCATCTGGATGCTCATGCCCTTGCCGCCGCCGGTGGGTCGCAGGGCGAGGCGGCGGGGGTCGCCGACGGAGACGATCGCGACCATCGTGTCGTTGGTGCGGCCCCGGCCGATCTTGTCGCCGTGCCAGGCGACCGAGTCGTGGCCGTCGCGGTAGTAGCAGCAGCCCGCGCTCACGAACGGCTCGCCGAGCTCGGGCAGGTAGTGGGCGGTGAGGCGGCCGCGCGCCTCCGCCAGACGTGGGTGAGGGAGAGGGTCGCCCTGCAGGTAGGTGTGCAGGAGCCGGGGCACGTCGACGACGCGGTCGTACATCTGGCGGCGCTCCTCGCGCCACGGGACGTCGTTGACCAGAGCCGAGAAGACGTCGTCGGGATCGGGCAGCCAGCCGCGGGCGATGTCCACCCAGGCTCCGCGGCCCAGCTGGATCCGCTCGTAACTCGTCTCGGCGGTCTCGTCGTCTGTGGGGGCGAAGAGGGTTCCCTGGAAGTCCACCCTCGCAGCATACCTCGTGATCGAACATGTGTTCTAGTGAAGAACGGACATCCATGTTTCGTTGCAGTTGACCTGCCTCATCTCGATGCAATGTCACAACTTGACAAAGTTCGGGACGTACGCGAGGCGTACACCTACGCTCGCCTCATGGTCCGGTCGGTCGAGGGTGAGCGTTCCCTCAAGCACGTCCAGATCCGGGAGTACGTCCGGGAGCTGGTCGTCGGCGAGAGCCCGGGGGCGGCGGCTCCCTCCGAGCGTGAGCTGGTCCAGAAGTTCAGCGTCGCCCGGGCCACCGTGCGACAGGCGCTCGAAGCGCTCGTCGCCGATGGTCTGCTGGTCCGGATCCCGGGTCGGGGGACCTTCGTGGCGCGTCCGCCGAGGGCGGCCAGCTCGGTGCTCGGGTTCAGCGAGGAGATGGCTCGCCGAGGGATGCAGGCATCCTCCGAGACGCTCCTGCTCGGTCGGGAGAAGGCCGGACCCACGATCGCTCGCGCGCTGGCTCTCGAGGAAGGTGCGGCGGTCGTCCACTGGCGCCGGCTGCGTCGCGGCGACGGGGTGCCGATCTGTATCGAGGACGTCTACCTCGACGAGTCGATCCTGCCCCATCTGCTCGAACGCGCCACCCCGCCCAGTCTCTACGCCGAGCTCGCCAGCCGCCAGCTGCGGCCGTCCTGGGCCGACGACACGTTCCGCGCCGACGTGGCCAACATCGAGGAGGCCACGCTGCTCGGCCTCTCGGTCGGCGTGCCCGTGCTGCGCAGGCGGCGGAAGTCGGTCTCGGGGGACCGCTACGTCGAGGTCTGCCGCTCGGTCTACCGGGCAGACCGCTACGCGCTGCACCTGCAGCTCGGTCCGTCCTGACGCTGAGGGCTGGGCTCAGAGGTCGCCGAGCGGGGCGACGACGTCGCCGCTCTCCTCGCAGATCCAGATCGGGTCCGGGCCACCCAGGTCGGGTGTGATGTGCAGCGAGTGCACCGGCGACTCGGGCGGACAGATGGTGCACACCGGCCAGCGCTCGGAGACCTCGCCGTCGAAGAGCAGGTCCTGCACGTCCTGGGCGACCAGGCCGGCGACGTACGCCTTGCCCTCCGGCCACTGCTCCACCCACCAGCCGCGCTCGGTCATCGCGTCCTCGAGGGCGGAGACGGCGGCTGCGCCGGCGAGCCCGCGGGCATCGAGGTCGTGGAGCACCCTCGCCCGAGCCTCGAACAGCACTGTCGTGTTCATCACGGACCATTCTTGCCCACCGGTCAAGGAGCCGCCATGCGCGATCGTTGGCGATCGCGGACAATCCTCCCTGTGATCCTCATCGACCCGCCGAACGTCCCCAGTCGCGGCCGGATGTGGTCGCACCTGGCCAGCGACACCTCCTACGAGGAGCTGCACGCCTTCGCGAGCCGCCTGGGCATCCCCGCCCGTGGGTTCGACCGGGACCACTACGACGTCCCGGCCGAGGCGTACGACGACCTGGTCGCCGCCGGCGCCGTCGAGGTCACCTCTCGGGACCTGGTCTCCGCGCTCCTCGCCGCCGGCCTGCGCCGCCGCAAGCCGCGCAGACTGCGCTAGCCGAGACGTCACTCCCGTCGGTCGAGACGTCGCTCCGGTCGGTCGAGACGTCGCTCCGGTCGGTCGAGACGTCGCTCCGGTCGGTCGAGACGTCACTCCGGTCGGTTGAGGCGGCGTCGCTGTGACTACTCGGCCGGCGCGGGTGCCTTCTCGCCCGGCGGGAGCGACGCCTCGGTGGGGTCGGACATCCGGCGGGTGGTGAGCCAGATGGCGGCCGCGATCAGCAGGCCGAGGCCGCCGCCGAGGATGAAGCCGCCCGGCCAGCCGATCAGGTCGATGGCGAACCCGGCCGCGGGGGCGCCGACGGCACTGCCGAGAGTGATGGCCGAGCCGTGCCAGCCCATGACCTCGCCGCGTACGGACGAGGGGACGTGGCGGGTGATCGCCTCGAGCGCCGCGGTCAGGGTCGGTGCGCAGAAGAAGCCGCTGAGCAGGAGCAGAACGGTGAAGGAGATCGGGTCCCAGGCGAACGCGGTGAGCACCGTCGTCGCGCCCAGCAGGACGAGCATCACCGATGTCGGCGGGTGGCTGTTGAGGGCGCCGTAGATGAGCGCGCCGAGCAGCGAGCCGAGTGCCCAGATGGCCATCACCAGACCGAGCAGGGGAGTCCGGTCGAAGTCGCGCATCGCGGCCACGGTGCCGAGGTCCTCGGCGATGAGGATGAGCGAGGCGGTGAAGGTGCCGGCGAGGAGCAGGGCGACGCCCGGGCTCAGCCACGACGGCGGCCTGAAGCGGCGAGCCCGTGCGCCGGTGTCGCTCGGGACCGCGTCGCTCGGGACGGTCGGATCACCGTCGGTGATCCTCGGATTGAGCAGCCACAGCAGCACGGCGGCCACGATGCCGAGCCACTGGATCATCAGCAACGCCCATGCCGTGCCGAAGTAGCTCGCGCCGAGGACGCCGAGGACCGGACCGACCATGAAGCCGAGCTCGGTCATGATCGCGTCGGCGCTGAGCGCCGCGGTGCGCTTCCCGGGGCCGACCGAGCGGATCATCACCTGACGCACGATCGAGAACGACGGGACGGTGAAGAGACCGGCGACGGCAACCAGCGCGAGCAGCGGAAGGTAGCCGACCCAGGGGGCGATCGACCAGGCGATCGGCAGGACGGCCAACGGCAGCAGGAGCGTACGCCGCAGGCCGAGGCGGTCGAGGAGCCGGCCGAGCCAGGGTGCGGAGATCGCCATCGCGATCGCGAGGGCTGTCGAGACCAGGCCGGCCTCGGCGTAGGAACGGTCCAGCGGGCCGACCACGTGGAGGGTCACGATCACCGCGGACGCCGGCATCGGGATCCGGAGGAACAGACCCAGCACGAGGATGCGGCGAACATCGGGAATCCGCCACAGATCGGCGTAGGTCTGGAAGCTCACCGAGAGATTCTGTCACCAAGGAGGCATCTGCAACCAATTGTTATTGATCAGGCGACAGTTATGTGGTCAGCGTCTCCATCTCGCCCGCGAGGTTGGCCCGAGCGGCAGCCTCCCAGCTGATCCTGGCGAAGGGTGTGGAGTAGAGCGACTCCTTCTCGAGGAGCCGCTCCAGGACCTGGGCGCGGCCGGCGCGGAACTCCTCGTCGGAGAGGTGCTGGTACTCCTCGCGGACGGTCGCGGCGTACTCCGCATACCGCTCCGCCGGGGCAGCCAGGATCGCCAGGTCGGCGTCGGAGAGCACCCGACCGCCGTGGTCGTCGGGCGCGGGATCGTGGGTCTCGGTGAGTCGCACGAGGCGGGCGACCTCGGCGACCGCGTCCGCGCCCAGGTAGGCGCCCAGCGCGTCCTCGGCCCAGGTGGCAGAGCGCTCCTCGGCGTCCCGCTCCCCGTCGTAGACGGAGTCGTGGAAGAACGCCGCCAGGGTGACGGTCAGCGGGTCGAAGCGCTCACCCTCCTCCCGCAGCTCCTCGATCCGGTCCAGCACCTCGGCGAGGTGCCGGCGGTCGTGATAGCGGCGGGTCGGCTCGTCGTACGCTGCCAGAATCTCACCGAGAAGTTCGGTCGCTTCGGGCAGCGGCCAATGTTGAGGGAGCTCCATGAGCCAGAACGCTAGCGTCAGGCCGGGTAGGCGCGCACCCACCGGGTGTGCGGGTTGCCTGCGATCTTCTCCAGCGTCGTCGGCGGTACGTCGGTCACGTCGGTGACCACGAAGCCGGTCTCACCGGCGGTGGCGAGGTACTGGCCGGTCACGTTGACGCCCTCGGCGGCGAGCAGGTTGTTGAGCTCGGCGAGCACGCCCGGGACGCTGTCGTGCAGCAGCGCGAGGCGCGCGCCCGCGCCCAGCGGCGGCGGCTGGACGGCGGGAAGGTTCACGCTCAGCGCGGTCGAACCGGAGCGGACGAAGTCGCCCAGCTTGCCGGAGACGAACCAGCCGATCTCCTCCTGGGCCTCCTGCGTGGAGCCGCCGACGTGCGGGGTCAGGATGACGTTGTCGAGGCCCTGCAGCGGGCTCTCGAAGGCGTCGCCCTGGGCCTTGGGCTCGATCGGGAAGACGTCGAGCGCGGCGCCGGCGATGTGGCCGGACTCGATGTGCTTGCGCAGCGCGTCGTTGTCGACGAGGAAGCCGCGCGCGGCGTTGATGAACAGCGAGCGCGGCTTCATCTTCGCGAACTGCTCCTCGCCGAACATGCCCAGGTTGCCGGGGCGTCCGTCGATGTGGATGGAGACGACGTCGGCCTTCTCCAGGAGCGCGTCGAGCGACTTCATCCGGCGCGCGTTGCCGTGGGCCAGCCGGTCGGCGATGTCGTAGAAGATGACGTACATCCCCAGCGCCTCGGCGACGTTGGACAGTTGGGTGCCGATGTTGCCGTAGCCGATGATGCCGAGCGTGCGGCCGCGGACCTCGTGGGAGCCCTTCGCGGACTTGTCCCAGACGCCGGCGTGCATCTTCTCGGTCTTCTCCGGCAGCCGGCGCGCCAGGGAGATGATGTAGCCGATGACCAGCTCGACGACCGAGCGGGTGTTGGAGTAGGGGGCGTTGAAGACGGCCACGCCGCGTTCGCCGGCAGCGACCAGGTCGACCTGGTTGGTGCCGATGCAGAAGCAGCCGATCGCCTTGAGCTCGGTGGCCGCGTCCAGCACTCGCGGGGTGATGTGGGTGTTGGACCGGATGCCGAGCAGCGTCACGCCCGGGAGAGCGGCTACCAGCTCGTCCTCGGAGAGCGACTTGCTACGCAGCTCGACCTCGAAACCGGCCCTCTCGAGGTTCTCGACAGCGACGGGATGGATGTTCTCCAGGAGCAGCGCCTTCATGGCTCAAGGGTAGGCCGTCGGCGTACGTGCCTGGAATCGTCGCCGAGGACCGGACAGCGCGGCGCTCCGGCTGTGCCCAGGAGCTGCTCAGGACAGGCTCAGGACCAGTAGATGACGACCCCGTCGCCGATGCCGACCTGGTTGTAGAGCGAGGTGATGGCGCCGTGGTCGCGCACGTTCACGCAGCCGTGGGAGGCGCCGTTGTAGCCGTTGGCGGCGAAGTCGGGGGAGTAGTGGACCGCCTGGCCCCCGGAGAAGAACATCGCGAAGGGCATCGGAGTCTTGTAGATGGAGGAGACGTGGTCGCGGCTCTTGGCGAAGACCGAGAACCGGCCCTCGCGCGTCGGCAGCTCCTGGGAGCCGAACCGCACCTCGACGCTCAGCTGCACGGTGCCGCCGACGACCCAGCGCAGCATCGAGGTGGACTTGTCGATGCACATCACCCGGCCGGTCAGACAGCGCGGATCGAGCTTGCCCGTGGGCACCGGCGGCGGGGCGTCGATCAGCTCGGCCTCGGTCGGCTCGCGGGTCATCGAGTGGAGCCGGTCGAGAGTGGTCTGGTCCACGAAGCCGGTGACCGCGATGCCGCGTTTGCCCTGGAAGCCGGAGACGGCCTCGGCGGTGACGTTGCCGTAGTAGCCGGTCACACCCGCGTTGAACCACCCGATCTGCTTCAGGCGCGCCTGCAGCTCTCGTACGCCGTCGCTGCTGTCACCTTCGCCGAGCAGCCGCGGACCCGAGGTCGGGGACGGCTTCGGCTCGGGCTTCGGCTTCGCGCTGGGAGTCGGTGTCGGGGTGGGGGTCGGGGTGGTGCTCGGCGAGGTCGAGGAGCTGGTCGAGGACACTGCAGCCGGTGAGGCCGTCGCCTCAGGGGTGGCGGCCGGCTCTGCAGCGCACGCCGTGAACGCGGTTGCCAGCAGGACGGCAAGCGCCCCTGCGATCGTTCCCCGCTTGACCATCTTCATCGCCTCGCTCCAGATCCTGGCCCTTCAAGATAGAACGGGCCGACGACCTACTGATGTGCGAACGGGGGTCTCCGGTTGCATTTTCTGCCGGAAATGTTCCGGATGCCGGGATGGTCTCTCAGCGGCCGGGGCGGCGGACCCGGCTGAACCAGCGACGCACGGTCCGCTTCAGCCGGTGTCGCGCGCTGTTGCACTCCACCAGGGGCAGCGCGAGGCCGACCCGGTCGGCATCGGCCAGCTCGCGCAACAGGATCTCCGCGGCCACCCGGGTGTCGTCGCCCGCGTCGTGCGCCCGCAGCTGCTCGACCGCGTAGTAGGCGGCGATCGTCGCCAACGACTTGTCGGCCACCTCCAGCGCGAGCGCCTTCGCGAACCTCATCGTGCACAGCCACTCCAGGACCTCGAGCCGTACGCCCGCGCGGTCCGACTCCACGGCCACGAACGCCCAGTCGAACGCGGCGTTGTGGGCGACGAAGACCCGGCCGGCGAGGCGCTCGGCGATCGTGGCGGCGACGTCTCGGAAGGGCGGGGCACCGGCGAGATCGGCGCTGGTCAGGCCGTGGACCTCGACCGGTCCCGGGTCCACGCCGGCGCCGGGGTTGACCAGGCTCTCCCACTCCGACTCGGCGGTGCCGTCGGCGGAGATCTGGCGGATGGCCACCTGGATCACCCGGTCGCGGTAGGGGTCGAGCCCGGTGGTCTCGACGTCGAGGACCGCATAGCCCCGTCGGCTGTCCGTGGCTCGGCTTCGGCCGCGTGATTCGGTGGTGGTCACACTGCTGACGCTATCGGTCACCACCGACACTCGAGCCTTGGCCGGCGCTTGCGTCGGCCAAACGCGAGAGGGTCGAGCGAGCGCAGCGACTGAGCTTGCGAAGTCGCGAAGCGGGTCGAGACCTACTGGATGATCAGATCGTCAGCGCCACGATGCCGGCGATGACGAGCACCACCACGACCAGCACAGCGACCAGCGCGAGCACGCCGGGCTTCTTCTGCTTGACGTGCCCGATCGCGCCCTTCTGGAACGTCGTGGCCGGTGCGGCGTAGAAGACCGGGACGGTGTGGCCCTCGGCGACGTCGAAGCTCAGCGACGCCTTGCCGAACTTCCAGGTCCACTGGGTGTACATCTCGACCGTCCAAGGCCCCGGCGGCACCGGGAACACGTTGCGGCCGTACTGCGTCGGCATCTGGTGGCCGTTGAGCATCACCGTCGGCACGATCATGTTCGAGGTCATGTGGCTGCCCTGGATGGTCAGGTCGATCCACCCTACGGGCGGCTGTCCGGGCGCTGGCTGGCCCGACTGGTCCGGCATCGTCATGGGGGGGATCATGCCCGATCCCCCGGAGCGGTGGTGGGTCAGATCTCCACACTGCCGCCGTCGCGCCAGTAGAAGCCGCCCTCGCGCATCATGAACCCCTCCTCGTGGACGTAGCGGCGCAGTGCGGCGACGTCGTCGTGGAAGGCTCGCAGGATCTCGTTGACCTCGCCCTCGGCGTAGACCTTCCCCAGCTCGAAGGACTGCGCGAGCTGGTTGAGCACCACCAGCAACTTGGCGTGCTTCGAGGGGATCGTCAGCAGCCGCCCGTCCTGGCCGAAGAACCGCCTCAGGGTCTCGGCGTCGTCGGGGCGGGGCTGCCAGGTCGCGCGGGTCACCTCTTCATCGTGGCTGATCCGGCTGGGCGATGCGACTGGTTTCTCTGCCGTGCCGTCGCCGTGCCCGGCTGACCAGGTCGTGGGCGGCGGATGCCCAGTCGGCGTACTCGAACTCGAAGCCCGCCTCCAGCAGCCGCCCCGGGACGACCCGACGGCTCTTGAGGAGCAGCTCGGTGTCCGTACGCAGCGCCCACGCTCCGATCTCCGCCATCCAACGGGTCGCGGGCAACCCGATCGGCATCCTGGCCTCCTTCCGCAGCGTGCGCATCAGGTCGCGCTGGGGCAGCGGCGCCGGGGCTGCCAGGTTGACCGGGCCGGCGATGTCGTCGCGCTCGCAGAGCAGGTCGCAGGCGCGTACGAAGTCGGCCTCGTGGATCCACGAGACGAACTGGTCACCGCCCGCGACGGGTCCGCCGAGACCGAGGCGGGCCATGGTGAGCAGTACGTCGAGGACGCCGCCCTTGTCGGGGCTCATCACCATCGCCGAGCGGAGCGCCACCTTGCGGGTGTGCGGCGTCGCCACCGCGGCCTGCTCTCCCTCCCAGCACTTGGCGATCCGTGTCGAGAACTCCCAGTAGGCGGGGGTGTCGGTCTCGTCGCCGCCGATGACGCCGGTCGCCTCGTCGTTGGGGGCGTCGAAGCGGTGGGCGTAGATCGTCGCGGTGCTCATCTGCAGCCACGTACGAGGGGGCGCCGACGCCTGCGCGATCGCCTCCCCGACGACCCGGGTCGACTCGACACGCGAGTCCATCATCTGCTTCAGGTTGGCGTCGGTGTAGCGGCAGCTGACCGTTCTGCCCGCGAGGTTCACCACGGCGTCCGCGCCGTCGATCTCGTCCGCCCAAGGGCCGATCGTCCGGCCGTCCCAGACCTGATGGCGTACACCTTCCTCCAGCTGCTCGGGGTGGCGCGAGAGCACCACGACCTCATGTCCACGAGTGCTCCAGGCACGCCGCAGGATGCCTCCGACCTGGCCGGTTCCACCGGGGATGACGATCTTCATGCTGCGACCATACGGCCTATTTGAGCGATCGCTCAAGAGATGCGCTACCTTGAATTTGAGCAATCGCTCAAATAGGTCGAAGGAGGTGTAGGTGGCTGATCGAATGTGGTCTGTGTTCTGGGCGTGGTGCCGATGGTGGTTCTTCGGAGTGGTGCTCGGTGTCGTCATCGGCGGAGGTGTGGGGAGCGCGCTGGCGCCGATCTTTGGGACGCTCGCTGGGGCTTGGTACGGCGGCATGGTCGGCGCCGTCGTAGGGCTGATCGAGTCGGTACTGGTTGCGCCGGCAGTGCTGTTGCCGTCGTCGCCGGCCGTCGACCGGATCTGGTCCGGCCTCGTGGGAATTGGGGTGACCTTCGCGCTGGGCTTCGCGATGTTCAACGCGGATGACGAGCCGGGCGCGGGAGGCGAGAGCATCGAGGTCCTGGTGGCCATCGCCGCCCTGTCCGGGGTGTTGGCGGCCTGGTTCGGCGAGGCGGTGACGCGCGGCGTACGGATTCCGCTTCCGCACATGGTGATTGGAGAGGTCGCCCTCGGCATGGTCTGCGGCGTCGGGTGCGCTGTGGTGGGTCTGTCCGATACCGGGGCGTCCGAGCCGGGGGTCGTTGCCGGGGTCATGCTGTTGGGACTCGCGTGCGGGGGCATACTCGGCTCCGTGCTGATCGTCTTCAACCTGCTCGTCGCCGCGGAGCCCGCCGCAGAATGAACCCCACCAAGGCCAAGCTGATGCTGGCGGTGACCGACCTGCTCAAGGAGGACGGCATCGCAGGGCTCTCGGCGCGGGCGATAGCGACCCGGGCGGACGTCAACCAGGCCCTGGTCTTCTACCACTTCGGCACCGTCACGGACCTCGTCGACCAGGCGTGCCGGGCCGCGACGGACGAGGCAGCGGCGTCCTACCGGGACGAGTTCGCGGAGGTGACGTCGTTGAGCGAGCTGCTGGATCTCGGCCGGGGTCTCCACGAGCGGGAGCGGGCCGCAGGCAACATCACGGTGATGGCCCAGCTCCTCGCCGGCGCGCAGCGGGACGAGACGCTGGCGGAGACGGCGCGCTACGCGCTGGGCCGGTGGAACGGCGAGATCGAGGCCGCGGTCGCACGTGCGTTGAGGGGAAGCCCGGTCGAGGACGTCGTGGACGCCCCCGGCCTCTCGCGCGCGGTCAGCGCAGCATTCATCGGCCTGCTCATGTACGACGGCGTAGACCGCCCCGGCGCCGACTCGGCCTTCACCTCCCTGGAGCAGCTCGGAGCGCTCGTCGAGGTCATCGAGGACCTCGGGCCCGCGGCCCGGCTCGTCCTCCGCTCCCGGCTCAAGGGCCGCGGCTAGCGCGACTCGTGCAGGCCGGGCTCCGTGAACGAGACCGGCTTGCCGGTGGCGCGGGCGTAGGCGATCTCCCTGCTCGTGGAATCCCCGATGTAGCCACCCGGGTTGACGACCAGTACCCGGTCGGCCAGGTCGATCTTCCGCAGGTGGAGGGCGTCCAGCGTGGTCTTCTGCTCCTCGGTGATCTCCGCGCTTGCTTCGCCCGCTTCGCCGGGCGCGAGGACAATGACGCCGGCGAAGGTCAGATCACGGTTCTCCACACGCATCTCCTCCACGAATCGCATGGAGCCGCAGATGCAGACGATCTCAGGTCGTTCGGGCACGCTCAGTCCTTCGGTCGAACGGGAAGCTGTCAGTGTGCATGCTGGCATCACGACCATCGGGTTGAGATCCGGTCGGCCTATCTACGTCTGGTGAAGCGGATGTCGCCGTTGGGCAGGCGCTCGTGGAGGTACGCCGCGTCGTGGGCACGGTGGTGGTGATGGGAGCAGAGCAGGGCTGCGTTGTCGAGGTCGGTGGGTCCGCCTTGTGCCCAGGCGAGCCAGTGGTGGGCTTCGGCCCAGGTGCCGGGGATGTCGCATCCCTCGGCCTCACAGGTCGCTGATCTCAGCAGGAGCGCTCGGCGTTGGGCGGCGGTGAAGAACCGTTCCTTGCGGCCAAAGTCGAGAACCTCAGAGGCACCACCGAGGACCGCGGGGATGATGTTCGCGGTGCAGGCCAGGCGGCGGGCCTCGGCTGCGGTGATGGGGCTGCCGCCGAGGATCTGGCCGATGCCGGTCTCGTTGCGGAGCTGGTCGAGGTCGATGGTCACGATCACCGTGGTCGCATCCCCGCCGTGGATCGGCAGCCTTGCCGGGTCGAGGGTCTCGAGCATCTGGCAGAACGCCCGCCCGAGCCTGCGGCCGTAGGGCAGGTACTCACCCGTGTCGGTGCGAGTCCCGTCATCACGTCGCGGGGAGGCGAACGCCTCCAGGTTGGTCGCCAACCGGTCCGCGGCAGCGTCCGGGATGACCGCGGAGATCCGCGTGGTCCCGTCGCCGATACGGCGCATCGTGAGCCGGGTCTTCTTCCTTGCGTGGGCTTCCTCGGCCGCGAGCCGCTTGGCTTCCTCGGCCTCGGCGATCTCCGGGGCGATGACGTCCAGGATCCTTCGTCCCAGGCGGCGTAGCCGAGACGGGTCGAACTCGGCCGCATGGCCGACCAGAGCCTCTTCGGCGTTCGCTCGGATCTCGGGGTCGAGATCGGCAGGCAGGTCGTCGAGAGCAGCCACGATCACCTGGGCTTGGGCAAGGTTGCACTTCCCCGCGCGCATCGCGGCGGCGACCCGGTGATAGGTCCGGTCCAGTGCGTGCGCGAGCCGGAGGTCGTCGCGCAGGGCCTCGGGGCGCTGGTGGGTGTGGTGATGCAGCCACGCGGCCACATCACGAGCCGCACTGTCCGCAGCCACATCATCGGCAGCGGCCATCACGCGTAGCTCGAGCTCCGCCAGCTGGGCTTTCGCCCGCGCGATCTCGACAAGCGTGGCTGCCTTCTGATCGGTCGCCATGAACGTCGGGTTCGCATCCGAGACCTCGTCGAGAGAGGCGGTGATCGCGACCACGGCCGCCAGCACAGGGTGCTGGGGCTGCTGCAGCGTGCTCAACGCGATGGTCACCTCCCGACGTACGAACTCAAAGGGCTTCCTGCGGATGCAGAATCCCTGCTTTGGTTCGCTGGTCCCGGAGGCCCGTCAAGTACGGGCTATTACTTACCCTCGCAGCTCAGCGCTCACGCCCCTGGATCCCCTGGAATACCCCACACCCGTTGTCTCCGGGGCTGAGAGGCACGCCTCTGTCGAGGTGGTCGGCCTTCACGTTCACGCCTACCCCCACCATAACATATTATGTGAGATGAGGGAAGGAAAGAGAACGAAAACCCAATCAGGGACAGGTATCCCAAACCCAACCCAGACCGCTGCTGGAAGTCCGCAAGACAGGTAAATGGCACCCAGCCCAGACACCCTGCTTCTAAATCTCCCGAGCCAGACACCGTATTGGCCCCACCCGTGCTGGAAGCCCACACGAGACCAAACGGACACACATCCAGCCAACCCACGCGCAGGCGGCAGCGAGTCCCCAACCCCGCAGAAGCGCTACCCTCGAGAACCGATGCTCATGACCAAGATCGCCGCCGCCTACGACAGCCGCGCAGCCGAATACATCGACCTCTTCGGACACATCGACCAGCTCGCCGAACAAGATCGCGACACGATCACCACCTGGCGAGACACCACGACCGGCCGCCTCCTGGACGCCGGCTGCGGCCCAGGCCTCTGGAGCCAGGAGCTCACCACGGAAGGCGTACGCGAGGTGGTTGGCCTCGATGCCTCCGCCGAGTTCATCACAGCAGCACGTGAACGCTTTCCGGCCATCGCCTTCCAACAGGCCGACCTCGCCGCCATTCCGCTGGAGGACCGGTCGGTCGGCGGCATCCTGGCGTGGTGCTCGATCATCCACACCCCGCCCGCTGACCTCCCCGCCATCCTGAGCGAGTTCGCCCGCGTCCTCTCCCCCGGCGGATCAGCGCTGATCGGCTACTTCGACGGCGAGCCCGGCGAGGCGTTCGACCACGCCGTGCACACTGCCTATTACTGGTCTGCAAAAGCGCTCGAAGACCTGCTCGCCGAGCACGGCTTCGTCGTCGAGCACGTGTCGACCAGACAGGATCCGGGCGCGCGTCGTCAGGGCGACCTGGTCGCGAGACTCATCGCCTGATCGCGGCTCGGCGTGACCCTCACGCAGCTTGAGGCTGAACGAGCTGGCCGAGGCGCACGACCACGGGATCCCGCTGAGTCCTGACGAGCAGGGTCTGCCTCGGACGGATGTTCGAGGCAGACCCCGGCTTCGCGGCTCATTACGACGGCATCGAGCCGGCCCTGGCCACCTGGCGCTGATCAGTAGTGGCGCACGCAGTCGCGCAGGGCGAGCGCGGTCTCCATGGCGGCCGCGGCGGCCTCGTAGCCCTTGTCCTCGCGGGATCCGTCCAGCAGA
>NZ_JACIXG010000120.1 GCF_014360585.1 Nocardioides sp.
GCGACGTTGTATCAGCCAGCCGGCCGCGTACTCCTTGGGGCTGTCCGGGCCGAGGTTCGGGGGAAACTCGGTTCGGGCGCTGGCGCCGCCGCCTTGGGGGAGGCAGGCGGTTTCGGGGCCGCAGCGTGGGTTGGGCACTAGGGGGATGCCCAACCCACGTGCGCGTCGGGGGGTCTCGACAAGCTCGACCACCGGAGAGCCGTGGCGACGATCTCGACAGGCTCGGCCACCGGAGAGCCGGGGGTGTGGGCCGAGCGGGGCGGTGAGGGGATGACTACCCCGCCCGGCAACTCTCAATTGTCCCGCTCCGGCACCGCGACGGCAATGGTTCAGACGGGCGGGGTCTCGACAGGCTCGGGTCTCGACAAGCTCGACCACCGGCGGTCGGTTCTAGACGGGACGGTCCAGGCGGCCCAGTCGGTGGCCGAGGGCCGGGGTGACCCGGTCGACCCAGGTGGCGGTGATGTGGGAGTCGTCGTAGTAGGTGACCACGTCGCCGACCACGAGAGGGCAGCGCTCGGAGCAGACCAGGTCGACGATGTCGACGTACGTCGCCTCGGTGTCCGCGAGCGCCTCCTGGGTCACCTCGTTGGAGTCGACCTCGGTGCCGTCGGCGTTCACGACGCAGTCCTCGAGGAGGTTGCGGGCGTCGGAGAGGCACTCGCCCGGGTCGCTCTCGACGGCGGGGACATCGGCGAAGACGCGTACGTCCGGGGTGATCTTCTCGAAGGACTCGACCCCGTCGCGTACGCCCTCACGCCACTGCTCCTCGGTCGAGATGCCGTCGCGCTCCTCCATGTCGAGCATCCCGCGGGCGCCGACGACGATCGTGTCCGGGTCGAGGTCGGCGATCTGCTCGTGGGTCCACTCCCGGAAGTCCTCGCACTCCTCGGCGGTCATCTTCGAGGACTTCTGCTTCACCCCGTACGCAGCGCAACCGAGCTTCACGAACGGGACCAGCTTCACGTGCTGGCGCTCGGCGAGGGTGTCGAGCGCCGGCAGCCACATCCCGATGTGGGAGTCGCCGACGACGGCGACGGTGCGCTCGGCCTTGCCGTCGCCGTAGACGCAGTCTCCGTCGAGCCTGGAGTCGCCGTGGCCGGCGTAGCAGTAACCGCCGCGCTCGGCCCACGAGTCGCTGGCGTCGAACTTCGCCTCCGGTGGCAGCGGGGCACCGTCCTCAGCGGCCTTGATCGTCTTCTTCAGAACGCCGGTGACGGGCTTGTGGTCGGTCTCGAGGACGTCGGGGTTCTCGGCGAACCACTCTTCGGCGTTCGCCTTGGCGACGTTGACCTGATAGCCGGCGTACGCCTGGGAGCTCGTGCCCGCGACCAGGGCGAGGGCAGCGGCGGCGGGCCAGAGGGCGAGCGCGCGGCGGCCCTTGGTGAGATGCGGGATCTTGTGACGCTGGAAGGGCATCTCGATCCAGTGGTAGCTCGCCGCGGAGGCGGCCAGGATGAGCGCCAGCATGATCAGCAGCTGGCGGACGCCGCCGCCGGGGATCACCGCGGGAGCGAGGATCAGGATCGGCCAGTGCCACAGGTAGAGGCTGAACGAGATGTCACCCAGGTAGCGCAGCGGCTGCTTGGAGAGCAGCCAGCCGGTCGGGGTGGCGGGGCCGGCGACCAGGAGCGCGACCGTGGCGAGCACCGGCACCAGGGCGTGCCACCCCGGGAAGTGGGTCGCCTCGCTGAAGCTGGCGGTGGCGTAGACGAGGCCGCCGACGCCGCCGATGCCGAGGCCTGCGGCGGCGAGGCGGCCGGTCCGGGTCGCGCTGGTCGCGACCTGAAGACGTCCGGCGAGGCAGGCGAGCAGGGCGCCGGCGGCGAGCTCGAACGCGCGTGCCGGGGTGGAGAAGTAGGCCGTGGTCGGGTCGGCGGCGGTGACATGGAGCGACCAGCCCAGGCTGACCACGGCCACGAGCGCGGCGAGCGCGGTGATCGCGCGGCGACGGTGGTGCTTCGGGATCCAGAGCGCGACGGCGAGCACGAGCAGCGGCCAGACGACGTAGAACTGCTCCTCGACCGAGAGCGACCAGTAGTGCTGGAACGGCGAGGGGGCGGCGTTGTTGAAGTAGTCGACGGCTTCGCCGGCGAAGTGCACGTTGGCCAGGAAGACGGCCGCCCAGCCGGCGTCGCCCGCGATCTGGTCGGTGCGGGTCTGGGGCAGGACGATCGCGCTGTAGGTGAGGACGACCAGCATCGTCGCGGTCGCCGCCGGCAGGATCCGGCGGGCGCGGCGGGCGTAGAACTGGCTGATGCTGACCGTGCCGCTGCGGTCGGTCTCACGCAGCAGCAGGGTGGTGATCAGGAACCCGGAGAGGACGAAGAAGACGTCTACTCCGACGAACCCACCCTCGAACCCGGAGAGCCCCGCGTGTCCTGCGATCACCAGACCGACAGCGACGGCACGGAGACCCTGAACATCGGCGCGCCAGTTCGAACTCATTCGAAGAAGACTATGTCAATGGCCCAGTTGGGTCATAGTCGACAGTCCCGCTGGGTGGTCCTTCTCGCCGACTTTTCAGGGGCTTCTCAGTGGTGACTCATCCTGGACGAGGTCAGAGCCGTTCGCGAAGCCAGGCGAAGTCGCTCGCGTGCTCCTCAGCGCCACCGGGGGTCTCGCAGATGACCGGGGCGTCGGCGTCGCGGACGACCTTGGCCAGCAGGTCGGGGTCGATCTTCCCGGCGCCGAAGTTGGTGTGACGGTCCGCGCCGGAGTCGAACTCGTCGCGGGAGTCGTTGCAGTGGACCAGGTCGATGCGGCCCGTGATCTTGCGGACGTCCTCGACCACGGTCTCGAGCGGGTTGCCGCCGGCGTGTGCGTGGCAGGTGTCGAGACAGAAGCCGACGTTCTCTGCGCCTTCGGCGGTGGAGATGGCTTCCCAGACGCCGGCGATCCGGTCGAGGTAGCGCGCCATCGCGTTGTCGCCGCCGGCGGTGTTCTCGATCAGGAGCGGGACCTTGATGTCGGTCGCCTCGATCGCCTTGCGCCAGTTGTCGAAGCCCTTCGCCGGGTCGTCTTCCTTGCCGACGTGGCCGCCGTGGACGATCAGGCCCTTGGCGCCGACCTCGGCGGCGGTGTCCATGTGCTGCTGGAGGAGCTTGCGGCTCGGGATGCGGATCCGGTTGTTCGTCGTGGCGACGTTGATGATGTAGGGCGCGTGGACGTAGAGATCGACTCCGGCCTCCTCCGCGCGGGACTTGAGAGCCGCCGCGCCGTCGGCGTACGTCACCACCGGGCCCTTGTAGGACTGTGGGTCGCCCAGGAAGAACTGCACCAGGCTCGCGCCGCGGGCGGTCGCCTCGGCGACGGGGTCGGTCTGGTTCACGTGGGCACCGATCGCAACAGCCATGGCCTCAGTCTAGGACGCCGCACCGACGGTCCCCGGTGGGCGAGCGGTCCCCGGTGGTCGAGCTTGTCGAGACCTTGACTTCATACCTTACGGGGGTATGGTAGACCGCATGGACGAGCACACCGGTCACGAAGACCACGACGAGCACGCGGATCACGGCTACCTCCACAACAAGAACAAGGAGGCGTATCTCAAGCGCCTCAAGCGCATCGAAGGACAGGTGCGCGGTCTGCAGCGGATGGTCGAGGACGAGGCCTACTGCATCGACATCCTCACCCAGGTCTCCGCCTCGACGAAGGCGCTCCAGGCGGTCGCTCTCGGGCTGCTCGACGAGCACCTCGGCCACTGCGTCGCCGGTGCGGTCCAGAACGGTGGCGCGGAGGCCGACGAGAAGCTCTCCGAGGCCTCTGCTGCGATCGCTCGCCTCGTCCGGTCCTGACTGTCAACAATCCTACGAATCCAGGAGAACCTCATGAGCACCCAGAACTTCACCGTCGTCGGCATGACCTGCGGCCACTGCGCCTCCTCCGTCACCGAGGAGGTCACCGAGATCGTCGGCGTGAGCAACGTCGACGTCGACCTGGCCTCGGGCAACGTCACCGTCACCTCCTCCGAGCCGATCTCCGACGACGCCATCCGCGCAGCCGTCGAAGAGGCCGGCTACTCCCTGGCCTGATCGCGATGACCCCCACCGCCGCAACGCCCACCGCCGCAACGCCCACCGAGCAGCAGGTCGAGATCGAGGGAATGACCTGCGCGAGCTGCGTGCGCCGAGTCACCAAGGCCATCAGCCGCGTCGAAGGTGTCGAGGACGCCAACGTCAACCTCGCCACCGAGACCGCGCTGGTCCACTTCGATCCTGCCCGCACCGACCTCGCCGAGATCAGCGCCGCCATCGAGAAGGCGGGCTACCAGGCCGTCCTGAGATCGTCGACTGTCGACAATCCGCAGGCGCCCAAGATCGACGAGGACGATCGGGACGTACGCCGCGAGGCAGAGCTCGTCCAGCTCAAGCGGCGGTGGGTCACGGCCCTGACGGTGGGCCTCGGCCTGATGGCCTTGATGTACGTTCCGCTGCCGGTCAACGCCATGGAGCCGGTGATGTCCATCGTGCTCGTGATCGCCGCGGTCACCCAGTGGTGGGCGGGCCGAGACATCTACCTCGCGGCGACGCGGGGCCTGCGGCACGGCACCGTCGACATGAACACCCTGGTCACGCTCGGCACCGGCATCGCCTTCGCCTACAGCGCCTCCGTGACCTTGTGGATGGGCCAGGCCGAGGCGTGGGGTCTGCCGCTCCACCTCTACTTCGAGACCGCCCTGGTCATCATCGCGCTGGTGCTGATGGGCCGCTGGCTGGAAGCACGGGCCAAGTCGCGTACGGCCGACGCCGTCAAGGCCCTCGTCGGCCTCATGCCGGAGGCGGCCACGGTCGTCCGCAACGGCCGTGATGTCACGGTCCCGGTGGCGGACCTGCAGGTCGACGACCGGATCCGCGTACGCGCCGGGGAGAAGATCCCGGTCGACGGCCGCGTCGTCGCCGGAACGTCCTACGTCGACGAGTCCATGCTCACCGGCGAGAGCGACCCGGTGCGCAAGGCCGAGGGCGACATCGTCATCGGCGCGACGATCAACCAGACCGGGTCGTTCGAGTTCGAGGCGACCGCGGTCGGCTCCGAGACCACGCTGGCGCAGATCATCGCGATGGTCGAGTCGGCTCAGGGCTCCGGGACCAAGCTGCAGCGCCTGGCCGACCGGGTCTCGGCGGTGTTCGTGCCCATCGTCCTGGTCGTGGCCGCGCTGACCTTCGTCGGCTGGCTGCTCTTCGGTCCCGGCGCCGAGAGCCTCACCAGCGCCGTCTCCGCGGCCATCGCGGTCCTCATCATCGCCTGCCCCTGCGCCCTGGGCCTGGCCACGCCGGCCGCAGTCATGGTCGGCGCCGGCCGCGCGGCCGAGCTCGGCGTACTCGTCGGGTCGGGCGAGACCCTCGAGCGCGCCCGCTCCGTCACCGCCATCGTCTTCGACAAGACCGGCACGATCACCCACGGCAAGCCCGAGGTCTCCGAGATCGTTCCCGCGTCCGGCTGGACCCCGGACGCCCTCGTCCGGATCGCAGCCGCTGCCGAGACCGGCAGCGACCACCCCCTGGCCACCGCCCTCCGATCCTTTGCCGAGAAGTCACCCGCGTCGGCCGAGACGTCACGTACGTCGGCCGAAGAGTCGCTTGGGTCGGCCGAAAGGTCATCGGATGACGTCTCGGCCGACGCGCCTGACGTCTCGGCGTTCGAGGCACACCCGGGCCGCGGGATCAGCGCGGTCGTGGACGGCCGCCGGGTCGTGATCGGCAACTCGGCGATGCTGGCCGAGGAGGGCATCGACGCCGCTGACAACGGCTCGATCCTGGTCGCGGTCGACGGGGCGTACGCCGGTTCGATCCGGGTCGAGGACCAGGTCCGTGACGAGGCCAAGGAGACGGTCCGCCTGCTCGAGGACTCCGGCGTCGAGGTGCACATCCTCAGCGGCGACGCGGCCGCGACGGTGGCGAAGGTGGCCGACGAGGTCGGAGTACGTCACGCCGCCGGCGGTCTCCTGCCCGAGCAGAAGCTCGCCCGGATCCAGCAGCTCCAGGAGGACGGCAAGGTCGTCGCGATGGTCGGCGACGGGATCAACGACGCCCCGGCGCTGGCGCAGGCCGACGTCGGGATCGCAATCGGCACCGGCACCGACGTGGCGTTGGCCGCCTCCGACATCACGCTGGTCGGTGGCGACCTCCGTGGTGTGGTTACCGCGCTGGCGCTCTCCCGCCGCACGGTCGCCACGATCAAGCAGGGACTGTTCTGGGCGTTCGCCTACAACGTCCTCCTCATCCCCGTCGCCGCGCTCGCCCTCCTCGACCCGGTCCTCGCCGGCGCCGCGATGGCGATGAGCTCGGTCAGCGTGGTCACCAACGCGCTGCGGCTGCGCGGCTTCAAGCGTCCCGAGACCCCCGAGGCGTACGCCGGTCGTGGCTTCCGAAGGAAGGCCCGTGACGGTGGGTATCTGGTCGTCACCGCCGTCGTCGCGGTCGCGATCGGCGGCGCGCTGACCTACGTGTCGCGCAGCGAGCCGGCCCAGCGGGGGATGAACGGCATCCTGGAGTGGGCGCAGGGGATGAGCCCGATGCGGCCGTCGATGACGGAGATGCACGAGGTCGACGTGACCCCTGTCGCCTCCGAAGAGTCGGGCATCGATGTCGCGATCACGCGGCGTGAAGGCGGGCTCCGGTTCCTCGTCACCGACGCCGAGACGGGGGAGCCGGTGACCGACCTCGGCCGCACTCACCAGGCGTGGATGCACGTCATCGTGACCAGCCAGGACCTCTCCTGGTTCCGCCACCTGCACGCCGAGCCGACCGGTCGCCCGGGCGAGCTCGAGACCGACGTGACCTTCCCCGCCGGAGGCACCTACCGCGTCGACACCGAGTTCCGCCGACGTGCCGACATCGCCGACGTCCTCGACCGGCAGCAGGTCACGATCGAAGGTACGCAGCCCCCGGCCGTCCCGCTCGAGGCCGGCCCGAGATCGTCGACTGTCGACAATCTGACAGTCACGCTCGAAGGCTCGGTGGTCGCCGACCAGGAGAACGATCTCCACTTCAGGTTCGAGGACCGCAGCGGCAAGATCGTCGACGATCTACAGCCCTATCTCGGCGCAGCCGGCCACGTCGTGGTCATGAGCGCGGACGGCAAGACCTTCGTGCACGGTCACGCAGAAGGCAGCGAACTGGCGGTCCCCGGGACGTCCTTCGGGCCGGAGCTCGGGCTGCACCTGGACGTACCCAAGGCCGGTCTCTACCGTCTGTGGGCCCAGTTCCGGCTCGCCGACGGCGAGGTGATCACGGTGCCGTTCACCGTCGAGGCCGTGGACTCGGCCGAGACTGCGGATTCGGGTGAGGAAGGCGCCGGTTGATACGCTGACGCGTCCCCCTTCACAGATGGAGACGGGACATCGCATCAGCCCTCCTGCCATGGAGAGACCATGGCCGCCGAGTCCGTAGGAGGTGGAGAACGCTATGCGCGCCTATGAAGTAATGGTGATCCTCGAGCCCAGCCTCGATGAGCGCACCGTCGCCCCGACCCTTGACAAGTTCCTGAAGGTCGTCACCACTGATGGTGGCACCGTCGAGAACGTTGACGTCTGGGGACGCCGTCGTCTGGCCTATGAGGTCAACAAGAACGCCGAGGGCATCTACGCCGTCGTCAACCTGACCGCCGAGCCCAAGACCGTTCTGGAGCTCGACCGCCAGTTTGGCCTCAACGAGCAGATCCTCCGTACGAAGGTCATCCGTCCGTCCAAGTGACGCGGATGTCACCGTCGGGAATTGTCGGTGCCGGGCCCTATCTTTGGGCCCTAGGACAGTTCACATGAATCAGCGCTCCTGACCGACACCGACAACCAGATCAGACTCAAGGGAGATCTCATGGCAGGCGACACCGTCATCACCGTGATCGGCAACCTCACCGACGACCCGGAGCTTCGCTTCACACCGTCGGGTGCAGCCGTTGCCAACTTCACGATTGCTTCGACACCCAGCAGCTTCAACCGGACGACCAACGCGTGGGAGGACGGGGAGACCCTCTTCCTGCGCTGCTCGATCTGGCGCCAGGCCGCTGAGAACGTCGCCGAGTCCCTGCAGCGCGGCATGCGTGTCGTCGCTCAGGGGCGCCTGAAGTCGAGGTCCTACGAGACGCGCGAGGGCGAGAAGCGCACTGTCTTCGAGCTCGAGTGCGACGAGATCGGTCCGTCGCTCCGCTACGCGACCGCCAAGGTCACCAAGGCCAGCCGCCAGTCCGGCGGCCAGGGTGGTGGCCAGGGCGGTGGCGGTTACAACCAGGGCGGCGGTGGCTACAACCAGGGTGGCGGCTACGGCGGTCCCCAGGGTGGTGGCCAGCAGCAGGCTCCGGCCGGCGGCAACGACCCGTGGGCCTCGCCGGCTCCGCAGCAGCCCGCCAACGCGGGCGGCGGCGCACCGGCCAACGACCCGTGGGCAGCCCCGGGCGTGGGCAACGACGAGCCTCCCTTCTGATTCACCGAGATCCACACACATTCAAGTCCGAATCCCTCAACCATTCCGGCGCTTGCCGGGCTTCTAGAAAGGAAGCACCACAATGGCCAAGGCAGTGATTCGCAAGCCTAAGAAGAAGGTTTGCCAGTTCTGCAAGGAGAAGGCGACCGGCGTCGACTACAAGGACGCCACCCTGCTCCGTAAGTTCATCTCCGACCGCGGCAAGATCCGTGCGCGTCGCGTGACCGGCAACTGCGTCCAGCACCAGCGCGACGTGGCCATCGCCGTCAAGAACGCGCGCGAGGTTGCTCTGCTGCCCTACACCTCCACCGGTCGCTGAGGAGGATCGACATGGCTACCAAGATCATCCTTCAGCAGGAGGTCACCGGGCTCGGTTCCGCCGGTGACGTCGTCGAGGTCAAGGACGGCTACGCCCGCAACTACCTGATCCCGCGTGGCGACGCCATTCGCTGGTCCCGCGGCGCAGAGTCGCAGGCCGAGTCGATCAAGGCTGCGCGCTCGGCTCGCTCCGTGCGCGACGAGGCTCACGCCGCCGAGATCAAGAACAAGCTCGAGTCCACCACGGTCAACGTGAAGGTCCGCTCCGGCAAGGACGGCCGCCTCTACGGTGCCGTCACCGCCGCCGACATCGCCGCCGCGGTCAACGAGACCACCGGCGAGTCGATCGACAAGCGCACCATCGCGCTGGGCAACCCGATCAAGGGCCTCGGTGCTCACGAGGTCTCCGTCAAGCTCCACGACGAGGTGTCCGCCAAGGTGGCCCTCAACGTGGTCCCCGCTTGATCTAGGGATTCCGCAAGGCCCGCCTCCTTCGGGAGGCGGGCCTTGTTCGTTTTCGCCGAGGCGTCAGGTACGTCGGCCGAGGCGTCACTCAGGTCGTCCGACTGGGCACCTGATTGCCATCTCGACCGACGCGAGTGACGTCTCGAGATGAGCGCCTCGCGGCGCGCGTCGATGTAGGTCTTCAAGGTGCTCTTCGGGTCGGTTGCCATGGGATGACCTTGGCGCGCGGCCTGGCTGCGCACAAGTGAGTTTTATATGGGACAGTTTACCCAGAAACCTTCCCGAAACATGACCTGGGTCAATAGCCTGTTCCACTGCGGATCACCGGGGGTTCGCTGGAGGCCCGTCGGGAGGTCACCTTTCATGCTGGATGACACCAACAGAGCTGCGCTGGACCCGCTCGAGAAGGTAAAGCCGCACTCGAGGTGGGTTCTAGGCGAGACGCTCGAGGTCATGCTGCACAACGGCATCGACCGTCCGGCCGACGTGGCAGCCAGGATGCAGTTGCCGCCGTCGACGGTCGCCTACCGCGTACGTCGTCTGCGTGAGATCTTCGGAGAGGAGCTGCACGATCCCGGGCCCAGGCTCGCGATGATGCGTGCGCTGCGCTCAGCGCTGCCGCGGTGGCGAGCGGAGGCGGCGTACGTCAAGAAGCGCCGGTCCGCGGCTAACCGGGACACATGTTGTTGATATGAACGAAGTAGTGTGGGTCCCTGGCCCGGACCGGCCCGAAGCCACCGAGTCGCTCCTAGCGTGTTCGTCGGCCGAGATACCTCGGCCGACCCCACCACCAGAGGAGCGTGTCATGTCAAACATGTCCAAGCTGGCCAGATTCACCGTCGTCCCCGTCGCAGCCGTTGCCGCGATCGGGCTCGCCTCACCAGCAGCATTCGCAGCCTCCAGCTACAACCTCAGCGCCGGATCGGCGGCCGCCGGATCGACTGTCGCCTTCGGTGCGCAGGGCACCGGGATCGTCTTCAACGACGAGACGGCAGGAACCTCGGTCACCTGCACCGGGAGCTCGATCACGGGTTCCGCGGTCGCCGGTGAGGGTCTCAGCGGCACCGGGATCGCGACCCTCGACGGCGCCGGCGTCTCGTTCACCGACTGCACCGGTCCGGCGGGTATCGAGTTCACGATCACCGGATCGGGCACCTGGTCGCTCGACGCCACCGGCGACACCGATGCGAACGGCTCCACCGCGGGCACGATCAGCGGGATCTCGGCCTCGGCAAGCGGGTCCGGCTGCTCGTTCGACGCCACCGGCTCCGTCGCGGGCGCGTACGCCAACGGCGACTCGTCAGGCACGCTCACCCTTCCGGGCAGCGAGCCCACCCTGACGCTGTCCAACGTCTCGGGCTTCATGTGCGCGACGGCAGGGATCGCGAACGGTGACCAGGTCTCCTTCGCGGCGACGTACGTGGTCACCGCGAACGACGCGGCCAACAACCCGATCCAGGTCACCAGCAACCCGTGACCCATCCGGCTGGTCACCGGCGGGTTCAGACGCCGGTGACCAGCCACCGGTCGGACCGGGCCCGGAGCGTCAGCACCACGAACCGGGCTCCCATGAACCCGACCGCGAACGAGATCCACACCCACACCAGCCCGCCACCGAGTACGACGACCAGCGCGACGAGCGGGACGTAGGCAACCAGAGTCCAGACTCCGCCCCAGGCCAGGTAGCGACCGTCGCCGGCGCCGATGAGCACCCCGTCGAGCACGAAGACGACGCCAGCGATCGGTTGCGCGATCGCCGCCGCGAGCAGCACCGGCACCAGCAGGTCCCGCACCGCCTGGTCCCCGGTGAAGAGCGCGCCGAGGAACGGCGAGACAGAGGCCAGGAGTACGCCGGTCCCGACCCCGATCACGACGCCCCACCACACCATCCGGGCCGTGATGGCCCGAGTCTCGTCGGCGTCTCCAGCCCCCAGCGACCGACCCGTCAGCGCCTGCGCGGCGATCGCGATCGCATCGAGCACGAACGCCAGGAACGTCCACAGCGTGAAGGCGATCTGGTGGGTCGCCAGCCCGACGGCCTGGTCGCCGACGGCGAGATGGGTGACGGCGTACGTCGTGACCAGGAGCGCCAGGCGCAGCGTCAGCGTACGCACCACGAGGGCGACGCCTGCCCGCGCGGAAGCCCTGATCCCGGGCAGGTCCGGGCGCATCGGCGCTCCCTCCTTGCGGGCGGCCCGCACCACGACATAGGTCAGCATGGCGGCGGCCAGCACCTGCGCGATCACCGATCCGATCGCCGAACCGGCGATCCCGAGGCCCGCTCCGTAGACGAGAGCGACGTTGAGCACGATGTTGAGTACGTTGGCGATGACCGCCGCGACCAGCGGAGTGCGGGTGTCCTGCAGTCCGCGGAGCACGCCGGTGGCCGCGAGCATCATCAGCAGCGGTGTCACACCGAGGACTGCGATCCGGAGGTAGGTCGTCGCCGGACCGACCACCTCGTCGCCCGCGCCGACCGCGCGACAGAGCGGCTCGGCCAGCACCATCACCGGCACGGTGACGACGACGCCGATGATGACGGCGAGCCAGATCCCGTCGATCCCCTGCCGGAGCGCGCCGGCGGTGTCCCCGGCGCCGATGCGGCGGGCGACCGATGCCGTGGTGCCGTACGCGAGGAAGACACAGAGTCCGACGATCGTCTGGAGCACGACGCCCGCGACACCGAGGCCGGCGAGCTCGCTGGTGCCGAGGTGACCCACGATCGCGGAGTCGGACAGCAGGAAGAGCGGCTCTGCCACGAGGGCCAGGAAGGCGGGGATCGCGAGCCGCCAGATCTCCTTGTCGAGGGCTCGGCGGTCGGACATCGGGTCGGTCTTCGCATCCGCCGGGGTCGTCACGGCGTCAAGGTTAAACACCGTCCGGCCGGAGCGCTTTCCAGGGCAGGTGGAAAACCTGTGGAAAACGTCCTCGCAGCGCTATGTCGACAAAACGCCCGTATCGATACGACGATGCCGGGCGCGAACGCGGATGGGTGGCGTACTTTCTTTTGTCCACAGCCGTGGGACAATGAAATAGCAGGTCAGAGGTGCCTTGCAGATGATTTCGTACTAGTTATGCACAGGCGGTTCCCCAGGCTGTTCACATTGACCAGCGCCTCGTCCACCGCTATCCCCTAGTTATCCCCAGGGCCTGTGGATAACTAGCTGTCGCCGATGTGGTGAGCGACGTAGGGTCACGGAGACTTGAGGTGTCGTCGAACAGTCGGCCGATGGCTGCGCGAGCAGCACTGTCGGTGCTCACCCGTACCGTGGGCCGGGATCGATCGAGATCACGCCGCGACGATCCGCAGACCAAGGAGGGCATGGGAATGAGCGTCACCGAGACCGGCTCGATGGGCGGTTCGGGCGACTTCCCGGAGCCGCCGTTCGAGGAGTGGGGCGACGGCCCCGCGGCGTACGAGCCGGGCAACGCCCCGCGCGCGGTCAACGACCGCACGCCGCCGCAGGACATGGCCGCCGAGCAGGCCGTCCTCGGGTCGATGCTGATCTCGAAGGACGCCATCGCCGACGTCTCCGAGACGCTGCGCGGCACCGACTTCTACCGGCCGACGCACGAGACCATCTACGACGCGATCATCGACCTCTACGGTCGCGGCGAGCCCGCCGACATGGTCACGGTCGCCGACGAGCTGCGCCGGAAGGCCGAGCTCGACCGCATCGGTGGTGCCCCCTACCTGCACACGCTCGCCTCCAACGTCCCGATCGCGGCCAACGCGGGCTACTACGGCGAGATCGTCCGCGAGAAGTCCGTCCTTCGCCGCCTGGTCGAGGCCGGCACCAAGATCGTTCAGATCGGCTACGCCGGCGAGGGCGAGGTCGACAACATCGTCGACGAGGCCCAGGCCGAGGTCTTCAAGCTCACTGACAAGCGCTCCGGTGAGGACTACTCCCCGCTCGCCGACATCATGGACGGCGTCCTCGACGAGATCGAGGCGATCTCCAACCGCGAGGCCGGCCTCTACGGCGTGCCCACCGGCTTCGCCGACTTCGACGAGCTCACCAACGGCTTCCACGGCGGCCAGATGATCATCGTCGCGGC
>NZ_JACIXG010000121.1 GCF_014360585.1 Nocardioides sp.
CGCGGCGAGTGATCCTCGCTCGGCCGGTGGTCGAGCTTGTCGAGACCCCCGTCTAGTCGCGGGAGGTCTCGACAGGCTCGACCACCGAATCGTTTCAGAACCGGATCGCGTCGATGATCTTCACGCGCGCCGCGATCATCGCCGGGAGGATCCCGGCGAGTGCGCCGACGGCGAGCGCGACGGCGAGACCGAGGACCACCGTCTTCGACATGAGCGGACTGTAGTCCCACGTCTCGGGTCGCGGCCGCCGAATTTCTTCCCGGTTCGGCAACACTCCATCCACGTCGCCATCGAACACATGTTCCATCCCCTAGACTCCGGGGCCCGAACGATCGACCGCCTCAGGCACGGGAGACCCCCACGATGCGCCCCGACAACGACTCGACCGCGGACCGGACGACTCCGAGAGCCGGGGGCAACGGCCGTGGCCTCATCCTCTTCGGTGCCGTCACCGTCGCGCTGATCTCGACGGCAGCTGCGTACGTCGCCATGGTCGGCTTCGGGCGAGACGTGCTCGCCATGGGCACGATCAACGCCTACGCCTTCGCCGGCGTCTTCGAGCTCTCGCTGGTCACGGTGGCGCTGATGGCGCGGGAGGCAGCCCAGCAGGATCGACCGGCGCAGACGCTGCTGACCCTGACCTGGCTGCTGTCGGCGGCGTCCGGGTTCTTCGCCGGCTGGCACGAGCTCCACCTCGGTCACGCAGCCACCGCGGCGGCGTTCCGGTTCATCGTGCCGCTGCTGGCCGCGCTGATGTGGCACCTGGCACTCGTCGGTGACCGCCACCTGGCCATGGAACGCTCCTGGTCCGAGCTGCGGACGGGCGCGCGGATGCACGCGCTGCTGGCTACCCGGGTCGAGTGGCGGCGGGCTCGCGACACGGCGCTGCGGAAGCGTACGGCCTCGTCACGCCGGAAGCTGGAGCGCGCGCAGAAGCGCTACTGGCGCGCAGAGGCGGTCGCGCTGCGGTCGGTCGCGCCGGGCGCGATGCGTGACCAGATCACCCAGTGGGTCGACGCCTTCGCCGCGGTCGCCGAGGGCACCCGTCAGGCCGATCGGCTGCCGATCACCCTGCCTGACGTGCACGAGGCGCTCAGCGTGCCGGTCATCGAGCGGGTCTCTGCCGAGCAGATCACCCAGCCGCCCGAGCAGCCCGAGCGGAACGACGAGCCGGTACCGAACGACCTCGTCGACGTGCCTCGCGAGGTGCTGCCGCCGCGCGAGAGCCGGACCCGAGAGATGGCCTCCGCCCTCGCCACCACCGACACCCGCCCCCGGGTCTCGAGCCGGGTGACAGAGGCCGCCCGTACCGCCGCCGAGGCCGCCCCGGGCGCCGGGATGGCCCCGGAGTTCAGCAACGGCCCAGCCACCACCAAGCCCGCCGAGACCGACGGCACCCTGCTCGACCGGATTCCGTTCCCGGAGAACATCCCGGACCCCGAGCCGGAGATGGACTACCCGGACACCTTCCCCGACGAGGAGGAGGACCTGCTCAGCAACCTGCCCTCCGAACCTCGTGAGGCCGCGCGGATCCTGGTCCGCGCCGGTGCGCCGGTGTCGAAGGTGGCCGACAGGCTGGACGTTTCCCCCACCACCGTCCGCCGCTGGGTCAAGGCCCGCGCCTGATCGGCGTGGGGGTCAGCCCTCGAGGTCGGCCTTGAGCTTGGCCAGCGTGGTCGCCATGCCCGTACGCAGCTCCTCGGTGAAGTTCTCCTGACCGCCGAACGCCACCTTCGTCAGTGAGCGCGACAGGCTGGAGATGCCGGTCGGGGTCTCGCGACGGTGAGTGACGATGGTCCCCTCAGCCGTCTCCTCCAGCTGGAAGGACCACACGGTGGTGTTCTCGGAGATCCGGAAGGCGAAGTCGGAGTGAGGGGTGAAACGTACGACCTTGGCGTTGGTCGGCCAGTGCTTCCAGCCCTGGCGGTTGATGTTGAAGAAGCGAGTCCCCTCCTTGACCTGGCCGAACACGACAGTCTTCGCCACCTGCGGGCTCCATGAGGCCATCCGCGGCAGGTCCGTGATCGCGGCCCACACCTGGGCCGGCGTCGCGTTGATGGTGGTCGTCGCCTGGAGATCTGTGATCGTCGTCATGCCGGAACCATACCGGCAGTATGACTCTCTCGACAGGGCTCGCCAGCCCTCGGCCACCTACGGACCGGATCAGTCCTCGGTGTCGGACAGCTTCCACGGCCAGTCGTAGAACGGGTCGGGCGTGGCCCAGGTCGGGCCGTAGCGCTCGGCCAGGAACCCCTCCGGATCGGCCGGCGCGAGCAGCGTCGCTCCCTTGAAGGAGAGCTCGGCGGCCGGGAGCACCAGCGAGGTCGCGATCGGGCGCAGCTTCATCTTCTCCATGTGAAGCGTCACCTTCTCGCCCGCGACGAGAAGCGGGAACAGGTCGATGTGCAACCCGGTCGACGGGTCGGTGATGTGGAAGTTGAGCTGGTTGTTGGGCCTGGAGACCTTCCACCCACGCTCGGCGATCGTCGCGCGCAGCTTCGCCAGGATCGGCTCGGCCTCCGCCCGCGTCGCCGCCTCGAGCGGGATCAGCATGTCCACGTCGTCGTCGTGAGCCAGGAAGTCACCCTCCCGAACGGCCCCGAGCAGCGTCCCGTAGGCCATCATCGCCGGCTTCCCCAGCTCGGCGAGCAGAGTGGTGGCGTGCTGCATCGTCTCGACATAGCCCGCGGACTTCTTGCGCAGCACGCCATGGTCACGGAACCCATGCCTGGTCAGCCCTGCCGGTTGCCCGCCGATGGCCTCGGCCGCCCGGTTGACCTCGACCTCGAGACGACGGAGCTCGACCGTCGAGCGGAGCACAAGCTGGTACGTCGGCATCGACGTCGCGGTCAACGGGAACCGCAGCCGCTCGGCAGCGAGAAGATGCCCGGCGAGCGCCCATTCGTCGGGGGTCAGGGACTCCGCGGCAGGGAGCTGCGTCGGGATCAGGCCGACGAGCAGGCGCTGCTCCTCGGCATCCGCGGTGAGCAGACCCTTGCGGGCCAGCCCGGCCAGCTCCGCCAGGACCGCAGCGTGAGCGGTGCGCCCGGCCTCCTCGGACTCGAGGACCTCGACACCGATCTCGCGGCCGAGCAGGCGGGACAGGAGCGCGAGCGTACGAGTGATGACGTGGTCGGAGTCGACCGAGTAGACGGTGTGGAAGCCGCCTTCGGGACCGCGGACCGCGATCGTCAGCCGTCGGCTGCGCAGGCCCCAGCCGTCACGTCGGTTGTAGACCCGAAGCTCGTCGGCCTCGACCGGTTCGGCCAGCCGCACCGACCACCAGGCGCCGGTCTCCTTCTTCGTACGCAGCGAGCCGTACTCGAACACGTTCGCGTCCTGCGGCTGCGACGGCGCCGCAGAGCTCTGCTCGACCACTTGGTCGGCGGCTGCGACCGGGATCAAGACCCCGCCCGCGTACAGCTCGAAGCCCCGCAGGTCGACCTGTCCCTCGAACTTGGCCGGGACATGGACCCGTAGCACCGAGATCGGCCCGGCGAGAGGCACGCTGAGGTAGGCGGCGGCGATGCCACCGAACCAGCCGAGCGAAGGCAACAGCGCCTCACGTCCCGGCAGCCGCCGCAGCCGGACCCGCTCGCGTACATGCAGGTTCACTGGCTCCACAGGAGCCGTCTCGGGAGCCGTCTCGGGGCCTGGCCGACGCAGCACCGAGCGCAGCGCCTCACCAATCGAGCGTTTGCCGGTCATCCGCGAATGTTCCCATCCCAAGGCAAGCGGTCAGCGCTGGGCCCACCAGTCCAGGAGCCGCTTGGCGGCCTCGTCCTCGGAGAGGACCCCTTCGTCGAGGCGCAGGTCCATCAAGAACTTGTACGCCGCCCCGACATCGCGCCCCGGAGAGATGTCCAGCAGCGACATGATCTGGTTGCCGTCGAGCGCGGGCCGGAGCGCGGCGAGCTCCTCCTCCTCGGAGATCCGCTCGATGCGGGTCTCGAGGGCGTCGTAGGTGCGGGCCAGGCGGTCGGCCTTGCGGCGGTTGCGGGTGGTGCAGTCGGCGCGGGTGAGGATGTGGAGCCGCTCGAGCTGGTCGCCGGCGTCACGGACGTAGCGCCGCACCGCCGAGTCGGTCCACTCCCCGTCGCCGTAGCCGTGGAAACGCAGGTGGAGCTCCACGAGCGAGGAGACCGCCTCGATCTCGTCGTTGGAGAAGCGCAGCGCCTTCATCCGCTTGCGGGTCATCTTGGCGCCGACCACGTCGTGGTGGTGGAACGAGACGGTGCCATCGTCGTGGAACTTGCGCGTGCGCGGCTTGCCGACGTCGTGCATCAGCGCCGCGAAGCGCGAGACGAAGTCGGGCCCGCCGCCGAGACGCTCCTCCTGGTCGATCGACTGCTCGAGCACGGTGAGGGTGTGCTCGTAGACGTCCTTGTGCCGGTTGTGCTCGTCGCGCTCCATCCGCAGCGCGGTCAGCTCGGGCAGCACCAGCTCGGCCAGCCCGGTCTCGACGAGCAGCGAGAGCCCACTGCGGGGATAGGGGGCGCAGATCAGCTTGACCAGCTCGTCGCGGACCCGCTCGGCCGAGATGATCGAGATCCGCGACGCCATGTCCTTCATCGCGGCGACGACCTCGGGGGCGACCGTGAAACCGAGCTGCGCGGCGAACCGCGCAGCACGCATCATCCGCAGCGGGTCGTCGGAGAACGACGCCTCCGGCGTCCCCGGCGTACGAAGCACGCGGGTCGCCAGGTCGACGACACCGCCGTAGAGGTCGACGACGCTGCGTTCTCTTCCTTGGGGCCCGGCAAGCCTGACGGCCATCGCGTTGACGGTGAAGTCGCGGCGTACGAGATCGTCGGCCAGAGATGTGCCGTAAGCCACCGACGGCTTGCGGGAGTCGGCCGCGTAGGCCTCGGAGCGATAGGTGGTGACCTCGACCTGCCACGGGCCCTTGCGGGTGCCGATGGTGCCGAAGTCGCGGCCCATGTCCCACAGCCCCTCGCCCCACGTACGCAGGATCTTCTCGGTCTCCTCGGGGCGCGCGGAGGTGGTGAAGTCGAGGTCGTTGTGCGGGCGCCCGAGCATCGCGTCGCGGACGGGTCCGCCGACCAGAGCCAGCTCGAAGCCCGAACGGGCGAAGGCCTCGCCTAGGGAGTCGATGACAGGTGCGATACGGTCCAGTTCAGCTGTCACCGATCGCTGAACATCGGCGACGCTGATCGGGGGAAGCTGGCTGTCGGACACAACGCCGCAGTCTACGAGGACCGCACCCCCGGAAAGATATTCTCGAAGTCATGCCAGTCCGCCAGCACCAGGCGAGGCCGCCACGGCCCCCCGGGCGAGTCGTCATCACACTCGTCCTGACGCTGCTGGCACCCCTTCTGCTGATGCTGTCCACGACCACGCTGGCCGCGCCGGCCCGGGCTGTGGACGACGTCGAGGAGACCGACCCGCTGGCGGTGAGCATCGACCAGCTCGACACGGTCAGCCTCGACGGTCGCACCAAGGGCAGGATCACGGTGCGCGGCAAGGTGTCCAACACCACCGAGGACGAGTGGGCCGGGGTCAACGTCTACCCGTTCGTCGGCGACACGCCGATCACCACCTCCAAAGAGCTGGCCGAAGCGGCCAAGCTGCCCGCGGACGCGCTGGTCGGCGAGCGGATCGTCGCCGAAGGGGCGTACGCCAAGATCCCCGACCTCGCGCCGGGCGAGACCTACTCGTGGTCGCTCACCGTGCCGCGCAAGCTCCTGCGGGTCACCGAGCCCGGGGTCTACTGGTTCGGGGTCCACGCCCTCGGCGCCACCACGCCGAAGACCGCCGACGGCCGAGCTCGCACCTTCCTTCCGCTGGTGAAGGAGCCCAACAAGAAGGCCAAGGCCGAGAAGGTCTCCCTGGTCATGCCGCTGCGGCGCAGCGTGGTCTACGACGCCGACGGCAGCGTGAGCTACCTCCCCGGCTGGACCCGTGACCTGAGGGCGGGCGGCCGGCTCTACCGGATGCTCGAGACCGGCGCCGAGGTGCCCAGCCTGACCTGGGCCATCGACCCGGCCCTGATCGATGCCGTACGCAACCTCGCCGAGGGCAACCCAGGCCGCAACCTCGCGCCGACGGATGGGCCGGAAGAGAGTCCGGAGGAGAGCGGGGGGCAGAGCGCATCGGCCTCCGCCTCCGCGCTGGTGCCGAGCCCTTCGGCCAGCACCGATGCCGATGCCGAGGAGCCGATCGACGAGGAGGCCAAGGCCGCGCAGAAGGCCGCGACCACGTGGCTGGGCCGCCTCGAGGATGCGCTCGCCGGCCACAACCTGCTGGCACTCCCCTACGCCGACCCCGACCTGTCCGCGCTCGCCACCAGCGACCCCGACCTGCTGGCCAGCGCGCGCGAGCGGACGAGCCAGGCGCTCGCCGAGCTCGGCATCAAGGCGACCCCGGCCGCTGCTCCGCCGACCGGCTATCTCGACCGCGCCGCGGTCAACCTGCTCGAGCCGGGTGCGGTCAACCTGGTCAGCGACAGGATGTTCCGCGGCACCAAGCCCGTCGTCGCCGACCTCGACGGTCACGAGATGATCGTGACCTCGTCCGGTGCCGCAGCCGGCGGGCCCGGGCCCAACGACCCCCTCGACGCGATCTCGGTGCGCCAGCGTCTCGCCGCCGAGGCAGCCCTGCTCCGCGGTTCCGGCAAGCCGCTCGTAGCGGTCCTCCCCGACGGCTGGCACCCTCCGCAGGACGCCGCCTCGTTCGTCGCCCCGTGGAACGAGGCCGCGTGGATCTCGTCCTCGACGCTGACCGAGGCGGTCGCCGGCCACAAGGCGACGTCGGTCACGGCCGAGAAGCTCCGCTACCCCCGCCGCGAGATGCGGGCAGAGATCTCGGCCGAGCGGATCAGGACCGCCAACGAGCTCGTCGGCGCCGGCGAGATGCTGCAGCGCGTCCTGACGCACAACGACGAGGTCGCCGCCGACATCCTCAACGAGGCGCTGACCACGACCTCCTACTCCGCTCGCCGGGGCTACACCGACGCGGGCGCCGACGCGCTGAGCTACGTCGGGGCGCAGCTGGGCTCGATCACCGTCAGCGTGCCGCCGAAGGTGATCCTCTCCAGCATGAAGGGCGGAGAGTTCCAGGTCTCCCTGAGCAACGAGCTCGACGAACCGGTCACGGTGCGGCTGGACGCGATGACCGACGATTCGCTGCGGGTCTCGACCTCCGAGCCCGTCCAGCTCGACGCCAACTCGAAGGCCAGCTTCAACCTCGCGGCGAGCATGCGCGACACCGGCACCCACACCGCCCTGATCGTCGTCACCGACACCAAGGGCAACCCGCTGGGCGCGCACGCCTCCGTGCCGATCCGTCCCTCTCAGGTGAGCGGTGTGATCTGGTGGTTCGTGGGGACCGGCTGCGCGCTACTCTTCGCGGCGATCGCGGTCCGGCTCAGCCGGCGCATCATGAAGGCCAAGAAGGCACGTACGTCAGGAGCGATGTGACAGCCACCGAGCAGAAGTCCGGCGGAAGCTCGGTCCTTGCCAGCAGCGCGGTGATGGCCGCGGGGACGCTCTTCTCCCGAGCCAGCGGGTTCATCCGCTCTGCGCTCCTGGTCGCGGCCCTGGGCTCCGGCCTGCACGCCGATGTCTTCAACATCGCCAACACCGTCCCCAACATGCTCTACATCCTGTTGGCGGGCGGCGTCTTCAACGCGGTGCTCGTCCCACAGCTGGTGAAGGCGCAGAAGAACGATGCGGACGGCGGGACCGCCTACACCGACCGGATCGTCACGCTGGCCGGCCTCTTCCTCGGTGTGGTCACGATCCTCTTGGTGCTCGCGGCGCCGCTGCTGATGAATCTCTACCTCAGCGATAGGTGGTACGACGCGGATCACACGGCCCAACTCGAGTCGGCCATCGACTTCGCCCGCTGGTGTCTGCCCCAGGTCTTCTTCTACGGGATGTTCGTGCTGGTCGGACAGGTGCTCAACGCCCGCGGCAGTTTCGGCCCGATGATGTGGGCCCCGATCGCGAACAACATCATCGCGATCTCGACCCTGGTGATCTACCTGGTCGTCTTCGGCCCCTCCGACATCGGCGGCTTCACCACCGGCCAGGAGATTCTCCTGGGCCTGGGCTCGACTCTCGGCATCGTTCTCCAGTTCCTGCTGCTCCTGCCGGTGCTGCGCAAGGCCGGCGTGCGCTTCCGCCCCCGCTTCGACTTCCGCGGCGCCGGGCTGTCGCAGACGGCGAAGCTGGGCACGTGGACGGTGCTCTTCGTGGTCGTCAACCAGGTCGCGTACACGATCGTGGTCAACCTCGCCTCGGAAGGTTCGGGAGCCGGCGGCACCGGTTACACGGTCTACTCCAACAGCTTCCTGGTCACCCAGGTGCCCCACTCGATCATCACCGTCTCGCTGGCGACGGCGATCCTGCCGCTCCTCTCGCGCCATGGCGCGGCCGGAGAGCTGCCCGAGCTGGGACGTACGTTGTCCCACCAGCTGCGCAACGCGCTCGCCATCGTGGTCCCGATCGCCGCGCTGATCCCGGTGCTCTCCGAGGACATCGCGCACCTCCTGTTCGGCTACGGCGCCGGCGCCGACGCGTTCAAGGACTACGCCCCGACGCTGTCGATCTTCGCGGCCGGCCTGGTCTTCTTCACGATCCACTACCTGCTGCTGCGGGGCTTCTACTCGCTGGAGCAGAACCGCACCGTGTTCTTCATCCAGTGCGCGGTCGCGACCACCAACATCGTCGCCGCGCTGGTGCTGACCAGGGCCGTCTCCGCGGAGTACACCGCCCCGGCGCTGGCTGCCGCCTACACGCTGGCCTACCTGGTCGGCTCCGTCGTCTCGTACGTCGTGCTCAAGCGCACCCTCGGCGACCTCGACGGCCGTGGGCTGCTCGGGTTCCTCGCCCGCCTGCTCCTGGTCACGCTCGTCGCCGCCGCCGCTGCTTGGCTGCTGCGCACCGGCCTGGGCATGATCAACGACGAGCCGACGATGGTGCTGGCGCTCATCGGGGCGGCTATCGTCGGGGCGCTGCATCTCGGCATGCTGCTCCTCGGGGCGCAGGCTGCCCAGGTCAAGGAGCTCACCGCGATGGTGCAACAGGTTTCCCGACGGCTGCGTCGATGACCATCATCGGACAGGCTCCGCTCTGTCTGGCACGGTCTGAAAGAATGGTTCCGATATGGAGTTCACGCAATCAGGCGACGTCCTCGCCGGCAGGTACCAGCTGACGGATCTGCTGAGCGAGTCCCGAGAGGGACGCTTCTGGCGCGCCCAGGACGCAGTGCTCGGCCGGCCGGTTGCCGTGCACGTCCTGGATTCCCGCGACGAGCGCGCGCCTCGGCTGATGGCCGCCGCCCGCAACTCCGCCGCTGTCGGCGACCCCCGGATGCTGCGCGTCCTCGACGCCGCCCAGACCGACCAGGTGGCGTACGTCGTCAACGAGTGGGGCGAGGGCTCGTCGCTGGAGAACGCGCTTGCCGCCGGCGGCCCGCTGTCCCCGCAGGAGGCCGCCTGGATCGCCTCCGAGGTCGCCGACCTGCTGGTCCTGGCCCACGATCAGGGGCATGCCCACGGCCGGCTCAACCCCGAGGCGGTGCTCCTCGACGACCTCGGCGCCGTACGTGTCATCGGCTTCGGTGTCGACGCCGCGCTCCACGGGATCGACCCCGACACCCGTGACTCCCAGCGGCGCGACCGCGTCGACGCCGTCGGCGTCCTCTACGCCGCCCTGACCGGCAAGTGGGCCGGCGAGACGCTGTCCTCGATGCCGCCCGCGCCGCGCGACCACGGCCGCGTGCTCCGTCCCCGGCAGGTGCGCGCCGGCGTTCCGCGTCCGCTCGACGACCTGTGCGACCGGGTGCTGGGCAGCGGCGCCGAGATGCCGCCGCTGACCGCCGCCGAGCTGCACTCCGCGCTCGCCGGCTTCTCCGGCGAGCCGACCGCTCCGCTCAACCGGCCCACCTCCGTCGACGAGGAGACCCAGGCGATGGCTCCGCCGGCCCAGGCCGAGCCGGCCGAGGCACAGGCGGCCTCGAACGCCATCGGCGTGGCCCCCGACGCCGTGCGCCCCCAGCGCCAGCGTCCGTCGGCCCCGCCGCCGATGCAGGACCCGACGCCGTCGAAGCCGCTCTTCGCCGACGAGACCCCGGGCTACGTCGCGCCGCAGCGCCCGCAGCAGGCTCCCCCCGCGCGACGGCCGGTTGCCCCGGACGCCTCCTACAACGGCTGGCAGGGCCCGTGGACCGGCGCCAACGTGCCGATCGCCGAGGAGCCCGACTACAACAGCAAGCCCGGCGCCAACTGGCTCCGTATCGCGATGGGCGTCGGCCTGGTGGTCCTGGTCCTCATCGCCGGCTCCATCGCGTGGAACATCGTCAGCGACGACCCCGACACGACCGCGGAGAACCCCGGCACGGGCAACAACGGCGGCGACACCACCGCCGAGGCCAAGCCGGCCCCGATCAAGGGCATCACCGCCAAGGATCTCGACCCCCACGGCGACCCGCCGAGCGAGTACCCCGACCTGGTCGCCGGTGTGGTGGACGGGAAGGACGACCCCGTCACCAACTGGCGCACATCGACCTACAAGGACCAGATCGGTGACAGTCCGCGCTCCCTGAAGCCGGGCGTCGGCGTTGTGCTCAACCTCAAGGGCGACTATGCCGTCGACTCCCTGAAGTTCCGGATGGTCGGCGAGCCGACTGACATCAGCGTCTACGTCGGGGACTCACCCTGGACCGGCGACCCCAGCGGCGCTCCTGCGGCCAAGGGCAGTGTCGGCGCCGAGGGCGAGATCAAGCTCGACGATGCTCCCGAGGGAAGCTTTGTCCTCGTCTGGCTGACCGGTCTTCCGACCGGCGACGGCGGCTACCGTGCCGAGGTCAAGGAGATCGAGGTCCTCGGCACCCCCGTCTCCTGACGAGACGTCGCTCCCGTCGGCCGAGGCGTCAGCTACGTCGGCCGAGAAGTCACTCCCGTCGCTCGAGACGTCACTCAGATGCCAACTCGCACGACGTACGTGACGTGTCGGCCGACGCAAGTGACGTCTCGGCGTTCAGGGCCCGGGAATGTACGTGGCCTACGATCTGTTGTGCCGTTCGCCAGCCACACCTGAGGAGCCACAAGATGCCGACCCCGTCGTCCCCGACAGACCCCCGCAACGTGATCGTCGTGGGCTCCGGCCCGTCGGGCTACACCGCCGCGGTCTACAGCGCCCGCGCCGGACTGCAGCCACTCGTCTTCGAGGGGTCGGTGACCGCCGGCGGTGCCCTGATGAACACGACCGACGTGGAGAACTTCCCCGGTTTCCGTGACGGCATCATGGGCCCGGAGCTGATGGACAACATGCGCGCCCAGGCGGAGCGCTTCGGCGCCGAGCTCGAGCCCGACGACGTGATCGAGATGGACCTCACCGGTCCGGTCAAGGTCATCAAGACCGCGACCGACGTCCACTACGCGAGGTCCGTCATCCTCGCGACCGGCTCGGGCTACAAGAAGCTCGGACTGCCGCGCGAGGACGAACTCTCCGGCAAGGGCGTCTCCTGGTGTGCCACCTGCGACGGCTTCTTCTTCCGGCAGAAGCCCATCGTGGTGGTCGGCGGCGGCGACTCCGCGCTGGAGGAGGCCCTCTTCCTGACCCGCTTCGGCTCCTCGGTCACCCTGCTCGTACGCCGCGACGAGCTCCGCGCCTCCAAGATCATGCAGGAGCGCGCCTTCGCCGACCCGAAGCTCGAGATCGCCTGGAACTCGACAGTCGAGTCCATCAACGGCGAGCTCTCCGTGGAGAGCATCACCGTCAAGGACACCAAGACCGGTGAGCTGCGCGACCTCGACTGCGCCGGTCTGTTCATCGCCATCGGCCACATCCCGCGCTCCGAGCTGCTCACCGGCCAGATCGACCTCGACGACGACGGCTACGTCCTGACCAAGGACGGCACCACCGCCACCAACATCGAGGGTGTCTTCGCCGCCGGTGACCTGGTCGACCACGTCTACCGCCAGGCGATCACCGCCGCCGGCACCGGCTGCCAGGCCGCGCTCGACGCGGAGAAGTTCCTCGCTCACCAGGCTCACCAGGCCCACGCCGAAGCAGCTGCCGTCTCGGCCTGACCGAAGCCTCTACGGTGGTGGTCTCGACAAGCTCGACCACCGGGAATGCCGGACACCAGCCGAGCGTTCAACTCATCAGACTTCCTCAATCCACCTCTACCAAGAAGGAACCCATCGTGGCTGACAACATGACCGCCGTGACCGACGCCGAGTTCGACGCAACGGTCCTGAAGTCCGACAAGCCGGTCCTGGTCGACTTCTGGGCCGAGTGGTGCGGCCCGTGCCGCCAGGTCTCCCCGATCCTCGAGGAGCTGGCCGGCGAGCACGGCGACAAGGTCACCTTCACCAAGATGAACGTCGACGAGAACCCGGTCACCCCCTCCACATACCGCGTGACCGGCATCCCGACCATCAACGTCTACCAGGGCGGCGAGGTCGTGAAGTCGATCGTCGGCGCCAAGCCGAAGGCTGCGCTCCTCAAGGAGCTGCAGGAGTTCATCGGCTGACACCAGCTGTTCCACGATGGCGCGCCACCTGTCACGGTGGCGCGCCATCGTTCATTTCGCCGAGGCGTCACTTAGGTCGGGCGAGACGTCGGTTGTGGCGGGCGAGTGGTCTCGACAGGCTCGACCACCGGGCTCGGGTGGTGGTCTCGACAGGCTCGACCACCGGGCTCGGGTGGTGGTCTCGA
>NZ_JACIXG010000122.1 GCF_014360585.1 Nocardioides sp.
GTGGGCTTGGGTGCCTGCGTCTCGCGCCTCGGCAGCGGCCAGGATCACTTCTGCTGCGGCGGCGTCCTGGACGCCGACGCCTACCGAGAGATAGACGAGTATGTCCGTCGGGGCGCGGTCGAGCGAGTCGGCGCCGGTCAGGAGCGCGCCGAGGTCGGTGATCCGGTCGCGCGTGACCAGCCCCGAGGCGATGGCGTCGACGACCGGGCCGGCGTCGGTCATGGCGGACGGGCGATGGTCGACGAGGACCGTGGAGCGTCCCAGAAGTGATGGCGGCAGCTCGACGCGGTCGGGAGCGAAGGAGCCGACGCTGGCCACGGTGGCGCCGTCGGTGACCCAGGCGTCCTCGATCACCGGTGTGAGGGACGATGTGCACAGGACGACGATGTCGGCGCCGCGTACGGCCGGTTCCAGATCGTGCTTCGCGGTGGCGCCGTGGGACTCGGCGATCTCGGCGGCGACCGCCCGGTTGCGGCCGTGGACGTGGAGCTCGGCGTCGGGGTGGGTCACTGCGAAGGCGTCGAGGTGGGCGCGGGCCTGGGCGCCGGTGCCCACGACGAGGATGCTCTTGGCGTCGGGTGCGACCTGCTGCATGGCGAGGGTGGTCGCGGCAGAAGTACGCAGGCCGGTGACGCTGTCGCCGTTGATGATCGCTCGTGGTGCGCCGGTCTCGGGGTCGAGAACCGTGATGACCGAGTGCACGGCGCCGAGGCCGCGGGCGGCGTTGGCCGGGTTGACGCTGCCGAACTTGCTCACTGCGGGGGCGTCGGGGGCGATCCGAGACGAGTAGCAGAACGAGACCGACGCGTCCGGTCCTGGGACGAGGAGCCGAGGAGGCTGGACTGCCTCCCCGGCTCCCAGCCGGGTGAACGCCTCGCGCTGGGACTCCAGCGCGAGGCGGGGCGTGAAGATGCTGCGTACGTCTGTGGCGGAGAGGATCCTGACGGTCACCCCGCCACGTTAGACCCTCAGGCGGTGGCCAACTCCTGCGTCTCCTCGAGCGCGATGTCCCTGGTCTCCTTGCCGATCAGCAGCGAGATCAGGGTGATCACCGCCATCGCGGAGAGGTAGACGCCGACCAGGACGGGCGAGCCGTCGGCCTGCTTCCACAACGCGACCGCGATGAACGGGGCGACCGCGGCGCCGAGGATCGAGGCGACGTTGTAGGAGACGCCGGAGCCGGTGTAGCGCACGCTGGTCGGGAACAGCTCCGGCAGCAGCGCACCCATCGGACCGAAGGTCAGGCCCATCAGCGAGAAGCCGATGACGAGCCAGAGCATGACGCCGACGTTGCCGGCGTTGACCAGCGGCACCCAGGTGAAGCCGAAGGCGATGATCCCGAGGGTGACCGCGATCAGCAACCGGCGGCGGCCGAACTTCTCGGCGAGCGGGCCGGAGACCATGGTGAAGATGCCGAAGAAGACCACACCGAAGATCAGCATCAGCACGAAGGTCGTGTAGCCGTAGCCCAGGCCGGGGACCGCGAGGTCCTCGGCGGCGGTGCCGAACGACAGCGAGAACGCGGTCATCAGGTAGAAGAGGACGTAGGTCGCGAGCATGAAGAAGGTGCCGAGGACCAGCTGCTTGCCCTGGTTGCGCACCACCGAGGCGAGCGGGACCTTGCGGACCAGGCCGGCGTCCTGGCTCTTGGTGAACACGTCGCTCTCGACCAGGCGCAGCCGGACCCACAGGCCGATGACGACCATGACGGCGGAGAAGAGGAACGGCACGCGCCAGCCCCACTCCAGGAACGCCTCGGACGGCCTGGTCGGGTCGGCGCCCTCAGCGGAGAGCAGCGCTGCGATGGCCAGGAAGAGGCCGTTGGCGAGTATGAAGCCCAGCGGCGCGCCGAGCTGCGGGAACGTACCGTAGATGGCGCGCTTGCCCTCCGGGGCGTTCTCTGTCGCGACCAGGGCCGCACCGCTCCACTCGCCGCCGAGCGCGAAGCCCTGGGCCAGGCGCATCAGCACGAGCAGCGCGGTGGCGACCCAGCCGACGGTCTCGTACGTGGGGAGGGTGCCGATCAGGAAGGTCGCGATGCCCATGGTGAGCAGCGAGATCACCAGGGTCGTCTTGCGGCCGAGGCGGTCACCGAGGTGGCCGAAGAAGATCGCGCCGATCGGGCGGGCGACCATCGCGGCGCCGAAGACGGCGAAGCTCGCCAGAAGGGCGGTGGTCGGGTCCCCGGCGGGGAAGAAGAGAGCCGGGAAGACGAGGACGGCTGCGGTCGCGTACACGTAGAAGTCGTAGAACTCGATCGTGGTCCCGACGAGACTGGCGACGAGCACGCGTGAGCGCGGGTTGGCCGGGGTGGGGGTGTCGGACATGGTCTCTCTCCGAGGTGTGAGGGGGCCCGCCGCTCGCGGGTCGTCCCATCCTATGAGCGTTTGATATCGACCAATGAGATCGGTGTCGGTTGTGATCACCCGGCGTGGGCATCCGGCGGTGACGACGCGAGGGTCTGTGACAATGAGCGCGTGAATGCGACTGCCTCGGATCTGGCGAATGAGCTGCGCAACCAGGGGATCAGCCGGGTCGACGACTCGCCGCTGGCCCGGGCGCTCTACTCCAGCGACGCGAGCCTCTACCGGGTCGTGCCCTCGGTCGTGGTGCGGCCGCAGTCACGCGACGAGCTGCTCGGGGTGCACTCGGTGGCGCGCTCCGTGGGAGCTCCGGTGACGATGCGCGGCGCGGGCACCTCGATCGCCGGCAACGCCGTCGGGACCGGCATCGTCGTGGACACGCGGGACCTGCGCACCATCTACGAGATCGACCCCGAGGCACGGACGGCGCGGATCGATCCGGGCGTCATCCATGCCGACCTCCAGCGGGCCGCGGCGCCGCACGGGTTGCGCTTCGGGCCCGACCCTTCCACGCACACCCGCTGCACCATCGGCGGGATGATCGGCAACAACGCCTGCGGCAACCGGGCGCTTGGCTACGGTCGCACCGTCGACAACATCGAGGCGTTGACCGTGCTCTTCGGCAACGGCGAGCAGGCCGACTATGCCGACGGTGTGTCGACCGGCGAGACGGCGGAGCGGCTGCAGGCGCTGGTCGGCGCCAACCTCGGGCACGTACGGACCGAGTTCGGTCGCTTCGGGCGTCAGGTCTCGGGCTACTCGCTCGAGCACCTGCTGCCGGAGCGGGGCGGCCGGGTCGACCGGTTCCTGGCCGGTTCCGAGGGCACGCTGGCGACCATCCTGGAGACGACGGTGCGGCTCGTCGAGGACTCGCCCGGACGGCTGCTGCTCGTGCTCGGCTATCCGACCATGGCGGAGGCGGCCGACGCGGTGCCCGCTCTGTTGGCGGTGGCGCCGGGGCGGCTGATCGCCTGCGAGGGGATGGACGCGCGGATCGCCGACCTGGTGCGCGCCAAGGGGCGCTCGGTGCCCGATCTCCCCAAGGGAGCCGGCTGGCTGATGGTCGAGGTCGCCGGACAGGACGCGCCTGACCTGGTGCAACGCATCGCCTCGGCGTCGGGGGCGCTCGAGTCGCGGGTCGTCGTCGATCCCCTCGAAGCGGCCGCGCTGTGGCGGATCCGCGAGGACGGCGCCGGGCTGGCCGGGGTCTCGCTGCCGACGCCCGCCCACTCGGGATGGGAGGACGCGGCCGTCCCGCCGGAGCACCTCGGTGCGTGGCTGCGGGACTTCGAGGAGATCCTGGAGTCGTTCGGCCTGCACGGCTACCCCTACGGTCACTTCGGCGACGGCTGCATCCACTGCCGCATCGACTTCCCCTTCGCGCCGGACGCGCCGGAGTCGGCGCAGGTGTTCCGGGAGTTCATGACGGCGTGCGCGACCCGGCTGGTGACCTACGGCGGCTCGCTGTCGGGTGAGCACGGCGACGGCCGGGTCCGCTCGGAGCTGCTGCCGATCATGTACGACTCGACCTCGATCGATCTCTTCGAGCAGGTCAAGGGCATCTGCGACCCCTCGGACCTGCTCAACCCGGGCAACATCGTGCGGCCCGCGTCGATCACAGACGATCTGCGTCCGGTGCGGTCACGTGCCCTCCCGCGGACCGGACTGCGGCTGATCCACGACTCCGGCGACCTGGGTGCTGCCGTGCACCGCTGCACCGGCGTCGGCAAGTGTGTCGCCCCGAAGACTGTGGGGGTCATGTGCCCCTCCTACCTCGCCACCCGCGAGGAGAAGGACTCCACCCGTGGGCGTGCGCGTGTGCTGCAGGAGGCGCTCGACGGGTCGCTCGTCGGTGGGCTCGGCGACCCCGCGGTGGGAGAGGCGCTCGACCTGTGCCTGGCCTGCAAGGGGTGTGCGTCCGACTGTCCCACGGGCATCGACATGGCGACGTACAAGTCCGAGGCGCTCTACCAGAAGCACCACGTCCTCGGGGAGCGGCGGCCGCGCTCGCACGCTTTTCTCGGGCAGCTGCCGAAGTGGGCGCGGCTCGCGGCGCCGTTCACTCAGATGGCCAACGCCTCCCTGAAGGTCGGCCCGCTGGCGAGGATCGCCAAGAAGACCGCCGGCATCGACCAGCGGCGCTCGATCCCGGCGTTCGCGGCCAAGACGCTGAGGCGGTCGGCGCCGACAGGGATGCTTCCGGAGGCTCCGGACGTGTGGATCTGGGCCGACTCGTTCACCGACCACTTCTTCGCGCAGTCGGGTCATGGTGCGATCAAGTGGCTGGAGGCCCAGGGTCTGACCGTGCGCGTGATCGGCGAGAAGGCCTGCTGCGGCCTCACCTGGATCACCACCGGCCAGCTCGACGACGCCCGGAAGATCATGGAGAAGACGGTTCGTACGCTGGCTCCCTATGTCTCGTCAGGCGTGCCGGTCGTCGGGCTGGAGCCGTCGTGCACCGCGACGCTGCGGTCGGACTCGGTGGAGCTCTCGGCGCTGCCCGAGGCCGAGGTCGTACGTGACGGGGTGCTCACCTTCGCCGAGCTGGTGAAGCGGTTGGTCGGCGAGGGCCGGGCGTCGCTGCCCGACCTGACCGGCGTCGAGGTGGTCGCGCAGCCGCACTGCCATCAGCACGCCGTCCTGGGCTGGGTCGACGACGAGGCACTGCTGACCCAGGCTGGTGCGAAGGTCACCAAGGTCTCCGGCTGCTGCGGCCTCGCCGGCAACTTCGGGGTCGAGGAGGGCCACTACGAGGTCTCGGTGGCGGTCGCGGAGACGTATCTGCTGCCCGCCGTCCGGTCCCAGCCCGACGCGATCGTCCTGGCCGACGGGATGTCGTGCCGCGTGCAGCTCGATGACCTCGCCTCGGTGCCCGCCATGCACCTCGCTGAGCTCTTCGCCTCGCGAGTGTGAGGCGTCGGCTGGGCTGGTCGTCGTCGCTGTAACACGCTGTTCGTAGGTCTACTCGCCTTTTATAACGACCGGATAGACCTACGAACGACGTGTTACATGCGACCGCGACGTACGCGCCGGCCAGACGGCTGAGGTCGTGGATGGGTGTTGGCGCCCGGCCGCGCCTAGACTGAAGCGGTGAACCCGCGTTACCGCCGACTGATCATTCCCGGAGCGCTGGTCGCCCTTCTGCTGCTGGTCGTCGTCGCCGGGGTGTTGAGTTGAGCAGGGAGTCCGAGCCGCTGCTGCGGGCGTTGAACCGGATGCGGTCGGTGATCCTCGATCCCGATCAGCTGGTCAAGGCGGTCGCGTCGGGCAGGCAGCGTGGCACCACGCCGCAATGGCGCCGCGCCGAGATCCGCTACGTCGACCTCAAGGCCGGACGTCACCTGCAGATCACGACGTACGACGCCACGCAGGCGTTCACCGCGAACCACCCGGTCGGGGACCCGTCCGCGCTCGACGACCTGCTCGATGTCCCGTTCGCCAACTGGATCGTGACGACCGCGACCGAGCAGACCCAGATCCAGGCCAAGACGCCGACCACGGCGCTGGTCTCGACCACCGAGCTGACCGCGCCGGTCGAGGCCGAACATGGCCATGACCAGCCCAAGGAGCGGCTGCTGCCCGAGTCCGACCCGGTCTTCCGGGTGCTCGGCCTCTCGGACAAGGACGGCAACCTGAAGCCGTCGCGGCAGGCGAAGTACCGCCAGGTCGAGGAGTTCCTGCGCCAGCTCGACGCCGCCCTGAGCGACGCGATGAAATCCGGGAAGGTCCGCCGGCCGACCGCCGAGGAGCCGCTGCGGATCATCGACCTGGGCGCCGGCAACGGCTACCTGACCTTCGCGGCCCAGCGCTACCTCACTGAGGTCCGCGAGCTGCCCGTCGTCGTCACCGGCGTCGACGTCAAGGAGCAGTCGCGGGAGCACAACACCAAGATCGCCGCGGAGCTGGGGGTCGCTGCCGAGTTCGTGGCCGGGACGATCGACGGCGTACAGCTCACCGAGATGCCCGACGTGGTGCTCGCGCTGCACGCCTGCGACACCGCCACCGACGACGCCCTGGCCCGTGCGGTCGAGTGGGAGGCGCCGCTGGTGCTGGCCGCGCCGTGCTGCCACCACGACATCGCCGCCCAGCTGCGCAAGGCCCCGACCCCGGCGCCCTACTCGATGCTCACCCGACACGGCATCCTCCGCGAGCGCTTCGCCGACACCCTGACCGACGCTCTGCGCGCGAGCCTGCTGCGGCTCTCCGGCTACCGGGTCGATGTGGTGCAGTTCGTGGAGAGCCAGCACACCCCGCGCAACACCATGCTCCGTGCGATCCGCACCGGATCGCCGGTCAAGGGCGGTTCGGTGAAGAAGGAGTACGACGAGCTCGTGGCCGAGTGGGGCGTACGTCCGAAGCTCGGCGAGCTGCTCTCCAAGCGATGAAGGCCGTCGCCGCCGCGGCGGGCGCGCTCGGGCTGGTGCTGATCTGGTCCGTGCCCGCGAACGCCGCCGGCGACGACGTGCTCTTCGCCTTCTCCGACCCGACGATCAGCGAGGCCAGCGGGCTGACACCGCTCGGAAACGGGCTGTACGCCACCACCAACGACTCCGGCGACAGCGGGCGGGTCTTCACCGTCGACTCCCGCGGCGACACGGTCGGGGTGACCCACTGGGCCGAGGACCCGGTCGACGTCGAAGGGCTGGCGCCAGCGGGCGGCAACCGCGTCTGGGTCGGGGACATCGGGGACAACAACAGCGTGCGGGACTCGATCAGGATCGCGAAGGTGCGGGTCGGGCGGGGCGAGCGTACGGTCTCGCCGACCGTCTACGAGCTCGTCTATCCCGACGGTCCGCACAACGCGGAGTCCCTGCTGGCCCACCCGGACGGGCGGCTCTTCGTCGCCACGAAGGACTGGGGCGGCGGAAGCCTCTACGCCGTGCCGAGGCGGCTCGACCTCGACCGCCCCAACCGGTTGAAGGAGGTCGCCCCGGTCATCCCGATGGCCACCGACGGCGCCTTCTTCCCCGACGGAGAGCATCTGGTCGTACGCGGCTACTACTCCGCCACGATCTACGAGTGGCCCTCGATGGACCGGGTCGGCTCGTTCCGGACACCCGACCAGGAGCAGGGCGAGGCCATCGGCGTCACGCGGAAGGGCGACGTCGTGGTCACCAGCGAGGGCATCCGGGCCGAGGTGATCAGAGTCGACCCCGAGCTCGTGGGTGAGGTGGTCGGGGAGGAGCCGTCCCCGACGGCCGATCCGACCGCTGAGCCGAAACCGGACGAGGCCGAGCCAAAGACCGAGGACGACGGTGCGGGCGACGGCGGCTCCACCGGCCCGATCGCCCTGGTGGCGGTTGCTGTCGTGGCGTACTTCCTGCTGCGCAAGCGGAAGTGAGTCGGAGCAGCTCGAGTCAGAGGCGGTCGACGACCCAGTCGATGCAGGCGGTGAGGGCCTCGACGTCGGCGGCGTTGACCGACGGATACATCGCGACCCGGAGCTGGTTGGTGCCGACGCCGCGGTAGGAGTCGAGATCGACGACGCCGTTCTCGGCGAGCACGCGGCGCAGCTCGTCCTTGTCGATGCCGGCGTCGAGCTCGACGGTGCCGACGACCAGGGATCGATGGCTGCGGTCCTCCACGAAGGGTCGGGCGTACGGCGCCTTCTCGGCCCATGCGTAGAGCGCGTCGGAGGAGGCGGTCGTGCGCGCGACCATCGCGTCCAGCCCGCCGGAGGAGTTCATCCAGTCGAGCTGCTCGGCCATCAGGAAGAGCGTCGCGACGGCGGGGGTGTTGACCGTCTGGCCGCTGCGGGACTGCTTGATCGCCTCGGTCAGCGAGAAGAACGACGGGATGTGCCGGCCGCTGGCCGCGATCTCCTCCGCGCGGGCGACCGCCGCGGGGGAGAGCAGCGCGAGCCAGAGCCCGCCGTCGGAGGCGAAAGACTTCTGCGGAGCGAAGTAGTAGACGTCGCTGTGGGCAACGTCGAGCGGCAGGCCACCGGCGGCCGAGGTGGCGTCGACGACGGTGAGCTGATCCGCACCTGCGCCGGCGGGACGTACGACCGGAGCCATCACACCCGTCGACGTCTCGTTATGTGTCCAGGCGTAAACATCGACGTCGTCCTCGTGCGTCGGCACCGCCAGTGACCCCGGATCAGCCGAGATGACCGACGGGTCGGCGAGCCACGGCGCCGACGTGGCGGCGGAGAGGAACTTCTTGCCGAACGCGCCGAAGACGGCGTGCTGGCTGCGCTCACGCACCAGCGCGTACGTGGCCAGGTCGAAGAAGGCCACCGAACCACCGTTGCCGATGACGACCTCGTAGCCCTCGGGCAGCGAGAAGAGCTCGGCGAGGCCGGACTGGACGCGACGGACGAGATCCTTGACCGGCTGCTGCCGGTGGGAGGTCCCCATGATCGAGACCCCCGTCGCGGCCAGCGCCTCCAAGCGGCCCGCGGGCACCTTGGACGGCCCGGACCCGAAACGTCCGTCGGCGGGCAGGATGTCGGCGGGGATCTGCAGCGTCATAAACCCATTCTCTCAAGACGCGGACATCGGCCAGAATACCGACGTGACTCTTGAGATTCGCCGGGTTCCGTACGACCACCCGGACGCACAGAAGCTGGTCGACCGGGTGCAGGAGTTCTACGTCGAGCGCTATGGCGAGCCTGACTACGACCCGACGGTGCCGGAGATGTTCGAGTCACCCGCGGGCGCCTTCTTCGTCGCCTACCTCGACGAGGTCCCGGCCGCCTCCGGCGCCTGGCGGCGCTCCGGCGAGCAAGTCATGGGGACCGATGTGTCTGCGGAGATCAAGCGGATGTACGTCGTCCCGGAGGCCCAGGGCAGGGGCCTCGCGAAGCGGATGCTCGCCCACGTCGAGGCCTCCGCGCGTGAAACTGGCTTCGGCGTCATGGTGCTGACCACCGGCGGCCTCCAGCACGAGGCCATCGGGCTCTACGCCGCCAACGGCTATGTCGACGTCGAGCCCTTCGGGTTCTACAAGGACGACGACCTCGTGGTCTGCATGGCCAAGAAGCTCTAGGTCACCCAGCGGACTCGGCAGCGCAGCATGTGTGCTGCGGCTTCCGTCGGCGTACGCTCCTTGTCATGGCAGATGCTCAGGAGATCGTGATCACCCTGTCGGAGCCCGACCTCGAGACGATCAACGAGCTCATCGCTGACGGCGGAGTCGACAGCGTGGCCGACTTCGTCCAGCGTGCCGTGCGGCTGGTGCTGGACGATCTCGAGGACGGCGGTGAGCTGTCCGCCGAGGCATTCGAGACCGTCGAGATGACGGACGCGCTGGCGCGAGCGCTCGATGAGGTCGAAACGCTCTTCCGGCGGAGCCGAGGCTGATCGCGCGCGTCGATCAACCCTCGGTCCCGCATCACGCCCGACCACGTCGCCTGCCGGGCGCCCGGACACGTCGAGGCCCGGGCTTCGCTGAGCCGCCCGGACCAGGGCGTGTCACTTCGCCCAGTCGGCCCTCCAGCCGTCGACCGCGTCGGCGGAGCGGGGTTCGGGGCCGGTGTAGATGGCGCTGGGGCGGATCAACCGGCCGGTCCTCTTCTGCTCCAGGATGTGGGCGGACCAGCCACCGGTGCGGGCGCAGGTGAACATCGAGGTGAACATGTTGGCCGGGATCTGGGCGAAGTCGAGCACGATCGCGGCCCAGAACTCGACGTTGGTCTCCAGGACACGGTCGGGGCGGCGGGCTCGCAGCTCCTCCAGAGCCGCCTTCTCCAGGGCCTCGGCGACCTCGTAGCGGGGCGCGTTGAGCTCGCGGGCGGTGCGGCGCAGCACCCGCGCCCGCGGGTCCTCGGCGCGGTAGACGCGGTGGCCGAAGCCCATCAGCCGCTCGCCGGAGTCGAGCAGGCCCTTCACGTAGGCGGAGGCGTCGCCGGTCTTCTCGACGTCCTCGATCATGCCGAGCACGCGGGAGGGCGCGCCGCCGTGCAGCGGGCCGCTCATCGCGCCGATCGCGCCGGAGAAGGCCGCGGCCACGTCGGCGCCGGTGGAGGTGATCACCCGGGCGGTGAAGGTGGAGGCGTTCATGCCGTGCTCGGCGGCCGAGGACCAGTAGGCGTCGATGGCGTGCGCGTGAGCGGGGTCGGCCTCGCCACGCCAGCGGATCAGGAAGCGCTCGGCAAGAGTCTTGCCCTTGTCGACCTCGCGCTGCGGCACGATCGGCAGGTGGATGTCGCGGGCCGACTGGCCGGCGTACGAGAGGACCATGACGGCCACCCGGGCGAGGTCCTCGCGGGCCTGCTCGTCGGAGATGTCGTAGGTCTGCCCGAACCCGAAGGCAGGCGCGAGCATCGGGATGGCGGCCTGGACGTCGACGCGCACGTCGCCGGTGTGCACCGGCAGGTTGTAGGCCTCGGCGGGCGGCAGGCCCGGGCCGTATGAGCCGTCGATCAGCAGACCCCAGACGTTCTCGAACGGCACCCGCCCGACGATGTCCTCGATGTCGACCCCGCGATAACGGAGGGCCGAACCCTCTTTGTCGGGCTCTGCGATCTGGGTCTCGAAGGCCACGACGCCCTCGAGACCGTGCTGTACCTGGCTCACTGCCTTCTCCAATTCTCCTAGTGTCGCTCCGCATTCTGCCCCACGCGTGAAGAAGATAGGCTCGACGGCATGGATCTGGCGGCTGAGCTGGCGGCAGCGAGAGAGAACTACACCCGCAGCGGGCTGCACGAGGACGACCTCGCGACCGACCCGTTCCTGATGTTCGAGAGGTGGTACGCCGAGGCTCGTGACGCGGGCATCGTCGAGCCGAACGCGATGGTGGTCTCGACCGTCTCGGCCGAAGGGGCGCCCTCCTCGCGGACCGTCCTGCTGAAGGGCTTCTCGGCCGCGGGCTTCACCTTCTTCACCAACACCGCCTCCCGGAAGGGTGAGGACCTCGCCGCCGAGCCGCGCTGCGCGGTGCTCTTCCCGTGGCATCCGCTGGAACGGCAGGTACGCATCGACGGGCTCGCCCGCCAGCTTCCCCAGGCAGACGTCGAGGCCTACTTCGCGCAGCGGCCGCGTGGCTCGCAGCTCGGCGCCCACGCCTCTCACCAGAGCCGGGTCGTCTCCGGACGCGAGGAGCTGGCGGCGGCGTACGACCAGGTCGAGGCCCAGTTCGAGGGCCGGCCGGTCCCGGTGCCGGAGGAGTGGGGCGGCTACCGCGTCGAGCCGACGAGGGTGGAGTTCTGGCAGGGACGTCCGGGGCGGATGCACGACCGGCTCGTCTACCTGCGTGAGGGCGACGGCTGGCGTACGGAGCGGCTCGCCCCCTGACCCTGAGGGACGGGAAGGGCCCGGGTGCTCGAGATGAGCATCCGGGCCCTTCGTCGCGGTAGCAATACCCGGTCAACCGGGTATTGCTGCACGCGGTCAGCGCTTGCCGATTGCCGCCTTGGCGTTGACGATGCCGCTGCCGTAGAAGCCGTTCGGCGCCTCGCCACCCTCACAGGTGTGGGTGGAGGTAGCCGTGGTGCCGTTGGGCAGGTGGCGTACGTAGGTGAAGTCCGCCGGGACCGGGCAGGCCTTGGCGGTGGCCGACTTGCGCAGGATCTTCTCGACCTTGGCGGGCGAGAGGGTCTTGCCGGAGCGGTCGTGCTTGCCGTACTTGCCGACGATCAGCGCGGCCACACCAGCGGCGTGCGGGGAGGCCATCGAGGTGCCCTGCAGGTACTGGTAGTAGGAGCACTCGCCGCTGGAGCAGTCCGAGACCGCCCACGGCACCAGGACCTCGCCGGTCGCCGGGTCGATCGCGCCCTCGGCCACGGCCAGGTCGTAGGGGTAGG
>NZ_JACIXG010000123.1 GCF_014360585.1 Nocardioides sp.
CCCCGGCCGGGAAGACAGGGGGTGCAGGCACCAGTCTAGAAGACGTGCGTACGCCGTGGTCGAGGCGTGCTCACCGGTGGTCGAGCCTGTCGAGACCCCGCAATCTCAAACCTGTTGACTTCGAGCGCGCACGAAGCCGGAGCGTGGGGCACATGCGATACACGACCATCGGAACGGGCGCCGGAGCACGGCGCGTCAGCAAGCTCGCCCTCGGCGCGATGCGCTTCGGCACGGACACGGACGTCGAGACGTCCTACGCGATCCTCGACCGCTTCGTCGAGGCCGGCGGCACCTTCGTCGACACCTCCAACAACTACGCCTACTGGGCCAACGGCACCCAGGGCGGCGAGAGCGAGACGTTCCTCGGCCGGTGGCGGCGCGACCGTGGGATCGGCGAGGAGATCGTCATCGCCACCAAGGTCGGCGCACGTCCCACCGACACCGTCGAGCGTGTCGAGAACGGCTGGGCGACCCAGCGCAACCGGAGCTGGGAAGGGCTGACGCCGGAGAACGTACGCGAGCAGGCCGACCGCTCCCGCGAACGCCTCGGCGTCGAGCGGCTCGATCTCTACTACGCGCACGTGCCGGACATGAACGGCGTGCCGCTGGAGGAGTACGCCGCGGGCTTCGCCGCTCTCGTGAAGGACGGTGTCATCGGCCAGTTCGGGCTGAGCAACCACTGGTCCTGGCAGGTCGAGCGGGCGCGGGCCGCGAACCCGGAGGCGGCACGCCCGAGCGTGCTGCAGTACCACCACACCTACCTGCGGATGCGCACCGACATCCCCGACCCCAGGCTGTCGGTCGACGGCGAGATCGGCGTGGCCGACGCCTCGCTGCTCGCCTACGTGCGGGCGACGCCGGGGCTGACCCTGGTCGCCTACACGCCGCTGCTCAGCGGGGCGTACACGAACCCGGCCAAGCCCCTCGACGGCGCCTATGACCACCCGGGCACGACGGCGCGGCTGAACGTGCTCGACGAGGTCGCAGCCGAGACCGGCGCCACCCGCAACCAGGTCGTGCTGGCCTGGATGCTCGGCGACGCGCTTCCGGTGATCCCGCTGATCGGGGCATCGTCGGTCGCCCAGCTGGACGAGAGCCTGGCGGCGGTGGACTTGGAGCTCAACGAGGAGCAGCGACGTCGCCTCGACGCTGCTGGGCGATGAGCTCGGCATCGGGATCCGTCTCGCCGACCGCAGCGGCGTAGTAGGAGACCTTGAACTCGATCGCGTCCAGATGGGCGGCCGTCTCCTCCAGCTGCGCGCGCACCCGGTCGCGGTGTGCGCGCAGCAGGGCGAGGCGCTCCTCCTCGTTGCCGGCGCCTTCACGGACCATCTCGGCGTAACGGCGGATCTCCCGGATCGGCATCCCGGTCGAGCGCAGCCTGGTGATCAGCGTGATCCAGCCGAGGTCGCCCTCGGTGTAGGCGCGGTGGCCCGAGCCGTTGCGGCCGACCCCGAGCATCAACCCGTCGCGCTCGTAGTAGCGCAGCGTGTGTGCGGTCAGGCCGGTCCGCTCGGCGACCTCGGCGATGCTGAGACCGCCGTTGCTGTGCGTCTGGGTCGTCATGGAGCCAGTGTCCGGGTTCGAGTGCACTCGAAGTCAAGTGAGATCAGGCGGCTCAGAGTGCCGAACCGCCGGTCACGTCGAGCGTCTCGCCGGTGACCCATCGCGCCCGGGGCGAGGCGAGGAAGCCGACCGCGTCGGCGACGTCCTCCGCCGTGCCGATCCGGCCGAAGACCGACAGTGCGTCGGCCTGCGCCCTCGGCTCGGGCAGGCTGAGCCAGTCGGCGTTCATGTCGGTGTCGATCACGCCAGGGAGGACGGCGTTGACCGTCGCCCCACGCGCGGCGAGCGGCGCGGCCAGCGCGCGGGTGAGGTTGTTGATGCCGGCCTTGGCCGCGGCGTACGCCAGATGGGTCGGGGCCGCCACCCGGGTGTAGCCGGTCGACACGTTGATCACGCGGCCGCCTTCGCGAAGATGCGGGGCGACCGCCTGAGTAAGGAACATCGGCGCGATCAGGTTGACCTCGAGCACCCGGCGCGCGGTCACCGGGTCGAGCTCGTGGAGCTCCTGGTTGCCGCTGATGCCCGCGTTGTTGACCAGGACGTCGAGGCCGCCATCCGCATCGAGCGCCGCTGCGGTCCATGCCTCCGCGATCTCGCCCGCCGCCTTCGCACCGTCCTCACCGAGGTCCGCTCTGATCAGGACCGCCTGAGCCCCGGCCGACTCGATGAGCCGTGCTGTCTCTTCGGCGGCAGCACGGTTCGAGCCGTAGTGGACGCCGATCAGGCCGAACCCGTCGGCGGCCAGACGTACGGCGATCGCGCGGCCGATCCCGCGGGAGGCTCCGGTGACGAGTGCATTGCGGATCATCTCGGTCTCATTTCTGTAGTAGTCGCTAAATAAAGCGTTGGGAGTTAATGTAGGGATCACTATGGAAATGCGCAAGCCCTCCCGCGGAAGACCGCGCTCCTTCGACGAGGACGCGGTGCTCGATGCCGTGATGCGGGCGTTCTGGGAGCACGGGTACGAAGGCACGAGCGTCGCGACGCTCGAGGCCGCGACCGGGCTGAAGGCCCCCAGCCTCTACGGGGCGTTCGGCTCCAAGGAGCTGCTCTACCAGACCGCCCTCGAGCGCTACGCGTGCGAGCACGGCACCGTGCTGCGGCCCGACGGGCCGGCTCGCGAGGCCGTCTCGGAGTTCCTGAACGAGGCGGCCGACCGGTTCAGCGAGAGCGGGCTGCCACCAGGCTGCATGGTCTCGACGGCCGCCCTGGCGCTGGGCGCCACCCAGCGGGGCGTCGCCACCCGCCCGGCGAGGATGCGCTCCGAGACGCTCGCCGGCATCGAGCAGCGGCTGTGGACAGCGGTCACCGAGGGCGAGCTGCCGGGCGGGACCGACGTCGGCGCCCTGGCGCGGCTCTTCGGAGCCGTGATCCAGGGCATGTCGGTGCAGGCGATCGACGGCGCCACGCGGCAGGAGCTGCGCGGTCTCGCCGCGGTCGCGATGGCTGCCTGGCCGTCACGAGGCGGGGCGGATCGGTGAGAACCAGGACGTACGTCGCCTGGTCGGCCGCCCTCCTGCTCGCGCTCAGCGCCTGCGGCGGGGCGCCTGAGGCCAGCCCGTCGCCGACGACCAGCGTCCCCTCGATCCCCGCGGAGCCGTCACCCAGCGACGTACCTTCGCCTTCTTCTCCGGCTGTCGCGGAGCCTGGGACGGTGCCGCCGCCGTGGCTCGGCACCCGGGTACTGAAGGAGGACGCCGCGGGCTACGGGATCGCCGGAGCGACTCCGAAGGAGCTGCGCAACCGGGCCTGGACGCTGCCGGACGTGGTCCCGATGCTGCCCGGCGAGGGCTTCGCCGCCGAGGTCGACATCGCGCCCGACGACGTGATCGCGCGCTCGACCTGGGAGCCGGGCTGCCCGGTCTCGAGGCAGGAGCTGGCCTGGGTGCGGATGGCGTTCTGGGGCTTCGACGGCGCCCGCCACACCGGCGAGATGCTGATCAATGCCCGGGTGGCCGAGGACGTGGTGGGAGTCTTTCGGCGGCTCTACGAGGCGAGATTCCCGATCGAGCAGTTGGACATCACCACGAAGGCCGCCCTGGACGCGCCGCCGACCGGCGACGGCAACGGCACCGGCGGCTTCGTCTGCCGACCCTCTGTGGGACAGACCTCGTTCTCGCAGCACGCCTACGGCCTGGCGATCGACCTGAACCCGTTCCAGAACCCGTACGTCAAGGGCGACCGCGTCATCCCCGAGCTCGCCCGCTGGTACGTGGACCGGTCCCGAGAGGCGCCCGGGATGATCCACCCGGACGATGTGGTGGTCCGGGCCTTCGCCGAGATCGGCTGGGAGTGGGGCGGCGCCTGGAGCTCACTGAAGGACTACCAGCACTTCAGCGAGAACGGCACCTGACGCCCGGCACCGCTGGTCGAGCCACCAACCCCGCTCGTCGAGCCGCCAACCCCGCTGGTCGAGCCGCCAACCCCCCGCTGGTCGAGCCGCGAGGCCGCCTGCGGCCGAGCGTGTCGAGACCAACACGGTGCGATCGAGCGCGGACCTCACCGTGTTGGTCTCGACACGCCTCCGCCTAGCGGCTCCGGCGGCTCGACCAGCGGGGGTGGCTGCTCAGGTCAGACGGACTCGGCGTCGGCGAGCTCGCGCTTCCACTCGCGGAAGGTCTCCTCGGTGCGGCCGCGGCGCCAGTAGCCGGAGATGGAGACGTCGGCCTTCGGGACGCCCCGCTCCTTGAGGAGGTAGGGGCGGATGCCGTGCATGGTGACGGCCGCCTCGCCGTGGACGAAGGCGTGGACGCGGCCGTCGAGCCACTTCAGGTCGCGGATGGCGGTGAGGAGGATCTGCTCGTGACCTTCGGCGTCCTGCGCTGCGTGGTGGGTGTGGTCGCCGGTGACAAGCCAGGTCACCTCGACGCCCTCGGGGTGGTCGAGCGGCTGCTCGTGGTCCGGCGCGGGGATGTCGATGACGGCGTATCCGCGGGCGTCGGCCGGGAGAGCGGCCAGAGCTGCGCGGATGGCGGGCAGGGCGGTCTCGTCGCCGGCGAGCAGGTGCCAGTCGGCCTCCGGGTCGGGCGCGTAGGCACCGCCGGGGCCGAGAGCCACCAGAGTGTCACCGGGCTCGGCCGCGACGGCCCAGGGACCGGCGTACCCCTCGGTGCCGTGGACGACGAAGTCGATGTCGAGAGTGCCGTCCTCGACCGACGGGTTGAGCGCGGTGTAGGTGCGCAACACGGGGGCGTCCTCCGTCGAGCCGGGCCCCTGAGGGATGGAGAGCTTCACGTAGCGGTCGGTGAAGACGCTCGAGGAGAAGGCACTCAGGTCCTCCGAGCGGAAGCTCACCCGGATCATCGTCGGACTCAGCTGCTCGGTGGCGGTGACGACGAGAACGGTCTCAGGCTTCGCGGGACGACTCATGTAGGCAAACCTAACTCGCCTCCAAACCGGCGTCGGTCAACCCGCCGACCGGTTGGAGTGCGCGGAACGGGGCTGGGTCGACTCGTTCGGCTCGTCGGACGAGGCGAAAGTGGGAGCGGCGACAGGAGGGGCAACGAGAGGGGCGAAGGGTCGCTGAGGCTTGTTGACCAGCGACAGGCTCGGCTCCAGAACCCGCAGCAGCGTCTCGACATGGCCACGCGCCTCGGTCACCAGCCGCCGCGCCTCGCGCGGCGACCGCCTCCGCAGGTCGAGTAGGTCGTCGTCGGCCGGCCGTCGGATCCGCCGCCGGGTCCGCTGCAGCGGTGCGAGCTGGACCAGCGCGCGCAGCCGGGCTGCCGCATCCGCTTCCGAGCCCGTGGGTCCGCCCAGGGCCGCGCGTCCCAGCAGATCGCTGAGCGCGGCGAGCTCGACGAGCGTGAACGTCCGCTTGACCGCCGGGGGCACCAGCCGCGCGACGTCGCTGCGATGGGACCGCTCGGCGGTGATGATCAGGTCGGCACGCTCGATGTCGGCGACGTCGAGACGGTAGGCCTGATGCCTGGTCAGCCGGGTCCCGGCGAGAGCCACCTCGGAGGCGATCATCGAGTCCATGTCGTAGCCCTCGAGCGCTTCGCTGCCGGCCGAGATCACCGTGATGCCGTGGCGGGCGAGCCCACCGATCTGGCCGACGCCCTCACGGAGCATCGCCTCGATCGCCGGCGATCGTCGTATGTTCCCGGTGCAGACGACCAGGATCGTCGCGGAGTCCATCCTGCCTACCTTCGAACAGTTGCCTGACGATTCTCGAGCGTGAACCGCACATCCACGCAGCGGACCCCCCGAACGTGACGAACAGACATTACGCAGTCAGCGTACGGCTCCAGAAACCAACGGCAGATGAATCCCCCATTTGGGGGAACGGGGCGGCCGCTCGGCCACGTCGTCCCCAAATCGGGTGAGGATGTGCGATGGCCTCGTGGACCTGCCCTGAGGGCGGATGAGCCACGGACGAACAGCCTGGCAAAGACATCGGACGGAGTGACCTGGTGGACCTGCGCGACTACGTCGCAGCCCTGCGAAAGCGTTGGTACATCGTCGCGGCGCTCGCGATCATCGGCGCCAGCGCGGCCTTCGCGCAGGCGCACGCGAGCCCCCCGCAGTACCGCGCCCAGAGCACCGTCTTCGTCTCGATCGCTCGTGGCGCGACGACCCAGGAGCTGGTCCAGGGCTCGACGTTCACCCAGGAGATCGTCCAGTCCTACGCCAAGCTGGCCACGATGCCGGTGGTGCTCGACCAGGTCATCTACGACCTCGACCTGGACACGACGTCCAAGGACCTGGCCGAGGAGATCACCGCCGAGAACCCGCTCGACACCGTGATCATCGAGATCGACGCGGTGGCCACGACCAGCACCGGCGCCTCGGATCTCGCCAACTCGGTCGCCGACGAGCTCACCACCACGATCACCAACCTCTCCCCCAGCTCCAACAAGAAGGCCGCGGTCGAGGTGACCGTGGTCGCCCGAGCCGACCCGCCCGACGAGGCGTTCGCACCTCGTACGCGGCTGGCCGCTCTGGTCGGCTTCACCGGCGGCTTCGGCCTCGGTGTCGCGATCGCCGTGATCCGCGCCCTTCTGGACACGCGGGTCAGGACCGCTGCCGAGATCGAGCAGCTCACCGACGTGGGCCTCCTGGGAGCGATCCCCCGGCGCCGGGGCCAGCGGCGCTCCCGCGGTGCGATCACCGCGATCGATCCGCACAACGTCGCCACGGAGGCCTATCGGAGACTGCAGACCAATCTGCAGTTCCTCGATGCCTCCTCGCGGGTCCGCTCCATGGTCGTGACCTCCTCGATCGGCGGTGAGGGCAAGTCGACGACATCGATCAACCTGGCGCTGGCGATCGCCGAGCAGGGCCAGCGCGTGCTGCTCATCGACGCCGACATGCGCCGTCCGGCGGTCGCGGACTACTGCGGGCTGGAGGGCGCGGCCGGGCTGACGACGGTGCTGATCGGAAAGGTCGAGCTCGACGACGTCATCCAGGTCTGGGGAGATGCGAACCTGCACGTGCTCACCATGGGCGAGATCCCGCCCAACCCCGCCCAGCTGATCGGCTCCCCCCGGATGGCCGCCCTGCTGGAGGAGGCGCGCGCCGGCTACGACGTGGTCATCCTCGACTCCCCGCCACTGCTTCCGGTCGCCGACGGCGCGATCCTGTCGCGGCTGACCGACGGGGCACTGGTGGTCGCCAACTGCCGTACGATCCACCGCCCGCAGGTGCTCGAGGCCATCGACAGCCTCGAGGCCGTCGACGCCCGCTGCCTCGGCATCGTCGCCAACCAGGTCCGCGACACCGCCGCGCACACCTACTACGGCCAGCCGGAGCAGAGCTGGTTCGCCCGTCTCCTCGCCGGCCTCGTACGCCGTCGGGAACCGCGCCAGCAGGGCTACCCCGCCGCCGGGAGCTGACCGTGGCGGTCGCGACTCCTCGCCGGCCTCGTACGCCGTCGGGAACCGCGCCAGCAGGGCTACCCCGCCGCCGGGAGCTGAGCGTGGCGGTCGCGACGGCGGTGCGCCCTCCGCGCACCCAGGGCGCCCGACGCACCCAGCACCCCGAACGGACCGGCTGGGAGGTGCTGGCCGCCCTGCTGGCGGGAGCGGCGGCGTTCCTCGCGGGGACCGACTTCAACCTGGTCAGAGGGCTGACGGTCGGCGGGCTGATCGGCGCGGCCCTGGCACCTGTCTGGATCCGGGAGGCGAGCCGCTATCGCGGGGCCGTGCTGGGCGGCGTACTGCTGCTTGCCTGTTTCATCTCCGCGCTCGCGCTCAACACCTGGCGTTCGGCGACGCATCCGCCGACCGAGGCCAACGTGCTCATCGAGCTGCTGCCGGTCTTCTCCGCCGCGATGAGCGCCGGGGCGCTGTTGTGGGGCCAGCGGGTGCTCTCACCCGGGATCGTGGTGTGTCTCTACGCCGTCGGCGCGTTCACCACCGCGACGATGGGCTCGCGGTTCACCGAGGAACCGTGGCGGTTCGGGTTCGCGATGCCCTCGACGATGCTGCTGCTGGGAGCCTGCCTGCTCATCAAGCGGCGTCCCCGCAAGCAGGTCGCCGCCGAGCTGATCGTCCTCGGCCTGCTGACCGCGATCACCGCGCTCTCGGGGGCCCGATCGATGAGCGCGTTCCTGATCATGACCGCGGTGCTGCTGGTGTGGCAGCACCGGCCTGCGACGGCGAAGAAGTCGACCTCCGTGCTGCTCTCGCTGGTGCTGGTCGGCGCCCTCGGGCTCGGCCTCTACCGGGCACTCGAGGGGGCCGCCTTGGAGGGCTACCTGGGCCAGTCCGCGCAGGAGCGCACCGAGCTGCAGGTGCAGACAGCGGGGTCGCTCATCCTCGGTGGCCGACCCGAGATCGGGGCCACGGTCGCCCTCATGCTCCACGAGCCGCTCGGCTACGGCGCCGGCACCATGGCCACCCCGACCGATATGCAGGCCGCCAAACAGGGCATGTCTCGTCTGGGCTATGACCCGGACAACGGCTACGTCGAGCACTACATGTTTGGCACCCGGATCGAGGTGCATTCGCTGATCGGCGACCTCTGGATCTGGTTCGGTCTCGCCGGGCTGGTGATGTCAGGGTGGTTGTTGTGGCTCGCCACCGGCTATCTGGGCCGCAGCCTGGCCCATCGCACCGGCACCGCGCTCGGGCTCTTCCTTGCCCTACAGCTGGGCTGGAACCTCTTCTTCGGGCCGATCATCAGCTCGCTGCCGCCGCTCGCGCTGGCGCTCGGGGTGTTCCTGCTGCAGCGCAAGGAAGCGGCTGCCGATTCGGCCCCGCCGGCGCGGAAGCCGCCGCCACGGAAGCCCCCGCCGCGGACACGCGCCCGACGTCGCGATCAGCGCGCTCGCCGCCGCTACCTCTCCGGCGGGGGTCAGCGCTCGTACTCGGTCACGTAGGAGCCCCAGGCGCCGCGGAGCATGCCCAGGCCGCGCAGCATGGTGCGGGTGCCTCGGGCGTGGTGGGTCGACGAGCCGGTGAGGCTGCCGAGGACGACGCGGGCCGATCCGCCCAGAAGGCGGACGACGCCTCGGACGGTCGCACGCAGTCGGGCCATCGGACGCCGGCCCCGAGGCGCGAGGTAGACCTGCACCCGGGAGTCGGAGTTGCCGATACGGGAGGCGCGGGCGCGCACCCACTCGCGGGTCGCGCGGTCCGTGGGGACCAGGTCGTGGACGGCGGCCTCGTCGCACCACACGATCCGGCCGCCACCTGCGGAGAGGGTGCGGGTGAAGACGGTGTCGGAGCCGCCGGAGAGACCGAAGCCGAGATCGAAGCGGAGCGAGCCGACCTGGCGCATGTCGAGAAGAAGGTTGTTGGTCGCCGCGGTGGTGACGACCGTGCCGGTGGCGTGCCGCAGTCGTACGAAGAAGCCACCCGCGGTGATCCACGGGTCCGGTTCGGCGGCGAAGCTGGAGACCACCGGACCGACGACGCCAGCCGCGCCTGTCTCCTGCCAGCAGGTGAGCAGGGTCGGCAGCCACCTCTGCGACGGCTGCTCGTCGTCGTCGATGAAGACGACGACGGCGTCCGGTCCGGCCTCTGCCAGCGCCCGGTTCCGCGCGGCGGCGATGCCAGGGGTCGGCTCATGCACATACCGGACACGTACGTCGCCCCAGGCCGCCTCGCTCACAGCGCCAGAAGCGGTCGGCTGCTCGTCGTTGTCCACCACGAGCAGCCGCGCGCCCGGAACCAGTTCGAGCTGGACCCGAAGCAGGCCCACCGCCTCGGCCAGCCCCTCCGGGCGCCGATAGGTGAGCATGCAGACCCAGACCGGCTGGGTCATCGGGATGGAGTCACTTGATCGTGACCGTCACCCAGTCGGAGCGGGAGACGTTGCCGAGCGGGTCCACCGCTTCGATGCGGTACTTCTGCGCCGAGCGGCTGGCGCGACCGGTGTCGGTGAAGGTCATCGCAGCGTGCTTCCAGAACGGGGCCGTGACCTTGACGGTCTTGATCGGCGTGGAGGTCATCGAGCCGCGGTAGAGCTTGTACGTGACGGTCGCGTTGTCCTTGTCGGGGTTGCCGGGCCACTTCAGCGTGGCCTTGCCCGCGGAGGGCGAGGTGCCGGTCAGCGCCCACTTGGCGCCCTTCAGCGTCGGACCGACCTTGTTGGGAGCGATGTCCTTGACCGCGAACCGCACCAGACCCTGCTGGGCGACGCCGTTGACCTTCAGGAACTCACCACCGAACAGCACGTACTTGGCGTTGGCCGTCACCGTCCAGGTCGACTGCTTGGCGCTGGTGAAGGTGCCGTTGGTCCACTTCGGGTACCACTCCAGGAACTCCGGGCGCGGGGTGCCGGGGTGGTCGGGGTAGTTGTACTTGGTGTCGGCGGTGTTGGTGCCGCGTACGTCCTGGGTGGTGGCGGTGGCGTGGTGCCACGCCCGCGGTTTGGTCTCCGGGAAGCCGGCGGAGGTGTCGCAGCCGTGCTTGTGGCTGGCCTGGTAGACCACGTCGGTGGTGGGCCAGACGGCGTAGGTGTCACCGTGGCAGTCCTCGAGCCAGGTCAGCTTGCCGGTGGCCCAGCTGGCCTTGAAGGAGCCCTCGAGGTTGCCGCCGCCGCCGTAGTGGTAGCCGCTGCCGTAGAAGCTGGTGCCGTCGGACTCCAGGGACAGGATCGCCGAGTTGGCACCGCCGTTGCGGACCTCGGAGTTGACCGGCAGCGCCAGCGACTTGCCCGAGGAGACCTCGATCCGGGCCAGGCCGTAGCCCGGGTTGGCGGAGCCGTTCACGCTGGTGAACGCCCCACCGATCACGATCTTGGTGCCGTCGGAGGAGACCACGATGTCGTTGACGTTGCCGCCGGCGAGCTTCGGGTTCATCGGCAGCAGCTGGGTGCCGGTGTCGCTGGGCTTGACCGCCGCCACCTTCGTACGCGCGGCGTTATCTGCCGAGGTGAACACCCCGCCGTAGAAGACGGCGGTCGATGTGGCCGCGACCGCGTTGGTGGTCGAGTTGAAGATCGGCCGGAAGCTGGTCAACGCCCCGGTGGCGAGGTTGATCGCCGCGCCGCGGTAGCGGTTCACGCCGTCGACCTGGGTGAAGCCGCCGGCGACGTAGAGCAGGCTCTTGTCGGGCGAGAGCGCCATGTCCTTGACCTGGCCGTTGAACTTCGGCGCGAACCCGGTGACCAGCTTTCCGGTCGAGAGCCGGTAGGCCAGCATGTGGGACCGCGCCGACTCGCTGGTGCCGGCCGCGGCACCCGCGGGGCGAGCGGAGGTGAAGTTGCCGCCGACGTAGACGATGTCACCGACGATCACCTGCTTCCAGGCGACCCCGTTGATCTGCACGGTCGGGAGTACGTCGGCAGAGACCGTCCTCGGCAGGTCTGGATCGGCCGGCGCGGTGTCCGCGGATGCGGAGATCGCGGAGGTCACCAGGGTCAGGCTCGTGGCCAGGAGCGCCAAGACAGCGAGGATCGGCTTCATCACATCTCTCATCGTGGGGACGGTTATCGCTGGGGGCGTCCCTTGAAGACCACCACGTCGGCGCCGTTGCCGAGATCGAGCTCGACGCGGACGGGACGGGACTCCTCAGGGATCTGGAAGACGTAGACGCCCGTGGCCGACTCGCCGGCTGCGACCGAGGCCGGGAACGGCACCTCGCCGTCGGAGGCGACGCTCACTGCGGGGGTGCGCTCAGGGCCGTGGTAGGCGTTGACCACACCGAGCGCCAGGGAGAGCTTCTTCCCGGTCTCGTTCTTCACCTTCACGGTGATCGCGAGCGCCGGACCACCGACCTCACCGGGAAGGCTTGCGGTGGCCTCGACGGAGTCGATCCTGGCCAGCCGCGCCGTCACGCCGGGAGCCGTGGTGGCCTCGGCCTTCAGGCCGACCGCGCGGT
>NZ_JACIXG010000124.1 GCF_014360585.1 Nocardioides sp.
AACATCGACGAGGTGCAGCCCGTGCGGGGGCAACGTCAGCCCCCGTAGATCGTCCAGGGTCGTCATGAGCTGGCCGGGAGTGAGCGGCATCACATGGATCCGGCTGACGCCAGTCCGAGTCGCTTCTCCGCGTTGGGGCCGAGAGCGCGCGTCCCCTCGATCTCGGGATCGATCCGAACATCGACGAGGTGCAGCCCGTGCGGGGGCAACGTCAGCCCCCGTAGATCGTCCAGGGTCGTCACGAGCTGGCCGGAGCCTTCGAACACCCTCGCCAGGCCGACGAGGTCGGGCGGCGCCTGCTGCGCGATGTCGTCGGGGAGACCGTACTTTCGCAGGTGTTTGACCTCGGCGCCGTACTGGAGGTCGTTCATCACGATGATGGTGAGATCGAGACCGGCGAGGCGTACGGCATCGAGCTCTTGGGCGCTCATCATGAGGCCGCCATCGCCACAGACGAGGAAGACGGGGGCATCCGGCCGACCGGCCGATGCGCCGATCGCCGTGCCGAGACCGAGCCCGATGGAGCCGTACCCGCGGCCGACCAGGAAGTCGCGAGCACTTGGCGTGCCGACGAGCGAGATCAGGGTGGGCAGCGAGCGGCCCGAGTCGGTGACGATCACTCGGTTCGGGGGGAGGACCTCGTCGAGAACGCGGTAGACCTCTCGAGGGTCGAGGCCGGTGCTGGTCTCGAGTGGCACTGCGTGCACGGACTCGCGGATCTCGTGCCTAGACGGCAGCGACGGTGGTTGGCGACGTCCAAGCTCTCTGAGTCTCCACTCATCGAGGAGCAATGCGGCCGTGTCGCGTGCGTCCCCGATGAGGGCGAGGTCCACAGGAACGACCTCGGCGACCGCGGCGGCGTTGACGTCGCACTGGACGACGGCCGGGTTCGAGAAGAGCTTGCCGTGCCCGGAGGTGAACTGGTTGAAGGAAGCGCCGAACACCAGCACCAGGTCGCACTCCCGCAGGGTCGCGCGCGAGGCCACCGGGGCCCAGCCACCGCTGAGACCGAGGTCGTGGGGGTGACCGGCGAACAGCTGGTTGGCGAGGACGCTCGTCGCCAGGGCCGCACCGGTCTCTTCGGCGAGGTCGGCGAGTGCCGCCCCGGCGTCCGCGTGCACGGCACCCTGGCCCGCGACGATCACCGGCCGAGAGGCAGCCGCGAGCATGTCGACGGCGGTGGTGATCGATGCTGCGTCGGGGGCACCTCGGGAGCGGCCGGGTGCCCGTCCGGCGGGGAGATCGTCGATCTCCTCGTCGACGATGCGGTCGGCGAGGCTCAGGACCTGCGGTTGTCCGTCCCATTCGGCCGCGGTGACAGCGGCGTCGAGGGCGGCGGGGAGCTCGGCGAAGGTGCCGGCGTGGTGAAACCCGGCGCCGATGAGTTCGGTGAACCCGCGCTGGTCCACGTTCTGGGCCGTCATCGAGTCCGGTGAGGGCGACTCGGCGACGACGAGCATGATCGGGCTGTGGTTGCGCTGAGCGGCTATCAGTGCGTTGACCGCGTTCGCGAAGCCAGGGCCTCGTGAGACGCTGCACAGCCCGACCTTGCCGGTCGATCGTGCATACCCGACGGCGGCCGAGACGCAGGTCGCCTCGTGTCGGGTGGGCACCAGGCGGAGAAGACCGTCGGCTACGCCGGCGCCGATCCATGGCACGTTGGTTCCGCCCAGCATGCTGAACACGGTGTCAAACCCTCGCGACGCCAACAGCTGCGCGACTCCTACGTGACCTAGCACGATCTTCTCCTTCATATCTTCCTGTGTCAGTTGGCGAGGGTCTTGTTGACGCGAGTGACGAATTCGCCGAGCCCGTCGCCCTGCATCTCCTCGAGGTCGGCGAACCCGTACCAGGGGTTCGGCGCCTCGTACCATTCCTCCTCGGCGACCTTCCGGTCGTCCTCCCACCCGGTGCGCGTTCCGGTGCCTGTGCCCAGCTCAGCCATCAGGTCGTGGCCCTCGGGCGACGTCGCCCATTCGAGGAACAGCCGAGCGGTGTACGGGTGAGGCGTGTCAGTCGGCAGCGCGAGCATCCACAGCGCTGACGCCGTCGGGTCGGGGTAGGCGTACTGGATGGGCGCGCCCTGCTCGATGTATGAGTTGTAGAGCGTGTCCGTGCCGAAGGTGACCGTGTATTCACCCTTGACGAGCTGTTCCGCGATCGGGATCTGGCTCTCGAACAGGGAGGGGTTGTTGGCACCTACGCCGTCGAGCCAATCCCAGCCATACTTGTCGGCCTCGTTGTACACCTCGTTCGCGTAGTTGCCGGCTGTGGTCGCGCCGCCGGTGTCACCCAGGGCGATCTCGCCCTTGAATGCCGGAGAGGCGAGCGCGGCGACCGGGTCCTTCTCCAGGAGGGCCTTCTGCTCGGGTGTGGCGACGTCGGTGTTCCAGGCGATGGCGCCGATGCTCTGGTGCAGCGAGTAGACCTTGTCAACCAGATCGGTCTTGCCGCCGTAGATCGTCTCGAAGTCGTAGTCGCCGGCGCTCTCGGTGGTGTAGTCGGTGATCCAGCCCTTCTCGTCCGCGTCCTGCCAGAGCTGGTAGACGTTCTGGATGACGATGTCGGCGTTGTTCACGCCGCCCTGTGTCTCTTGTGCCCATTTCTGGAACAGCGTGGTGCTGCCATCGCGGTAGAGCTTGACCTTGATGCCGTACTTCTCGGTGAAGGCCTTGGTCCACTCCGTGGTGGACTTCTCGGTCGTCCCGGCGTAGAGGCTCAGCTCGCCGCCCTCCGCTTTGGCCAGCTTGACCAGCTCGTCCATGCCGCCTGCTTCGGCCACGTCCTTCGGCAGGCTCTCGTCAGCCTCGCCCTCACCTGAGCACGCGGACAGTGCCAGCGCGCCGGCTAGCGCCATTGTCGCCAAGGCCTTCAATCTCATCATCGGGGTTCACCTTTCGTGGGGGCAGCAACTTGGGGGATGAGACGGATGCTGCCGACTCCGTCGTCAATGGTGAGGTCGGTTCCGAGATCTCGGGAGAGATGTTGAATCCGTTCGAGCACGCGGGTCGCGTTCTCGCCTTTGGCGAGTCGGGGCCTGCCCTCGGTCAGTGGATGCGTGGCGGAGCGCCCGGTGCTACGCGTGATCGGAGCCTCGTCCGAGACGTCACGCCCGAGCTCGACGGGGCGAAGCGTGATGCTCTCGACCCTGCCGTCGACGATGTCCACATTGATGAGGGCGGAGCTCCACCAGGTCTCACGGTGAGGACCGAGCCCTGGGTGCAGCGGCCAGATATCTGGCGTCAGAGACGGCAGTGAGTCGGCGTCGTGGCCCCAGGTCTCGTACGCATCGGCGGGGACGTGCTCGAGGAAGGCCGACTGGGCGAAGAAGTTGCCGAGACCGTAGAAGATCGGCTTGCCACGGTAGATCTCGATGCCGAGCGTGCGGTGCCAGCCGTGCCCGAGATAGATGTCGGCGCCCTCGTCGATCGCCCGGTGCGCGAACTCGCGCACGAAGGCCGGCGGTCGGTTGCCTCGCGGACCTTCCGAGAGGTTGAAGTGGTGGGCGACCAGCACGATGTCCGCCATCGCTCGCGCGGATCGGATCGACCGCAGGTTCGCTTCGAGATCCTCGGGGTGGCACGTAGTCGTGACTCGGGGAGTCTCGGCCGAGTGGAACACGAACTCACCGGCGGCCGACTGTCCACCCGGCAGGGTCAGCTGGAACTGGTCGTCAGCGAGCTGTTGTCCCGTCTTTCCCGGGCCGGTATGCGCCTTGGTGCGCAAGATGCCCAGTCCGTCGGCCGCCTCGCGCAGGGCGGCGGCGCTGTCCGCGTCGACCTCGTGGCACATGTTCACGCGAAGCGGATTGATGCCGGGACGGCCGACCATCGTCTCCTTGGGGCGGCCTGCCCACTCGGTGGCCTTGTTCCCCGATGCCGTCGCCACGAGTGCCACGCGGCCGGCCGATGTCTCGCGGTATGCCGGCTTCCGCGCCTCGTCGAGGTCGGCACCGGTCCCAGCGCAGGCGAGGCCGGCCTTCCTGCACGCGTCCAAGGTCGAGGTCAGGCCACGCTGTCCGAAGTCGAGGCTGTGGTTGTTCGCCATCGACAGGACATCGACACCCAACCAGGCGAGGTCGGCGGCGACCGCAGGGTCCGCCAGCATGTAGCTCCCATAGCTGTCGCCGCGTCCCGCCCAGAGCTCACGGTGATCACCGAAGTTCATCTCGAGGTGTGCGTAGGTCACATCGGCCGCGTGCAACGCGTCCCGGATGCCCAGCATGGCTGGATCGGTGAGCTGGGCGAACGGTCGCGCCGCAAGATACTCTCCCGCGATCGCGACAGTCATCGATGTGCTCATCGGGCCTCACTCCACTCGGGTCAGACCGGCGTGTGATGCCGGTCACTGCCATCGAACATAGGTGGAGCCCGTCGCAGGGCGAAACCACACAGTTGATAGTGACCCGATAACCCCGGCCTTATCGGTTGCCGTCGACTGCGGTCACGCCGGCGGTGCCACCGTGGCGTCGACTCCGCTGCGGGCCAGGCCGGCCGCGACGAACCCGGAGGACTTCAGGTCCTCCACATGGGAGGCGACGGCATCGACGATCCGAGGCTCCAGTGAACGGGGGAGACCGACCGCCTGGTTGATCTGCATGAACGGCGGCTCGAGAAGTCGGCGACCGGTGGCCGATGCGTATGCCTCCATCGGCTGCCTCACCCCGGCGGCTGCGTCGAGCCCCTGACTCTCGAACAGATCGGTCGCCTCGTCGCCACGGACGATGCTGGCATGCTCGAGCGTTCTGGTCAGGTATAGGTCGTACGCCGATCCCTCCCTGACGCCGATCGCGACGCCTGGCCGGTCGACCTGCCCAGCCTCTTGGAGGCCGGAGTCCGGATCGACGACGTACACGCCGTCGATCGTCACGTAGGGCGCGGTGAAGGCCACGGCGTCCTCCCGTGCCGGCTCGTTCGCGAGGAAGCACAGGTCCGCGCGACCGGAGGCGATCTCGGCGTACGCCTTCCGAGCCTGGTCGACGGCCGTCAGCCGGACCGGAACTCCCAGCCATTCGCCGATCTCGTGGGCCATGTCGACCGTCACTCCTCGAGGATCGTCGGCACTGCCTTGGGCGAGGACCGCGTTGCCGAGATTGATGACCACCCGCAGCGCTCCGGTCGGTGCGATGGCGTCGCTCAGTTCGTTGCTCATCTCGTCAATGTAGCCACGCAGGCGGACGAAGAGCCGGTGCCAGGTGACGACGGCTGCTTATCTCTCCATCACCGATCGTTGCTCGACAGACGCCGCCTCCCCGTGCGGATAGTGATCATGGATGGCGTGATCGCCATCACAGTCCGCCTCGACGCGCGAGTGCGCAGACCAAGGGAGATGCAATGAGCAGACGAACAGGACGATCTCGACACACGGTACGCATCGCCGCGGCGCTGGTCGCCACGACGGTTCTCACCACCGGCCTGACCAGTGGAGTCGCTGTCGCGGGCACCGAGCACGCGTCCGGTCACGCGCAGTCGCGACCGGACTCGAAGACGTCCGGCACGGTCTTGCGGGTGAAGGTGGCATCGACAGCGCTCAGCGGCAACCTCGAGGGAGATGACCCCGAGCGCGACGTGTCGATCTACCTGCCTCCCGGCTACGACAAGAACCGCAGCACCCGTTATCCGGTGCTTTACATGCTGCACGGCTTCACCCAGACCGACCTCAGCTACTTCGCCGAGGATGCGGGGACCAACGTGCCTGCGACCGCCGACCGTACGCTCGCGACCAAGACTTCGAAGCCGATGATCATCGTCACCCCGAACGCCATGACCGTTCACGGCGGCAGCAACTACTCCAGCGGTGCGACGACCGGAGACTGGGAGACGTTCATCTCCGACGAGCTGGTGTCCTACATCGACTCGCACTACCGCACGATCCGGGACAGTGACTCCCGTGGCATCGCCGGCCACTCGATGGGCGGCTACGGCGCTCTGCGGATCGGCATGAAGCACCCCGACGTCTTCTCCTCGCTGTACGTCCTCAGCTCCTGCTGCATCGACGCGAACAGCAACATCCCGGACACCGCCGAGGAGATCGAGGCGATGCAGGACTACACCGCGCACCCGGAGAACTACCCCGATGGGCCGCCGTCGAGCATCCGCACCGCCGTCGCCGCGGCTGCGGCGTGGGCCCCGAACCCCACGAAGCCGCCCCTCTACTTCGACTCCCCGTTCGTCGACGGCCAGCTCGACCCCGAGGTCTACGGCCGGATGACCGCCAACCGCCCCCTGGCGATGGTCGACCAGTACATCGGCTCGCTGCGAACCCAGAACATCGCGTTCGACGTCGGCAACGCCGACGTCAACATCGCCCGAAACCTCACCCGACTGGACGCGACGTTGACGGCGTACGACGTCGAGCATCGCTTCGAGGTGTACGAGGGCAATCACGGCAACCGGATCCCGGAACGGTTCGAGACCAAGGTCCTGCCCTATTTCTCGGAGGTGCTCGAACGACGCTGATGCGTCTGGATGTGCTGTTGAACCGAATCGCTTGACCGCAATATGTGATCACATCTAGTGTCCTCTTTGCGTGGATCCAACATGCGTCGCCACTGCGCCTTCGATACGTCGGGGCGCAGTGGCCATCCTCCAGTCGTTGCCCCACCCGAGAGCCCTGAGGTTTGACACATGGCCTTCAAGCGCATGATCCATTCAGTCGAGACTCACTCGGGCGAGCCGATGCGAGTCATCACCGGCGGGGTTCCGCACATCCCCGGCGACACGGTCTATGACCAGATGAGATGGCTGGATGAGAACGACGACCAGCTCCGGAAGCTGATGCTGCGCGAGCCACGCGGATACCCGCCGCTGTGCTGCAACCTCATCGTGCCCGCCAAGCACCCCGAGGCGGCTGCGGGCTACATCATCATGGAACAGGTCGAGTACCCGGTGATGAGCGGCGGCAACACGATCGCCGTCGCGACCGTCCTGCTGGAGACAGGGATGATCCCGATGGTCGAGCCGGTGACCGAGTTCAAGCTCGAGGCGCCGGCAGGCCTGATCGGCATCCGTGCGGAGTGCTCCGGCGGCAAGGTCACGCAGGTGACCTTCGAGAACGTGCCGGCGTTCGCCGCCTATACGGACGCTGTCATCAAGGTGCCGGAGCTCGGCGAGGTGACCGTCGACGTCGGTTGGGGCGGGATGTTCTACGTCATCGCCGATGTCGGCCAGTTCGACTGGGTCGCGTTGACTCCTGCGCACGGTGCCGAGATCGCCCGCATCTCCTCGTTGATCCTGCGTGCCGCACAGGACCAGCTGCCGGTCGAGCACCCGCACTATCCGGGCTACGGGATCACGATCTCCCAGCTGTCGGGTCCCTCCGACAACCCTGATGCCGACCGGAAGAACGTCGTCACCGTGGCGAGCGGCCCCGTCGACTTCGACGATCCCGCGACCTGGACCGGAGCGCTGGACCGCTGCCCGTGCGGAACGGGCACCTGTGCTCGGATGGCGACGTTGCACGCCAAGGGCGAGCTCGCCCTCCGTACGCCTTTTCGTCACGAGGGGATCCTCGGCACGGTCTATACCGGCGAGCTGATCCGCGAAGAGAAGGTCGGGCGGTTCGATGCTGTCGTGCCGACGATCGGCGGGCGGGCCTGGATCACCGGCTACAGCACCTGGGTCCTCGACCCGGACGACCCCTTCGACGAGGGCTACGTCGTGGGTGACATCTGGGCCTGAGCCATGGCACGGCGGGCGACAGGGTCGCTATCGATCCCCTCCGCTGTGATCACATCGATCGGCGCTCCGGTCGGATACGTCTTCTTGACGCGTTCGACCAGAGCGCCTCGTTTTGCCCAGGCGGGCCGGAATTGAGCGGTCTTGCGCGGTCGAACGCGAGCCTTGCCTGCTGGCGACAGGCGTAGGCGGGGCCGCCTCTTGCGCGATCTGTGATCACACTTTAGGGTGAAAGTGCTCACAGGCCAGCGAACTCGTCACCGAGCCACTACCGAGGGAATGCCCATGCCGAACCGTCTCCTCCTCGCCGCCGCCGAAAGCAAGCGGCTCGAGGAGTTCGCCAGCAACAACAAGCTCACCCGTCCGATCATCCAGCGGTACGTCGCCGGAACGACGCTCGCGGAGGCGCTGAACGTCTCGACGGCCCTGAACCGCGACGGGATGGACGTCAGCCTCGACCTCCTCGGTGAGTCGGTGACGGACGTGGCGCAAGCCGACGTCGCCACGGACGAGTATCTGCGGGTCATCGAGAGACTGCCCGAGCTGGTGCCAGGGCAGAGCGTGTCGGTGAAGCTCTCCCAGCTCGGCGTTGCGCTCTCCTCGCAGCGGTGCGAGGAGAACCTCCGTCGCCTCCTCGTCGCCGCGCGTGAGCACGGCTCGATCGTCGAGGTCGACATGGAGCACAGCTCGGTCGGCCGCGAGACGATGGCGATCTTCCGCCGGATCCAGGAGGAGTTCCCCGAGACGCGGATGGCGATCCAGGCCAACATGCGCTCCACGCTCGAGGACCTGACCGACTTCAAGATCCCGCCGCGAGTCCGCTTGGTGAAGGGCGCGTTCCTGGAGTCCAGAGACCTTGCCATCAAGGATGCCGACGACGTCACCGAGCAGTACAAGTACCTGTCGGTCTGGGCGCTCAAGAACCTCCCCGACCCGGCCTTCGGCACCCACGACGACACATGCGTCGACGTCATCAAGACGGCTGCCGCCGAGCTCGGAATCGACAAGCAGTCCTTCGAGTTCCAGATGCTCCAGGGCGTCCGTCGTCCGCTCCAGGACCAGCTGGTCCGCGACGGCTACCGGGTGCGGATCTACCTGCCCTACGGCACGCAGTGGTACCCGTACCTGACCCGGCGGATGGCGGAGAAGCCGGCCAACCTGCTGCTCTTCCTCCGTTCGCTCGCGGGCTGAGGCAGCACCGATCGACCGCCGGGACTCGGTGTCCACGGCAGAGAGGAGACCCGCATGTCATCGGCGGAGGACGACGAGGTCCGGCTGCGCGCCGCCGACCAGGTCTACGACGGAGTCGCCGGCCGAATCTTCAGCGGCGAGCTCCGGGCAGGGGCGAGGCTGCGCATCCGCGACCTCGCCGAGGACGCCGGCACCAGCGTGATGCCGGTACGCGAGGCGATCCAGCAGCTGGTCAAGAACGGCCTTGCCGTGAGCGAACCGCACCGGGGCGCGCGGGTACGCGAGTTCACGACCCGCGAGCTGATCGACATCTATGACGCGCGGTCGATCCTCGAGATCGAGGCCGTACGTCGCGGTGCGGCTCGGGTGAGCCGGGCCGACATCGCCACCATGCGCGCCGCGTGCGAGCGGATGTACCGCGCCGTCGTCCAGGTCCGGGTCAACGATGCCCTGGACGAGGACGAGAAGCTGCTCCGTACGGTCTACGCGGCCTCGGGCAACCCGGTGATCATGGACCTGATCGAGCAGCTGTGGATTCAGTGCCGTGCCTACAAGGTGATGGGCGCGACGGCCGCGATCCAGCACCAGGATGCCTCGCTCTGGGAGCCGCAGCCGGCCCTGATCGAGGCGATCGAGCGCGGCGACACCACGCTGGCCACGGCCATCACCCGCGAGTCGATCGCGGCCGCGCGCACCCGGCTCGAAGCAGAGATCTCAGCCCCTGAGCAGGGGCAGACCCGAACGAACGTCCATCACCACCAGTGAGGAAGAAAACCATGACCGTCAACACCGCCGCGAACCCTCGTGTGCCTGCCCCCGTCAACGAGCCCGCTCGCGACTTCGTCCCCGGCTCCCCGGAGTCCCTCGCGGTCACGGCCCAGATCGCCGAGATCCGCTCGAGCGTGAAGGAGATCCCGCACGTCATCGCGGGGGAGCGCGTCTTCGCCGGCGAGGGCACCGACGTCGTCGAGCCCCACGCCCACGCCAGCGTCGTCGGCCGCTTGGCGGAGGCGACCCCGGACGTGACCAAGGCCGCCATCGAGGCTGCGCTCGCCGCGCAGGAGTCCTGGTCGCGCACCCCGTGGTGGGAGCGGGCCGCGATCTTCCTGCGCGCGGGTGAGCTCGCGGCCGGCAAGTACCGCGACGAGCTGGTCGCGGCGACCATGGTCGGCCAGTCGAAGACCTTCCACCAGGCCGAGATCGACGCGACCTGCGAGTTCGCCGACTTCATGCGCTACAACACGCACCTCGCCTCGCAGATCTACGCCGACCAGCCGCCATCGTTGCCCGGTGACATCAACACGATCGACCAGCGGCCGCTCGAGGGCTTCGCGCTCGCGCTCACGCCGTTCAACTTCACCGCGATCGGCGCCAACCTGCCGAGCACGCCCGCCCTCATGGGCAACGCGGTGGTCTGGGGTCCCTCGCCGAAGTCAGCGCTCTCGAGCGAGGTGACCATGCGGGTCTTCGAGGAGGCCGGTCTGCCGCCGGGCGTCATCAACGTGGTCAACGGCTCCGGCGCGACCATCGCGGAGACCGCGATCGCGAGCCCGGACTTCGCCGGCCTCAACTTCACCGGCTCCACGGCCATCTTCCGTAGCCTGTGGAAGTCGATCGGCAACAACATCGACACCTACCGCTCGTTCCCGCGGCTGGTCGGGGAGACCGGCGGCAAGAACGCAGTCCTCGTGCACCCGACCGCTGACGTCGACGCGGTGCGTACGGCGTTGGTGCGCTCGGCCTACGAGTACCAGGGCCAGAAGTGCTCCGCGGCGTCGCGTGCCTTCATCGCGCGCTCGGTGTGGACCAAGCTCAAGGACGAGCTCGTCGACATCGTCTCGTCGCTGCCTGTCGGTGACCCGACGCTGCACGAGACGTACGTCGGTGCCGTCATCGACCGCGCCGGTGCGGAGCGTCTCCAGGGGGCCTTCGACCGGGCCAACGCCCTCGACAGCCACGAGCTGCTCGCGGGTGGCACCACCGACACCAGCACCGGCTGGTTCGTGAAGCCGACGATCTACACCACGACGGATCCGAACGCCTTCACCATGTCCGAGGAGTTCTTCGGCCCGATGCTCACCGTCCACGTCTTCGAGGACAGCGACTGGGACCAGGCGATCCGGGCGATCGACCAGGGCAGCAACTACGCCCTCACCCTGTCGATCTTCGCCTCGGACCGCTCCGCGATCTCGACCGCCCTCGACGGCCTGCGCAACGCTTCGGGCATGACCTATGTCAACGACAAGCCGACAGGTGCCCTCATGGGGCAGGTCTCCTTCGGCGGTGGCCGGGGTTCGGGGACGAACGACAAGACCGGTTCGCGGCTCTCCCTGCAGCGCTGGCTCTCCCCGCGCTTCATCAAGGAGAACCTCGTGCCGGTCACCGACTGGACCTACCCCTACCTGGCTCGCTGACCGAGTCGACCAACCCCTCCCGCCGTCCGGCGGTCGCGGCTGCCTAGGCGCGACCGCCCGACGGCCACGCACACCCAACCACGGAAGGCGGGCGGCAAGTCCCCCGGGGGAACCC
>NZ_JACIXG010000125.1 GCF_014360585.1 Nocardioides sp.
CGACGACATCGTCACCGGCGAGGTCGTCGACAAGGACAACCTGAACTGAGATACGCCGACGGCGGCCTTCCTTGATGGAAGGCCGCCGTCGGCGTATCTGGCTGTGTCAGAAGTCAGGCGTTGGCCTTCTTCTTCCCCGGTCCCTTGCGGTGCAGGTGAGCCGGGCCGATCTCGCCACCGCGAAGCAGGTCGAGGCGCTCCTTGAGGATGTCCTCGAGCTCCTTCTCCGAGCGCCGCTCCAGGAGCATGTCCCAGTGCGTACGCGCAGGCTTCTCGGCCTTCTCCTCCGGCTTGGCGCCGGAGAGGTTGAGAGCTTCCATGCCGCAGCGCGGGCACTCCCAGATCGCCGGAACCTCGGCCTCGTCCGACATCGTGATCTCGAAGTCGTGGCCCTGCGGGCATCGGTAGGCCACCTGCTGGCGGCCCGCGAACTCGATCCCGCGTTCGTCCTCAAAACTTTGTCCGCCCAGTCGGGCGCCGCGCAACGTGCGCTCGGCCATGAAGCACCTCCTGAGTCGATCGTCCCCCGTTGAATGAACTGAAGAGCGAGGCGGTCTGCGGACTCATAACGCAGGCCGGTCAGGCCTCTTCATACCTGCAACGGTACAGAGGAGGTGATGATTCCGTGAAATGTCGAGGTTCTCGCCGTGGTGTTCGATACAGGTCCCGCCTGACCTGCGGATCTCCCTGAGAGAGTCCTGAGGAGCCGATGTCGCGAATCCGCCAGCCACCCGCGCCGGTCTCAGACACGCTGAGGAGCCCGGTTGCCGGCCTGCTCGATGCCCTTCGCGGTGTTCACCAGCGCGAGCAGCGCGCCACCGAGGACGAAGAAGGCGATCAGCGCCAAGATCGCCGGCCGGTAGGAGTCGGTGAGCTGGTAGACGAGCCCGAAGACCAGGGTGCCGAGCCACGAGGTGCCGCGGTCCATGGCGTGGTAGAGGCTGAAGTACTCCGCCTCCTTGCCGGCCGGGATGAACAGCGAGAAGTACGAGCGCGCCAGCGCTTGGGTGCCGCCCATGACTAGACCGATCCCGACCCCGACGATCAGAAGCGGGACCAGGGTCTGCTCCGGCACGAAGTAGGCGACCACGACGATGGCCATCCAGCCGACCAGGCCGCCGAGGATCACCCGCTTGGCACCGAAGACCTTCGCCAGCCGCCCGAAGAAGATCGCCCCGCCGACCGCGACGAACTGCACCAGCAGATAGATGCCGAGCATCGTGCCGGTCTCGAATCCGAGCTCCTCGACGCCGTAGATCGAAGCCGAGCTGATCACGGTCTGGATGCCGTCGTTGAAGAAGAGGTAGGCCAGCAGGAAGGTCAGCGCGACCGGATACTTCGGCAGCTCCTTGAGCGTCACGAACAGCTGGCCGAAGGAGCGTGCCACGACACCACCGGAGACGTCCTCGACGTCTGCGGGCTCGTGCCGCCGGATCCGACGCCAGGGGATGATGATGAAGCCTGCCCACCACAGGCCGGCCGAGAGCATCGAGATCCGCACGGCCAGCTCGGTGCCGAGGCCGATCGGGTCTGCGAAGGTGACCAGGAGGAAGTTGACGGCCAGCAGCAGCCCTCCACCGGCGTACCCGTAGGCCCAGCCGATCGAGGAGACCCGGTCGCGCTCGTCCTCGGTCGAGATCAGCGGCAGGATGGAGTCGCTGACCACCACCGCCGCCCCCGCGCACAGGTTGGCGATGATGAACATGATCGAGCCGAACCACCAGTTGTCCCCGGTCATGAAGAACAACAGCGCCGCGCAGAGCGCACCGGCCCAGGCGAAGCCGACCATCAGGTCCGGCTTGCGCGAGGTGCGGTCGGCGATCGCGCCGACCAGCGGATAGATCAGTGCCGAGAGCAGGGTGGAGAAGGTGATGACGTACGACGGCAGCGCACCGGGTGCGACCGAGAGCCCGAGCACGTCGATCCGGTTGTCGACGGCAGCGGCCTTCGCGATCTCGATCAGGTAGGGCGCGAACAGCACCCCGGCGACCGTCGTCTGGAACGCGGAGACGGCCCAGTCGGTGAAGAACCAGCCCTTCTGCTCCCTGGTCCGCTCGGCCGGACTGAAGTCGCCGATCCCGGCTGATGTGCTCACTTCTCGGGCTCCTCATCGTTCTGTTCGGTGGGCTCAGCCCGAGGCGTCGTAGCCTCCCACAGGCCACGCTCCTGCAGGAACGCTTTCAGTACGTCGGTGCGGTCGGTCATCAGCCCGTCGACGTCGCGCTCGAGCAACCGCTCCATCTCGGCCGGGTCGTCGACGGTCCAGACATGGACCTCCTTGCCCGCCTTGTGGGCGCGGCGGACGAGACCACGAGACGCCACCCGGATCGACAGCGGCCCGGGAAGACGGTGGCGGTGCGGGATCTGGAACGCGTCGAAACGGGCGCCGGCCAGCCGCTTGGCGATCCCGGCCGTGGGCGCCAGCAGATAGGCCAGCACCTCTCGCGGGTGGGCCGAGGTGCGCACCCGGCCGCTGGTCAGGCGCCGGAACGCCTCCAGCCGTCGCCTCGAGAACGAGCCGACGATGACCTTGTCCTCGTGGTCGGTCGCCTCGAGGAGCTCGGCGACGGCGCCGACCGACCCGTCGGACTTGAGGTCGATGTTGAAGGTCGCCTCCGGGAAGGCCGCGAAGAGCTCGGCCAGGGTCGGCACGCCGTGCTGGCCGCCGATGCGGGCGGCCTGCACCTCGGCGTACGTCATCTCCGCGATCAGCCCGCTGACGTCGGTCACCCGGTCGAGCGCCTCGTCGTGGAAGGCGAGCAGCACGCCGTCACGGGTGACGTGGACGTCGGTCTCGAGATGGGTGTAGCCCAGCTCCACCGCATGCCGGAACGCCTCCATGGTGTTCTCCATTCCGACCAGGTCGGGATGGAGCGCTCCACCACGGTGCGCATAGGCGCGTACGCGTCGTCTCTGCTCCTTCACGGGGAGCATCTAACCACCCGTGAGGGCCGGATCACATGAGCCCGCAGGCTCAGTTCACTCAGATGTCGCCGCAGCCTCGAAAGTTCGGCGAGTCGGCTCATCCTGACCGAAAATCCCGTCGAGTCGGCGCGTCATGACGCGCCGACTCGGCAGAAAATGTGGTCAGAACGAGCCGACTCGGCCCGGTCTTGGCTCAGATGTCGCGGAAGGGGGTGATGTTCGCGCCGAGCTGGTTGAGCCGCTCGGCGAGGTCCTCGTAGCCGCGGGCGATGACGTAGGTCGAGCGCAGCACGGAGGTGCCCTTGGAGGCGAGCATCGCGAGCAGTATGACGACGGCAGGACGCAGCGCCGGCGGGCAGACGATCTCGGTGCCGGAGAAGTGCGTGGGGCCCTCGATCATGACCCGGTGCGGGTCCATGAGCGTGACGTTGCCGCCGAGCTTGTTGAGCTCGGTCAGGTAGATCGCGCGGTTCTCGTAGACCCAGTCGTGCAGCAGCGTCTGGCCCTGAGCCACCGCGGCGATGGCGGCGAAGAACGGCAGGTTGTCGATGTTGAGACCGGGGAAGGGGAGCGGGTGGATCTTGTCCAGCGGCGCGTGCAGGATCGAGTGCTTGGTGTTGATGTCGACCAGGCGGGTCTTGCCGTTGAGCGCCAGGTACTCCTCGGAGAGGGTGTAGTTGAAGCCCATCTCCTCCAGCGTCGCCAGCTCGATCTCCATGAACTCGATCGGGACGCGCTTGATGGTGATCTCAGAGTCGGTCACGATCGCGGCGGTCAGCAGCGACATCGCCTCGATCGGGTCCTCGCTCGGCGCGTAGTCGACGTCGACGTCGATGACCTCGCGGCCGGTGACGCGCAGCGTGGTGGTGCCGATGCCCTCGACCTCGACGCCCAGCTTCTGCAGGTAGAAGCAGAGGTCCTGGACCATGTAGTTGGACGACGCGTTGCGGATCACCGTGGTGCCCGTGTGCAGCGCGGCGGCCATCAGCGCGTTCTCGGTGACGGTGTCGCCACGCTCGGTCAGCACGATCGGGCGGCCCGGCTGGATCTCGCGGTTGACGCTCGCGTGGTAGGCACCGTCGGTCGCCTTGACCTCGAGGCCGAAGGGGCGCAGGGCCGACAGGTGCGGCTCCACGGTGCGGGTGCCGAGGTTGCAGCCGCCGGCGTAGGGGAGCTCGAAGCTGTCGAGACGGTGGAGCAGCGGCCCGAGGAACATGATCACCGAGCGCGTACGACGTGCGGCGGTCTCGTCGACGGCGTCGAGGCGCAGCTCCTTCGGCGGCACGATCTCGAGGTCGTTGTCGTCGTTGAGCCAGCGGGTCTGGACGCCGATCGAGTTGAGCACCTCGATGATGCGGTTGACCTCTTCGATGCGTGCGACCTTGCGCAGCGTCGTACGGCCCCGGTTGAGGAGCGAGCCGACCAGAAGGGCGACCCCGGCGTTCTTCGAGGTCTTGACCGTGATCTCACCGGACAGGGTCGTCGGGCCGGTGACACGCAGGTGGGTCGGTCCGGCGCCGATGTCGACGAGGGAGGAGTCGAGAGCGGCACCGACCCGGGCGATCATCTCCAGGGAAAGGTTCTGCTGCCCCTGCTCGATGCGGTTGATCGCGCTCTGGCTGGTGTTGAGAAGGTCGGCGAGCTGTGCCTGGGTCAGGCCCTTGTGCTTGCGCGCATCGCGAATCAGATTCCCGATGCGACCTTTGTATCCGTCGGTCATGGTGCACCACCGTAACTCATATATGAGATAAGCCTGGATTCCCCGCGAAGTGTCGGCGATTCGTTCCAACTGTGGGCCCGTCCCCGGAGGGCCACTGCTTCCAACACAGTCGTACGCCGGGTGACAGGATGCCACCATGCATGCGACGACGATCCATGGGGTGGGCGACATCCGCTTCACCCAGGTACCCGACCCGACACTGGTAAAGACCACCGACGCGATCGTGAAGGTGGTCGGCTCCTGCATCTGCGGCTCCGACCTGTGGAACTACCGCGGCGCCAACGGCGAGATCGAGGAGCCGCACACCATCGGTCACGAGTGCATCGGCGTCATCGAGGAGGTCGGTGCCGACGTACGCGACTTCAAGCCCGGCGACTTCGTGATCGTCCCCTTCGACCACTGCGACAACACCTGTCCGCACTGCCTCGCCGGAGTCCAGTCGGTCTGCGAGAACCTCGGCTTCACGGTCAGCGGCCAGAGCGAGTACGCGCTGGTCAACCAGGCCGACGGATCGCTGGTCAAGCTCGACGAGACGCCGGACCCGGCGATGTACCCCGACCTGCTCGCGCTCACCGATGTGATGGCCACCGGCTGGCACGCCGCGGTGATGTCGGGCCTCGGGTCCGGCGCCAAGGGCGGCACCGCGGTCGTCGTGGGTGACGGCGCGGTCGGCCTCTGCGGCGTGCTCGCGGCCGCCCAGCTCGGCGCCGAGCGGGTCGTCGCGATGTCGCGCCACGAGACCCGCCAGGAGATCGCCAAGAAGTTCGGCGCCACCGACATCGTCGCCGCCCGCGGGAAGGAGGGTGAGGCTGCGGTACGCGAGCTCACCGGCGGCATCGGGGCCGACTACGTCCTCGAGTGCGTGGGCACCGACCAGTCCTTCAAGACTGCCTCGAAGGTCGCCCGCCCGGGAGCGACGGTCGGGTTCGTCGGGGTGCCGCACGACGTCAACCTCCCGGTCAACGCGCTCTTCCGCACCAACGTGGGTCTCAAGGGCGGGATGGCGCCGGTACGCCGCTACCTGCCCGACCTCCTGCGCCTCACTCTGGAGGGCACGATCAACCCAGGTCTGGTCTTCGACAAGGCGCTCCCGTTCGCCGAGGCTGCCGAGGGCTACCGACTGATGGACGAGCGTCTCGCGACCAAGGTCCAGCTCACCTACTGATCCCGGGCGGGGGATCGGCCGGGCCGCCGATCTGAGAGACTCGGCCGATGCCCCGCACCGACACCATGCGCCTTCGTCCGCTGTCACCGGGCGACGAGCACGTCTTCGCCGACTGGGCGCAGGATGAGGAGTTCCGGATCGCCAACGGCTGGCCGGAGCGCGACCGCGACGGTCACCTCCGTCACTGGCGCCGGCTGATCGACGCTCCGCCGCCTGAGCTCATCAGGCTCGCCGTGGAGCTCGACGAGGCGGTCGTCGGCTACGCCGACCTCCATGGCCTCGCCCCCGACACCCGCGAGCTCGGCATCGCCATCGGCCCGAGCTCGCGCTGGGGCCAGGGCCTCGGCCAGCGGGCCATCAAGACCGCGCTCACCTACGGCTTCTCCGTCCTCGACCTGAGCCGGATCTGGGCCGAGACGCACGAGACCAACGACCGCGCCAAGAAGCTCTTCCGCGCCACCGGCTTCATCGAGACCGGCCGCCACGGCACCGACACCTATCGCGGCGAGGAAGTCAGCCTCGTGCAGTACGCCGTCGAGCGCCCCTACTGATCCCGTCGAGGCGTCAGCGGCGTCGGCCGAGTGAGCAGATCGGTGACGTCTCGGCCGACGGGCGTGACGCTTCGGCCGACGGGAGTGACGTCTCGGCAGTCAGTCGATGCGTACCGGCTTCTGGTCCGGGTAGCCCTCCGGGAGCAGCATGGTGCCGTCCTGGTGGCGGTAGAGGACCTGCCAGTGCCAGTAGAGGTCGTACGCAGCGGGGGACCGCTTCATCTGCTCCGCGTAGGCGCTGACGGCGGCCACGTACCGGTCGGAGTGGTTGTAGGACCACAGGGCGCCGGACATGTCGCCGGGGGCGCCGTTGTTGGCGAGCATGCGCCCGGCGGCCATGATCGCGTCGCCGGGGTCGTTGATGTCGCCACCGGCGCCGTACTGGGCGAAGGTCGAGGGCAGGAACTGCATCGGACCCTGCGCGCCCGCGGTGCTCGTGCCGCGGATGCGGCCCATCCGGGTCTCGACCAGATGGACGGCCGCGAGGTATTCCCACGGCGTCCCCGTCTTCTGCTGTGCCTTGCGGTAAAGCCGCCGCAGCTCGTCCGGCCTCGGCGGCGTCACGATCCTCCAGTCCGGCAGCTTCGGCTGCGGGTCGGTCATGACCATGAGCTCGCGTGCCGCGGCGATGTCCGCCTCGAGCTGGGTGCGGTCGGCACGGCCGAGCGCACCCAGCTCGTCGCCGCTCTGCGCCTTCGGGGCCCGGGCGAGGTCGCGAGCGGCGGTCTGCTCGAACAGCGCGGCCTCACGTACGTCCTCGGCCCCCGCGGGCCCGGAGGCCACCGTGGCCATCGCCTGGGTGATCCGCGCGGCCAGCGGGACCGACTCGTCGTCGAGAGGGATCGTGCTCGGGGGCGCAGGCGTCGTCGGGGCCAGCGATGACGACGCGGACGGGCTGCGGCCCGGATCCGAAGACGGCTCGCTCCCGCAGCCGGCGGCAAGCGCCGACAGGGCTGCGATGGCGGTCAGAGCAGCGAGCCGATTACGCACACGCTCGACGCTACCCGAAGCTAGGAGACGCCCGGAGCGACGCTCTGCCCGATGATGGCCGCGAGCTCGGCCGGCCTGCTCAGCTGCGGCCAGTGCCCGGTGGGCAGATCGACGTAGGTGACGTCCTTGTGCTTCGGGATGGCGGCGACCGACTCGGTGCCGTCGGCGACCCATTCCTTCAGGTCGGCAGCGGTGTACTCGGGGCAGACGAAGACCGCCGGGACCGAGTAGCGGCGTTCGTCGCCGAGCTCGAACGGCTCAGAGGTCAGGCTGGCGGGGGAGGGCCGCAGCAGCGCTTCGAAGGCTGCGCGGTCGAGGTCGCGTACGTCGGCCTCGTCGAACTCCTCCCACGGCACCGGCGGCAGATCGGCGCCGTCGGTCGGAAAGTTCTTGGCCGGGATCATGCCCGGCTCCGCCGGCCAGCCGCCGACGTAGACCACGGTCGCGACCCTGTCGACGCGGGCGTCCAGCGCGGCGCCGGCGACCGCGCAGCCCATCGAGTGCCCGACGAGGATCACCGGCTCGACCGCCGCGTCGATGGCCGCGACCACGGCAGCGACCTGGTCGGCGACGTGCACGCCGGATCGGTCCGTCGCGGCCGACTCGAGGCCGGGCAGGGTGAGTGGTCGCGGCGTGTGGCCGGCGGCGGTCAGATGGGCGACGACGAGGTTCCATGAGGAAGCGTCGAGCCAGAGGCCGGGTACGAGAACGATGTCCATGAGGCGATCCTTCACCTGGTTGCGGACGATCCGCTTCCGCCACTCACTCGAGTCTCAGCTTGCCGGCTTTCGCACAAAAGAACGGTGACCACCGCGGCTGCGGTGGTCACCATGCTGGACGCCCGAGACAGCTGACGTCAGATCTGTTCAGCGAGCGCCGGCGCCCTCCAGAAGCTCCGCGACCTCGTGGGCGCGGCAGTCGCAGTCGGCGTCACACGGCAAGAAGCGATGACGTGCGTGGCCGCAGTCGCGGCACGGCATGTCGTGAGAAAGCGTGAAGCTTTGCACCTCAACGGTGTCCCACATAATCTATTCATCCCCCAAAGAATGGTGATCGGTGTTTATCGGTGAACTGCCTGATATGTAACACGATAATCCTCGACTTCGGAAGAGCTGGGACAACACGCCGAGACAATGTTTTCCCTGGTCAGTCGACCGATATGCTTATTCGGTCGACCGATAGATAAACTCATAAGGGCCTGCTGTTGGTGCGGTGTAGACGTCCGATTTACGGCGCGTAAGGGGTGCTCTCGGGGCGTTGGGAGAATGAGAACAGAACGCAGACCGGCGCACCACCACCGACAAGGTGGTGTCAGTCTGGCCGCGGTTCCGGAGAGCAGAACGCACAGAGGCGAAGGTCCCGGGTCGTCTAGCCGACCTGAGTTGGGCACCTCTCGACCCCGGTGGGCGGGAATCCCGCGGGTCTGTTGAGAGTTCTACTACCTGTGAAGAACATCGGATTCTTGTCTTTCGGTCACTGGACACCGTCGCCCCACTCCCAGACCCGGTCGGCACGGGACGCGCTGATCCAGGGGATCGACCTCGCGGTCGCCGCCGAGGAACTGGGTGTCGACGGCGCGTACTTCCGGGTCCATCACTTCGCTCGGCAGTACGCCTCGCCCTTCCCGCTCCTCTCTGCGATCGGCGCCCGCACCTCGAAGATCGAGATCGGCACCGGGGTCATCGACATGCGCTACGAGAACCCGCTCTACATGGCCGAGGACTCCGCGGCCGCCGACCTGATCTCCGGTGAGCGCCTGCAGCTCGGAATCAGCCGCGGCTCACCCGAGCAGGTCATCGACGGCTGGCGCTACTTCGGCTACGACCCCGGCGACAACGCCTCCGAGGCCGACATGGCCCGTGCGCACACCGAGACGTATCTCAAGATCATCGAAGGTGCGCAGTTCGCCGAGCCCAATCCGCGGCCGATGTTCCCCAACCCGCCCGGAAAGCTTCGCGTCGAGCCCTACTCCGAGACCCTGCGTGACCGGATCTGGTGGGGATCGAGCTCGCTGGCGACCGCACGCTGGGCTGCCGGCCTCGGTCTGAACCTGCAGAGCTCGACCCTCAAGAACGACGAGAACGGCAAGCCGTTCCACATCCAGCAGCGGGAGCAGATCGAGGCGTACCGCGAAGCCTGGAAGGAAGCCGGACATGTGCGGGAACCGCGCGTGTCGGTCTCGCGATCCGTCTTCGCCCTCGTCAACGACGAGGATCGTCGCTACTTCGGCCTCGATCGGCAGACCAAGGACCAGATCGGCAACATCGACGACCAGACCCGCGCCATCTTCGGGCGCTCGTACGCCGCCGAGCCCGACGTCCTGGTCCAGGAGCTGGCCGAGGACGAGGCGATCCAGGCCGCCGACACGCTGCTGCTCACCGTCCCGAACCAGCTCGGCGTCGACTACAACGCACATGTCCTGGAGAGCATCCTGACCCACCTCGCCCCTGCTCTCGGCTGGCGATAGCGTCGTTCGGACCGCGCGCCCTCCGGGTCACAATAGGGCGCATAATCGTTGTCAACCGCCCAGCGTGGATGCGCAATTGCTACCGTGCGGGGCGACCGATATTCAAAGGGGACCCCTGTTGGCTACGTACGCTGAGCTGCTCGACGTCTATCTTCGCGAGCCCGACCCGGAGTCGCTGAGAGCCTTGCGTGAGGCGATCCTCGAGGCTCCCAACTTCCGGCCCGACCTCGAGATCACCGAGATGATCGCTCCGATGATGTCGGTCGGCGACTACGCCGGCGCCGTCGCCGCGGTCCACGGGCTGATGCCCGGCGCGATCTTCAGCCCCTCGGCCCATGCCGCGCTCGCTGACGCCCAGCGCGGCCTCGGCAACCCGGAGCAGGCTCAGCGCGAGTCGATCCTGGCGCAGGCGGCCCTCGACAGCATCATCAGCACCGGCGACGGCACCGAGTCCGAGCCGTGGTCGGTGCTGCGCACCAGCGACGCCTACGACGTCGTGCTGGCCTCGGGCAAGACACCGCGTTCACAGGTCGCGGTCGGCAACCTGGACCGGATCGTGTGCACCGACTCGACGGTCTGGTTCTTCGACATCACCACCGAGCTCGCCAGGAGCTGACCCCGGTGACCAGGTCGGTGCTGATCACCGGGGCGGCCGCCGGCATCGGCCGTGCGACCGCGCTGCGCTTCGCCCGTGAGGGGTGGCTGGTCGGCGCCTATGACATCGACCTCGACGGCTTGGCGTCCCTGGCCGCCGAGGTCGAGGCGCTGAGCGGGTCCGTGGTCACCGGCCTCCTCGACGTACGCGACGCGAGGTCCTGGCAGGACGCCCTGGACGGCTTCGTCGCTGTGAGCGGGGGCAGCCTCGACGTACTCGTCAACAACGCCGGGATCATCTCGATCGGCAGGTTCGCCGACCTTCCGCTTGACGGGCAGCAGGCGATCATCGACGTCAACGTCAAGGGCCTCGTCAACGGCTGCCACCTGGCGCGCCCGTTCCTGCGCCGCGGCTCCCACGTCGTCAACCTCGCCTCTGCCTCGGCGATCTACGGCCAGCCGGGGATGGCGATCTACTCCGCCACCAAGTTCGCCGTACGCGGCCTCTCCGAGGCCCTCGACCTGGAATGGTCCGCGGACGGGATCACCGTGACCGCCCTGTGGCCGCTCTTCGCCGACACCTCGATGGTGTGGGGCCACGACTTTCCAGCGCTGCGGCGGCTCAAGGTCTCGCTCACCGCCGACGACGTCGCCGAGTCCGTCTACGCGGCCGCGACAAGCGGCCACGGTCTCCTCGGTGGAGTCCACCGAGGCGTCGGCGCCAAGGCCAGGGTCCTCATCGCCATCTCCGAGGTCAGCCCGAGCTGGGCCAACCGGCTCTTCAACCGGCTGATCTCCACCTGACCCCGCCCCGCCGAATCGGTAGTTGTGGGCGACGAAAGGTGATTTTAGTGGCCCACCACAACGGTTTCGGCCCGCCAGGAG
>NZ_JACIXG010000126.1 GCF_014360585.1 Nocardioides sp.
CCCCCGCCCACTCTGCTTTGCGGGCGCCCTATTTGTGTGTGGGGGGCCCCCACCCCCCCTGTCCGCCCCCCACAACTGCGGTCTCGGCCGCCAAAGGTGCACTCTCGACGGGAGGTCAGTACACGACGGGCCAACCGTTGTTGTAGCGGAGCAGGTTGACGCCCAGCTGCGCGACGCCGTCGTCGCGGTAGTAGTGGTAGAAGAGGACGTCGGCGTCGGAGTCAGCCAGGACGGTCTGGTGGCCCGGGCCGTGGATGGACCCGTGACTGCTGAGAACCTCGGTGCCACCGCCGTTCATCATCGGGGTCCCTGCGGCGTCCACGAACGGACCGTTGACCGACCGCGAGCGGCCCACCATCACCTTGTAGGTGGAACTCGCGCCCTGGCAGCAACGGTCGAAGGAGACGTACAGGTAGTAATAGCCGTTGCGGAGGTGGATGCTCGGCGCCTCGATGGCGCCTCCGCCGCGGCTCGCGATGCTGTGGAAGGCGCTGCCCCTCCGGTGGCCGGTGTTCGGGTCGAGCTGGATCTGCTTGATCCCGGACCAGAACGAACCGAAGCTCATCCACCAGTTGCCCTCATGGTCCTGCACCACGTCGGGGTCGATGGCGTTGAAGTCGTCGCTGCTGGTCGACTCGACGACGACGCCTTGGTCTGTCCACGAGCCTGACGCGCCGGTCGGGCTGGTGGCCAGGAAGATCGCCGACTTGTTGGAGCCGAACGACGACGCCGAGTACCACAGGTAGTACTGGCCGTTCGCAAACTTGAGCTCCGGGGCCCAGAGGTTGAGGTCGCCGCCTGTCCACTCGGTGGTCCACGGCGCGCCGTTCGGGAACGCCGCGCCGATGTCGGTCCATGCGGTCCGGTCGGTCGACGTCTTGAGGCCGACGCCGTTCGCGGTGAAGGCCATCAGGTAGCGGCCGCCTTGCTTGATCACCTCCGGGTCGTGCGCGAACGTATCGCCGCTGACCACGCCGGGGCCTGGGTAGTCCGCCGATGAGGCGGCCGTAACGGCGTCCGCATCGCCGACCGGGCCTGCCATGGCCGCCGACGCGGTCAGGGAAGCGAGCACGAGGGCTGGGGCGGTCAGCAGCGCCATCGCCGACCTGGGACGGAGTCGCTGGAACCGTGCGAGTGCTGATGTCATGCGTTCTCCTCACCGAAATGTGATCGTTAACACACCGAGCATCCCAGGCTTTACATCGATGTAAAAGTGCGTGTCGAGTCGGCAGTTGCGCAGATCGAATGGTGAGTTGTGGGCGACGAAGCGACAGTTTCGTCGCCCACAACTGCAGTTTCGGCGGGCGGGTCAGGCGGCCTTGCCGTGCTCGAGCGTCTGGCGCAGCGCAGCAGCGTCCACGCCGAGCGCCCGTAGTGCAGCATGCCCTTCTCCTTCCGCGCGGAGGATGCCGAGCAGGAGGTGCTCGGTGCCGATCGTGCGGTCCTCGAGCCTGATCGCCTCGCGCAGCGAGAGCTCGAGAACCTTCTTCGCCTCCTTGGTGAAGGGGATGTGGCCACCGAGGCGGCGGCGTGGCTTCCCGCTTTCCAGTGCGCCGGCGCCGAAGACCTCCTCCACTCGGGAGCGCACCGCATCCAGGTCGATCCCGAGTGTGGACAACGCCTCGGCGTCGTCGTTCCCGAGACGCCCGTGGGTCCGCTCGACCTCGGCCCGCAGTGCAGCTGGGTCGACCCCGCAGTCTGCGAGCGCGCAGGCTGCCGTCGACTCGACGCCGGCGGCGATCGCCAGCAGCAGGTGGTCGTCGCCGATGCGCTCGTGACCGAGCTCGGCGGCGTACGTCTGTGCCGCGGTCACTGCGTCACGGGCCGGTCTGGTGAACTTCTCGAACATCACATCTCCCTTCGACAAGCTCAGGACATCGCCTTCGCGTACTTCTTGTGGACCGCCTGCCGGCTGACCTCCAGCGCGTCGGCGATCTCCTGCCAGGCCCACCCCTGCCGGCGGGCGTTCACCACCTGCAGCCGCTCCAGCGAGTCGGCGAGGCGGCGTAGTGCGAGCGCGGCACGCAGGCCTGTGCTCGGGTCGGCGCTCGCGGCCGACTCGGCGAGATCCTTGGCATCCGTCATGATGTCAATATAGGTTGACAGCATCAGTCTGTCAACTATGGTTGACGAAGTGTGCTGTGACTGGCGGCGGCGGGACCCGCATCACACCGATTCGCGGAATAGCCCTCAAATCGCTGAAGGTTAAGCAGTAGTGACCGACACCGCCAGCCCCGAGACCGCCGTGAGGCAGGTCACCCCAGTCCGGTTCGTGATCGCCATGCTCGCTCTGGCGATGGGTGGGTTCGCGATCGGCACGACCGAGTTCGTCACCATGGGCGTGCTGCCCGAGATCGCCGAGGGCGTCGGTGTCGGCACCTCCACGGCCGGCCACCTGATCAGCGCCTACGCGGTCGGGGTGGTGGTCGGCGTACCGATCCTCTCGTTCTTCGTCGCTCACCTTCCGCGCAAGGGGCTGCTGCTGTCGCTGATGGCGGCGTACGCGCTGTTCAACGTGCTCAGCGCGGCTGCCGTCGACTACCAGATGCTCCTGGTCGCGAGGTTCCTCGACGGCCTGCCGCACGGCGCCTACTTCGGCGTCGCCACCATCGTCGCGACGTCCATGGCCGCACCGAAGCACCGCGGCCGGGCGGTCGCCCTGGTGATGCTCGGGCTCTCGGTCGCCAACGTGATCGGTGTCCCGTTCGCGACCTGGCTCGGGCAGACCGCCGGCTGGCGAGCACCGTACGCAGCCGCAGCAGGCCTCGCGCTGCTGACCGTGGTCCTGGTGCAGCTCTCGGTGCCGCACTTCCCGGGCGACCCGAACGCGACCGGCCGCAGCGAGGCGACCCGGTTCTTCACGAACAAGCAGGTCTGGCTGACGATGCTCGCCGGCGCGATCGGGTTCGGCGGCATGTTCGCGGCCTACTCCTACATCGCCCCGATCGTCACCGGCACGGCCGGGCTCGCGGCGGGGGCGGTGCCGTGGTTCGTCTTCGCCTTCGGCGTCGGGATGGTCGTCGGCACCTGGGTCGCGGGGGAGCTGGCGCGGTGGTCGGTGATGGGCTCGCTGCTCCTCAGCAGTGTCGGCATGGTGGCGGTGCTGGCGCTCTTCTGGCTGGTCGCTCCGGCCGGACGGTGGCTCGCGCCGGTCGCTTTCCTGACCACGGCGATCGCCTCGGTGCTGGTGATCAACCTGCAGGTGCGCCTGATGGACGTCGCCGACGACGCGGTGACCCTCGGCGCCGCGATGAACCACGCGAGCCTCAACATCGCCAACGCGCTCGGCGCCTTCGCCGGTGGCGTGGCGCTCGACGTCTGGAGTGCCCGCGAGGCCCCGCTGGTCGGCGCCGGCCTGGCCGTCGCAGGCCTGCTGGTGCTGCTGTGGAGCACCCGCATCCACCGGCGCCGAGCGTGAAGAACTGCCGAGTCGGCTCGTCCTGACGCCAGCCGATGCCGAGTCGGCGCGTCAGAACGCGCCGACTCGGCGAAGTCTTCTAGAGCTCGACCTCGTCACCAGGAGCGGTGGCGGTGGCCGCCTCGACCGCCGCGAGGAACCCGTCCGCCCAGGCCTTGGAGTCGTGGTGGCGCACGGTGTCCCACAGCCCACGCATCCGGTCCTTGGTCTCGGCGTCGTCCATGTCGACGGCCTGCAGGAAGACCCGGACCATGTCGGAGACGTCGTGGGGGTTGGTCAGCACCGCGCCGCGCAGCTCGGCGGCCGCCCCGGCGAACTCGGAGAGCACCAGGGTTCCGCTCGTGCCGAGGAGGCCGTGGACGGAGACGTACTCCTTCGCGACCAGGTTGAGACCGTCGCGCAGCGGAGTGATCCACATGACGTCGGCGTTGGCGTAGTAGGCCAGCAGCTCCTCGAACGGGATCGGCCGGAAGTAGAAGTGGACCGGCATCCAGCCCATCCGCGAGAACTGGCCGTTGATCCGCCCGACGGCCTGCTCGATCTGGTTCTGCAGCGTCTTGTAGACGGTCATCTCGCCGGCTGCGGGCACACAGACCAGCACCAGGGAGAGCTCGCCCAGCAACGACGGGTCCTCGAGCAGCGCCCGCTCAAAGGCCTCGAGCTGCTGCAGCACGCCCTTGGTGTAGTCGAGCCGGGAGACCGCCAGCGCGATCCGCTGCCCCTCGAACTCGTCCTTCACCCGCGCGATCGAGGTCTGCACTGCCGAGGAGGCCAGGGTCTCCTCGATCCGCTTGGTGTCGACGCTGACCGGGTTGGCACCCAGGTGCACCCGGCGTCCACCGACGTCGATGACCGACGGCATGACGTCGAGACCCAGCGCGAAGCCGTACGTCCGGAAGCGGGGCGCACAGTCCTCCGTCTCGATCACCTCGACCGGAGCCACGCCGCGGGCCACGTCGACGAAGTTCTCGACCTGGCGAGGGATGTGGAACGAGATGTAGTCGCACTGCAGCAGCGAGCCGATGATCTCGCGGCGCCACGGCACCACGTTGAACACGTCCGCGCCGGGGAAGTGGGTGTGGTGCAGGAAGGCGATCTTCACGTCCGGCCGCATCTCGCGCAGGTAGGCCGGCACCATCCACAGGTTGTAGTCGTGGATCCAGACGATGCCCCCGTACGCCGCCTCGGCCGCCGCCTGCTCGGCGAAGGCCCGGTTCACCCGGCAGTAGACCTTCCAGTCCTCCTCCTTGAACTTCGCGCGCTCCCAGAAGGTGTGCAGCAGCGGCCAGAACGCCTCTTTGGAGAAGCGCTTGTAGAAGACGTCGACGTCCTTCTTCGACAGCGGCAGCCGGGAGGCCACCAGGCCCGGATAGAGCTTGGGATCGACCACCGTGTGGGTGGCGAACTTCTCCCGCTTGGGGTCGTCGATCGACCAGGCGACCCAGGATCCGGTGCGTTCGGTGAAGAAGGACAACAGCGTCGGGATGATGCCGTTGGGCGACTTCGGTCGCCGGCGCTTGACCTCCCCGTCCTCGATGACCTCGTCATAGGGGAGGCGGTGGTAGACCATGACGAGGTCGGACTTCCCCGGGTCGTCGGCGTCGTTCTCCGGGTCGAAGATGTGCTCGTCGTCGAGCAGGTTGAAATGCCTGATCGCCTGCAGGATCCCGCCGGTGCCGGGGGCGGTGGCGTGGAACGTACGCTCCTTGCCGCGGGTGGCCTCCAGGAGCAGGTCCTCGGCCTCGCCGACGCAGACCCCCGGGAACCCGATGTCGTACATCGCCAGGTCGTTGAGGGTGTCGCCCGCGACCAGGACACGGTCCTTGGGGATGCCGAGGTGCTCGACGAGCTTCGTGACGGTGTGTCCCTTGTTGATCCCGCCGGGGAGCACGTCGAGATAGTGGCTGGCGGAGTAGAGCAGGTCGCAGCCGATCTGCGCGACCAGCGGCGCGAGGTCGTCGGTGACCGCCTCGGGGTCGCAGAAGTACGAGACCCGGCGGTCCTGGGGCACGTTCTGGCGCACCAGTCCGGGGCGGTCGCCGATCTTCTCGAGCACGGTGAGCTCACCGGGCCACTTGGCGGCGATGTCCTGCTGGATGGGCTCGACGGCGAGCAGGTCGTGTCCGGTCACGATGGTGGCCCCGACGTCGCAGATGATGAAGTCGGGCGTCGGGATGGTCGGGTCGGCCAGCAGCGGCAGCACCGACTCCAGTCCACGACCGGTGACGAAAGACAGAAGTACGTCCTCGCGGCGGCTCAACGTTTGATACAGCTTGACCTTCGCCTCGGGGTCGCCGGCTAGGAAGGTTCCATCCAGATCGGTCGCAAGCAGCATGCGTGCATTGGCAGCGGACGTGGGGTTCACAAGTCTCCTCGAGGGTCGCCTGGCCTCGAGGCCGATTCGGCAGCTGGCTCGAGGCTGCGGACCCCCTTGGAGGATCCGCGGGTCGACCCACCACGTTAACAGGGGAGGATGTCACGCCGGGAACGGGGATTTGACGGCCCATCGAATCCCGGCTGAGTAGAGCCCCTCAAGAGGTCCACAAACTCGTAAAAATTGGCTGCATCTGTTCGATAACCCCGTCGAAGATCTGTCGTTGATGGGTCATGCGGATCCTGCCCGCGGCCTTCAAGACTGCGGGCGACCATGGTCCTCGACGTTGATCACGGGGGGCGCCGAGGCCCATGGCCGGCACGCAGATCGGTGCCGCGGGCAGGATCCACAGTTCGTACAGATCGGTCCTCGATACACTTCCTCCCACCATTTCGAGCCTTTCGGCGGGTGGCTGACAGAATGCGCACATGACCGGCAGCACCGCTCCTACGACCAGGCCCAGGGTCCTTTCCGGCATCCAGCCGACCGCGGACTCCTACCACCTCGGCAACTATCTCGGCGCGGTCCGGCAGTGGGTGAGGCTGCAGGAGGAGCACGAGCCTTTCTTCTTCATCGCCGACCTGCACGCGATCACCGTCGAGCAGGACCCGAAGGTGCTCCGGGAGCGTACGCGGCGGGCTGCTGCCCAGCTCCTCGCAGCTGGTGTCGACCCGGAGCGGTCCGCCGTCTTCGTCCAGTCCCACATTCCCGAGCACGCCCAGCTCGGCTGGGTGATGCAGTGCATCACCTCCTTCGGCGAGGCCCGGCGGATGACCCAGTTCAAGGACAAGTCCGCCAAGGGCGGTGAAGGCTCCGCCTCCGTCGGCCTCTTCTCCTACCCCATGCTGATGGCCGCCGACATCCTGCTCTACCGCCCGGCGTACGTCCCTGTCGGTGAGGACCAGCGCCAGCACCTCGAGCTCACCCGAGACCTCGCGCAGCGGTTCAACAGCCGCTACAAGAAGACGTTCCGGCTTCCCGAGCCCTACATCCTCAAGGAGGTCGCGAAGATCTACGACCTCCAGGACCCGGCGATCAAGATGTCCAAGTCGGCCTCGAGCCCGAGTGGCCTGATCGACATGCTCGACGACCCGAAGGCCTCGGCGAAGAAGATCCGTTCCGCGGTCACCGACTCGGAGATGGAGATCCGCTTCGACGAGGAGGCCAAGCCGGGCGTCTCCAACCTGCTCCGGATCTACTCCGCGCTGACCGGTTCCGAGATCGAGACCCTGGTCGGCAAGTACGCCGGCAAGGGCTACGGCGATCTCAAGAAGGATCTCGCCGAGGTCGTCGTCGACTACGTCACGCCGTTCCGGGAGAAAACCTTCGAGATCCTCGAGGACCGGGCCTATCTCGACGGCATCCTGGAGCAGGGCGCGGAGAAGGCAGGCGTGGTCGCCCGCAAGACCCTGGCCGACGTCTACGAGCGGGTTGGTCTTGTGGCCCCCGCATCGCCGCTCGGCTAGTAAGGTCGGCGCATGCGCACCATCGGTGTTGCCATCGCTATCCCGGAGCCATGGGCAAGCCAGCTCCAGGACTACCGGACGTCTCTCGGGGACGCCACGGCGACCATGATCCCGACGCACATCACCCTCGTGCCACCGACGGAGATCCACGACGATCTCCTGCCGGACGTCGAGAGCCACCTCGAGGCCGCGGCCTCGAGGGTCGCGCCGTTCGGAGTGCACCTGCGCGGCACCGGCACCTTCCGGCCGGTCTCTCCTGTGGTCTTCGTCGCCGTGGTGCAGGGCATCTCGGGCTGTGAGCAGCTGGCCAACACCGTCCGGCAGGGGCCGCTCGATCAGAAGCTCACGTTTCCCTATCACCCGCATGTCACGATCGCTCACGACCTTCCCGACGCTAGCCTCGACAAGGCTTTCAGCGAGCTGGCCGACTTCGAGTGCGAGTGGACGGTCGAGGAGTTCCACCTCTACGTGCACGACGACACGGATGGCTGGCGCCCGACTCGGGAGTTCGCACTGAGAGCAGCACTTACCGGCTGAGGCGGGCTCGCTTCCCGCTCACGATCAACGGATGGGACCTCGGGGGTACTCATGGAGAAGATCAAGGCGAAGATCGCCGAGCTACGCGAGCGCTTCCCGGCGCTGGATCGCGTGCTGCGTACGCAGGAGCACTACGGGGAGGTCGGCGCGGCCCAGCAGGCCGGGGCCATGACCTACTTCGGCTTCCTGTCGACCTTTCCGATCCTCGCGCTCGCGTTCTTCGCCGTGGGTCAGATCGCGAAGGTGTACGCCGGCGCCGAGAGCGACCTGGTCGAGGCGATTGACCAGGTGCTGCCCGGGCTCGTCGGCGACGGCCCCGGGCAGCTGAAGATCGCCGACATCGAGAGTGCTGCCGGCACCGTCGGGATCATCGGTGTCTTCGGTCTGCTCTACGCCGGTCTCGGCTTCGTCAACGGCCTGCGCAGGGCGCTTGAGGCAGTCTTCGTGGTGCCCGACGAGGAGCAGCCGGGCTTCCTGGCCGCCAAGGCCCGGGACCTGGTCGCGCTGGTCGTGCTGGGCCTGATCCTGATGGTGGCGGTCGCGGCCACCGGCCTGATCCGTACCTTCTCGGTCAACGTCTTGGAGTGGATCGGCCTCGGGGACGGCTTCGGCTGGCTGATCGTGCTGGTCACCTTGGTCCTCGGCCTGGCGGCCAACACCCTGCTCTTCTTCTCGATGTTCCACCTCGCCCCGCAGAAGGACACCCCGAAGCGAGCCCTGTGGGCAGGTGCGCTGCTCGGTGCGATCGGCTTCGAGATCCTCAAGCAGGCCTCGGCCCTCCTGCTGACTGCCACCCAGGGGCAGCCGGCCTTCCAGGCCTTCGGCATCGCCCTCATCCTCGTCGTCTGGATCCACTACACCTCGATGGTGATCCTCTACGCCGCCTGCTACGCCTACGTAGGGGCGACTCCCGCCGACGTGAGAGAGTCGGACCATGAAGCTCGAGAAGACTGACGGCGCGCTCCTCCTGGTGATCGGGATCTGGACGATCGCGATCTGGACCAACTTCGGCCGCAACCTCGTCAAGACCGCCAAGGACCCGGAGCAGACCCGCCCCAAGCCCTACTACATCGCTCACGCGGTGCTCGTGGCGGTCGACGTCCTCCTCGGTGGCCTGCTGATCAAGCTGGGCGTGCAGCGCCTGCTGACCAAGGGATAGATCTATCCTCAGGCGGACTCGGCCGTGTCGAGGTGGTCGACCAGCTCGGTGAGCTGGTCGCGCAGCGCGAGCGCCTCGTCGCGGGTGATCCCCATCGACGCGCCGAGCTGATGGGGGACGCCGGCGACCTGCTCCTCCAGGGCCCGGCCGTCCTCGGTCAGGCTGACCAGCACGCGGCGCTCGTCGCCGGGGTCGCGTTCGCGCCGCACCAGGCCGGCGGCCTCGAGGCGCTTGAGCAGCGGCGTCAGGGTGCCGGAGTCGAGCCGCAGGCGCTGGCCGAGAGAGGTGACCGAGAGCGGCTCCTCGGTCTCCCAGAGCACCAGCATCACCAGATACTGCGGATAGGTCAGGCCGGTCCCCTTGAGCAGCGTCACGTAGCGCTTCGTGACGGCTCGGGTCGCTGCGTACAGAGGGAAGCAGAGCTGCAGGTCGAGCGCGAGCTGCGGATAGGTACGTCCGGACACATCCAGCAGTCTACCCCCTTGCGCTATTAAGTTGTGCGCAATATGGTTGCGCACATGACACCGATCTACACCGCTTCCGCAGTCAGCACCGGCGACGCCCGCAACGGCCACGTCCAGTCCACCGATGGCCTCATCGACGCCGACGTCCGCATCCCCAAGGAGATGGGCGGCGCTGGCGGCGCCACCAACCCCGAGCAGCTCTTCGCTGCTGGGTACGCTGCCTGCTTCCACTCCGCGCTCAAGCTGGTCGCCGGCAAGGCCAAGGTCGACATGACCGACTCCGAGGTCGTCGCAGACGTGAGCATCGGCGACAACGGCCAGGGCGGCTTCGGCCTCGCCGTCCAGCTCGAGGTGACCATCCCCGGCACCGACACCGCGACCGCTCAGCAGCTCGCCGAGCAGGCCCATCAGGTCTGCCCCTACTCCAACGCCACCCGCGGCAACATCGAGGTCAAGCTCACGGTCGCCTGATCGGGCGACATACGACGGGACGTTCTTGTCGGTTACCCATCGGTAGACCGACAAGAACGTCCCGTCGTATCCGTTCCGGGCCCGCGGTTATCCACAGGGTGCGGAATACGGGATGCGGGCCGGGTGGATGTGGCTCACCATCCCTCTATGGCTTCTCGGTCGCCTCACTTCAGCCCGGCACCCCACGGTAACCGGGGCCTTGGGCTGGTTGCTCCTGTGCGCGTGGACCCGAGCGGGGAGCGCGGGCCGACACCAAGGCAGGCGCGGGGGAGTGCGTGGCGCCGGACCGGTCCAGGTCTGTACGTCCCGGCCCACGTCGACTCCGGCCTGCCTCAGCAGCGGGTGCTGGAGGCCGCCACGGAGATCCTGGGAGGACACATCACCGGCTGGGCTGCCTTCGCCTGGGCCGGAGCACGCTGGTTCGACGGGCGCGATGGGAACGGCAACGAGAGGCGGGTGCCCATCGTCATCACCAACCATCGCTATCGGTCACGGTCGGGCATCCTGCTCTCGGCAGAGCGACTGCCGCTGAGCCACTGGTTCGTCCTCGATGGCGTGAACGGGACCCATCCGCTGCGATCGGCGGCATACGAGGCGCGCCACGCTCCGTCCCTACTGCGTGCGGTGGTCGCTCTCGACATGGCGCTGCAGACAGACACCGTGTCGATCGCCGAACTGATCGACCATGCCAGCACGCTGAACGGCTGGTATGGAGTGGAACGGCTCCGTCAGGCCATCGGGCTCGCCGACGAGAACAGCTGGTCGCCGATGGAGCCCGAGATGCGCCTTCACTGGCAGCTCGACCTCGGGCTGCCGCATCCGTTGTGCAACCACCCGATCTTCGACCTCGTCGGCAACCACATCGGGACGCCGGACCTGCTCGATGCCGAAGCCGGGGTCGTCGGTGAGTACGACGGTGGCCTCCATCTCGCCGGTGAGCGGCGAGCCAGCGACATCCAGCGAGAGAGTCTCTTCCGCAGGGCTGGGCTGGAGTACGTCACCATGACATCGATAGACCGGCGAGATCCGACCCAGTTTCTGCGGCGTACGACGGAAGCGCGGGAGCGAGCGCTGCGACTCCGTCCGGAGCGCCGATGGACCGTGGACCCGCCGGCATGGTGGACCCCGACGGTCACGGTAGACCAGCGCCGATCCCTGACGGCGGCCCAGCGAGAGCGCTTCCTGAAGAACCGCGCCGCCTGAGAGGGATACGACGGGACATTCTTGTCGTTCTACCCGTCAGTAACCGACAAGAGCGTCCCGTCGTATCCACCAAATGCGAAAGGGCCGCCCTCCCGGGTGGGAGGGCGACCCT
>NZ_JACIXG010000127.1 GCF_014360585.1 Nocardioides sp.
TCTACCTCGCGAGGTTCGGGCGGACCGATTCCGGTTCGCTATGACAGAGGGTCCGTGTTTGTGAACGATTCACAAACTCGGACCCTCTGTCATAGCGACGCGCGGACGGTTCTCCTGGAGCGGTCGGCGAGCCTCAGTCACCACCGCCGCCTCCGCCGTCGCCGCCATCGAAGCCGCCGTCGCTGAAGCCACCGCCGCTGAAGCCGGACTCGACACCTCGGTGAGTGGCGACGATCGCGTCGCGTACGGCCCCTGCAGCCCAGTCCGCGCGGGCGATCTGCTTGGCGCGTTGTTTGACGTGGCGTGGTGGCACCGACGGAGAGACGAAGAGCCTGTGGGCCTGGTCGACGGCGGAGAGGAGGGCGATCAGCGTGCCGGTGCGGTGGTCGGGATGGCCGTCGTGGAGCAGTACGGAGGCGACCTGTTGGCGCACGGGCATCTTGGACCGCGGGTCGACCGCCGGCCAGAACGTCTTGGTGGTGAGGAACACCCGGCGCTGCTCCCGACGGAGCAGTCCGCGCCCGACCAGCACCCCCGTGAGGTGGTCGAACTTCTGAGACCCGATCCGGCTGACCACCGCGCGAGGGGTCATCGGTCTCTCTCCGATGATCGAGAAGGCCTGCTGGAGGCGGGGGTCCACGGGTGCTCCCGTGGCCACCTGATGCACCTTCGAGGTGTGCCAGAACGACTGTTTCCGTACCTCGATGACCCCGGCGAGTGCGAGCTCGGCCAGGAGCGCACCGCCGAGCAGGATGTTCCTCTTCGACATGTCACCGAGCCCGCTGACGGGCTGTCCGGTGATGTCCTCCAGAGTCAGCAGTACGAGGTCCTCCGCGATCAGCACGATGCGAGGGTAGTGGGCAGCAGTCCGGGCCGACAGCGAAAACGACGGATCATGTGGAGACGGCGGCGGTGTATCGGTTCGCGAGGACGCGGAGGTGGTCGCGGAGCTCTGGGGGCGACTCGACGGTGAAGTCGAGGCCGAGCATGCCGATCCAGACGGCGACGACCTCGAGGCTGTCGCCGCCGGTGACCAGGACGCTGCGGTCGGGGCCGATCGGCTCGACGGTGCCGACGGCGGGGTTGATGCGGGAGATGACCTCCTCGGCGGAGGCGGCGATGATCAGGCGGGCGTGGACGGCCCAGCCGGTGCGGGCGACCTCGCGTACGACGAACTCGGTGAGGTCGCTCTGCCCATCAGAAGCCGGCGGTTCGCTCGGCCGGAACGCTCGGCCGCCGGGCACCTTCAGGCGCAGCCAGTCGACGCGCAGCGGCTGCCAGGTGTCGTCGCGTGGGTCGCGGGCGACGAGATACCAGCGGCGCTGCCAGGCGATGAGCCGGTAGGGCTCGACCTCGATCGGCTCGCCGCGGTAGTCGGCACGTACGCCGCTGTGGTCTCGGATCGCGGTCGCGAGCGCCTGCAGGGTGCCGGCGTTGACGTCCGGGTCGGTGACGTTGCTGTCGGTGTTGACCGGACCGGCCTCCATGGCGTCGACGACCGCGGCCAGCTTGCGACGCAGATGGTCGGGCAGCACCTGCTCGAGCTTGGCCAGCGCGCGGGCACTGGTCTCGGCCACGCCGGCGATGCCGGTGGCGGCCCGCAACCCGACGGCCACGGCGAGCGCCTCCTCGTCGTCGAGGAGCAGCGGCGGAAGCTTGCCGCCGCTTCCGAGCCGGTAGCGCCCACCCGGGCCGCGCACCGACTCGACCGGATAGCCGAGCTCGCGCAGCTTGGTCATGTCGTTGCGCACGGTGCGCTCGGAGACGTCGAGCCGGGTGGCCAGGTCGCTGCCGGTCCAGCCGGCCGAGGACTGCAGGAGGCCGAGGAGCGCGAGCAGTCGGGCAGAGGTTTCCAGCACTGGCTCAGAGTGCGGCAAAAAGGATTCACGGGCCAGCGGAATTCCGGAATCAGGCTTGCCGGAACCCTTCATAACGTGTGTCCCACAAGGTCGGAAACCACCAAGGAGAAGTCATGAACACGCAGGTCAACACCGAGTTCAGTGCCAAGTCCAACGACGAGATCAGCACGGTCACCGTCGAGTTCCCGCAGGCGGATCTCGACGATCTCCGCACCCGCCTGGAGCGCACCCGGTTCGCGCCCAGCGTGCCCGGCGACTCCTGGGAGTACGGCACCCCGACGGCCTACCTCGCGGACATGGTCGAGCGCTGGAAGGGCTTCGACTGGCGGGCGGTCGAGGCGCGCATCAACGCCGTGCCCAACCACCTGACCGAGATCGACGGCCAGGTCATCCACTTCGTCCATGTACCTTCCTCGAACCCGGATGCCAAGGCACTTCTGCTCGCCCACACCTATCCCGGCTCGTTCCTGGAGTTCCTGCCGATGGTCGGGTCCTTGACGGACGAGTTCCACCTGGTGATCCCGGAGATGCCGGGCTTCGGCCTCTCGACGCCGGTCGTGGACACCGGCTGGACGATGAAGCGGGTGGCCGAGGCGTACGACGTGCTCATGCGCCGGCTGGGCTACGACTCCTACGGGGTGCACGGCAGCGACGGCGGCGCGATGGTCGGGCGCGAGCTGGCCCTGCTGAACCCGGAGGGCTTCCTCGGGGCGCACGTCCTGCAGCTCTTCTCGTTCCCCTCCGGCGACCCGAGCGAGTTCGAGGGTTTCGGGCCGAAGGAGTACGCGGCGCTGGAGCACATGCAGTGGTTCCAGTCGGTCGGTGGCTACAACGCCATGAACGGCTCTCGTCCGCAGACGGTCGGTGCGGCGCTGGCCGACTCGCCCGTCGGGACCCTGGCCTACAGCGAGCTCTTCGAGTCGTTCGGTAACGGCACCTCGCTCGTCACCCCCGAGCAGGTCATCGAGCAGGCGACGTACTACTGGCTCACGAACTCCTACGCCTCGGCGGCGCGCTACCACTACGAGGAAGCGCACGCCGAGCGCGAGCCGGAGATCACCCAGGGCCGGATCGGGGTCGCCGTCTTCAAGGACGACTTCCAGACCATCAGGTCGCTGGCGGAGCGGGACAACGCCAACATCCAGCACTGGTCGGAGTTCCCCGAGGGCGGCCACTTCGCCGCCCTGGAGCGCCCGGGCGACGTCGTCGCCGACCTCAAGGCCTTCTTCGTCTGACGGCTCGCGCGTGCGGGGGTCGCAGTCACCAAGTGACTGCGACCCCTTTCGTCACATGCCGGCGGGTGTCCTCAAGAGGATGTCGTGGTCACGGTGGTGGCGACCATCGTCGCGGTCATGACCGCGACCACCTCGTCGATCGCGTCCTTGACGCCCTTGGCGGCCCAGTCGCCGCGGGCGATCTCCTTCGCCCGCCTCTTGACCGCTCCCGCGCCCATCGGCCTCGTGTCGATGACCTTGTGGGCGAAGTCGATGGAGGAGAGGAGCGCGATGAGCGGTCCGGTCTGCGCGTCCGGTGTGGTGCCCTGGACGAGGACGGCATACAGCTGACCACGTACGGCGTTCTCGTGGGTCGAGTCCGCGGCCGGCCAGGTGGTGCGTGGGAAGAGGCCGAGGATCGTCTCGTCGCGACGCTTGAGGATGTTGCGGTCGCACAGCCGTGCGGCGAGTGCCTCGTGCAGGCCCTTGCCGAGGTTGGTGACCGCGTTCTTCGCCGACAGCGGCTTGGCTGCCAAGGAGTCGTACGCTGCGGCCAGGATCGGCTCGTCGGGCCGTCGGCCAGGCACGGCCAAGGCCTTGGCGGGGGTGAACCCCGACTTCGGCACCACCTGGACCGAGCCCGCCATCGCGAGCTCGGTCAGGATCGCTCCGCCCAGCGCCTGCTGGACCCAGGACGAGGCGAGCGTGCCCTTCTCGTCGTCGAGCACGAGAAGCAACAGATCTTCGGCGATGAGCATGCCTAGACGCTACGGCGATACGGCTCCGGGCACCTCCTACGAAAGGAGGAAATTGCCAAGGACCTTCGACAGGCTCAGGACACCGCCTTGATCTGGTCCGTCGTCAGGAAGAGGCTGACTCCGGGCCGCCGACGTCGAACATCCAGGTCACGCCGAACTTGTCCTCGAACTGGCCGAAGTAGTCGCCCCACGGAGCCTGCTCGAACGGCATCGCAGGTGTGCCGCCCTCGGACAGCTTGGCGAAGTAGTCGGCGAAGCGCGGCTGGTCGTCGGGGTCGGCGCTGGTCATCGCGACGGTCACTCCCGACGTCGGGGCGACGTGGTCCATTCCTGGAGGTGTGTCGGCGGCCATCAGAACCAGACCGTCGTCGAGGGTGAGCGAGCCGTGCATGATCAGGTCCTTCGCCTCCGGAGGCACGGGACCCATGGCGTCACCCATCGACTCGAGGGTCATCGTCTCGACGGTGCCGCCGAGCACCGACCGGTAGAACTCGAGAGCCTCGGCGGCCTCGGACTTGAAGCTGATGTACGGGTTGAGCGTTGCCATTCGGATCGTCTCCTTTGATCGATTTCCGACCCCGTTCGCTCACAGTAGGCCCGTCGGAGAGTGCTGAGAAGGGGAACTTGCGTCGGTTTGCCCAGATGTGCGTATTCGCTTCAGCGGGTTGTCACGGGTGGACGACCTCGACGCCCAGCCAGCCGGCCAATGCCTCGATCTCGGCCCGCACCGCGTCTCCGATCTCGGCGGTCCAGCCGATGTCCTCGTGGACGGCGAAGACGTTCAGCCGCTCCTTCTTGCGGTCCACCTTCGCATCGAGCTTCCCGACCAGCCGCTCGCCGTGCAGGATCGGGAGGGCGAAGTAACCCCAGCGTCGTTTGGCGGCCGGCTTGTACATCTCCAGGACGTACTCGAACCCGAACAGGTCCAGCGCCCGATCGCGGTCGTAGACCAGTCGGTCGAAGGGGGAGAGCAGGGCCGTACGCGGCGCGAACCCGTCCTCGAGCGCGGCCAGCGCCTCTGGGTCGACTCGCCACTCGCCGTCGACGCCGGCCACGGTGCACGGGACGCCGACGTCCCCGGCACCGAGCATCTCCCCGCCGGTCGACTCCTTCCGCCCCGGCCGGGCGATCCCGAGCGAGGCCAGCCGGCGCACCGTCTCGACCCTCAGCGCCTCCCCGGGCGAGGGCTCTACCGACATAGGGCGCAGGTCGGCGGGGTAGACCCGCTCGGCCAGGTCCCAGGTGCGCAGCTTGCCGCGCCGGCCCGCGACGGCGACCTCGCCCATCCGGTTGAGCAGCTCGATCATCCGCAGGACGGATCTGTCGTTGGTCCAGCCGGTCGAGGCCCAGCGCACCTCGGCGGTGTCCTCGATCTCGCCGGCCACGAGCGGGCCGTCGGCTCGCAGGCGATCCAGGATCTGCGTACGGAAGCTCTTGTTGGCCTCGACCCACTCGATGGCGGTCGGGTGGATCCGGCCGGGGGAGAGGGCGAGGACGGTCTCGATCTCGTCCATCGGGACGATGAAGCTGGAGAACTCGACCAGCGAACGCTCCTGCTCCAGGGCGAAGGTGAGATCCGAATGATCGTACGCATCGCACAACCTGGACCACGCCACCAGATCCGCGCTCGGTGCGATCGCCTTGGTCGGATCGATCTGCAGGAGGGTCAGCTGGTCGACGGTCTCCACCAGCGACACCGGCCGCCGCGCGTCGAGGAGCTGGGCGCGAACGGCGATCCGGCGAGCCTGCTCCGGGGCCAGGGTGAGCGTCATGGTCGACACATTATGGGGAGTTCCGGACGACCTGCTGCCGATTCGAACCGATCTTCCGATTCCGCTTGACCCGGTCGATGTTAACGCTCACACTAAGTCGCATCGTGACGACGGTCACACTGGGCCGCCGCAGTAAAACACTGGAGGACGACAGTGAAGAAGACCCTCATCGGTCTGTGTGCGCTCGCCCTGGGCGGGATGTCGCTCAGCGCGTGCGGTAGCAGCGAAGAAGGTGCCGACGACGGCTCGATCACCATGGGCTTCGCCCAGGTCGGGGCCGAGAGCGGCTGGCGCACCGCCAACACCACCTCGATCCAGGAGTCTGCCAAGGAGGCCGGGATCGACCTCAAGTTCTCCGACGCGCAGCAGAAGCAGGAGAACCAGATCAAGTCGATCCGGTCCTACATCCAGCAGAAGGTCGACGTGATCGCCTTCAGCCCCGTGGTCGAGACGGGCTGGGACGCGGTGCTCCAAGAGGCCAAGCGCGCCAATATCCCCGTCGTACTGACCGACCGGGCGGTGGACACCGAGGACACCTCGCTCTACGTCACCTTCATCGGCTCCGACTTCGTCGAAGAGGGCGAGAAGGCCGGGCAGTGGCTGGTCGACAACGCCGAGGCCTCCGACGTCGACAAGGACGGCACGGTCAACGTCGTAGAGCTCCAGGGCACCACCGGATCGGCCCCGGCGCTCGACCGCAAGAAGGGGTTCGAGGACGTCATCTCCGCGGAGTCCAAGATCAAGGTCACCGCCTCCCAGACCGGTGACTTCACCCGTGACGGCGGCAAGCAGGTCATGGAGGCCTTCTTGCAGTCCACCCCGAAGATCGACGTCGTCTACGCCCACAACGACGACATGGGCCTGGGCGCGATCGAGGCGATCAAGGCGGCCGGAAAGAAGCCTGGCACCGACATCAAGATCATCACCGTAGATGCGGTCAAGGACGGGATGACCGCGCTGGCCGCGGGAGAGATCAACTTCATCGTCGAGTGCAGCCCGCTGCTGGGTGAGCAGCTGATGGACGTCGCCGAGAAGGTCGTCGCCGGCGAGGAGGTCCCCGACCGCATCGTCACCGAGGAGACCACCTTCACGCCGGAGCAGGCCGCCGAGGCGCTGCCCGACCGAAAGTACTGAGCCCGTCGACCGAGTGACCTCGGCGAGGCGTCGCCTCCTTCGTGGAACTCCCCGAAGGAAGCGCGCGCTCGCCGAGGTCACTCGGTGAACGGTCCGCCGCCCCTCCGCCCACCCCGCGCCCTCGGCGCCACCCGACCCCGCAGGAGCCAGTACGACATGAGCCAGGCAGATGTGAAGCAGCCCCTGCCCGTGGTGGAGATGCTCGACGTCTCGATCACGTTCGGGGCGGTCCGGGCGCTCGACGGCGTCTCGCTCCGCCTCTTACCCGGGGAGGTGCACGCGCTCATGGGGGAGAACGGGGCCGGGAAGTCGACGCTGATCAAGGCGCTGACCGGGGTCTACACGTTCGACGCCGGACGCGTGCGGATCGACGGCGTCGAGAACCAGTTCGCCACCCCGGCCGCGGCGCAGCAGGCGGGGATCAGCACGGTCTACCAGGAGGTCAACCTGGTGCCCAACCTCACCGTGGCCGAGAACATGCTCCTCGGCCGAGAGCCGCGCCGCTTCTCGCGGCTCGGCCCGATCGACCGCCGCGAGATGAACCGTCGCGCGGCGGCCTCGCTGCAGAACCTCGGCATCGACGTCGACCCCGGCTCAGAGCTCGGCAGCCATCCGATCGCCGTCCAGCAGCTCGTCGCGATCGCGCGGGCCGTCGACACCGACGCCCGAGTGCTGATCCTGGACGAGCCGACCTCCAGCCTCGACGCCGATGAGGTGGCCCGGCTCTTCGAGGTGATGCGCAGGCTGCGCGACCAGGGCACCGCGATCGTCTTCGTCTCCCACTTCCTCGACCAGATCTTCGAGATCTCCGACCGGTTGACGATCCTGCGCAACGGCCGCGTGGTGGGCGAACGGCTGACCGAGGAGACCACCCAGCTGGAGCTGGTCCAGCTGATGATCGGCCGCGACCTCCAGGCCCTCGAGCGAATCGACCGGGCCGCGCACGAGACCGCCGAGGAGGCCGCCGAGCGCCGTCTCCCGGTGCTGAGCGCCGTCGGCCTGGGTCGGAAGGGGAGCCTGGAGGCCACCGACCTGACCCTGTACGCCGGTGAGGTCGTCGGCATCGCCGGGCTGCTCGGCTCTGGGCGCACCGAGCTCGCCCGGCTGCTCTTCGGGGCCGATGCACCGGACACCGGTGACCTGACGGTGAAAGGCTCCAGCGGGCGTCGGCTGCGCAGCCCCCGGCACGCGATCGACCGCAACCTGGCCTTCTGCAGCGAGGACCGCAAGGCTGAAGGAGTCTTCGAGGAGCTCTCCGTGGCCGACAACATGATGCTCGGCCTCCAGGCCAGTCGCGGCTGGCTGCGGCCGATCCCGACGGCCACCAGGGACAAGCTGGTCGCCGAGTACATGACCGCTCTCGACATCCGGCCCGCCGATCCGAGCCTGCCGATCCGAAGCCTGTCCGGTGGCAACCAGCAGAAGGTCCTGCTGGCGCGTTGGTTGATCACCGAGCCCGATGTGCTCCTTCTCGACGAGCCGACCCGCGGCATCGACATCGGTGCCAAGACCCAGATCCAGCAGCTCGTCGCCGATCTCGCCGGGAAGGGGATGAGCGTCGTGTTCATCTCCGCCGAGCTCGAGGAGGTGCTGCGGCTGAGCCACCGGCTGGTGGTGCTCAAGGACCGCCGCAAGATCGCCGAGCGGCCAAACCGGGACATCGACGTCAACGACGTACTCGAGATCATCACCGGCGAGCCCGGAAGCCTGATCGGAAAGGAGCGGGCCGATGCCTGAGCCCACCAGGACAATGGCGGTCAAGGAGGTCGGCGCCCGCGCGGTGAGCCACCGTCTCTTCTGGCCGCTCGCGGCGCTCGGCACGCTGCTGGCGATCAACCTGATCGCGACGCCGACGTTCTTCAACGTACGCATCCAGGACGGTCACCTCTACGGCAGCCTGGTCGACATCGTGCGCAACGGCGCCCCGGTGCTGCTGGTGGGGATCGGGATGACCCTGGTCATCGCGACCCGCGGGATCGACCTCTCGGTGGGAGCCGTGGCGGCGATCGCGGGCGCGGTCGCCTGCGTCTACATCGTCAAGAGCCCCGCCGACGGGGCCGTCGGCACGGCCGTCGTGGCGATCTCGATGGCGCTCGCGGTCTGCGTCGCACTGGGCCTGTGGAACGGGTTCCTGGTCGCGGTGGTCGGGATCCAGCCGATCATCGCCACGCTGGTGCTGATGGTCGCCGGCCGCGGGATCGCGATGCTGGTGACCGGCGGCCAGATCACCACGGTCAACAACGACGCCTTCGCCGCGCTGGCCTCAGGCCATCTGCTCACGCTGCCGGTGGCGGCGCTGATCGCGCTCGGTGTCTTCGCGGCCACCCAGATCGTCGTACGCCGCACCGCGCTGGGTCTGCTCATCGAGTCCGTCGGGATCAACCCGGAGGCGAGCCGGCTGGCCGGCGTACGCTCCCGCACGATCATCTGGACGGTCTATGTCTTCGCGGCTCTGTGCGCCGGGGCAGCCGGTCTGATCATCGCCGCCAACACCCACTCGGTGAACGCCAACAGCCTCGGGCTGTGGATCGAGCTCGACGCGATCCTGGCCGTCGTCATCGGAGGCACCTCACTTGCCGGTGGCCGGTTCTCGCTGACCGGCACGCTGGTCGGGGCGATGCTGATCGCCACCCTCACCCGGACCATCCCCAACATCGGGATCCCGGCCGAGGCCAACTATCTGTTCAAGGCGCTCGTGGTGGTGATCGTGTGCCTGCTTCAGTCGCCGAAGGCGCGGGCGGTGCTGCAACGACGCCGCGAACCCATCCCGACTAGCCGCGAGGAGGCGGTCGTATGAGCGCCCAGGTCGCCACGACCGACGACGGGCTGCTCGCCCGGGTCGCCCGATTCAGCCCGCCGCGGCGCTACCTGCCCGTGCTCGGCACGTTCGCCCTGTTCATCGGCATGTTCGGCGTCGGTGGGATCCGCTACGAGGGATTCGCCGACCCGCAGGTCTTCCTCACGCTGCTGCTCGACAACGGCTTCCTGATCGTGCTCGCGGTGGGGATGACGTTCGTGATCCTCACCGGTGGGATCGACCTCTCGGTCGGCTCCAACGTCGCGCTCTCGACGCTCATCGCGGCCAGGACGCTGGAGCTCGGCTGGCCGGTGGCCGCCGTCATCGGCGTCGTGCTCCTGTGCGGCACGCTGCTCGGCGCGGCGATGGGACTGCTGATCCACTACTTCGACATCCAGCCATTCATCGCGACCCTGGCAGGCATGTTCCTGGCTCGCGGACTCTGCTACCTGATCAGTGTCGAGTCGATCCCGATCAAGAACGAGACCTTCTCGGCCATCGCGTACGGCTCGATCACCCTGCCAGGTGGCTACTACCTCGGCTGGACGGCGGTCTTCGCGCTCCTGGTCGTCGCAGCTGCCGCGTACGTCCTCTCCTCGACACGTTTCGGGCGCACCGTCTACGCGCTAGGTGGCAGTGAGCCGTCGGCGCTGCTGATGGGGCTGCCGGTGGCTGCGACCAAGGTCGGGGTCTACGCGATCAGCGGTCTGTGCGCGGCGCTCGGCGGGTTGCTCTTCGCGCTCTACACCCTCTCGGGCTACTCGCTCCACGCCGTCGGGATGGAGCTGGACGCGATCGCTGCCGTGGTCATCGGCGGCACGCTGCTCACCGGTGGTCGGGGGCTCGTGATCGGGTCGCTGCTCGGTGTGCTCGTGCTCGGGACGATCCAGACCTTCATCTCGTTCGACGGGACGCTGTCGTCTTGGTGGACTCGGATCTCTATCGGGGTGTTGGTGTTGGTGTTCGTTGTTGCGCAGAGGGTTTTGACGCGGCGTCGCTAGGGCTCTGGTCTGGTTCGTTTCCTGACGCTGTCAGGTCGGTGTGTTTTGTGGTTGGGGTTTGCCGCCGACCCTTTCTCGGAGGGTGTTCTCGGCGGCGCCCGGAGTAAAGGACGGCCTTCGGCCGCCGGCTGTCGCCGGTCGCCTGCGGCGATCCTTGACACCGGGCTCCGCCGAGAATTTTTGGCTGGCTATCGGGTCGGCGGCAGGGGTTTGGCGCGGGGGTTTGGGTTGGGCAGGGGCTTGGGCCTGGTGGGCCCGTCGCGTCCGGTTGGAGGGGTTGGTTGGCTGGTGAAAGAAATTTTTCTTTCACCGTCGCGCACCACTGCCCCTGTCATGTCGCGGGGCGAACGAATTTTCGTTGAGCTTGTCAAGATTTCTGTGTAAACGATCGGTCCCTTGTTGGTTGATTTGCCTTACAGGTAGGGGTTGATGCGGTCGGGGTAGGCGATCGCGAGTTGGCCCAGGGCCTGCTTC
>NZ_JACIXG010000128.1 GCF_014360585.1 Nocardioides sp.
CCCGCCGGCCAGTTGGTCGCGATGGAGTCCCGATCGCGTAAGGCACCCGACGGACTGGCCGAGTTCATCAACACGCGCGATGGCGGCATCTGCCGCACCAACGGCTGCGATGCGCCGATCAGGAACGTCGACCACGCCGAGCGTTACGCCGACGGCGGCAAGACCAGCGCCGCGAATCTCCAAGGGCTCTGCGAGAGATGCAACCAAGCAAAAGAGGCGCTCGGTTGGCAGGCCAGACCCGGACCCGACGGCAGCATCATCACCATCACACCCACCGGGCACACCTACGTCAGCCCACCACCCGACACCTGGCGACCAGACGCACCACCCCTCTCGCGGGGAGAGTTCGTGCTGCGCGACGTACTCCTCGACCACACGTTCGCGGCCTGACCGGCATCGCCCGATGACTGGTGTAACTGCCTCGCATACTTGCCGCTCGGCGCCCTACTGTCGCGGTCATGACGTCGCACGATGCGCCTGAAGGACTCCGAACCGCACCTGGTGGAGCAGGTCTGGTGATCCGGCAGGAGACCCCTGACGATCATGGTGAGGTGCGCGAGGTTCATGCGCGCGCCTTCAGAGACAACGATCGGGTCCCGGGGCTCGTGGAGGACCCGGGGGTCTGACCGTCGAACGTGGGTGCGCAAGAACGGTCGGGTCGGTGGGGGCTGGGCGGTGGTTGAGTGACACGCATGCGTACAGAACAGGTTCGGTTCCCGGAGGAGTACGGCACGCCCAGCGAGCTGATGGAGTGGGGGGACGTACGCCGGCGGCTGGTCGAGGCGAAGCAGTTCTGGTTCGCGTTCGAGAGGCCGGGGCGGAGTCCGCACGTGACGCCGCTGGACGGCATCTGGTTCGAGGACAAGCTGGTCTACGGCGGCAGTCCGGAGACGTTGCACATGCGGCTCGCGGCCGCGCACCCGAAGGTGACGGTGAACCTGCCGGATCCGTGGAAGCTGGTCGTCATCGAGGGGGAGGTGCGTACGACCTCGTTCTCGCCGGCAGCGGCGGAGGAGATCGCGGCGCTGCTGAACGCGAAGTATCCCGAGTACGGCGAGAACGTCTTCAAGCCGGCCACGGAGTCGCCGGCGGTGCATCCACGTCGGATCCGGGCGTGGACGTCGTTTCCGAAGGACGCGACGGCCTTCGTCTTCGACTGACTTCCGGCGTCTCCGCGCTAGTCTCGCAGTGATGCACTTCACCGAGTACGACACCCGCGTGGCGGCGTACGCCGTCGTCGTCGATGATGGCCGGATCCTGCTGAGCTGGTTCAGGGGCAACCATCGCAACGAGCCGGGATGGACGCTCCCGGGTGGCGGCGTGGACTACGGCGAGCAGATGCCGAGCGCGGTGGCGCGCGAGGTGAAGGAGGAGACCGGGTACGACGTCGAGGTCGGGGCTCCGCTGACGACCGACGTGCACGTCGTGCCGTTCGAACCGGGGCGGCGGCCCTACCAGTCCACGCGCATCGTCTTCGAGGCGCGGATCGTCGGGGGCGAGCTGGGCACGCTGGAGGTCGACGGGACCACCGCTTTCGCAGGGTGGGTCGGGGTGGACGACCCCGTGATCGGGGCCGACACCACCAGCCCCATCGTGCGGATGGGGCTGGAGGCTCTGAAGCTCGCTCAGTCGACCCAGTAGTTGTCGTGGAGCTTGTAGAACTCGGCCATGTCGTCCGGGCTGAGCTCGGTGCCCTCGGCCAGCTCGCGCAGCCCCTCGAAGTAGCCCTCCCGCGGCGCGCCGGGGGTGAAGTGGAGCAGCATCGAGGCGGGCTCCTCGGTGGTGTTGCGGAAGCCGTGCAGGCCGCCGACCGGCACGTGCACGAAGTCGCCGGCGCCGGCCGGGATCCACTCCTCGCCGTTGAAGATCCGCACCGTCCCGGTCAGCACGTAGAACGACTCGGCCACCGCACGGTGGAAGTGCGGCCCTGGACCGGTCTCGCCGGGGCCGAACTGCCAGCGGTAGAGCCCGTAGTCGCCCGCGGTCGTCGCTCCGGTGGCGAGATAGTCGACCTTCACGCCGTTGGGGTAGCTCAGGTCCGGGGGAGTGGCGTCGGGACGGTAGAACGCCGAGACCTCACCGGCATCGCCGTCGTAGCGCTCGGGCGGGTAGGGAACACCTTTGGTCCCCATCGACTCTGGAAGTGACATGGGCCAAAACCTGCCCGATCCGTCCTGGGTTGGGAAGCCCATTGGAAATTGCGCCATTAGGGTTGCCGCCGTGACCCTCGTCCCGGACTCCTTCCTGGCCCTCGCGGCCAACGGTCCGTCGTGGGCGGCGTGGCTCGACGACCTCCCGGGTCTGCTGCGCGACCTGCTCGAGGAGTGGTCGGTGACCGTCGACGGCCCCTCCACCCACGGCAGCTGCGCCGTGGTGCTCCCGGTGCGCACCGCGGAGGGCGAGGCTGCGGTGCTGAAGGTCGGCTGGCCCCACTGGGAGGCCGAGCACGAGGCGCTCGCGTTGCAGGTGTGGGGCGGTCGGGGTGCCGTACGCCTGCTGCGGGCCGACCCGAAGCGCTTCGCGCTGCTGCTCGAACGGCTGCACACCGAGGACCTCTCCGAGCTCTGGGACGTGCAGGCGTGCGAGATCGTGGGCGGTCTCTACCGGCGGCTGCACGTCGCGGCTCCGCCGCAGCTGCGTACGTTGTCGCAGCAGGCCGCACGCTGGGCGAGCGAGCTGGGCGAGAAGGAGCGGCGGCTTCCGGTGCCGCCGCGGATGGTCGAGCAGGCCCGGGCGATCGCTCGCGACTTCGCCCGTGATGAGGCCACCGACGGGACGCTGATCCACACGGATCTGCACTTCGCCAACATCCTCCGGGCCGACCGCGAGGAGTGGCTCGCGATCGACCCGAAGCCGCTCTCCGGCGACCCGCACTACGAGCTCGCGCCGATGCTGTGGAACCGCTTCGACGAGTACGCAGGACGGTTCCGGGACGGCGTCCGCGACCGCTTCTTCGCCCTCGTCGACGCTGCCGAGCTCGACGAGGACCGTGCCCGAGCGTGGGTGCTGCTGCGGCTGATCGTCAACGTCAAGGACGAGGTCGAGGACAATCCGACGCCGGACAAGGCTGGACCTGATGAAGAGTGGATCACCGCGATGGTCTCCGTCGCGAAGGCGGTCCAGGACTGAGGGCACCTAGAAGATCGGCCAGGTCTCGCTCGGGACCGGCGTGGTCCCGGCGACCAGCTTCCCGGCGGCGTCGTAGGCCGCGTAGCCGACGCTGTCCTGCCTCTTCTTGACTCCCTCCGCGCTGAACCAGGCGACGGCGATCCCGTTGTTGACGGCGCCGTCGACGTGCTTGCCGCCGATGAAGAACTTCACGGAGACGGCCTCGGCGGGAACGGGTGACATGAAGTCGAGCCAGTTCGTGGTCCACGCGGTGCTGGAGTTCTCCGACAGGCCCATGCCGGGGTGGGGCCTGATACGGGACGCCATCCCAACGACATCCTCAGCCCTCGGCAGGCTGGAGTCAGTCGTGTAGGCGCGGCAGTCGATGAGGTAGTCGTCGGTCAGGAAGTAGGCGCGCAGTTCGTTGTCGTGCTCCGGCCCGAAGTCGTTGCGCCTCTCCGCGAAGATCGGGCGGACCTGATCGGGGTCCAATGTGCCCGGCATGTCCGGATTCGTGCTGGCCTCGGTCGCCATGTCCTGCGCCGCTCCGGTGAGGCACTTGCGCTTGATCGTCGCCAGTTCGGCATCGGTCACGTTGGTCGGCTTTCCGGTCCAGGTCAGCACCTGATCGGTGCGTGCTTGCCCACTCTGGTCGGCGGGACTCACATCGACGGCGAGCGGGCCGCGCCCGAAGCCGGCGAGGACCACCCCGGTCGTGAGGACGCACGCGGCGGTGATGGCAGCAATGAGCAGCGACGTACGTCGCCGGCGGAGCCGGTCTCCGCGCACCCGGATCTCGGCGAGCGGCCGGTCGAGGGTGAGGTCGCCGCTGCTGCGCAGGGCGTCTTCGAGGTCGGTGCTCATGAGGGTGTCCCTTCGGTGGCGAGATCGGCTCGCAGCGTGGCGAGCGCGTGGTGCAGGTGGGCCGAGACGGTGCCCGGCGAGATGTCGAGGGCGACCGACGTGGTCACCGTGTCGAGGTCGAGGATGTAGCGCAGCGCCACCACCTCGCGCTGCCGTTTGGGCAGGCGCCGCACGGCGGCGATGAGGTCGCGGCGTCCGTCCAGGTCGGGATGGTCGGGATGGTCGGGATGGTCGCCGCGTACGTCCTCGGGTGGGCCGACCTCGCGGCGGCGCTTGCGCCACCAGGAGATGTCGGCGTTGACCGCGGTGCGCACGACCCAGGCTGCCGGAGACCGGGCGTTGCGGACCGTCCGCCACTGGGCCCAGGCGCGGGCGAAGGCTTCCGACACCGCTTCCTCGGCACGTCCCGGGTCGACGCCGCTCGCGACGGTCGCTCGCAGGCACCGGTCCTTGTGGGACGCGTAGAACGCGCCGAACTCTTCGAAGCTCACAGCCTGTTGACGCATCAGCACCCGGATCCCTTTAGTCGCCGTCGAAGATTCTCACCGGAAGCCGGTCCAGGCGACCGGGTTGACCGAATCGGCTCCGCCGATCACCCCCAGCCCCTACTCTCGATCAGCCGGCGACGGCGCCGGCCGCGGGGGCGACGGAGGTCATGATGAGACGTTTCCTTTTCGCAGTGGTGAGTGCCGTGGCCCTGATCGGGGCGATGATGGCCCCCGCGTCACCTGGGGCGGCCGCAGAGACGGACCCGCCCGAGCAGTGGCGCAGCCTGTGGGTCGACGGTTTCAACCGGGGCATCTACACCCCCGCGCAGGTCGACGAGCTGGTCCAGGTCGCCGAAGACATGCACGTCAACGCGCTGATCGTGCAGACCGCGCGGCGCTGGGACTGCTTCTGCAACGACGCGCTCTATCCGCGTACGGATGCGGCCATCGACCCCGCCCCCTACGACCCGCTGCAGGAGATCATCACCGAGGCGCACGCGGCCGGGATCGAGGTGCACGCCTGGGTCAACGTGAACACGATGTGGAACTCCGCGACCGCGCCGCGCTCGCCCGAGCACGCGTTCAACCAGCACGGCCCCACGGCGACCGGGGACGAGCGGTGGCTGAACAAGAAGTACGATGGCACCGAACGCGTGGGTGCGAACGCCTACGCCGACCCGGGGCACCCCGGCGTGGTCGACTACATCGTCGAGGGTGTGCAGTCGATCGTGCAGAACTACGACGTCGACGGGATCAACCTCGACTACGTCCGCTACCCCGACGGCTCCTCCACGACCACCCACAGCGACTGGGGTTACAACGACGTCGCGGTCGCTCGCTTCCAGGCGGCCACGGGACGTACGGACGTTCCCGTGCCTGCGGACGCACAGTGGAGCCAGTGGCGTCGTGACCAGGTCACCGGTCTGGTCCGCAAGATCTATCTCGGGCTCTGGTCGGTGGACCCGAGCGCGCGGCTCTCGATGGACGCGATCACCTACGGCAACGGGCCGCAGGCCGTGGGCGGATGGACCAAGACCCGCACGTACGCCGAGGTCCTCCAGGACTGGAAGGGCTGGCTGTCCGAGGGGATCATGGACACCGCCGTGACCATGAACTACAAGCGTGACTGGTTGCCGGCGCAGGCGACGATGTACGACGAGTGGTCGGAGTTCCTCGCCGACAACCAGGGCGGGCGGCAGGCGGTCAACGGCCCGGCGCTCTACCTGAACTCCGTGTCCGACTCGGTGGCGCAGGCATGGCAGGCGGTCACGCCGAGCGCTGCGGGCAACCAGGGAGCCGGCTGGAGCGGGTACGCCTACGCCAACCCGACCCGCGAGGCCTTGGCGGACCCGTCGAAGCGGCCTGCCGAGCTGGCTGCGCTGACGGCCGCGCTCGCCGGGCCCGGTGGGCCCTTCGAGGCTCCTGCGGTGGTGCCGGACATGCCCTGGAAGTCGGCTCCGACCGACGGTCACGTGGCCGGCGTGGCCCGGCTCGCTGATGGCACGGTGCTCGACCAGACGGCCGTGACGCTGCGACCGCTCGACCGACCGGGGCCGTCACTGTCCGCCAGGGCCGACGGCTCGGGCTGGTTCGGTTTCGTGCACGTGCCGCCCGGGCTCTATCAGGTCCGCATCGCGGTGCCCGAGGGCGCCGACCAGCGTCCTGTCGACGTCGTACGCGTCAGGGCTGGAGGGATCGCAGCGGCCTCGTTCTCCTGAACCGGGCGTCGGCGGATAACCGTTCGACGGCATCCTGGCCGGGCGGCGAGACTACGCCCATGCCAGTCGTACGAAGCGTCAACATCGGTCAGTCCAAGCCTGCGGAATGGGCCGAGGTGGGCGCCACCTCGATGGAGAAGCTGCCGGCCGCGGAGTCGGTGACGGTCGGTCCTGAGGGGATCGTCACCGACACCCAGACCGACCGCCGTCACCACGGCGGCGAGGAGCAGGCGGTCTACGCCTTCGCCCGCGAGGACCTCGACGCCTGGGGCGCTCGGATGGGGGTGACGCTCCGCGACGGCCAGTTCGCCGAGAACCTCACCACCGAGGGGATCGACGTCAACGCGGCTCTGGTGGGGGAGCGGTGGCGGATCGGGACGGTCCTGCTGGAGATCTGCAGCGTGCGTACGCCGTGCAACGACTTCAAGAACTGGATGGGCGTCTCCGGCTACGACAACGCCCAGTGGGTCAAGAGGTTCGCTCAGGAGGCCCGGCCGGGGCCATATCTGCGCGTCCTCGAGGAGGGGCAGCTGCAGGCCGGCGACGAGATCGTCGTCGTCCACCGCCCCGACCACGGCATCACCGTCTCGACCCTGTTCCGGGCGCTCAACACGGACCGGTCTCTGCTGCCGAGCCTGATCGGCATCGACGGCCTCGGGGACAAGCCGCTGGCGGCGGCCGAGAGGTACGTCGCGGCGCAGTGAGCATCAAGGAGAGCCTCTTCGTCCTGAAGGACCGCGACTTCGGGTGGTTCTTCGCGTCGCGCTTCGTGAACATGACCGGCACCTCGATGTCGCACATCGCGCTGGCCTTCGCGGTGCTGGAGGTCACCGACTCGGCGTCGGCGCTGGGCGCCGTCGTGGCGGCGCACACGATCCCGATGGTCATCTTCCTGCTGGTCGGAGGCGTGATCGCCGACCGGTTCCCGCGGCGGCTGGTGCTGCAGATCTCGAACCTGTCCTCGGCGCTCACCCAGGCTGTGTCCGCCGGACTGATCATCACCGGCAACGCCGAGATCTGGATGCTGATCGTCCTCCAAGCGGTCAACGGCACCATGTCGGCGATGGCGTACCCGGCGATGCAGGGGATGGTGCCGCAGCTGGTCGCGAGGAAGGATCTGCAGCCGGCCAACCTGCTGCTGTCGATGTCGCGAGGCGCGCTGACGATCCTGGGGCCGTCGGCCGCGGCCGTCCTGGTCGTCGGGGTCGGCGCCGGCTGGGCGCTGGCGATCGACGCGCTGACCTGGCTCCTCGCCGCGATCTTCCTGCTGCCCGTGCGGATCCCGCGCCGCGACAAGACCGGTCCGAAGACGTCGGCCCTCACCGACCTGGTCGAGGGATGGACGTACGTCCGTTCCACCACCTGGCTCTGGGTCGTCGTGCTCGCCTTCATGGTGATCAACACGATGTGGGCCGGCGGGATGCAGGTGCTGGGGCCGGCGTACGCCAAGTCCTCTTCTCTGGGGGTCCAGGGCTGGGGCCTGGGCAGCTCTGCCCAGGCGATCGGGCTCCTGGTCATGACGTTCGTGCTGATGCGGCTGACCCTTCGGTATCCGCTGCGCGCGGGGATGTTCGGCGTCACGCTGATGGGGCTTCCGTTCATCGCGCTCGGGCTGTGGCCGGAGACCGTGCCGTTCATCATCGTGATGGCTGTCGCCGGCGCCGGGATCGAGATCTTCAGTCTCGGCTGGAACCTCGCGATGATGGAGAACGTGCCCGAGGAGATGCAGTCGCGGGCGTGGTCGTACGACATGCTCGGGTCCTACATCGCGATGCCGATCGGACAGCTGATGTACGGGCCGCTGGGGACGCTTTTCGGGGCGCAGCCGGTCTTCCTGGCGAGCGGCGTCCTCTGCATCCTGATCTGTCTTGCCACGGTTGCGGTGCCTTCCGTGGCTAGGCTGCAACGCGTCGAGCAACCTGCTACCGAAGGAACGCCCGCATGAGTCTCAACACCACCGTCGTCGACGAGCTCTTCTCCCAGCGCTTCGAGGAGAACCTGACTCCGGGGCTGGTCTATGGGGTCGTACGTGGCTCCGAGCTGCTCCACTCCGGTGCGTTCGGAGCGACGACCGAGGGCGGTCCGGCGCCGACCGCGGAGAGCGTCTTTCGGATCGCGTCGATGTCGAAGTCGTTCACGGCGGCCGCGGTGCTGCTGCTGCGCGACCGTGGGCTGGTCGACCTGGACGAGGCGATCGCGCAGTATGTGCCCGAGCTCGTCGACCAGGCGCCCCACTCCGCCGACTCGCCGGCGGTGACACTGCGGCTGCTGCTCTCGATGTCGGCCGGTCTGCCGACCGACGACCCGTGGGGAGACCGGCAGGAGTCGTTGTCCTACGACGCCTTCGGGACGTTCCTCGACGGGGGCTTCTCGACCGGGCAGGAGCCGGGGGCCCGGTTCGAGTACTCCAACCTGGGCTACGCGCTGCTCGGGCGCGCGATCGAGAACGTCGTCGGTGGTTCGTCTCCAGAAGGTGCCAACCGGGACTTCGTCGAGCACGAGCTGCTGGCGCCGCTGGGGATGACCTCCTCGGCCTACTCGCCCGATGCGGTGCCGAACCGGGTCCCCGGTCACGTACCGCCGCTGCATCCGGCCTGGGCGGGCGACCGGCTCGAGGGTCCGCGGACCTGGACTGCGATCCCGCCGGTGCCGGCCGGGTCGTTCGCGGCGATGGGTGGTCTGCACTCCTCGGTCGCCGACCTGGCGCGCTGGGTCGGCGGGTTCCTGGACGCCTTCTCCTCGGCTGCCGACGGGCATCCGCTGTCGAAGGCGTCCCGGCGGGAGATGCAGCAGCTGCACCGGTTCGGCGCGGTGTCCGCCTCGCTCGGGTTCGCCGGGTTCCCCGGCGCCGAAGCGGGTGTCGGGGCGGTTGCCACGGGCTACGGCTACGGCCTGATGGTCGACCACGACAGCCGGCTCGGGCAGTTCGTCCACCACTCCGGCGGCTACCCCGGCTACGGCTCGCGGATGGTCTGGCACCCGGCGACGGGGCTGGGCGTGATCACGCTGTCGAACAGCACGTACGCCGGGGCCTCCCCGACCTCGATCGCCGCGCTGCGCTCGCTGGTCTCGGACGAGCTCGCGGGTGACGGTCCGCACCGGTTCTCGACGGTGGTCAAGGGCCTGCGGCCGCGGCTCGACTCGGCGCTGGAGAGGGCGGTCGAGCGGCTGCGTACCTTCGATCCGGCCGGCGCCGAGGCCTTCGCGCTGCCGTCGCTGTTCGCCGACAACGTCGAGCTGGATGCGCCCGATGCCGCTCGGCGCGTCCAGATCACCCAGGCGCGGGCGAAGGTCGGGCTGCCGCTGGGCGGTGCTCCCTATGGCTACTTCTCCCGTGCCATGGGCGTCGCGCTGGCCGTGGTGCCGGCCGAGAAGGGCCGCTACGACATCGAGGTCATGCTCTCGCCGGAGGCCGAGCCGCGCATCCAGACCCTGCGTGTCAACGCTGTCCCCGACGCCCCGGAAGGCGTCCTCGCCGCCGCCCGTGCCGCCCTCGAGGAGGACTCCGCGGTCCTCGCCGCGATGCGGGCCTTCGGCGAGCCCGAGCTGATCACGACGCCCCTGTCCGGTGATGGTTCGTCGAAGGCAGACTTCCTCGTCGTCGCCGGTGCGACCTACTGGAAGATCGCGGTGGCCGAGACCGCCACCGTCACCGCCTTCCCCACCGCCGACCACCCCCGCCTCGCCTACCTCGCCCCCGCGCTCCGCGGCTGACCCCCCGCGCCGAGACGTCACTTACGTCGGCCGAGATGGCATTCCGTTGCCCGCTCGGCCGACGTAAGTGACGTCTCGGCCAGCGGGAGTGACGTCT
>NZ_JACIXG010000129.1 GCF_014360585.1 Nocardioides sp.
ACTCCCCACGGTGCTCCATCACCAAGCGCACCGCCCGAGCCCTCAGCTCGGGATCGATCTTCTTCGGCATGAACTGCATCCTTCCAACTCAGAAAGATGCGGCATCAAACCTGGGGCGCTTCACCCCTGCCGCTGACCCGATAGCCAGCCAAAAATTCTCGGCGACGACCGGTGTCAAGGATCGCCGAAGGCGACCGGCGACAGCCGGCGGCCGAAGGCCGTCCTTTACTCCGGACGGCGCCGAGAACACCCTCCCCGAAAGGGTCGGCGGCAAACCCCAACCACAAAAACACAGCCACCTCAGCGCGTCGGACCCATCTCCCCACCCCGGACGCTGAGATCGCGCTGCCGAACATCGCCCCGCGACTCGTGAGTCCAGACAGTGACAGCAACCCCATGCTTCTCGATCCGCACGATCGAGCAAGGCACATAGTTCGAACGGATCGCGTCGGTGAGCCACGGCTGCGGAGTGTGCAGCGGCATGGTCTCGATGACGACCGGGATCGAGCCGTCCTCGAGCTGCGGCACCAGCACGTCCTCGTACTGCGCGAAGTCGTAGTGGAACAGGTAGTAGGGCGTGGGGTTGGTGATCTCGAGGGCGTCGTAGAGCTCCAGATAGTTGGGCATCACCAGAGCCTCGCGAGTGCCGCCGCCGCTGCAGCGCTCGTACTCCGGCCCGACCCAGCGGGCGATCGAGTCGCTCACCACGAACGACTTCGCGTCACGGCGCATGTCGCTCAGGTGGTCGACGGCGGCGAGTGCCGGTACGCCGCCCAGCACGACCAGGGCGCCCGCCGAGGCCGCGGCGACGGCTCCTCGGAGACTGTGCTTGTTCCAGGCCACTGCTCCGAGGGCCGCCCCGGCGACAGCCAGACCCACGAGGAGCACGGCGCCGGCCATGCTCTGGAGACCGAAGCCGATCCAGAGCGTGGCGGCGACCCAGGCGGCGCCGGCTGCGGCGAGAGGTAGCGCGATCACAGACCGTGTTGATCTCGACACGCCTTCGCCTAGCGGCTCCGAGGTCTGAACGAAGTGGCCTTCGATCAGCCAGGTGCGGCGCTCGTAGAGCTCGGCCACCACCAGGACGACGGCGACGAGGACCAGGGCGGAGACGGTGGTGGTGTGGGGGTTGTCGACCCGCCGGATGGGGACGATGACCAGGACCAGACCGGCCAGGGCGACCAACCGGGTGGAGTCGGAGACGCGCTGCCACACCAGCGGGACGAAGGGCAGCAGCAGCGCGAAGGGGTAGAGCGCCAGGATGAAGAACCGCCCGGACTCGGTCGGGAGGTCGAAGAAGTTCCAGACGGCGTACTGCGCATTTTCGTGCGTCTCGGTCTGCCCCAGGATCACCTGCCGGTTGAAGTCGGCGAAGGAGAGCCCCCACAGGGCCTTGTACGCCACTGCCTCGACGACCAGCCCGAGCACGAACCCGCCGGCGAGCTGGAAGCAGCTGACGATCCGGGTGCGCCAGGGCACGGCGCGCCGGGCGAAGAGCTCGAAGAGACCCGCGGCGCCGGTGAGGAGCACCGCCAGCTCGACGTACTGCCAGAAGACCAGCGCGGGGAGCAGCACCCGCGCGGCAGCGGCCAGGCGTGGGCGCGACTCGAGCCACCCGGTGGGCAGCAGGACGAAGACCCACAGCAGGCAGATCGTGTACTTGATGTGCAGCGGGGTGGCCAGCAGAAGCACGCCGAGCGCGACGGCGATCATCACGACGGGATGCAGCCGCAGCCGCAGCCCGATCGCGGCTGCCAGCACCGCGCCGAGGCCGGCGCCGAGGAGCCGACCCCAGAGGAAATACCAGATCGTCGGGCTGCCGCTGGCGATGGCGTAGAGGGCCGCGTTGACCCAGAACGAGCCCGCGTTCCAGCCGTGCTCGAAGTCGACCAGCGGGATCGCACCCCGGGCGGTGATCTCGGCGAGGTGGTACTGGGCGCCGAAGTCCTGGGTCAGGAACGAGCCGTTCTGGGCGCCGACCGAGTAGGCCGACCAGACCAGCGCGACCACGCAGACCCCGGCGAACGTCGCCCACCTGATGGTCCCGATCGGCTCCGTGTGATCAGCTCTCAGGTCCCCAGATGACGCCATGACGGCGACCCTATGAGAGCGGGCGCCCGGCGTGGATCATCCACGCCGGGCACCCCTGATGACTTGGGTCTCAGCCACCGGTGGTCGAGCTCAGCCACCGGTGGTCGAGCTCAGCCACCGGTGGTCGAGCTCAGCCACCGGTGGTCGAGCTTGTCGAGACCTCAGCCCTTGGTGAGAACCGAAGTGCGCTCGGGATAAGGCAGCGTCGGGGTGAGCCCGGCGTGGATGGCTTCCTTCAGCCCCGAGGCGGCGATCGCCTCGACGTAGCGGCGCCGGCGGCTGTTGTCGAAGACGATGACCCCTCCGGGAGCGAGCCGGTCCTTGGCCTTCTCCAGGCACGCCTCGCGGGCGCGCCCGTCGATCACCACGAGGTCGAACTCACCGTCGACGTCGTCGATGGAGTCGACGTACGTCTGGAAGTCGAGGCCCGCGTGGCCCTCCTTCTGGGAGGCGATCACCGGGTTGTCACTGGCGACCGGCTCGATGACCCGCAGCGAGATCTTCTCCTCGCCGGCGAGCTCGGCCTGCATCATCTCGCCGAAGCCTTTGTGGTGCTCGACGGAGTGGATCTCGTCGGCGCGGCGGGAGAGCCAGACGGTGGAGGCGCCCGAGCCGTACTCGTAGACCCGGATCGGCCGTGCGCGCTCGCTCAGCCAGGCGTCGACGGCGGTGATCGCGTCGTAGGTCCACCACGGCACGTCCAGCTTCGCCATCGCCATGGAGTCGTAGACCTTGGTAAGCGAGTGGGTCCAGTGACGCCAGCGCTGCTCGACCGGCGGGGCGGTCTCCTTCGCGAGCCCCGTCTTCGTCAGCCCGCGACCGACCGCCTTGAGAGAGGCGGCGTAGGACTGCTTTGCCAAGGAAAGCGGGGAACGGCCTGAGGTGGACATTGATCTCCAGAGAAAGAACGGCGGGCAGCCCTGGGAAGAACTGTCCAGTGAACGATACCGGCGAACGATGCCTCTTACGCGGAACGTTCTGCCAAACGCTTGGTGAGTCGTGCGAGAACATCCGGCGGCAGGAAAGCCGATACATCCCCACCGAAATGGGCCATCTCCTTGATCAACGAGGAGGAGACCGCCGCCCAGCGCGGGTTGTTGAGCAGGAAGACGGTCTCGACACCGGTCATGTGGGCGTTCATCTGCGCCATCGGCGCCTCGTACTCCAGGTCGGGAGCCCCGCGCAGCCCTTTCACGATCGCCTGAGCCTCGATCTCGACGCAGAAGTCGGTCACCAGGCCGGTGAAGGCCTGGACCCGTACGTTGCCCAGCGGAGCGATGATCTCGGTGATCATCTCCATCCGCTCCTCGGGCGTGAACAGACGCTTCGACTTCGACGGGTTGACCCCGACGGCGACGACGACCTCGTCGAACATCGCCGAGGCGCGGGTGAAGATGTCGAGGTGGCCGAGGGTGGGCGGATCGAAGGACCCCGGGCACATCGCGCGACGCGTCATTCTGCTTCTCTCCTTGGATCGGTCCGGTCTCGGTGGTCGAGCTTGTCGAGACTCATTCCGGCGCAGTGCCGTACCAGAGCGTGGTCTCGCCGTACTTCTTGGACTTCTGGTCGGTGAACCCGTCGGGCCAGACCGGCTGGGGGCTGCGCGCGGACCGCTCGACGACGACCAGCGCCGCGGGCACCAGCCAGCAGTGCTTGACCAGCAGCGTGATGTCCTCGGCGACCGCGTCGTCCGAGAGCGGGTAGGGCGGATCGAGGAAGACCATGTCGTAGGGAGCCGCCGGCGGTGTCACCAGGGTGCTCGCCACCGTGGCCGCGACCACGTCGGCCCGCGGGAAGCCGAGCTCCTTCGCGTTGGAACGGATCACCCCGGCCGTACGCCGGTCCGACTCGACCAGGGTCACGACCCCGGCGCCACGCGACCACGCCTCCAGCCCGACAGCGCCGGTGCCGGCGTAGAGGTCGAGGAAGCGCAGCCCGGCCAGAGAGCCGTAGTTGGACTCGATCGCCGAGAAGAGTGCCTCGCGGACCCGGTCGGTGGTGGGACGGGTCCGCACCCCTTTGGGGGCGAGCAGACGTCGCCCTCCCGCGACGCCTCCGATGATCCGGGTCATTGGGATACCCTACGACGCGGTACGGGGTAGGCGCCGTCGCGAGGGGGGTCCCAGTGCGTGCACGGCAAGGCGGAGGAGGGAGGCGGCCCGGTGTTGGCCGTCGACCGACGACAACGCGGCCGTGTGCGCGCTGGGGCGTCCCGCAGCAGGCGACCTACCGCGTACCGCGTCGTTATGACTTCTCCAGGTAGTCGGCGGAGGCGGACTCCTCGATCTCGTGGACCCGCTCGGCCAGGAGCGGCGCGGTCGTGAGCTCCTGGTCCGCCTCGAGCAGCGACTCGGCCGCCTCGCGGGCCTGCAGGATCGTCTCCTCGTCGCGAAGCACGCGCAGGCTCTCCAGGCTCGATCGCCGGCCCGACTGGGAGGCGCCGAGCACGTCTCCCTCGCGGCGCTGGTCGAGGTCGACCCGGGAGAGCGCGAACCCGTCGGTGGTCTCGGCGACCGCGTCCAGGCGGGTCCGGGCCGGGGTGCCGGCCTCGGCGTGGGAGACCAGCAGGCACAGCCCGTGCAGTCCGCCACGACCGACGCGGCCGCGCAGCTGGTGGAGCTGGGAGACGCCGAAACGATCGGCGTCGAGGATGACCATGGTGGTGGCGTTGGGCACGTCAACACCGACCTCGATCACGGTCGTCGCGACGAGCACATCGATGTCACCGGCGGCGAAGGCGCTCATGGTGCGCTCCTTCTCCTCGGCCGAGAGCTTGCCGTGGAGCTTGGCCACGCTCAGTCCCTGCAGCGGGCCGGTCGTCAGCTCCTCGGTGACCTCGTCCACGGCGGAGAGGCGGACCGGGGCGGAGGCGACCTCGTTGCCGTCCACGTCGAAGTCACGCTGGTCGCTCTCGCCCTGCTCGGGCTCGTCACCGCTGATCCGCGGGGCGACGACGTAGACCTGGTAACCCTTCTCCACCTCTTCCCTGACCCGCTCCCACACCCGGGCGATCCATGCGGGATGCTCCACGAGCGAGACCAGGTTGGTCTGGATCTCGGCGCGTCCGGCCGGGAGCTCGGTCAGCGTCGAGACCTCGAGATCGCCGAAGACCGTCATCGCGACCGTGCGCGGGATCGGCGTCGCGGTCATCACCAGCAGATGCGGTGGCGTGCCGGCCTTGTCGGTCAGAGCGGCGCGCTGCTCCACGCCGAAACGGTGCTGCTCGTCGACGACGACCAGGCCGAGGTCGTCGAACATCACCTGATCCTGCAGCAGGGCGTGGGTGCCGACGACGATGCCGGCCTCGCCGGTGGCGATCCGGCTCAACGGCCCCTTGCGCTGCGTCTTGGTCATCGAACCGGTGAGCAGCTCGACATGGGTCTGCTCCTGGTCACCGGCGAAGAGCCCGCCGGCCAGACCGCTGGCAGCCAGATCGCCGAGCATCGCGGTGATCGAGCGGTAGTGCTGCTGCGCGAGCACCTCGGTCGGAGCCAGCAGCGCCGCCTGGCCCCCGGAGTCGACGACCCGGAGCATCGCCCGCAGCGCGACCAGCGTCTTGCCGGAGCCGACCTCACCCTGCAGGAGGCGGTTCATCGGGTGGGGCTGGGCCAGCGCCGTCTCCAGCTCCTTCCCGATCTCCTCCTGCCCCTTGGTGAGGGTGAACGGCAGCCGCTCGTCGAAGGCCTCGAGCAGGTGGTGGACACCGCCTGTACGGGCGGTGGTGCCCAGCGCCTGGAGCGCTCGTCGCCGACGCCCCAGCACCAGCTGCAGCCCGAGCGCCTCCTCGAACCGGAACCGGTGGTGGGCGTCTCGGACGTCCTTCCACTCACGGGGCGCGTGGATCAGGTCCAGCGCCTCGCGCAGCCCCGGCACGGCGTACGTCTCCCGGAGCTGCCCGGGAAGCACATCGGTGACGTCCTCGACGACCTGCCGGGCGAACCGCACCGCGCGCATCACGTCCCAGTGCTGGAGCCCGGCGGTGAGCGGGTAGATCGGGAAGAGCTCGGTCAGCTCCTCGACGGCCATCTGGTTGTCGGCCGCGTCGGCGGCGTTCTCGGAGTCGGAGGGGTCGCCGAAGACGACCATCTGCGGGTTGGCCAGCTGCCAGTCACCGCGGAACGAGCCGGCCTTGCCGACGAAGACGCCGCGAGTGCCTGGGGCGAGCACGCCGCGGCGCCACTCGGCGATCCGCTGGGACTTGGAGAAGAAGGTGAGCTGCAGGTCGGCGGTGCCGGCCTTGAGCTGGGTCTCGACGCGAAACGCGGGCCGGCCGGTGCGTCGGTCGGTGTGCTGGCGCACCACGCTCCTGACCACCTCGCCGAGCACCGTGAGCATCTCGCCCTCGTGCAGCTGCGGCGTCTGACCGAGATCGGCGGTGCGCAGGTAGCGGCGCGGGAAGTGGTGGAGCAGGTCGCCCACGGTGCGCAGCCCGAGGCCGTTGGTGAACTTCGCGGCGTGCTTGCTGTTGCCCAGCACCGCCTCGATCGGGGACTCGAGGGTGATCGCCACCGTCTGCTCCTCCTAGATCTCGCGATCTCTACTCGACCGACATCAGGAGGGGATAGCGCTCCTGGCCTCCGTCGTACACCATCACATCAACGGCCGGATGGTTGGCAGCCAGCCACGCCGAGACAGCCCCGGCGAGCTCGCCCTTGGGATCCTCGAGCCCGGAGACCAGCGTTACCAGCTCGCCGCCGCCCCCGATGAGCCGGGCGAGGACGTAGGTCGCGCACGTCTCCAGATCTTGGCCGACCTTCACGAAGTCTCCGTCGAGCACCCCGAGCGCATCGCCCGGCATACACGGCCCTGCCATGGTAATCGCTCGCGTGTTCGAGATGGTGACCGCACCGTGCCGCGCGTGTCGCGCGGTGGCGGTCATCTCCAGCACGTCCTTGTCGAACTTCCGCCCCGGCTCGTGGACCGCGATCGCCGCCAGCCCCTGCACCTGGCTACGGGTCGGGATCACGGCGACGTTGATGTCGAGGTCGTCCTCGGCGGTGCGGGCGGCGGCCTCCCCCGACTGCCGGGTCGGCCCGTCGTTGGGCAGCACGATCACCTCGGCGGCACCAGAGGCGGTGATCGCCTCGAGCAGCTCGGAGGTCGTCGGGCGACGACGCGGGCCGCCTTCGATGACGATCGCCCCGGCGCCCCGGAAGAGCTCGGCGAGGCCTGGTCCAGCCGCGAACGCGATCACCGCCCGGCCGCTGCGGGTGGCGTGGCGATGCGACTGCCCGGCGATCTGCTCGGCGAAGTGGGTCACGTGGATCCGATGCGGCCGCCCGGCGTTGATCCCGGCCTCGATCGCGGCCCCGACGTCGTCGACATGGACGTGGACGTTCCAGATGCCCTCGCCACCGACGACGACGAGCGAGTCACCCAGCGGCTGGAGCCGCTTGCGGAGGTCGGGGATCGCCGCATCCTCGGCGTCGAGCAGATACATCACCTCGTACGACGGGCCGCCCGGCTCCAGGGCATGCCCGTCGGCCGCACCCCGGACCGTCGGGATCGGGATGTGCGGGGTGTTGGGCATCGGCGCCTGCGGGCTGGGGCGGCGCCCGGTCAGAGCGGTCTCGAAGGCGTCGAGGAGGACGCAGATCCCGCGGCCGCCGGCGTCGATCACTCCTGCGGCCGCGAGCATGGGCAACTGCTCCGGCGTACGGGCCAGGGCTTCACGGGCCGCGCCCGCGGCGACCGACATCACGTCGCGCGTGCGGGCGGCCTCATCTCTCTCGACGCACGCCACGGCGGCGTCCGCCGCCGCACTGAGCACGCTGAGCATGGTGCCTTCCTGGGGCTCCCCCACCGCTGCATACGCGGCGTTGCCCGCCTTGCGCAGCGCGTCGGCGAAGACCGTGGCGGTGCGCTCCTCCTCGGTGGCCTGGACCAGGCGGCGCAGCAGGGCGCCGATCATCTCGGCCAGGATCACGCCCGAGTTGCCGCGGGCGCCCAGAAGGGCGCCGCGGGAGAAGGCGCGCAGTCCCTCTCGCCAGTCGGGGCCGGTGAACTCGCGCAGCCGGTCACGGGCCGCGGCGATGGTCAGGTAGAGATTGGTGCCGGTGTCGCTGTCGGGGACCGGGAAGACGTTGAGCGCGTCGATCTCCTCGCGGTGCGACGCGAGCGCGTCGGTCGCCAGGTCGCCGAATCGGCGGAACAGATCGAGCTTGATCTCGGCCACGCTGCCTCCCTACTCCTCGACACCCCTGTTTACAGCCTGACACCGTGACGACGGACACACTTCCCGGTATCGCGGCCCCAAGGTTAGGCGGTCCCCGGGCACGGGGTAAACGACGGGTGAACAAATCCGAGGCTGCAGCAAAGACACGAACGAGTAACGGGATCCGCCGAGTTGCGCCTCCCGTCGGTGGCCATCCGTCCCTAGTGTGGAGACCTCCCTACGCCGAAGGACTCCCGGATGTCGATCCCGACCCCGACCCCACGCGCGAGACGCGTCAACGAAATCTTCGACTTCTCGGCCGGGCGCGGCCTGGAGATCGGGCCTCTGCACCAGCCGCTCATCCCCCGAGATGCCGCGGAGGTCTCCTATCTGGACCTCTACGACCGCGACCGGCTCTACGAGTCGTACGCCGAGCACTCCCGCGTGGACCACGGCACCATCCCCGAGATCGACTATCCGATGTGGGACGGCACCAGGATGCGTAAGCTCGACGAGGCTGCCAAGGAAGGCGCCCCGTTCGACTGGGCGCTGGCCAGCCACGTCGTCGAGCACGTGCCCGACCTGATCGGCTGGCTGGGACAGGTCGAGGCCGTCACCGCTCCGGACGGCGCTCTCGTCCTGGTCGTCCCCGACCGGCGCTACACCTTCGACGCGCACCGCCCGCCCACGACGGTGGGGCAGATCCTGCAGGCGTACGAGGCAGGCGACACGACCCCGTCGGTGCGCGCGGTCTACGACCATCACCGCAGTGCGGTCAACGGCGATCCCAAGCGCCTCCACCGCCACGGGCCCAGCGAGGCCGAGACCTGTGTCCACGACCTCGGCTACACCCGGACCCAGCTCGAGCGAGCGCGCCGGGGCGAGTACGTCGACTGTCACGTGTGGACCTACACCGACCGCTCGTTCCCCGAGATCATCGCCGAGCTGCGCCGCCTGGGGCTGACCGGCTGGGCGGTCGAGTCCCTCCTGCCCGTGCCGGAGAACGACATCGAGTTCTACGTCGTCCTGCGCCGCGGCCTCTCCCCCGACCTCCCCGCGGCCCCCGCCATCCCGGACTGGGTCGAGCAGGGCATGGAGCTGCGCGAGGAGGTCACCCGGCTCCGAGAGGTCGTCGCGGACCAGCGGCGGCGGCTCGGATCGCAGCGCAAACAGCTCGCCGACCGGCGCGCCGAGATCGACGCGCTGCAGGGGTCGAAACGGTGGAAGCTGGCCACCGCGCTGGCCGCCCCGCTCGACAGGTGGCGCGACCGCGGCTCGGACGAGTGACGATTTCGTCGGTCACAGCCCGACGGGCTACGCTTGTTCGGTTGTCTCGGCTGGGCAGCCGTTCATCGCGCTCGCCGGCAACATCTAACTGACCTCGATCATCTATTCAACATCAGGAGTTCACGGTGGCTGCCGTCTGCGACATCTGCGACAAGAAGCCGGGCTTCGGCAACAACCGGCCGTGGTCCAAGAAGGCGACCAGGCGCCGCTTCGACCCCAACATCCAGCGCGTCCGCGCCGTTCTCAACGGCACTCCGAAGCGTATGAATGTCTGCACGACCTGCATCAAGGCCGGCAAGGTTTCACGCTGAGATAGCACGAAGGGGCCCCGCGGCAGCGCGCAAGCGCTGAGCGGGGCCCCTTCTGCTAT
>NZ_JACIXG010000013.1 GCF_014360585.1 Nocardioides sp.
GGCCGCCGCCCCGATAGCCAGCCAAAATCTTTCTCGACATGGTCCGGTGTCAAGGACCGCGTAAGCGGCCGGCGTAGCCGGCGGCCGCAGGCCGTCCTTGACTCCGGGGCAGGTCGAGAAGACCCTCGAAGTCGGGTCGGCGGCCCAGACCAACCCCGAAAAACCAGCCCTCAACGAATGCCAGACCGAGCCACGCAACTGAGTCACGAAGCCGAGTTATTCAACCGTCCGAGCAACCTCAGGCAGCTCGCCCGACTCACGCAACGAGTCGAGCAGATCCCCCGGCATGATCCAGATCGTGGCCAGCGGGAAGGGCCGCTCACGCAGCATCACCGCCCCGGTGACGAAAGACGGTTCGCCGGACGGGCAGGAGAAGACGATGTCGTCACCCCACTCCCACTCCCGCTCGACGACGGTGGGAAGCATCCACCACATCAGCCAGTTGCGCTCGGAGTTCATCGATGGAGGTCTGCGGGGGCAGTTGTCGTCATAGGCGACGACCGCGTCGGGGTGCTCGGCGAGGATCGAGCGGAGGTCGTCGATGACCGGGGTGGCGTGATCGAAGCGGTCGTGGAACTTGTCGGAGGCCACGTCGGCGACGGCGGAGGCGGTGGTGCCGAGCACCAGGACGAGCGCGGTCACGACCACCGAGCGCACCCGGTCGCCCGTCCATGAGCTTGGCCGTGGACTCACCCGCGAGACAGCGGCGAGGAGCGTCCAGATCGCCAGCGGCACCAGTGCGCACAGCGTCGCGATCAGCCAGAAGCGGTTGTCGTTGGTGAACGACGGGATCGGGCCGGGCTGCGGGAACTGGCCGTCCGGAAGCGCCCACCAGAACGTGATCGCACCCGGGATGTGGGCCGGTGTGGTGTAGGCCCAGGTGGGCGCGTCGGGGGCGACGACCAGGATGGTCACGAGAGAGATCCCGGCGGCGATCACCCACGTCGAGACGAGCACCGCCCGGGAGCGTACGGCCCGGATCGCCGCGCACACCCCGGCCAGCACGAGGACCGCGAAAACCGGGTCGATGTAGCGGCCGTAGATCCAGTAGTCGAAGCGTCGCCACTCCATGGTGAACAGCGCGTATTCGGTGCCCCAGTTCAGACAGCTGAGGACGTACATCGACCCGGCCGCGATCAGCACGAACCCGGCCGGGCCGACCTGCCGTGCACGGAGCTCCTTCCAGAACATCGCGGTCACCACCACCAGGCCGACGATCACGACGCCGAGGCTGCCGACCATCTGTGTCCAGGCCTCACCGGCGAAGGTGTTGACCCAGAACCGGGGGCTGGCCTCGAGGACCTTGTCGAGGAAACCCTGTGCCTGGATGAACTTCCACGGCACGAGCTGCGCGTGGAACCAGAGCGCGGCCTTGTTGGCGACCACGGCGAGCACACCCGTGGCGACGAGGCCGACGAGGCTGATCAGGGCGACCTGTCGTTTGCGAACCAGGAGGCTGTGGACGAGAAGACAGATCAACCACAGCGCGATCGCGGCGACGAAGACCTGCATCCGGGCGTGGGAGAAGAGCGAGAGACCGGCGAGCAGACTGAGCAGGAGTACGCCGCGGTAGGTGGGCTTCGCATGGAGCCGGAACGCGACCAGGGTCGCCACGACGACGAGCAGCGTGATCAGCCTCTCGGAGAGGATGTAGTCGGCCTGGATCGCCCGCGGCGGCAAGGCCATCACGGTGGCGGCCGCGACCACGCCCTGCGCAGGCGTGACACCGCTGAGCCGCACCGCGACCCGGGTGAGCGGCCAGATGGTCAGCATGCTGATCGCCAGCCCGACGACGATCGCCATCTTGTAGAAGGTGAACACGTTCGAGGTGACCAGCCACAACGGTGCCAGCAGCACGCCCCAGCCGGGGTAGTAGCCGGGGGTGTTCAGCTGTGGCGAGTCGAGTCCGAGGACGGTCCGTCCATGGATGACCGTGCCGATCTCGTCGTACATGAACGAGAGGTTGGAGCCCCAGGCGATGTAGACGTTGACCGCCAGTGCGACCACGACGGAGACGACAGCGGCGATGCGCCAGAACCGATCCACGCCGCGGAACATATACCCACCTCATAGGCTCTGCCGGGTGGACTCCCCGAAGCTGCCCATCCATCTGCGAATCACCCAGGATCCTCACGACCGCTCCGGCCACCTTCGCGCCGACGACGGTTGGGTCGAGAAGGCCTGGTCCGAGCAGACCACGAGAGTCCTGGTGGTCGCCGGCAACAGGGTCGAGCCGGCGGACGGGGCGCGGGTGCGGTGGCGTACCCCGGCGGCTTCTCCCGACGGGGTACGACTGCTCCTTGGCGACACCCCCGAAGGTGCCCGGTTCGCGGTGCTCACCGGCCGTGAGGAGGCCGGCGAGACTTGGCGGGACCTGCGGGGACTCTTCCCGGCGATGCTCGCCGACACGACCGAGGCGAGCTTCCTGATGCACGCGATCGGCCTGGCCGAGTGGCACCGGGCGACCCGGTTCTGCTCGCGCTGTGGTGGGAGCCTCGAGCCGCGCGCGGCCGGGCACGAGCTGGCCTGCGCGGAGGGACACTCGGTCTTTCCGCGCACCGACCCGGCGGTGATCATGCTGGTGACGACCGGTGAGCCCGGATCGGACGAGGAGCGTTGCCTGCTCGGCAACCACACCCGCTGGCCCGCGCCCAACTACTCCACGCTTGCCGGCTTCGTGGAGCCGGGCGAGTCGCTCGAGGACGCGGTCCGTCGCGAGGTCGCCGAGGAGGTCGGCGTACGCGTCGGGGAGGTCGACTACTTCGGCAACCAGCCCTGGCCGCTGCCGGCCAGCCTGATGCTCGGCTTCTTCGCACGGGCGGTGTCGACCGAAATCATGGTCGACCAGGACGAGATCCGGGAGGCGCGCTGGTTCACCCGCGCCGAGCTCGCCGCCGTCGCCGAGAGCGGCGAGATCAGGCTGCCCAGCGGCATCTCGATCAGCCGGTCGCTGATCGAGGCGTGGTACGGCGGCGAGCTCCCCGGATCGTGGTGATCGAGACGCGAAGGATCAGGCCAGGTCGGCGAGCTTCGCCTTGACCTGGGCGATCGACGGGTTGGTCATCGCGGTGCCGTCGGAGTAGACGAGGGTGGGGACGGTCTGGTTGCCGCCATTGACCTTCTCGACGATCTGGGCGGCCTCGGGGACCTGCTCGATGTCGACCTCGTCGAAGGTGATGTCCTCACGGCCGAGCTGTCCCTTGAGCCGCTGGCAGTATCCGCACCAGGGGGTGGTGTACATCGTGAAGCTGCTCATGGCTCTCCTCATCAAACGGGTCCTCATCGGACTGTCGGTGCCGACCCATAGTGTTGGCAACAAAGCCCTAACGTTCCCATGCCCAGGAGCCATTCCCAATTGAACCCCGTCGCTCCCACGACCCCCGAGTCCCTCCTCGCCGCGCTCGACCCAGAGCAACGCCGGGTGGCCGAGTCGCTACGGGGTCCGGTCCGGGTGTTGGCAGGCGCGGGGACCGGAAAGACCAGGGCGATCACCCACCGGATCGCCTACGGCGTCGCCACCGGGGTCTACGCGCCCCAGGAGGTCCTCGCGGTCACCTTCACCACCCGAGCCGCGGGGGAGATGCGGCAGCGACTGCGCACCATGGGCGCCGGTGCGGTGCAGGCTCGCACCTTCCACTCCGCCGCCCTGCGTCAGCTGCGGTTCTTCTGGCCCAAGGTCTACGGCACCGAGCTGCCCAACCTGACCGAGTCGAAGATCCCGCTCATCCGAGCCGCCGCCCAGCGCCAGCGGATCAACGTCGACCAGGCCCAGGCGCGTGATCTGGCCTCGGAGATCGAGTGGTCGAAGGTGTCCAACGTCCACCCCGACGACTACCCGAAGTCCGCCGAGACGAGGGGCCGAGAGGTCGGCGGGCTGACCCCGTCGATGGTGGGGCACATCTACGCGGCGTACGAGGACGTGAAACGCACCCAGGCGCGGATGGACATGGAGGACGTGCTCCTCCTGACCGCCGGTCTCCTCGAGCACGACGAGCGGGTCGCTGCGCAGGTCAGGCGGCAGTACAAGTGGTTCACCGTCGACGAGTTCCAGGACGTCTCGCCGCTGCAGTCGGCGCTGCTCGACCTCTGGCTGGGCGGACGCAACGAGATCTGTGTCGTCGGCGACCCTGCCCAGACGATCTACACCTTCGCCGGCGCCGACGCCGCCTACCTGCGTGACTTCCCGAAGAAGCACTCCGGCACCACCTCGGTCGAGCTGGTCCGCAACTACCGCTCCTCCCCGCAGGTGGTGATGGCCGCCAACAAGATCCTGGAAGGTACGCCGAGCGCCGGTGTCCAGCTGCAGGCGCAGCGCGACGCCGGGCCTGCCGTGGAGCATGTCGAGCAGCCCGACGAGGTGGCCGAGGCCGAGGGAGTCGCCGCCGAGCTCCTGCGCCTGCACCAGTCCGGCAAGCCCTACCACGAGATGGCGATCCTGTTCCGAATCAACGCCCAGTCGGAGGCCTACGAGGACGCTCTCACCGCGCGCCGGATCCCCTACGTCCTCCGAGGTGCCGCGAGGTTCTTCGACCGGCCCGAGGTCCGCGAGGCGGTGACCCGCATCCGCGGTGCGGCGCGTGGTGGCCAGGGAGCCGTCTTCGGTGACGAGCTACTGGAGTCGGTCCACGGCATCCTGGCCGGGATGGGCTGGACCTCCGAGCCACCGGAGGGCCGCGGCCAGACCCGTGACCGCTGGGAGTCCTGGCAGGCGCTGATCGACCAGGCGCGCACCTTCGCCGCGTCCGGCGGCGACCTGGCCGGTCTCGTCGCCGAGCTCGACCGCAGGGCGGCCGAGCAGCACGCACCGGTGCCGTCGGGGGTGACCCTGGCGACCTTCCACGCAGCCAAGGGGCTGGAGTGGGACTCGGTCTTCCTGGTCGGCCTCCAGGACGGAACGATGCCGTTCATCCTGCGCGGTGAGGAGCCGACCCCGGCCGAGATCGAGGAGGAGCGCCGGCTGCTCTACGTCGGTCTCACCCGGGCCCGGGTCGACCTGACCCTCTCCTGGGCGCTGGCCCGTCAGCCGGGTCAGGCTGCGCGACGTAGGCCGTCGCGGTTCCTCGACCCGCTGCGGCCGGCGCGGGCGACAGCGCCGGCGCGGCGCCCCGGGTCCGGCAAGGCGCGGATGTGCAAGTCCTGCGGCGGGCCGCTCGGCTCGGCGGCAGAGAAGCGGATGGGGCGTCACGAGGGCTGCGACGCGCCCTACGACGAGGAGCTCTACGGCCGGCTGAAGCAGTGGCGCAAGGAGACCGCCGAGGAGGCCCGCAAGCCGGCGTTCGTGATCTTCACCGACGCCACCCTGGAGCAGATCGCCGAGCAGAAGCCGGGCACGCTCCAGGATCTGCAGCGCATCGCCGGAATCGGCCGCAGCAAGGTGGAGACGTACGGCTCGGAAGTTCTTGATGTGATCGCCGCGAACAGCTGAAAAGGCTCCACGAAAATTACTCGAAATCAACCGGTTTAATCGTTTGCGGCTGACCTGTCCGGCCCGTTACTGTTCTTTCATCAAGTAAAGCCGCGCGCTGTTGAGCGCGCCCGATAGCCCCGAAGGAGGTGGCCCCAGTGAAGATCCACACGATCAAGACGCCGATCAATGGCATCGCCATGTCCGCGTGCGGCCACCCCGAGCTGTCGAGCCCGACCTGGGCCACCCCGGCTGCTGGTGCCTTTATGGGCGCCGGTTACGGCATGCGCGTCGAGGGACTCGTGTCCCCGCAGGCGGATGCCATCAAGGTCAAGTCCCACGGGATTCGAGCCTGGAGCTGTCCGGCTACGTAGAACCACGTAGCCACAGCAGCCTCCAGGCCGCGGAACCCGAAACCCGGGATCCGCGGCCTTTCTGTTTCTCAAAACCCGCGATCAGTCACAAAAGGAGGTGTACATATGACCAGCATTCTCGAGCCATCGGTGGTCGAGCCTGTCGAGGCCACTCTCGGCGTTCTCCACGACCGCGCCAACAGCTACGACGAGAACCTGCTGCCCTGCCGGGCCAACAACCCCGAGCTGTGGTTCGCCGAGTCGCCCGCCGACGTCGAGTTCGCCAAGACGCTCTGCGCGACCTGCCCCGTGCAGCCGCTCTGCCTCGCCGGCGCCCTCGACCGGCGTGAGCCTTGGGGTGTCTGGGGTGGCCAGCTGCTCCTGCAGGGGAAGGTGATCCCCCGCAAGCGGCCCCGTGGCCGGCCCCGCAAGGACGCCGCCTGAGCAGACGAACAACGCAAGCCGTTCAACGACGAAAGGCAACACCATGAACATGATCGTGCCGACCACGGGCCTCGAAGTCCGCTGACCGCCAGGAGACCGACAGACATGAACACCAACCGAGTACGGAGCACTCAGATGAACTTGCTTTACGAAGACCTGGCGCGCGCGCAAATGTCCGCGCGCCTGGGAGAGGCGCGTGAACTGCGGCGAGGACATGCCCTCGTCAAGGCCGCTCGCCTGGGCCGCAAGGCCGAGCGAGCCGCCGTCCAGGCGAAGCTGGCCCTTGCCCGCGCGCTGTAAGTCCCCGACGGGACACCGAACCTCACCCCTCTGATCGCGGGTGTGGAAGATGACCGGCCAGTCCGAGAAACCCTCGGACTGGCCGGTCCAGACATTTCGCCCCGGCTCGCTCAGAGGTCGGCGGCGATGATCCTCTCGATGTTGCGCTCGGCGAGGGCGGTGATCGTCACGAACGGGTTGACGCTCGTGTTTCCGGGGATGAGCGCACCGTCGATGACGTAGAGACCGTCGTAACCGTGCAGCCGGCCGTAGTTGTCGGTCGCCTTGTTCAAGATGGCGCCGCCGAGCGGGTGATAGGTCAGGTGGTCGCCCCAGATCTTGTTGACGCCGAACAGGTCGGTGCGGTAGATCGTCCCTTCCTTGCTGTTGATCTTGTCGAAGATCGTCTTCGCCATCGTGATGGAGTCCTGCTTCCAGGAGGTCTGCCACGACAGGTCGACGTTGCCGCTGGCCGAGTTGTAGCTGAACGCGGCCCGGCGCGGGCTCTTGGTGATCGCGAGATAGAAGGACGCGAACGTCTCGAGCCCTGCAGGCAGGGGAGCGACCTCCGCGAAGGCACCGCCGGCGTCCCAGTTGTCGATGCCCGAGCACGGGATCGTCGACTGTACGTCGCCGGTCGCGTCCCACATGTGGTTGGCGCGTCCGACCATGATGTTGCCGTTGTCGCCCCACCCCTGGCCGACCTCGCCGTTCAGCGCGGGCAGCGCGCCGGTCGACTTCATCTTCACCAGCAGCTTGCTGGTGCCGACGCTGCCGGCTGCGAAGAAGATCTTGCCGGCGTTGACGGTCTTGGTGGCCACGACATCGCCGGCCGTGTTGATCTGCTCGAGGACGACGTCGTAGCCGCCGGCCGCGGCCGGCCTGACCGAGGTGGCCCGGTGCAGCGCGGAGATCGAGACCCGCCCGGTGGCGGTGGCCTGTGCGAGATAGGTCTTCGGCAGGGTCTTCTTGCCGTGGTTGTTCCCGTAGAGGATCTCCTGACCGAGGGCCGACTTCGGGACGCTCCCGTTGTCCTCGGCCTCCATGTAGTCCCAGTCGTAGACGGCCGGGACGAACGTCCAGTCGAAGCCCGAGCGCTCGGCGTGCTTACGCCCCACCCGTGAGTACTGGTAGTACGACGTCCGCTCGAACCAGGCGGGATCGATCGTGCTGACGCCGAGGGCGGCATTGGCGCGAGGGTAGTAGGTGCCGTACATCTCCTCGGCGCTCACCGAGGGCAGGATGTCGGCGAAGTTCTGACGCTTCGGGGTGACCGCCATGCCGCCGTTGACGAGCGAGCCGCCGCCGACGCCACGCCCCTGGTAGACGGAGATCCCGGCGAAGTCCTCGGCGTCCAGGATGCCGGCGTACTTCGGAACCGCCTTGTCGATGGGGAACCCCAGGAAGTTGCTGAGCGGCTGTTTGGTTCGAGTGCGCATCCAGAAGGAGCGGTAGTCCGGGCTGGAGACCTTCGGGTGGATCTTGCCGTCCGGCCCAGGCGGGACCGTGGACCAGTCCTGGCCCATCTCGACCATGTGGACGTCGACGCCCGCCTGGGCCAGTCGCAGCGCCGCGACGGAGCCGCCGTACCCGGTGCCGATGACCAGCACCGGGACCCGTGCGCCGTTGCCGATCGACGATGCCGAGGCTGCCCACGTCGGGCTGGTTCCGAATGCTCCTCCCAGCATTCCGACCCCGGCGAGCGATCCTGCGCCGAGCACGAATCCTCGGCGTGACAGACCTCGCGGCCCGTCCTCTCTTGGTGTGTTGCTCATGATGACCTCCCTTTTCCATCACTGATTGCTAGAACATGTTCTAGTATGCCGGTGGGGGTGTCAGGGGTTTCGCAACATTCACGCTGACCGACAAGGAGATCGCATGGTCACCGCATGCGTTTGGGGCACAGGAAACATCGGTCGACTCGCCATCCGGGCGATCGACGCACATCCAGGTCTCGAGCTGGCGAGCGTCCTCGTCCATGACCCCGAGAAGGTCGGCCGCGACGCGGGCGATCTCGGGGAGCTCGGCCGCGACCTGGGCGTCGCCGCGACCGCCGACATCGACTCCGTGCTCGCGTCCCGCCCGCAGGCGGTGGTGTACGCCGCGTCCGGCGACATCCGTCCTGACGAGGCCCTCGCCGACATCGTGCGAGCGCTCGGGACCGGAGCGGTGGTCGTCACGCCGGCCCTCTACGCCCTCTACGACCAGCGCAACGCGCCGCCGGAGATGCGCGAGCCGGTGCTGGCCGCGATCGCCGATGGCGGCGGGTCCCTCTTCGTCTCGGGCGTCGACCCGGGCTGGGCGAACGACGTGCTGCCGCTGCTCGTCAGCGGCCTGGGCAGCACCGTGGACGTCGTCCGGTGCCAGGAGATCTTCGACTACTCCACCTACGACCAGCCCGACTCGGTCCGCTACCTCGTGGGCATGGGACAGCCGATGGACTACGACGTCCCGATGCTCGCCGAAACGGTGCCGACCATGGTGTGGGGCGGCCAGGTCCGGCTGCTGGCCAGGGCGCTCGAGGTCGAGCTCGACGAGGTCCGGGAGACCGTCGAGCGACTCCCGCTCGACGAGACCGTGACCACGGCATCGATGGGCGACTTCGAGAAGGGCACCCAGGGCGCGGTGCGCTTCGAGGTCCAGGGCATCGTCGACGGCGAGCCGCTCATCGTCGTCGAGCACGTCACCCGCATCCACCCGTCCTGCGCTCCGCACTGGCCCACGCCGCCCGACGGCGACGGCGCCCACCGGGTGATCATCGAGGGTGACCCTCGGATCGAGGTGACGGTCGAGGCGACCGACAAGACCGGCAACAGAGCGGCGGGCGGCAACGCCACCGCCGTCGGTCGGCTCGTCGGGGCGATCGAGTGGCTCATCGACGCAGGCCCCGGTCTCTACGACGCGCTGGACGTGCCGCTGCGTCCGGCGACCGGCAGACTCGGCGCGGCCAAGGCCGCCCAGGAAGGTGTGACCGCATGATCATCGACGTCCCCGACGGACGGGACCCGATCGAGTACGTCTGGGGCGAGATGGTCCCCGGGATCGGTCCGGCTGCTGCCGGTCTCTCGCTCGCGGTCTACGAGCACACCACGCTCGGGCTTCGCGAGTTCGAAGCCGCCCGGCTGCGGATCGCGCAGATCAACGGATGTGTCTTCTGTCTCGACTGGCGCACCGAACGCGACGGCGAGACGGTGGAGGAGTCGTTCGCCGAGGCGGTCGAGGAGTGGCGTACGACGGGCGCCTTCGACGACCGCACCCGGCTCGCGGCCGAGTTCGCGGAACGCTATGCGAACGACCACCACGGCATCGACCAGTCCTTCTGGGACCGGATGTCGGCCCACTACACCGACGCCGAGATCGTCGAGCTGAGCATGTGCCTGGGGTCGTGGCTGGCGTTCGGTCGGCTCAACCACGTCCTGGGCCTCGACACCGCCTGCGTCCTGCCGTCCCACAGGTAACCCGGATCTGACATCCAGGAGACGCAGAATTTCGGTGTTGTGCCCGCGGAACCGCGGGATCTCGACCTATCGTTGAGCCATGAAGACCTGCGATTTCTGCGGATGCTACGAGGCCGACCCCAAGCGTCTCCTGGCATGGACCACCGCGGTTGAGCGTGGGCGCGCGAAGTCGTTCTGCGAGGCCTGCTCGCGTCGTCACGTGCGCTCCATGGAAGCCAAGCTCGACTCCGACTGGTGGGCCTAGGGCTTCACCAGTCGGACTCGCTCACATCCGCTTCGGCGCCTCGATCCCGAGGAGCCCGAGGCCTGTTGACAGCACCCGCCGGGTCGCCTCGCACAACCCCAGCCGGGTCTCTCTGACCTCGCCCTCCGCCTTCAGCACCGGACAGCTCTCGTAGAACGCCGTCAACGCGGTCGCCAGGCCATAGAGGTACGCAGTCAGGTGATGCGGCTCCAAGGTGTCGGCGACCTTGGCGACCACCGGCGCGAAGCCGGCCAGCTCCAGCGCGAGCCGCTGCTCGGCCGGGTGGTGCGGGGTGCCGGTGGCGTACGTCTGCTGGGGCGCCTGCCCGAGGATGCTGCACACCCGGGCGTGGGCGTACTGCAGATACGGGCCGGTCTCACCGGTGGTGGCCGACATCCTGGCGAGGTCGAAGACGTAGTCGCGGGCGAGATGATTGGAGAGGTCGGCGTACTTCACGGCGGCGTTGGCAACCATGCGGACGACCTCGGGGCCGGCATAGCTGGCCGCGGCTGCCTCCTCAGCGGCGTCCAGCAGCGCGGTGAGCGTGACCGTCTCGCCCGAGCGGGTCTTGAAGGGCCGACCGTCGGGGCCCAGAACGGTCCCGAAGCCGATGTGCTGGACCTCCACCGAGTCGGGCAGCCAGCCGGCGGCGCGAGCGACTGCGAAGACCATCTCGAAGTGCTGGCTCTGCCGGTGGTCGACGATGTAGACGACCCGGTCGACGGCGAGGTCGTCGACACGGTGCCGGATCGTGGCGAGGTCGGTGGCCGCGTAGCCGAACCCACCGTCGGACTTCCGCACGATCAGCGGCAGCGGGGCGCCGTCGCGGCCGGTGAAGCCGTCGGGGTAGACGACCTGCGCGCCGGCCGACTCGGTCAGCAGCCCCAATGCGTCGAGGTCGTCGACGCATTGGGGGAGCCGGTCGTTGTAACGGCTCTCGCCGTCGAAGTCGTCGGCGGTCAGGAGTACGCCGAGCCGGCCGTAGACGGCGTCGAACTCCGTCATCGAGGCGTCGACCAGCGCCTGCCACAGGGCGAGCGTGGTCGGTTCGCCGGACTGCAGCGCCACCACCCGCCGCCTGGCGGAGTCGGCGAAACCCGGATCGTCGTCGAAGCGCGCCTTGGCCCGCTGGTAGAGCGCGAGCAGCTCGGCCATGTCCAGGCCTGACACCGCCGCCGGGTCGCGGAGACCCTCCCCGAGCAGCTCCTCGACCAGCATGCCGAACTGTGTTCCCCAGTCACCGAGGTGGTTCTGCCGGACGACCTCGTGGCCGGCACAGGTCAGCACCCGTGCCAGCGAGTCGCCGATGACGGTCGAACGCAGGTGTCCGACGTGCATCTGCTTGGCGACGTTGGGGGAGGAGTAGTCCACGACGACCCGCTTCGGGCTCTCGGGAGCGGGTACGCCCAGGTGCGGGTCGGTGAGCAGGTCCCGGACGACCGCGCCGAGGACGTCGGGGGACCAGGTGAGGTTGATGAACCCGGCGCCGGCCAGCTCGAGGGTGCCCAGCCCGCTGAGGTCCACGGCGTCGATGAGGCGGGCGCCGACGTCCCGCGGTGGCAGACCGAGGGGGCCGGCCAGTCGCAGCGGGAGGTTGGACTGGAGGTGCCCGAACTCGGGCCGGGTGGCCGGCCGCAGCTCGGGGTCGATGCCGGCGTAGGTGTCGCCGAAGCAGATGACGACGGCGTCTTGCAGGTGTGCGGACAGGGCGAGGGTGTGCTCGTGCACGAGTGGTCCTAGGAGGTGAAGAGGGCAGGCTGACGCGAAGGCGGGGTCAGAGACCCGAGCCTCGTCGTCGCAGCGCGCTCTTCGTGACCATGTCCGCAAGGGTGCCGGAGGTCCGACCCCCGGTCAAGCCGGTTCGCCGTCCTCCGCGCCCGCTGCGGCGATCAGGTCCCAGGCGCAGCCGCAGTAAGGGTGCCGAAGCCACGGCCGGATCGTGGGCGCGTCGTCACGGGTGAGGATCACCGTCGTCGACCACGAGGCCGGTGAGCGTCCGGCGAGGTAGGTGCGGGCGTCGCGTACGGCCCAGGAGAGCGCGAGAGACCGCAGCAACGCATCGCTGGGCACCTCGATGCCGACGAGCTGGCTCACGACCACGGCACGCCGGGCGTCCTCCTCGGCGAGGGCTGCGTCGACGCACCGTAGGCATGCGGTGACACCGGGCACGACCAGCGGGCCCACCGTCCAGGTGTCGGGGCCGCTCTCGACGACGAGGTGTGCCCGTCCGCCACGCACCATCTCGTCGGCGCGCTCGCGATCCAGCGGTCCCTCGGAGAGGAGCACGACGATGCCCGGGTCGCTCGGCGTCGGCGCCGGCCCGAGCAGTGCCCGAGCGGCCGAGACCATCGCGGGCGGCCCGTCGAAGGCGACCCGTGGCGGCGGCTCCTCGCCGTCCGCGTCCGCCAGCAGACCGGCGTTGCCGAGCTGTTGCATCGCGTGCCGCCCCGGCAGGTGGTCGGGCTCGACGGCCCTTCCGGCGACGAGGTCGGTCAGCAGGCGGCGTATCTCCACACCGTCCTGCACGATCGCCCGTCGTGGCGGGTCGATGCCGATCTGGAGTCGGGAATCATCACGTCGTACGGCCACATACCCCGGCCGAATCCGGTAGCGCGTGCTCATACCGGGAGTCTCACATCGGCTCAGGATCCTTGCATCGACAATCCACCTGGCCTGTGGATAACTCTTGAAATGCGACAGCGGCGCCGCCCGGACATGCCGGGGACGCCGCCGCGTGGGCTCAGGATGAACTGAGTGGAGTATCTCGACCCGCGGTCGCGACTTCGCAAGCTCAGCCGCTCGCTCGCTCGATCCCTTCGCGTTGCGACTCCGCTCCTTCGTCGCGGAGTCGCAGGCTCAGGCTTTGCCCAAGATGCGGTTCAGGTTGGTGCTGCAGACGGGGCAGACGGCCTTGGCCATCTTGGTGCCCTTGTCGTTCACCCGAATCTCACCGGTCGCCTCGCGCTTCTCCTTGCACTTCACGCAGTAGAACTCGCCGCTCCAGGTCTCCGCCATGACGGCCTCCTTGCCTCGATGTAACTGGTCGTCGCGACGGGGTGGTCAGGGAAGCCCGTCGGAAGCTCGCCATGGCGAGCCGCTTCGACCCTACGACACACGACGCTCGCGGCGGCAACACGGGCTATCGAGCGAGTCTCGGCGTGTTGGCGTGATACCGCGGGATTCGGGGCTTTCGAGGGAGTATCGAAGGTGCTCGCGACTGCGGTGCAGAGAGTCGTCGTCGCGGAGCCGAGTCGCTGGAAATATGGAGGGACCCCCGGTGCCTGGATCGTCCTTCGCCTTCCCCTTGCGAAGGCCGTCCGGCGGCGCCGGGGGTCCCACTGATATCGAACCTAAAGAGGATGGCGGGGCACGTCAACGTCCCACTCCGCGATCCTTGTGGACAAGATGTGGAGAACCCGGCTTTGCTTGGGGACATCCGGTGGATGACACGTCCGTTCCTGTGAGTAACCATGGATGCGGATGGAGAATGTTGAGTGGAATCAAGACCTTGACCTGGGAAAATCATTCTCGACCTGCTGTGGAGGAGAAAATAGTTGGAGGAAGATTTGGTAGGCGAGGCGTTGTCACCCGTCGCGGCCCTGCGTCGGATCGCGTTCCTGCTCGAGCGCGGTCGCGAGGACACCTACAAGGTGAAGGCCTTCCGCGCCGCGGCGGCAGCGATCCTTCCCCTCTCCGACGACGACATCCGCCGTCGGTCGGACGAAGGCACCCTGACCGAGCTGAGCGGGGTCGGTGCGAGCACGGCCAAGGTCATCGCCGAGGCGGCGCGCGGCGAGGTTCCGCAGCGGCTGCGGGACACCGAGCAGGCGCACGGCGGGTCGCTGACCTCTGATGGCGCCGGGGACGGGCTGCGGAGCCGGATCCGTGGCGATCTGCACAGTCACTCCGACTGGTCCGACGGTGGGTCGCCGATCGAGGAGATGGCCTTCACCGCGATCGAGCTCGGCCATGACTACCTCGTGCTCACCGACCACAGCCCGCGCCTGACCATCGCGAACGGTCTCAGCGTCGCCCGCCTGGAGCGCCAGCTCGGCGTGGTCGACGCGGTCAACGACCATCTCGCCGGACACGGGTTCACCCTGCTGAAGGGCATCGAGGTCGACATCCTCGACGACGGCAGCCTCGACCAGACCGACGAGATGCTCGACAAGCTCGAGCTCCGGGTCGCGAGCGTCCACTCCAAGCTCAAGATGGAGAAGGAGCAGATGACCAGGCGCATGGTCACGGCGGTCTCCACGACCCGGATGAACGTGCTCGGCCACTGCACCGGCCGACTGGTCACCGGAAACCGAGGCACCCGGCCCGGCAGCCAGTTCGACGCCCGCAAGGTCTTCGAGGCATGTGCCGAGCACCAGGTCGCGGTCGAGATCAACTCCCGGCCCGAGCGGAGAGACCCGCCGACCAAGCTCCTCGAGCTCGCTCGCGACATCGGCTGCCTCTTCTCGATCGACTCGGACGCGCACGCTCCGGGTCAGCTCGACTTCCTCGTCCTGGGGTGCGAACGAGCCGAAGCGGCGGGTATCGAAGAGGAACGGATCGTCAACACCTGGCCGCGGGACCGCCTGCTGGCCTGGGCGAACAGGTAGTTTTTTGTCCTATGGACGGCCCGGAGATCGAGGTGCGACGCAGCAAGCGGCGTCGGCGTACGGTCTCTGCCTACCGTGACGGCGACCGCATCATCGTGATGATCCCGGCCGCGATGTCGCAGCGGGAGGAGTCCGAGTGGGTCGAGCAGATGGTCGCCCGGCTGGAGAAGGCCGAGCGGCGCCGCAAGCCCAGCGACGACGACCTGATGCGGCGCTCCGTCGCCCTGAGCGACCAGTACTTCGGCGGTCTGGCCAAGCCGGACTCCGTACGCTGGGTCGACAACCAGAACAGCCGCTGGGGCTCCTGCACCCCGGGAGACCGCTCGATCCGGCTCAGCGACCGGCTGCGTGGCATGCCGGCCTGGGTCATCGACTACGTGCTCGTCCATGAGCTCGCCCACCTCTTCGAGGCCAAGCACAACGACGCCTTCTGGGCCTGGGTCGACCGCTACCCCCAGGCCGAGCGCGCCAAGGGCTACCTGGCCGGCTGGTCCGCGGCGGCCAAGCTTCCCGCCCCTCCGGGGGAGGACGACGACGTCGAAGAGATTGACTGACCGACGGCGTAGGTGAGCGCGACCGTGCCGAGACTCGTCGAGGCGATGTCCTCGAGCCGCAGCGAGCACGGCAGCGGCAGATCACCGAAGAGTCGCTTGCCAGCACCGAGCAGCAACGGATGCAGGAACAGCTGCAGCTCGTCGACGAGTCCGGCACTCATCAGCTGACGGACGAGGTTGCCGCTCCCGAGCGCCACGATGATGCCCTTCCCTTCGGCCTTGAGACCTGCGACTGCCTCGATGACGTCTCCCTCGATCGCGCTGGCACCGCTCCAGGACAGGTCGTCGAGCGTGCGGGTCGCGACGTGCTTCGGGGCTGAGTTGAGGCTCGCTGCCATGGGGTTCGTGTCGGGCTGGGTCGGCCAGAACTCCGCCATCTTCTGGTAGGTCCGCCGTCCCATGACGTACGCCGAGGTCTGCGCACCGACCTCGGGGGAGAGGACCTCCCCGAGCGCGGCGCCGTAGGGCGCGCCCCACCCGCCGTGCTCGAATCCACCGTCTCGGTCCTCGTCCGGGGAGCCCAGCCCCTGCATCACGCCGTCAACGCTCAAGAACTCAACGATCGCAAGTTTTCGCATGTCCATAGCCTGCGCCTTTCTCGAATCGTCTGGCTTGAACGAAATCGACCGGCGATCATCGGTATATGACCGGCGTGACCCGCGAAATCGTGCGCCTGCCCACCCACCCTGGTCTGCGGGGTCTGGTGGCGGGCGTCGTCGGCTTCCGTGAACAGTCGGCCACGCCGCTCGAACGGCGCCAGCCCGCGGGGACCCTGCTTCCGCTGGTCCTTTCCTTCGGGGACCCGTCGAGATCGTCGACGTCGCCGCGGGGGAAGGCGTCGGGACGTACGAGTCGTTCCTGTCCGGGTTCATGCCCGGGCCGGTCTCGACCCGGTCCGGCCGTAACCATGCGTGCGTGCAGGTCTATCTGACGCCGCTCGGCGTCTCCCAGCTGCTCGTTGTCCCGGGTCGTGAGGTGGCCGGCAGGGTGATCGCGGTCGAGGACCTGATCCCCCAGCTCGGGCCGTCCTTCTCGGAGCAGCTCGCAGAGGCCGGGACCTGGCGACCGAGGTTCGACCTGGTGCAGTCCGCTCTGCTGGCGCGGGCCGGTGGCCCGGCCGACCCGCTGGTGGCCTGGCTGTGGGACCGGATCACCGAGTCCGGAGGTCAGGTCCGCATCCGGGAGCTCGTGGCCGAGACCGGATGGAGTCACCGATACGTCACGACCTGTTTCCAGCGCGCGGTCGGGCTCACTCCGAAGGCAGCTGCCGGTGTCGTACGTTTCGAACGCGCCGCCTCCGACCTCGGCACCCTCCCGGTCGCAGAGGTCGCCGTCCGTCACGGCTATGCCGACCAGAGTCACCTGACCCGCGACGCCGTCAGATACGCCGGCGAGCCGCCCGCCACGCTCGCGGTCAGCCGCCGGCCGACCGCTCACACCGCACTCGGGAGGACTCCGGGTTAGCGACGCGCCTGGGCGAGCTTGATGAGCTCGAGGAGGTTCTCCTCGGGGTCTGGGATGGCGTCGACCGGCCACCAACGCACGTCCAGCGACTCCTCGCTCACCTCCGGAGCCGCACCGGCGGGGGCGAGGGCCACGAAGCGTACGTCGAGATGGTGGACGTCACCGGACGGCGCGCAGAAGGGGACCGGGTGCTCGGAGAGCTGGACGATGCCGGGCAGCGGCTCCAGGTCGGGCACACCCGACTCCTCGCGCAGCTCTCGGGCGGCCGCGGCCCACAGCGTCGGGTCCCCCTGCTCGAGGTGACCACCGAACTGGAACCAGCGCCGGGCCTTGCGGTGGTGGGTGAGCAGGACCTGCGAGCCGTCCTCGGAGACCACCAGGCACGAGGCCGTCAGGTGGTCGGGGACGCACGGCTTGAAGACCCCGTCAGGGTTCGCCTCGAGGTGGGCGACATAGCGCTGCCGCAGAGCCTCCTGCGAGTCGGACGGCGCTGCCCACGCTCGCAGCAGCGCGAGCGCGTCGGCGTGCAGACTCACGCAGCCACGTCCGTTGCGCAAGCGCCAGGGTACGGACCCGGCGGCGTGTTGCGCTTGTGGTTCGCTCGCTGGCGCTCGCTCACTCCTTCGAGTCTCCGCTGGCGTCGCTGCTTCCGTCGCCACCGAGCAGCTTCTTGAGCTCCTCGTCGAAGTCGATCGCCTCGACGTCGGGAGCCTCGGCGCCCTCGCGGAAGCCGAGCGGGTCGTCCAGGTCGGCCGAGGTGGGCAGCAGCGCCGGGGACATCCAGACGCCGTCGCGGGCCTCGATGCCCTGCCGGGTGCGCAGCGAGCCCCACAGCGCGGCCGCGTCCCGCAGCCGCCGCGGTCGCAGCTCCAGGCCGACCAGGGTCGCGAAGGTCTGCTCGGCCGGACCGCCGGCAGCCCGGCGGCGGCGTACGGCCTCCTGCAGCTGTGTGGCAACCGGCATCTTGTCGGCGGTGGCCAGGGCGACGACCTCGTCGACCCAGCCCTCGACGAGCGCCAGCACGATCTCGAGCCGCTCCAGCGCGGCCTTCTGCACCGGCGAGTCGGGCACCTCGAACATGCCCTCCTCGAACATGTTCTGCAGTTGCGTGGGGTCCTGCATCGTGGAGAGGTCGAGGCCGCGCATCTGCTCCTCGATCCGCTGCTGCATGGCCTCCATGTTCAGCTCCACGCCCTGCGCGTAGTCGGTGACGGCGGCGACGACATGGTCGCGCAGCCACGGCACGCCCGCGAAGAGCCGCTGATGGGCCGCCTCGCGCAGCGCCAGGAAGAGCAGCACGTCGTCGGTGCTGACGCCCAGTCCCTCGGCGAAGGGCTCGACATTGACCGGCAGCAGCGCGGCCTGACCGAGCTCGGCGAGCGGGATGCCGATGTCGGAGACCGAGATGACCTCGCCGGCGAGATGGCCGAGGCCGGTGCCGGCCTGGTTCGCGTACAACGCGCCCATCGCTTTGCCGACGAACCCGATCATCGGGCCCATCTGGGCCTTCATCTCCTCGGGGAGCTGACCGCTCATCGCGCTCGCCGTGGAGGCCGCGACCGGCTCGATCAGCGGCTTCCACGCGTCCAGCGTGTTGACCAGCCACTCCGCCTTCGACCAGGCGGTGGCGGACTTCACGCCGGCGGGGAAGGAGGTGGTCTCCTCCAGCCAGTGGTCGGCCAGCTGGATCGCGTCGGCGACCGCGTCCTTCTGTCGCTGAGAAGGCGTCGGGTCGGGTGTGGATGCGGCGACCTTGCGGGCAAGGTCCATCGCGACGTCCCAGTTCAGTGGGCCGTCATAGGGCTGTAGCAGCGACTGGATCTGACCGAAGATCTGGCTCAGGTCAGGCATGCCGCCGGGGCCACCACCGACGCCGCCGATCGGGAAACCACCGAAGAACGCTTCAAAGGGCGTGCCCTTGAACGGGTTCTCCGGCTCCTCCGGCTCGTCGGGGCCACCTGGGGTCTGACTCATGTCTCCAGCCTACGCGGTTACGGAAGCCCAACGTCGGCAAGGACTAGTCTGTATCTCATGGCTGAACCTAAGAAGGGTGCCGTGAAGCTCCTCGACATCCGGCAGACCCCGCTCGACGTCACCGAGGTGATGGACGCACTCGACGACGACGCTTCCGGCGGGGTGACCCTCTTCGTCGGTCGCGTACGTGACCACGACGGCGGCAAGGGCGTGACTGGGCTCGATTATCAGGCCCACCCGACCGCCCTCGCGCGCTTGACGGAGGTCGCCGAGAAGGTGGCCGCCGACCACGGCGTCGCGGGTGTCGCCGCCGTCCACCGCACCGGCCACCTCGACATCGGTGACATCGCGGTCATCGTCGCCACCGCCTCCGGCCACCGCGGCGAGGCCTTCGCTGCGTCCCGCGATCTCATCGACACTCTCAAGGCCGAGGTCCCGATCTGGAAGCACCAGGTCTTCGCCGACGGCACGGACGAGTGGGTCGGCGCGCCCTGATGCGCGCTGTTGGCGACACCAAATAGCATTGCTGATCGTGGACATCCTGCTCTGGCTCGTACCCTCCGCGGTCATCACCGTGCTGGCGATGGCCTGGGTCGCCTTCCTGGGGCGCGAGGGGCGCGAGGAGGACCGGGAAGAGGTCGTCCGCCGCCTCGGCATCGCGCTGGAGAAGACCAAGACCCGCGAGCGCTCGAAGAAGTACGCAGCGCCCCAGCCGCCGCCCGACAGGTCGACCGGGCTCGCGGTCCGTGTCAACCGCGATGCCTCCTAGGCTCCGGGGTCTGAACGAAGTGGCCCCGAGCTTGTCGAGACCCACCCTCGTTCACCTGTTTGTCCCGGATGAGAAGGTGACGCTATGACGCAGCGCACCCTGGCGGGTCTCATCGCCCTGCCGCTCGTCGTCGCCCTGATCGTGATCGCCTGGGTGGTTCCGCTGCCTTTCACGATCTACAGCCCTGGGCCGACGGTGAACGTCCTGGGCGAGTTCGACGGCAAGGACATCGTCCAGGTCGAGGGTCACAAGACCTACGACGACGAGGGACAGCTGCGGATGACCACGGTCTCCGAGACCACCCGCGAGGCCAGGCTCGGACTGTGGACCCTGCTGGGTGCGTGGATGAGCGACACCGAGGCGGTCTACCCGCGCGAGGTCGCCTACCCGAACCAGGGCACCGTCGAGGACGACCGTGAAGCCGGGCAGGTGCAGATGGCCAGCGCCCAGGATGCGGCGATCGCGGCGGCTCTGACCCAGCTCGGTGAGGACGTCGACGAGGTCTCGGTCGCCGAGGTGGCCAAGGACGCGCCCGCAACCGGCAAGCTGAAGGCCGACGACGTGGTCACCAAGGTCGGCGACAAGGCGGTCGACACCCCTCAAGAGGTCGTCACCGAGGTGCAGAAGGTCGAGCCCGGAGACACGGTCGAGATGACCGTCGAGCGCGACGGCAAGAAGCGCACCGAGACCGTCAAGACCGGTGAGAAGGACGGCAAGGCCTACATCGGCGTCTCGCTGGGGGCGACCTACGAGTTCCCCTACGACATCAAGATCACCCTCGACCCGGCCATCGGCGGGCCGAGCGCGGGACTGATGATGGCGCTCTCCGTCTACGACACCCTCACCGAGGATCCGCTGACCGACGAGCGGAAGATCGCCGGCACCGGCACCATCGACGGTGACGGCAACGTCGGCCCGATCGGCGGGATCCAACAGAAGATCCCGGGTGCGGCCGAGGACGGAGCCGAGCTCTTCCTGGTGCCCGCCGGCAACTGCCAAGACGTCGAGGGCGCCGCGAACGGTGACATGCGCCTGACCCGTGTGGAGACTCTCGATGACGCCATCGAGGCAATCGAAACCTGGACCGAGGACCCCAATGCCAAGCTGCCGACCTGTGGGAGCACGAAGTGAACGACACCCCTGAGCCCACGCCTGAGCCCATGCCCGAGCTCAGCCGCGGACTCGATCTGGAGACCGACCCCGCGCTGGCCACGGCCGTCCTCGAGATCGAGACCCACGTCGCCGGCGAGGGGTGGGACGGACCGGCGAGGCTCTTCGCGCTCGTCGACACCGCCGCGCTGGTCGAGGCCGAGCCCGCGCTCGCCACGATGATGGGCCTGGACGCTCCCGACCAGGACGGGTCGCTGACCCCGATCGAGCAGGATCAGATCCCGGTGACGACCCAGCTGGAGGAGGTCCTCCAGACGACCGCTTGGCCGCAAGGCGTCACCGGCTGCGCCGCGGTCGTCGAGCGTCTGGTGCTGCCGCCCGACGCCGACGGCAAGATCCCCGAGGACGCCGAGGCGGCCGCGGAGTTCGCGAAGGCACACCCAGACCGGCAAGAGGTACGCATCGTGGCCGGCGCGACACGTGCTGGTGCCACGTACTGTGCGCTGAGGTTGAAGGCGCACGACGACGACCAGTCGGTCATCGGCGGTGTTGACCTGGTCCCGGAGCTGCTCCAACTGCTGCGTGTCACTCTTGAGGAGAACCCAGACAGCGAGGCTGACGCATGAGTCTGTTTGACGACGACGACCCGGCGCAGGCGCCGGCGCGCACCCAGAGCACCGGTCGCAACCGCTGGCTGGCGATCGCGGCCGTTTCGGTCATCGTGCTCTTCTTCAGCATCAGCGCCTTCGCGGCGATCTACACCGACGCGCTGTGGTACGACGCGATCGACTTCAGCAGCGTCTTCGGCACGGTCTTCTGGACGCGGACGGCGCTCTTCGTCATCTTCGGTGTCCTGATGGCGATCATGATCGGGTTGCCCGCGGCGCTCGCCTACCGCACCCGCCCCTACTTCCACCCGGCCGACGACATCGGCGGCCTGGACCGCTACCGCGACGCGATCGCCCCGATCCGCACCTGGCTGCTGATCGGCATCGCCGGCGTCTCGGGGATCTTCGCCGGGTTCTCCGGCTCGGGTCAGTGGCGCACGTACCTGATGTGGCGCCACGGGCGCGACTTCGACAAGAAGGACCCGTTCTTCAGCAAGGACGTCGGCTTCTACATCTTCGATCTGCCGTGGTTGCACTACCTGGTCAACTTCGCCCTGACCGGGCTGATCCTCGGCACCATCGGCGCGATGGTCGTCCACTACGTCTACGGCGGGATCCGGCTCACCGCGCAGCGCGACCGGTTCACCAGCTCGGCGCAGGTCCAGCTCAGTGCCATGTTCGGCCTGATCCTGCTTGTCAAGGGGCTCGACTACTGGGTCGACCGCTACGACCTGGTCAACGGTTCGGGCCCTCGCCTGGACGGGATGACCTACACCGACGAGAACGCGGTGCTCCCGGCCAACCAGATCCTGCTCGCGATCGCGGTGATCTGCGGGATCCTCTTCATCCTGAACATGTGGCGACGCAGCTGGCAGCTGCCCTCGATCGCGATCTCGCTGTTCGTGATCTCGGTGCTGCTGATCGGCATGATCTGGCCCGCGGTCGTGCAGGGCTTCCAGGTCCGGCCGAGCGAGCAGGACAAGGAGAAGCCCTACCTGGCGGCCAACATCAAGGCCACCCAGGAGGCCTACGGCATCGCCGAGGACGACCTCGAGATGACCAAGTACGGCTCGCAGGCTGAGGCCGACGGCGCTTCGCCCGAAAAGCTCGACGAGACCGCCTCGTCGCTGCCGATCGTCGATTCCACGGTCGTCCACCGTGAGTTCGAGCAGGTCCAGCAGGGCCGCTCCTACTACTCGGTGCACGAGCCGCTCGACATCTCGACCTACGAGGTCGGCGGCAAGGAGCGGGCGGTCGTGCTCGGCGTGCGCGAGCTCAACCAGGCCGGCATCTCCGACTCCGACCGCACCTGGACCAACCTGCACACGGTCTACACCCACTCCAACGGCGTGATCGCCGCCTACGCCAACATGCGTGGCGCCGATGACGAGACCGAGTCGAACCAGATGCAGTGGGCCGAGGGCGACCGCACCGGCCAGCACGACCTGACCTCGGGTCAGGAAGACTTCCAGGACAAGGTCTACTTCGGCGAGGACTCGCCGGAGTACTCCATCGTCGGCAAGGTCGCCGACGGCGCCGCTCGCGAGCTCGACTACAACTCCGAGGACGGCGAGACCCGGACGACGTACGAAGGCTCCGGCGGGGTCCCGATCGGGTCCAACTTCCGCCAGCTGATGTACGCCATCCAGTTCGGTTCCACGAACTTCCTGCTCTCCTCGAGCGTCAACGAGAACTCCGAGATCCTCTACGACCGCTCTCCGAAGGAGCGGGTGCAGAAGGTCGCGCCGTGGCTGACGCTCGACGACGACGTCTATCCGGTGATCGTGGGCGGGCGGATCCAGTGGGTGGTCGACGGCTACACCACCACCGACCGCTACCCGCAGTCGGCGAGCGACTCGTTCGCGTCGATGACCGACGACGCCACCCAGTCCTCGACCGGGGTGCAGACGCTGCCCACCGACGAGATCAACTACATGCGCAACGCGGTGAAGGCCACCGTGGACGCCTACGACGGCACGGTCACCCTCTACGAGTGGGACGAGGAGGACCCGATCCTGCAGACCTGGCAGGCGGCCTTCCCCGGCACCGTGATGCCGAAGTCGTCGATCCCGAAGGAGCTGATGGAGCACCTTCGCTACCCCGAGGACCTCTACAAGGTGCAGCGCTACCAGTTGGCGCGCTACCACGTCTCCGACCCGGACGTCTTCTTCTCCGGCAACGAGCGCTGGGCTGTACCCGAGGACCCGAACGACGACAACCACCAGCAGACGCCTTACCGGATGTTCCTCGACGACGGCTCGGGGACGGCTCGCTGGTCGCTCACCTCGGCCTTCGTGCCCTACAACCGCCCCAACCTGGCGGCGATGATGTCGGTCGACTCGGACGCCACCTCGAAGAACTACGGGAAGATCCGGATCACCACCGGCTTCCCCGAGGACACCCAGGGTCCGGGCATGGTCTCCAACGAGTTCCGTACGGACAAGGCGATCGCCGACGAGGTCGCCTCGTTCAACCGCTCCGGCTCGGCACCGGTCTGGGGCCAGGTGATCACGTACCCGACGGCAAAGGACGGCATCCTGTACGTCGAGCCGATCTATGCCCGCCGGGCGACCGCCTCGACCTCCGGCTACGCCCAGCTCGCCTTCGTGCTGGTCTCCTACGACGGCCGGGTCGGCTACGGCTCGACGTTGAACGAGGCCCTCGAGGTCGCGCTGACCGGCGCCGCACCGACGCCGCCGTCGACCACGGATCCCGAGGACGAGGAACCGGCTGAGACCGAGCCACCCTCATCCGGTGACTCACCGGGCGAGGTCGGCCAGCTCCTCGAAGATGCTCGCACCCTGTTCGCCCAGGCGGACGAGGCCGGCAAGTCCGGCGACTACGCCGAGCGCGAGCGGCTCATCGCCGAGGCGCAGGACAAGGTCGACCAGGCCGCCGACCTGATCGCTGGCGGCTGACGCCGGCGGCCGGTGGTCGAGCCTGTGCCGGTGGTCGAGCTTGTCGAGACCTCCCCACGCTCTTGGGCGTGGGGAGGTCCTGCATAGGGGAGGAGCTCCGATACACCTCCCCGATTTGGGATCCGTTTCCCCCGCATGTAACGTTGTTCTTGCGACGCGGGGTGGAGCAGCTCGGTAGCTCGCTGGGCTCATAACCCAGAGGTCACAGGTTCAAATCCTGTCCCCGCTACTCCAAAGAAGAAGCCCGGACCATCTGGTCCGGGCTTCTTCGATTTCGAGGGCTCAGCCCAACGCAGCGCGGAGGATGGCGCTGATGTGGTGGGGGTCCGGCTTCGGGTCGTCATCGAGAAGGATCGCTGCACACAGGCCGTCGGAGAGAGCCACGAAGGCGTCCGCGGCTTCGCGACTGCTCGTCTGGGTCCGCGCGAGGTCGGCGACGTTCTCGCGCCACCGCCGCGCCGTCGGCCGCAGCGCGGGTCGCCGGGCAGCCAGCGTCGACAGCTCGCGCTCGGCGAGCGCGCGCTCTCGGCCCGAGCCGGCGGACTCGGCGATCAGGTCAGCGAGACCGCTGACAGGGTCGGCATCCGCATCGATCAGCTCGCGGATGCGTCGTGTGTACGCGTCGGTGACGCTGGTCAGCGCCGCGACCAGCAGGTCGTCCAGCGTCGCGAAGTAGTAGAGGGTCAGGCTTGTGGTGATGCCGGCCTCTTTGGCGACGGTGCGATGGGTGACGCCGGCGGCCCCGTCGCGACGGACCACGGCGAGCGTCGCCTCGATGATCTGTGTCCGACGACGCTGGCCGCGGAGCTTGCGCCCATCCGTCACGCCCTGCTCATCCGCCATCTCGCCACTCACCGCCGTCATCGCTCGCTGATCACCTCGCCCACCGAGGTGCTGGTCTCCTGCTCGCTCTGGTCGCCGAGAGATCGCAGGTGTCGCAACGTGATGAAGCATGCCAGCGAAGCAGCGGCGACGCCGATGCCCCTGCCAGGGCGGCAGCGTTGAGCCCGCTGACGAATGCGGCCTGTGCGTGGTCCGTGGCCCACGCCGGGGTGGCCCCGGCGACACCGAGGAGTGCACGGGCCACGATGAGCCACATTGCCGTCGGCGCGAAGGCGGCCATCACGGAGGCCGCGCCGAACGCGACCGCGCCGATCATCAGCATCCGGCGTCGCCCGAACCGGTCGCCGAGCGTCCCCATCGTGATGAGGAACCCGGCGATGAAGAAGCCGTAGACATCCATGATCCACAACGTCTCGGCCGCGGTGGGATCAAGGTCCTCGGCCAGGTTCGGCAGGACGAGATACAGCGCGGTCACGCCCAGTCCGAGCAGCACCGTCGGCAGGGCCAGCAGTGCGAGGCCGGCCCACTGCCGCAACCCAGCCCGCGCCGGTGTCTTCATCGTCATCCACAACACCTCGTTCAGATCGATAGTTGTACGTAAGTACTAATTGTACGATCGTACAACTAAGGCAAACGAGGAAACCGCCGACTCCTGGTCGACGTGGAGATGCCCCCAGATTGGGGTTCGGTTCAGTTCGCGGGTAGTGTTCTTCTTGCGACGCGGGGTGGAGCAGCTCGGTAGCTCGCTGGGCTCATAACCCAGAGGTCACAGGTTCAAATCCTGTCCCCGCTACTCCAAGACGAAGGCCCGGACCAGACGGTCCGGGCCTTCGTGGTTTGGCTGTGACTTGTGGTTCGGCCGGCTACGAGCGGAAGGGGCCGCTGATCTCGTAGGTGATGCCGCCGCTGGAAGAGCCGCTCGTGCCTCGCTGGGAGGAGAAGTACATGCGGTTGCCGGCGGGGTTGAACGCCACACCGCACAGCTCTGACGAGCTCTGCCCGGTGACCCGGAGGAACGGTGCCACGATGTCGTCGGGAGTGATGATGCAGATCTCCATGTTGCCGCCGTCCTCGGCGACGTAGAGGTCTCCTGCCGCGGCACCGATGATGTTGTCGACGCCGGTGAGCGGTGGGTTGCTGGTCAGGTTGTCGTCATAGACGACGTCGAGGGTGTTGGCGGCGGCGTTGTAGGCCCACACCTTGTTGTCGCCCTTGGTGGTGAAATAGCAGATGTCGTTGCGGTAGTAGGCGCCCTCGCCGCCGCTGAACACCTTCATGTTCGACACCTGGTCGCGCGTGGGCTTCGGGGAGCCGTCGGGGTCGGGAACATCGGCCCAGGTGAGGGCCGTGGTGAGAACTTGCAGCTTCCCGGCGGACAGGTCACCCCAGGTGGTCGGGACGAAGCGGTAGAAGCCGCCGTCACTCTTGTCCTCGGTCTGGTAGACGACCTTGCGGACCGGGTCGCAGGCCGCGGCCTCGTGCGTGAACCGGCCCATCGCGGGACGACGGACGGCAGGCTTGACGCCCCACGGGTCGGTCTCCCAGCTGTAGCCCGCGTCATGCTCCTCGCACGAGATCCAGGTGTTCCACGGCGTCGGTCCACCCGCGCAGTTCCGGGTGGTGTTGCCGAGGATGCGGTAGGCGTCGGTGATGTTGGCGTTGCTGTCGAACTTGAGGGCGCTCACCCCTCCGCCGCCGCTGCTCATCTCCGAGTTGGACACGTAGATCCATCCGGTTCCGTCGGCGAAGCAGACGCCGCCGTCCGGGGCGCCGTGCCAGACGTATCCGGTGTTCGCGACAGTCCTCGTCGAGCGAGCGACCACTCGGCTGGTGAACCCTTGGGGCAGCATGATGCCGTTGGCGTCGGCACCGAGGAGATTGCCGTAGGGGCTAGGCCCGGTCTTGGCTGGGTAGGCGATGGCGGGACGGGTGACGCTGAACCCGAACGCGACGGTTCCAGCGCCGACGACGGCAGCACGTAGGAAGTTACGACGATCCATGGGGGGTCCTCCGAGACTCGACAGATCGGGAAGGTGCTCGACATACGCTAGAGATCGGGGCCCCTGCCCAGGCGTCCTCAGGACGAACAATGCTCAACGCGCCAGCGCTGACCGTGGCGGAGACGGCAACTGACCGTTCGCCGGTCGCGGCAGGATCGTTGTGCCTGACCGTCTTTGGTGACGTTTGGTGACAGGGTCATGGTCATGAGCGAGGACGCGGTCGAGGAGGAGACGACGAGGCTGCGAGCCCTCGGTGTACGTGTTCGGCAGGGGGCGCGGAGCCTGCTCCCGACCACGTCGTTGACGTTGCACGGGGGAGAGGTCGCGGTGGCTGTCGGCCCGCCGGGAGGCGGGCACACGTCGTTGGCGTTGGCGCTGGCGGGGCGGCTCCCGCTGGACGCAGGCAGGGTGGAGGTGGACGGGGACGCGTCACCGCGGGCCCTGCAGACCGCGGTGGCACTGGTCGACGTGCCGGGGGTCTCCGAGCCGGACGAGATGGTGCCGTTCCGCACGATCCTCGGCGAGGAGCTCGCGATGGCCAAGCACAAGCCGAGTGCTGCGGCCATCGACGGCTGGCTGGGGACGTACGACCTCGCGACCGGCATCACCACGGAGGCCGTCCCGCCTGCACCACGTCTGGAGATCCTGGGGCGGATGGCGCTGATGCGGCCAGGCACTCGCTACCTCGTCCTCACCTACCCCGAGCGGCTCGGTCTGCCGGTCGCACGGTGGCTGGACATCGCCAGCGACCTCGCCGGTGCTGAGGGTCGGCCCGGTGTCCTCGTCACCGCGAGTCGTGCGGTCGTCATCCCGGCCGGAGTCCGGACGTTCACCATCGGCCCTGCGGAGGAAGCATGAACTCGCTGCGTATCGCTCTCACCGAGCTGCGCCGGATCACGGCCGGCCGTCTGGCCAAGCTCGTCATCGTCGCGCTCGTCCTGGTTCCCACGCTCTACGCCGGGCTCTACCTCTACGCCAACCACGATCCGTACGCTCACTTCGACGAGCTCCCGGCAGCCCTCGTCGTGGAGGACACCGGGGCCACGACGACCGACGGCACGAAGATCGAGGCCGGGCGTGATGTCGCCGACAACCTGCTGAAGTCGGGCGACTTCGAGTGGTCGGAGGTCTCCGCGGCCGAGGCGGAGAAGGACATCCGCGAGGGGGACTACTACTTCGCGCTGCGGATCCCGGAGGGGTTCTCCCGAACGTTGACCGGCGCGGAGCGGCTCGACCCGAAGCAGGCGCAGATCCAGGTCATCACCAACGATGCCAACTCCTATCTGTCCACCACGATCGCGACCAACGTCACCGACAAGGTCCGCGACGCCATCGCCAGCGAGGTCTCCGAGCAGGCTGCGGCCAGCTTCCTGCTCGGCATCTCCGACCTCCGCTCGGGCCTGACGAAGGCGGCCGACGGTGCCGCGAAGCTGGAGAAGGGCGCCGGCACGCTCCGCGACGGGGCCGGGAAGCTGGTCACCGGAGCGGGCGACCTCGAGGACGGCCTGAACACGATCGAAGGCAAGGTCACCGACCTGCCCGCCAAGACACGCGAGCTCGCCACCGGCGCCCGGAAGGTGGCCGACGCGAACGGCGAGATCGCCGCCACCGGGCAGCGGGCCGCGACCGCCGTCGACGATGCTGTCGCGGCGTACGAGTCGAACCGGGCTGATCTCGATACCCGTCTCGAAGCACAGGGCCTGGACGAGCAGCAGCGAGCCGAGGTGCTCGCCATCTACGACCGAGGTTCTGCCCCGCTCGACCGGGTCGACCAGCGTGTCGGCGATGTCTCCGGCCGGCTCGACCAGCTCGCCACAGGGGCGGACCAGGTCGCCGACGGCAACGAGCAGCTGGCCGGCGCGATGCCCGATCTCGTCGCCGGGATCTCCCAGGCGGCGGACGGCGCCGGTGAGCTCAGCGCTGGCGCGATCCAGCTGCGCGACGGCGCCGGCAAGCTCACGACCGGGGCCCGCGACCTGAAGGAGGGTCTGCAGGACGGCGCCGAGCAGGCGCCCGCCACCAACGAGGAGCTGCGCGACCGGATCGCCTCGACGATCGCCGACCCGGTCGCCATCGACTCGGTCTCCGAGGCGAAGGCGTCCTCCTACGGTGCTGGGCTCGCGCCGTTCTTCCTCGCCCTGGGCGCGTGGATCGGCGGGTACGTCCTCTTCCTGCTCGTCCGGCCGATCTCGACCCGCGCACTGGCCGCCAACCAGACCCCGCTGAGAGTGGCGCTGGGCGGCTGGCTCACCCCTGCCCTCATCGGCGCCGCGCAGATGGTCGTCGTGCTCGTGGTCGTCGGTCTCGCCGTCGACATCACCCCGGTCAACTGGCTCGGCACGTTCGGATTCCTGCTGCTCACCTCCGCGACGTTCATCGCGATCGTGCACATGCTCAACGCGCTCCTCGGCGCACCGGGGCAGTTCCTCGGCCTGGTCCTGATGGTGGTCCAGCTCGTCACCGCCGGCGGCACCTTCCCCTGGCAGACGATTCCCGAACCATTGCACTGGCTCCACCACGTACTGCCGATGAGCTATGCCGTCGACGGGCTGCGGCAGCTGATGTACGGCGGGCTGTCGGGGCGCGTCGTCGCGGACGCACTCGTCCTGGCTGCCTTCCTCGTCGGTGCCTTGCTGCTGACGAGCGTCGGCGCCCGTAGGCAGCGGGTCTGGACGCCGAAGCGAGTGCGCCCTGAGATCGCCATCTGAGTCGGCCCAGCGGACGGCGACTGGAGCGGCAGATATCCTGATAAGGTGGCCTTATGACGGTGTTGGCTGCGTACCGCCAAGCGCGACACGAGGAAGAGGTCGCGCGGCTTCGGCGTGGGCTCGCGCTGCGCGCGATGGTGGCCTCAGGGATGAGTCAGCGGGAGATCGCCGCCGAGCTCGGCGTGAGTCAGCCTGCGGTCAGTCAGCAGTTGAAGGTGGCACAGGACCTGGCACGGCTTCACCCCGCAGACCTGGTCGAGGCCGCTGGGCCGGTCCTCCGGAGTGTCGCCGACGACGCGGGCTACCGCCGCCTCGCGGTCTTCGGATCTGTGGCTCGCGGCCTGGCGCGGTTCGACTCTGACATAGACCTGATCGTCGAGGCGCCGGAAGGAACGTCGTCCTTCGGGTTCATCCGGTTCAAGAAGATGCTCGAGCAGATCCTCGGACGGGAGGTCGACCTAGTCGACTACGGCGGCCTGAAGCCGGGGCTTGACGATGACGTACGACGTGATGCGGTGCTGCTCTGATGGATCTCAAGGGAGCCAAGGAGTTGCTGCACATCCAGGCCTGGCTAGACGCTTACCTCGCCGCCCCCTCCTTCAGGAGGCTGGAGACTCGCTCATGATGAAGCTCGGCGAGGCGGCGAACCGAATGTCCCGGCACGGTGTCTTGGCGCCCGACGACGTGGAGTGGGCACTCGCCGTGGCCAACCGCAACTTCATCATCCACAGTACGACGAGATCAACCGTGAGCTCACGTGGTTGACGCTCGCAAAGGACCTACCTGGGTGGGAGGCCTCGCTACGCGGGCTCTTTGCTGAGGCTGGGAAGATGCTCCTGCCGGATGCCTAGGCACTGCCGGTGTCACGACATTTCCGCGCCCTCTAGGTTTGGTCATGCGTCGCCAGACGTACTCCTTCCGAAGGGATCGGCAAAGCCATGAACGTGAACGAACCAGGTGTCGCTCTGAGCATCGATGGTGCGGTGGCGACCGTGCTGCTGAACCGTCCTGACGTACGCAACGCCCAGCATCCGGCGATGTGGGCGGCGATCGCAGCGTTCCTCGAGTCGCTTCCGGATGAGGTGCGGGTCGTGGTGGTGCGCGGGGCCGGCGGCACGTTCTCCGCGGGGCTGGACCTGTCGCTGGTCGACCCGAGTGAGACCGAGGTGCCGGGGAGCCTGGTCGCGACGCTGGCACGCAGCGATCAGGAGGTCATCGACCTGATCGGTGAGTATCAGCGGCCGTTCGCGGCGCTGGCCGACCCGAGGTTCATCTCGATCGCCGTCATCGACGGGTACGCGATCGGTGCCGGTTTCCAGATGGCGCTGGCCTGCGACCTGCGGATCATGGCCGAGGACGCCTGGGTCTCCATGAAGGAGCCTGCGCTGGGGCTGGTGCCCGACCTGGCCGGCACCAAGCCGCTGGTCGAGGCCGTAGGCTATGCGCGGGCGCTCGAGATCTGCGCCACCGCACGCAAGGTGGGAGCTCTCGAGGCCGAGCGGATCGGCCTCGCCCAGAGTGTGGTGCCGGCGACCGAGCTGGACTCCACGCTCACCGACCTGGTCGGGTCGCTCGTCGCCCACGACGCGACCGCGGTGCGGCGTACGCACGAGCTCCTGGCGGCTGCGTCGAGGCGGAGTCTCGACGAGCAGCGTCTCGCCGAGCGCACCGCCCAGGTCGGACGGCTCCGCGCGGTGCTCGGGCGCTGAGTCTCGTCCGTTGCTATCGGGAGATCGCCGCGGCGAGGATCCCCGCCGCGGCAGCGATGTCGTGGCCCAGGCGGAAGGCGGGCTCGGGAGCGTGGGCCTGCTGGGCGCCGCCGACGGCCACGACGAGATCGGGGCGGCGGTCGCACAGGGCGGTGATCACCTCGTCGGCGCAGGGGAGGTCGGCGGAGGTCGGGATCGCGAGCACGACGGCGGCGAGATCGGGATCGTCGACGACACCGAGCCAGTCGTCGAGCGGAAGGTCGGCACCCAGGTAGTCGGTGTCCATGCCGCCGCGGCGGGCGGCGACGGCGAACGCGAAGAGCCCGATCTCGTGCCGGGTGCGGGGAGCCAGTCCGAGGGCGATGCGAGGGCCGTGCCCGTGGGCGGCTGCCGCCTCGTAGGCGACGGCGAGGCGCCGCATCACCGCGTTCGACGACAGATGCTCGCCGGCGACGCTGACCCGGCCGTCCGCCCATGCCTCGCCGAGCTTCTCGAGGGCGGGAAAGACGTGGTCGGTCATCACCGTCTCGAAGCTGCCCAGAGCGAACACCTGGTCCAGGGTTGCGGCCAGGTCGGTGGTGTCGAGTGCTGATGCGGCAGCGGTCAGTCGCTCCGCGAGGTCGGGGCGCGGGTCGGCGGCGCGGCCGCTCTCCGGCGACCCCGGGGTCGTGTCCGGAGCAGAGTGTTCGCGATCGAGCCGGACCGCCTCGGCCGCAGCCAGGCCGACCGACCAGCCCTGGTCCACGAGGTGCTTCATCGAGAGCAGTACGGCGACGTCGTGATCGCCGTACAGGCGATAGCCGTTCTCGGACCGGTGTGGGGTGATCACCCCGTACCGGCGTTCCCAGGCACGAAGCGTCGCGGTGGTGATGCCGACCCGCTGCGCCGCGTGCTTGATGGTGTACATCTGGTCGGCTACCGCGCCAGCTGGCCCAGGGTCGCGCGCAGCTGCTCGGAAGCCTTGTCGCCCAGGCGGGTGAATGCGGGAGCCAGCAGTGGGGCCACGATCTTGGTCATGCCTTTCAGGTCGAACTCGGCCACGTAGCGCACAGATGTCCCGCCGTTGGCTGTCGGTACGAACGTCATCGTGTCATGAGCGACGACCGTCTTGTTCTCGCCGCGGAGCACGATCCGGCTGCCGGGCTCGTAGGTCTCCACCACGTAGGTGAGATCGGTGGTGCGCCCGAGGAAGCGAGAGGTGTTCGCGTAGGTCGTCCCCACCCCGCCGTCTCCGGAGACGAGGTCGGTGCGCACGGTCCCCGGGTCCCAGTGCTCGGTGTTGGTGAAGTCGGCCAAGAAGTCGAACACCTCGGCGGTCGGCGCGGAGGTCTCCACGGTTCGGTCGATTCTCATGATCGCGTCCCTTTCAAACCTTTGACATACCTTGAACAAGGATTGTACATTCGATCCCTGGAACTAGCCAGCGGCAACGCCGCTGCTCGAAGAGGGAGATGTCATGAGCCGAGCGGCGAGCACCCTGCGGCCGACGGTCGCCGTGATCGGGGGCGGGGTCTCCGGACTGACCGCAGCCCACCTCCTCGGACGCACCCACGACGTCACGCTCTTCGAGGCCGACCAGAGACTCGGCGGCCATGCGCACACCCACGACGTCGCGACCGCATCGGGTGCCGTCCTGCGCGTGGACAGCGGCTTCATCGTGATGAACGAGCGCACCTATCCGAACCTGCTCCGCCTCTTCGGCGAGCTCGGCGTCGAGACCCGGCCGACCGAGATGAGCATGAGCATCGTCTGCGACGACTGCGGTCTGGCGTACGCCGGGGGCAGGGGTCTCGGCGGCATCCTGGCCCAGCCGGGGCGGCTCCGCGATCCACGCTTCGTCCGCATGCTGGCGCAGGTTCCCCGCTTCCACCGCCGAGCCCGCCGCCTGCTCGAGACCGACAGCGACCTGACCTGGGGAGAGTTCCTGGCCGACGGCGGCTTCAGCGACTACTTCATCCAGCACTTCGCAGTGCCGCTGGTCTCCTGCGTCTGGTCGTGCGGTGACGAGGACGCCGCCGGCTATCCCGCCCGGCACCTGTTCGCCTTCCTCGACCACCACGGGATGCTCCAGGTCACCGGATCACCCACGTGGCGAACAGTCGTGGGCGGCTCCCGCACCTACGTGGACAAGCTCGCCGAGCGGCTCGGAGACGTCCGCGTCGGCGAGCCCGTGACCGCGGTGGCGCGATCTGCCGATGGTGTCGAGGTGCGCACCGCGACCGGGACCAGAGGCTTCGACCGAGTGGTGGTGGCGACCCACGCAGACCAGGCCCTGAGGCTCCTGGCGGATGCGACCCCGGAGGAGAAGGCGGATCTGGCCGCCATCGGATACGCACGGAACGAGACCTGGCTGCACCGCGATGCCACCCTGCTGCCGGATCCTCCCCGAGCTCGAGCGTCGTGGAACTACCGCCTGGCCGCGTGCGGCGGCAGCGCCGACAAGGTGGTCGTCAGCTACTGGATGAACCGTCTTCAGGGCCTCGACGACCGCGACGAGCACGTGGTCACCCTCAATGCCACCGAGCACGTGGACCCGGCCAAGGTCACCGCACGGATGACCTACGAGCACCCGGTCTTCACCACCGAGGCCGTCGCGGCGGCGACGCGGCTGCGTACCGCAGGCGGCCCCAGGCTGGCCTTCGCCGGGGCGCACCTCGGCTGGGGCTTCCACGAGGACGGCTGCCGCTCCGGGGTGGAGGCGGCGGAATCGTTCGGAGCGACCTGGTGATCCCGTCACCGGCCTTTCCCGAGGTCCCCGCGCTGGTCGTGGGTCATGTCAGCCACGCCCGTGAGGTGCCGGTGCGGCACGCTTTTCGCCACCGCAGCTACCAGTGGCTCATCGACGTCGACGATCCGCCTCGTCTCCCTCTCTGGCTGCGTCCTCTGGCCGGGTTCCGGGTCGAGGACCATCTCGACGGGGGCTCGTCGGGGCGTGGCGTACGTGGTGATCTCGGTGTGTTCCTGGACGGATGCGGCGTCCACCTCGCGCCGACCGATCGGGTGCTCATGCTGGCCAACGCCCGCGTTCTGGGTCATGTCTTCAACCCCCTCACGGTCTTCTGGGTGCAGTCGGACGACGGTGTGCTGCGAGCGGTCGTCTTCGAGGTGCACAACACCTACGGCGATCGCCACGCCTACCTGCTCGACGTCGATCGTCGCGGACACGCCCGCATCGACAAGGCCTTCTACGTCTCGCCGTTCAACGACATGGCCGGCAGCTATGAGATCCGGCTGCGGGTCGACCCGGGGGAGGTCGCGGTGACCGTTGGCCTGGACCGCGACGGCGTCCGCGTGCTGACGGCGACCACCCGAGGTACCCCCGAGCCGGCGACGCGTCGCGCGCTGCTCCGGGTGAGCCTCACCCACCTGCTGATGCCCCATCGGGTCAGCGCTCTCATCCGGTTCCACGGGATCCGGCTGTGGTTGCGCAAGCTGCCCGTCTTCACTCGTCCTGCCACCCAGAAGGAGGCCACATCATGAGCGCGGAGTCCGTGACGCTCAACCGGCCGGTGCGCAAGGCGCCGGCGTCGACCGGGAGCCTGCGAGCAGGTATCGCCAAGCAGATACTGCGTCTGGCGACCCGGCAGGTCCCGGTCGACGTCGTGCTTCCGGACGGGAGTCTCCTCTACCGTCGCGGCGGCTCGCCCACCGCCGGAAGGCCGGGCATCGTGCTGCGGCGCCCGGAGTCGTTCTTCGGCCGCCTCGCGGCGAACCCGAAGATCGGCCTCGGCGAGGCGTACACCGCCGAGGACTGGGACACCGCTGACGGCACCGACCTCGCGGATGCGCTCACGCCGTACGCCGAACGTCTCTCCGGGCTGCTCCCGGCCTGGATGCTGCGTCTGCGCGGCCTGGTCGACCAGCCGATCCCCGCCGACCAGCGTGGGGCTGTGGAGGACACCCAGGAGAACATCTCCGCCCATTACGACCTGGGGAACGAGATGTTCGCCGCGTTCCTCGACCCCACCCTCAGCTACAGCTCCGCCGTCTTCGACCGCACGCGTCCGCTCGCCGGGCAGGACCTGGAGGAGGCGCAGCTGCGCAAGGTCAACGCCGCCCTCGACCTGGCGGGCGTCGGCGCCGGTGACGAGGTGCTGGAGATCGGTACGGGATGGGGGACTCTCGCGATCGAGGCGGCCCGTCGTGGCGCCCGGGTCACCACCGTCACGCTGTCGGTGGAGCAGGCGGCGATGGCCAGGCAACGGGTGGAGGACGCCGGGTACGCCGACAGGGTCGAGGTGCTGGTGCGGGACTACCGACACGTCGTCGGCACCTTCGACGCCGTGGTCAGCATCGAGATGATCGAGGCGGTCGGCGAGCGCTACTGGCCGGAGTACTTCGCCACCCTGTCCCGGCTGGTCCGCCCCGGCGGGGCCATCGCCCTGCAGGCGATCACCATGCCGCACCAGCGCTACCTGGCGACCCGCCACTCCTACGGCTGGATCCAGAAGCACATCTTCCCGGGCGGCCTGATCCCGTCCGAGACAGCCATCTACGAGCATGCCGGCCGGGTCGGCCTGGCGGTGACCCGCACCGACACGTTCGGCGCCGACTACGCCGAGACGCTGCGCCGCTGGCGCTCAGCCTTCCTGGCCGCGTGGCCGTCGATCCGGTCGGACGCCTTCGGTGAGGAGTTCCGGCGCACCTGGGAGTTCTACCTGGCCTACTGCGAGGCGGGCTTCCGCGCCGGGGTCATCGATGTTGCCCAGATCCGTCTGGAAGCCGACCGGCGGGAGATGCCATGACATCGCTGATGTGGTTCCGGCGGGACCTGCGGTTGGGGGACCATCCCGCGCTGCAGGCCGCGGCTCGTGACGGGCAGGTCGTGCCGCTGTTCGTGATCGACCCGCGCCTCGCCCACCCGGGGCCGAGATGGGAGCGTCTCCTCGCCTCGCTCGCGGCGCTGCGCGAGGAGACCGACGGGGCCCTGGTCATCCGGGAGGGTGACCCGGCCGAGGTCGTGGCCCAGGTCGCCGCCGAGGCCGGGGCGAGCCGGGTGCACGTCTCGACCGAGACGACCCCCTACGGCCGGCGGCGCGACGCAGCCGTGGAGCAGCGTCTGGCGGCAGACGACATCGCCCTGGTCGGCACCGGCAGCCCGTACGCCGTCACCCCGGGCAGGATCCTGAACACGGGCGGATCTCCCTACCGAGTCTTCACGCCCTTCCTGCGGGCCTGGCGGGAGCACGGGTGGAGGGCGCCGGCAGGTGATCCCCAGGTCGAGTGGATGACGAAGCTCGACTCGGAGCCGCTGCCGTCCCATCCTGACCGCGAGGCCGGTGAGCGCGCGGCCCTCCGCCGCTGGGAGGACTTCTGCGACGAGGACCTGGCCGGCTATGCCTCGGCCCGGGACCGACCTGACCTGGATCGGACCAGCCGCCTCTCCACAGCGCTGAAGTATGGCGAGATCCACCCGCGTACGCTCCTGGCGGATCTGGCCGCGCGCAGCACGGATGCCACCGGTGATGACGTCGAGCGCTACGTCGCCGAGCTGGCCTGGCGCGAGTTCTACGCCGACGTGCTCTGGCAAAACCCCGAGTCGGCCTGGCGAGACCTGCGTGGCGGGCTACGCGGGATGCACTACGACGAGGACCCCGCCCTGATGGCGGCCTGGAAGTCGGGCACGACGGGCTTTCCCTTCGTCGACGCCGGCATGCGCCAGCTGCTCGCGGAAGGCTGGATGCACAACCGCGTACGGATGGTCGTCGCGAGCTTCCTGGTCAAGGACCTGCACATGTGGTGGCCGGCCGGGGCCCGGCACTTCCTCGACCATCTCCTCGACGGAGACCTGGCATCCAACAGTCACGGCTGGCAGTGGGTCGCCGGGACCGGGACCGACGCCGCGCCGTACTTCCGGGTGTTCAACCCGGTCGCCCAAGGGCTCCGGTTCGACCCGGAGGGCGACTACGTCCGACGCTGGGTGCCTGAGCTTCGCCATCTTCCCGGCGCGGCGGCACACGAGCCGTGGCTCCACCCCGACGGGACGGCCAAGGGCTACCCTGGTCGCATCGTCGACCACGCCGAGGAGCGTCACGAGGCGCTGGCCCGGATGACAGAGGTGAAGGACTCGACCCGATGACTCCGTCGCGTACGACCACCGAGGACAGGGGCCTGGACCGAGTGCTCGACCGGACGGTCGTGCTGGGCTACTCCCGCCTGGGCTATGCGATCCGTCGCCGCCGGTGGGCGTCTGCCGACCCGCGTCCTGGAGCCCTGACCGGGCGGACGGCACTGGTCACCGGCGGAGGCAGCGGTCTCGGTGCGGCCACTGTGCTGGGACTGGCGCGGCTCGGCGCTCGCGTGCACGTCCTCGTGCGCTCACCCGAGCGCGCCGCATCGGCGGTCGCCCGGATCGAGCGCCAGCTGCGTGACGAGGGTCTGGTCGCCGATCTGCGGATCGAGCGCTGCGACGTCTCGGACCTGTCCGTCGTCGATGCGTTCGCCGAAGACCTCTGCTCCCGTGACGGTGGCACCACGACTCTCGACGTGCTCGTGCACAACGCCGGGGTCATGCCCCCGGAACGGACCGAGTCGGTCGACGGCCACGAGCTGACCGTCGCCACCCACGTGCTCGGACCGATCCGGCTGACCGAGCGGCTGCTCCCGGCGCTGCGACGCTCGGAGTACGGCGCCAGGGTGGTCTTCGTCGCCTCGGGCGGGATGTATACCCAGCCGCTGCCGGTGGACGACCCGGATTTCCAACGCGGCGACTACGGGGGTGCGGTGGCCTACGCCAGATCCAAGCGCATGCAGGTGGAGCTGGCGCCGCTGCTGGACCGGCGCTGGTCACCAGATCGCCTCTCGACCTACGTCATGCACCCGGGCTGGGCGGACACGCCGGGTCTGTCCCGATCGCTTCCCGCCTTCCGTACGCTGAGCCGGCCGTTGCTGCGGCCGGCCGAGGCAGGCGCCGACACAGCAGTGTGGCTCGGGGCCACCGACCCGTCCCCCGCTTCCGGCACGTTCTGGCACGACCGGCAGCAGCGTCCGACGAGCTACCGGTCCTCGACCCGTCCCGAACCCGGCGACACCGACAGGCTGTGGCGATGGGTGGCGGCGGCTGCTGGCGTGGACCGGCCGTAGGCCCGACGCCCGGACCGGCGACTCGATCCCTTTCGCCGACCTGCACAACACGACAAACTTGGAAGGCCCGACCATGCGGTCTGCGATAGAACGTCTCGCGCGAGTCACCACGAGGAAGGCGACGGCGTGGGTGGTCCTGGTGGTCGCGTTCCTCCTGGCCGGCGGGGTGATGGCGCTGGGGTCGTCGCTGGGGGAGACGAGCTCGGCCCCTGACCCGCTGCCGGCGGATGCCGAGTCCGCGCAGGTTGCGGAGCTGCAGCAGAGGTTTCCGGGCGGGGACGTGCTGCCCGCGGTCGCCGTGGTCGAGCGTGCCGGTGGGCTGACCGAGGAGGATCGGGAGTGGGTCGGCGAGGTGTCGCGGCGTTGGGCCGAGGTCACCGGCAACGAGGTCTCGCCACCGATCCCGGCCACTGACGGCGAGGCGCTGATCGTCGCCGTCGACGTCGATGCCGACGTGACCGGCCTCGATCTGACAGAGCTCGTCGACGACCTGCGCGAAGCGGCCGACGAGGACCGGCCCGACGGCCTCACGGTCCAGCTCACCGGTGGTGCCGCCTTCGCCGCGGACATCTCCTCGGCGTTCGAAGGGGCAGATCTGCGACTGCTTCTCGTGACTGCTGTGGTCGTCGCCCTCCTGCTGATCCTGACCTACCGCTCGCCGGTGCTGTGGCTCGTGCCGCTGACCGTGATCGCGGTGGCCGACCGCACCGCGTCGGTGGCTACCCAGATCATCGCGGAGTGGATCGGCACCGGCCTCGACGGATCGACGTCGGGGATCACCAGCGTGCTGGTCTTCGGCGCCGGCACGAACTACGCGCTCCTGATGGTCTCGCGCTATCGCGAGGAGCTCCGACGGCACGCGCACCACCGCGACGCCCTCGCCGCCGCGGTGCGCGGATCCAGCGAGGCGATCGTGGCCAGCAACCTCACGGTCGTACTCGCGCTGCTGGTGCTGACGCTCAGCGTCGCCCCGAACACCCGGTCCCTGGGTGTCTCGGCTGCCATCGGCCTGCTGATCGCCCTGCTGTTCGCGCTCCTCGTTCTGCCCGCCGCGCTGTCGTTGTTCGGCCGCGGCCTCTTCTGGCCGTTCGTTCCCCGCAACGGCGAGGAGGAGAAGTCGCGCGACGGCGTCTGGTTCCGGATCGCCCGCGCCGTGGTGAGCCGTCCGGCAGTGGTGCTGGCTGCGGCCGCGGTGATCCTCGGCGTCCTCGCCTCGGGGCTCCTCGGCGTCAAGGTGGGCCTGTCGCAGACTGATCAGTTCCGCGTCGAGGCCGAGTCCGTCGACGGTCTGGAGACGCTCTCCAAGCACTTCCCGCCCGGTGCTGCCGATCCGGTGACGATCGTGGTGGGAGCAGACGAGGCCGAGAAGGTGCTCGCGACGGTCAACCAGATCGACGGGGTCGACAGCGCGCGTCCGTCCGGCGAGACCGACGACCTGGTGAAGATCACCGCGACGCTCGAGGACGCGCCCGCGACGGCGGAGAGCATCGAGACGATCGAGACGATGCGCAGCGAGCTGGACGGGACCGGTGCTCTGGTCGGCGGCAGCGTGGCCAAGGACCTCGACAGCCGAAACGGCGCCGAGCGTGATCTCAAGGTCATCATTCCGTTGATCCTGCTGGTCGTGCTGCTGGTGCTCTTCGTCGTACTGCGGTCGGTCGTGACCCCGTTGGTGCTCGTCACCATCAGCGTGATCGCCACCCTGTCGGCGCTCGGCCTGGGTGCCTGGATGAGCACACACGTCTTCGGGTTCCCTGCGCTCGACGTCAGCACACCGATCTACGCCTTCCTGTTCCTGGTGGCGCTCGGTGTCGACTACACGGTCTTCCTCGTCCTGCGGGCCCGGGAGGAGAGTGCCGAGCACAGCACCGTCGATGCGATGGTCATGGCGGTCGGGCTGACCGGTGGGGTCATCACCAGCGCCGGCATCGTGCTCGCCGCGGTGTTCGCGGTGCTCGGTGTGCTGCCTCTGATCACGTTGACCCAGGTGGGCCTGATCGTGGGGCTGGGCATCCTGCTCGACACCTTTCTAGTCCGCACCGTGGTGGTGCCTGCGGTCTTCGCGCTGGTCGGGGAAAGGATCTGGTGGTCCGCGGCGATCTCCCGGCGGAAGGCCGAAGGGTCGACCATCGACACCTGATCGCTTCGAGCCGATACGATCTCGTGGTGATTCGCCAGACTCGGGGTCGATACGGGGGCCAGGGTGCGCCTTGAGGGTTTGCTCGGCATCAGGCTTCGGCTGCTGCGTGAGAAGCGATCTCTGACGCAGGGTGCGCTCGCCGAGGCTGCCGGCGTCAGCGTCGCCTCCATCCGGGACCTGGAGCAGGGCCGGACCCGGCGGCCGAGGGCGGCATCTCTGCGCGCGCTCGCCCGCGCGCTCGACCTGACCGCGGAGGAGGCGGCGCAGTTCACCGAGGCCCCTTCGCTGAGCCGGGACGCCGACGACAGCGCGGTGGTGAGCATCTCCGTGCTCGGCCCGACCGTCGTGGTCCGAGACGGGGTGGCGCTCGACCTGCCTGAACAGGTCGGGCTGCTGCTGAGGCGACTCGCCCTGGAGCCGGGGGAGAAGGTCGGGCGCGACGAGCTGCTCGACCTGCTGTGGCCGGAGCTGACCTCGGACGCGGCGGGCAAGCGGATGGCCCAGCTGCTCCGGCGGCTGCGGGCGCTCGTCGCCCCGATCACGGTGACCCACGACGGCAACGCGCTCGGCCTCGATGCCACTTCCGACGAGCTCGACCTCGTCCGCTTCCGCGAGCTCGCCGCCGCTGACGACCTGGACACCTTGACCGAGGCGGTGCGCCTGTGGCGTGGGCGTCCGGACCGGTTCGAGGAGGCGCCGTGGCTGTCGAGCTCCGTCGAGAACGAGTACGTCGCGGTCGTGCTCAGATGGACCGGCCTGAGCGTGGCGGAGGGCCAGGCCATCGACGCGCTCCCGGTCGTGAGCGAGCTCGCCCGGCTGCGTCCCCTGGACGAGCCGCTGTGGGCGGCGTACGTGAAGGTGCTGGCGGCGGCCGGACGCCAGGCCGAGGCGCTCGCCGCGTACGAGACGGTCCGATCCGTCCTGGCCGAGGAGCTCGGGCTCGACCCGAGCCCGGTCCTCGAGGACGTCCGCCAAGGCACCCTGGAAGGACGATGGCACGCCAGGCGGCCGACCCTGGTCGAGGGCGCGCGCAGGCGCGACGTACCTCGCGAGGTGCCGGCGGCGCCGGCGCTGATCGGGCGTGAGGACGAGCTCGCGACCCTGACCGCCGGCCTCGGTGAGGACGGCGGTGCGGCAGTGCTCGTCACCGGCCCGGCCGGCTCTGGGAAGAGCGCGCTGGCGCTCACCGCCGCGGCCCGTCTGACCGGGGACTTCCCCGACGGCCAGCTCTACGCCGACCTCCATGGCGTCTCGGGAGAGGCGGTGGCACCCGGCTCGGTGCTGAGACGGTTCCTGCGCTCGCTGGGCCTCTCCGGCCAGCAGATCCCGACCGACGACGCCGACGCCGCGGCGCTGCTCCGCAGCGAGCTCTCCGACCGGCGGATGCTGATCGTGCTGGACAGTGTCGACAGTCCGAGTCAGGTCGTCCCGCTGCTGCCCGGGCTCGGCGAGAACCGGACGATCATCACGAGCCGCCACCGGCTGCCGGCGCTCGCGGGCATGATCGACCTCGGCCGCCAGATCCACCTCGGCGAGCTCAGCATCGAGGCCTCCGTCGCCGTGGTCGGCGCGATCGTCGGCGGGGAGCGGGTCGCCGCCGCACCTCGCGCGAGCGAGTCGTTGGCGCTGGCGTGCGGCCGTCTCCCGTTGGCGCTCAGGATCGCTGCGGCCCGACTGCTGAGCCGGCCGGAGTGGTCGATCGAGACGTACGCCGACCGGCTGAGCGCGAGCTCCCACCGGCTCGCCGAGCTGGCCGTCGGTGAGGTGAGCGTCGCGGCCAGCCTGGAGATCTCCTACGCGGCGATGCCCGCCGAGGTGCAGCGTGCCTTCCGGCTGTGCTCGCTGATCTCGGCCTACGACTTCGACCCCGCTCCGGCGGGTGCCGTCCTCGCCCGCGACCCGGAGACCACACAGCGGCTGCTCGAGGACCTGGTCGACGCCAACATGCTGCAGACCGTGGTCTCCGAGGACGGCGTCGGTCGCTACCACTACCACGACCTCCTCCGGCTCCATGCCGGTGATCTGGCCGCGGCCGACCCCGAGCAGCCGCAGGCGCAGGGCAGGCTTGCCGACTGGCTGCTCGACACCACCGTCAGCGCCGCCGGCACTGCCTATCCGGGGCGGCTGCGCGCGCTGGAGATCGAGCCCTCGTCGGGAAGCCGCTTCGACTCGGCCGACGATGCTCGCACCTGGCTCGACCACGAGGCGCAGCTGCTGATCGCGTTCGTGAAGCAGGCCGGGGCCGACCCGCAGCAGCGCCACTACGCCTGGAAGCTCGTCGACCAGTCCAGGATCCACTACCGCACCCGCCTCGACGTGACCACCTACCTCGACCTGATGACCGTCGGAGCCGAGGCCGCCCTGCTGGAGGGCGAGGTGCGGGCCGAGGCCTTCCTGCGTACGCTGCGGGCCGATGTGCTCGGGGTCCTGGGGCGCATGGACGAGGCCTGGGCGGAGTCGGACCGTGCCCGCACGCTCCTCGACACCAGCGGCTGGAGGCAGGGCCAGGCCTTCGCGGCGATCGTCGACGGTCACCGTCACCGCGTCGCGGATGCGGGACGCGAGGCGGAGTCCGCCTATGCGCACGCTTTGGAGATCCTCGGCGAGGCGGCCGGCACCGAGGGGCTGCGTGCCTGGGCACACCAGGCCCTCGGCATCACCTGCACGCAGCAGGGTCGTTTCGAGGAGGGGCGTCGCCACAATCTCCTGGCGGTCCAGCTGAGCGAGGTGCAGGGCAGCTCCACTCCGCTCGAGCTCTCCACCCTGGCCGCGGCCGAGCGCGCCCTGGGCCTGCTCGACTCGGCAGGCGCTCGGCTGGAGTCAGCGCTGGCGCAGGCCACTCGCAACCGCAGCCCCTTCGCCGAGGCCAACGCGCTCGAGGAGCTCAGCCTGCTCGCCCTGGTCCGAGGCGACCACGCCTCGGCGCTCGAGCTCGCCGACCGGGCCCACCTGACCGCGCGGGCCCACGGGGACGTACGTTTCGTAGCCTCCACGGCCTGCAGCTACGCGGCCGCTCTCTATGCGACCGGAAGCCTCCGCGACGCCGCCGAGACCTATGAGTACGCCGTGCGGCTCAGTCACACCCACGTCGCCTCGTTCACCGAGACCCGCGCCCGGATCGGGCTGGCGCAGGCGCTCCACGCCGAGGGCGACCACGCCGCCGCCCGGATCCACGCCGCCAAGGGCCGGCAGCTGGCGGTCGAGCACGGCTTCGCGCCGTTGCAGCGCGAGGCCGACCGCGTGCTCGAGGTGCTCGGAGGCTAGTCGTCGTCGACGGGGAACGGCGTCACTTCGACGGCTGGGTCGAAGCAGGAGCCATCCGGCCGCGGAGCCAGAGTGAGACGTAGACGAGGGCCACGAGGACCGGGACCTCGATCAGGGGGCCGACCACGCCTGCCAGTGCTTCGCCGGAGGTCACGCCGAAGACGCCGATCGCCACCGCGATGGCCAGCTCGAAGTTGTTGCCCGCCGCGGTGAACGCGAGGGTGGCCGTCTTCTCGTATCCCAGCCCGATCCCGGCGCCCAGGGCGAAGCTGCCGCCGAACATGAGGAAGAAGTACGCCAGCAGCGGGAGCGCGATCCTGACGACGTCCAGCGGCTGCGAGGTGATGGTGTGTCCCTGCAGCGCGAACAGCATCACGATGGTGAAGAGCAGGCCGTAGAGCGCGACCGGGCCGATCTTCGGCAGGAACTTCGACTCGTACGCCTCCTGGCCCATCTTCCGCTCACCGAACGTTCGGGTGAGGAAGCCGGCCAGCAGCGGGATCCCGAGGAAGACGAGGACCGAGACGACGATCGTCCAGAACGAGAAGTCGGCGTCGACCTGCTCCAGCCCCAGCCAACCGGGCAGCACCTGCAGGTAGAACCAGCCGAGCACGCCGAAGGCCAGGATCTGGAAGACGGAGTTGATCGCGACCAGCACGGCGCCGGCCTCGCGGTCGCCGCAGGAGAGGTCGTTCCAGATCAGCACCATCGCGATGCACCTGGCCAGTCCGACGATGATCAGTCCGGTCCGGTATTCCGGCAGGTCGGGCAGCAGCAGCCAGGCCAGCGCGAACATCAGGGCCGGCCCGACGAGCCAGTTGAGGACGAGCGAGGAGATCAGCAGCTTGCGGTCGCCGGTGACCCGGTCGAGCTGTCGGTAGCGCACCTTGGCCAGCACCGGATACATCATCAGCAGCAGGCCGATCGCGATCGGCAGGCTGACCGAGCCGATCTTGATCGCGTCCAGCGCCCGGTCCAGGCCAGGGATCGCTCGGCCCAGCCCGATCCCCAGCGCCATCGCTGCCAGGATCCAGACCGGCAGGAACCGGTCGAGGACCGACATCTGCTGGAGGACGGGCGCTTGGTCCTTGTCGGACGCAGCGGCGTCGGCAGTGTTGGTCACCAGGAGCTCCTCGGTTTCGTCGGCCATCTCGGGAACATCTTGACTGCGGAAGATTGCTCAGTCAATATTGAGTCAATGGAGGTTGAGAGAAGTTCGGAGCTGGAGCGCCGCGCCAAGATCCATGCGGCGCTCGGTGATCCGATGCGGCTTCGGATCGTCGACAGCCTCCAGACGAGTGATGCCTCCCCCACAGAGCTCGCCGGGATGCTGAATGTCCCGTCGAACTTGTTTGCTCACCACGTCCAGGCGCTGGTGAGCGCAGGCGTCGTGTCCCGCCACCAGTCCGAGGGCGACGGGAGACGCACGTACCTGCACCTCGAGCAGGACATGCTCGACAGCCTGGGCACCGCGTCCCCCGTGGCGGTGCCCAGGCGTGTCCTGTTCGTGTGCACCGGCAACTCGGCGCGATCCCACCTGGCCGCGGCGCTGTGGCGCCAGGTCAGCACGATCCCTGCCGACTCCGCAGGCACTCACCCCGCCGAGCACATCAATCCTGGGGCGGTCGCTGTCGCCTCTCGCCGCGACCTCGAGCTTCCGATCGTCGAGCCCCGTCATCTCGATGACGTGCTCGACCCGGACGACCTGGTGGTCACCGTGTGCGACCGCGCCCACGAGACGCCGAAGGTCCGCGGCGAGCTGCACTGGTCGATCCCTGACCCGGTGGGCAACGGCCCCGAGGCGTTCGACGCCGCCTATCTCGAGCTCGAGCACCGGATCAGGTCGCTCGCCTCCCGTTTCGATTCCTGACCCCTCACACCCCACCAGGAGAACCACTCGATGAGCACCGACGACTCCGCGACCGACAGCAAGCCGGCCGTTCTGTTTCTCTGTGTCGAGAATGCCGGCCGCTCGCAGATGGCGCTCGGCTTCTTCACGCACTACGCCGGGGAGAAGGCGATCGGCTGGTCCGGGGGCTCCGCGCCGGCCGCCGCCATCAACCCGGTCGCGGTCGAGGCCATGGCCGAGCTCGGGATCGACATCTCCGGAGAGTTCCCCAAGCCCTGGACCGACGAGGTCGTCCGGAGCGCGGACGCGGTCATCACCATGGGCTGCGGTGACGCCTGCCCGTTCTATCCCGGAAAGCGCTACGAGGACTGGAAGGTCACCGACCCGAAGGGCGGGGGCATCGAGCACGTACGCGGCATCCGCGACGAGATCGAGCAGCGAGTGCTCGGCCTGCTCGACGAGCTCGGTGTGCCCCCGCAGCGCTAGTGGTGTGTCCTTCCGGGACGCGCCACTAGATCACGAGAGCGTGATCGGCGCCCTGCTGATCGTGACCAGCTCCTCGCTCGGCGCAGGGGTCCCGCAGCAGCCGCCGCTGCTGGCGCTGTCGGGGTCGTCGAAGACCCCGGCGCCGCCGCAGACCCCGGTGTCCGGGAGCTCCAGCTCCACCCGGGCCGCCGCGTCGTGGTCGCCGGCGAGCTCGGCCACCACGCTGCGTACCTGCTCGTAGCCGGTCATCGCCAGGAACGTCGGCGCGCGGCCGTAGGACTTCATGCCGACCAGGTAGAGGTCGGGCTCGGGCTGGGCGAGGTCCTTGGCGCCGGTGGCGCTCACCGAGCCGCAGGAGTGGAGGTTGGGGTCGATCTGGACCGCGATGTTTCGCGGCGCCTCCAGCGTCGGGTCGAGGTCGAGACGCATCTCGCTGAGGAAGCTCGTGTCCGGCCGGTATCCGGTCAGTACGACGACCTGGTCGGCCTCGATCTGGCGGCCGTCCTCGGCGATGAGGGTGGCTCCGTCGACCCGCTCCGTGCGGAAACCGGTCACCATCTCGACGGTGCCGTCCTGGACCGCCTTTCGGGCGCGTACGCCGAGGGCGCCCCGCTCCGGGAGCTCGTCGGCCTCGCCGCCGCCGAAGGTGTTCGTCGAGACCGCGCGGCGGATCGCCCAGGTGATCTTCGTTCCCGGGTGGTCCTTGGCGATGGCGGTGAGCTCGTTGACGGCGTTGAAGGCGGAGTCGCCCGCGCCGATCACGAGCGTGTGGCGGCCTGCGTACGCCTCGGGGTGAGCGCGGTCCGGCACGGCGTAGCCGAGCACGCCTGCAGCGTGCGCCGCGCGCTCGCCGAGGGCCGGGAGCCCGTCGGCGCCGGCCGGGTTGGGCCTGCGCCAGGTGCCGGAGGCGTCGATGACGGCTCGCGCCTCGAGGCGCTCCTCGGAGCCGTCCGGACCGGTCACATGGAGGACGAAGGGCTGCTCGGCGCGGTCGGCGTCGACCAGACGATCGCGGCCCTTGCGGGAGACGCCGGTGACCGTGGCGCTGTAGCGGATGTGCTCGCCGAGGGCGTCGGCGAGCGGGACGAGGTAGCGCTCACGCCACTGCGCGCCGGTGGGGTAGCCCTGAGTCTGGGCGTCCCAGCCGGTCGGCGCGAGCAGCCGGGCGGCGGCCTTGTCGACGAGCTCGGGCCAGGCCGAGAAGAGGCGTACGTGGCCCCACTCGGCGACGGCTGCAGCCGGCTCCGATCCTTGCTCGAGCACGAGCGGGGTGAGGCCACGCTCGAGAAGATGGGCTGCGGCCGCGAGGCCCTGGGGTCCGGCGCCGATGACGGCGACAGGTAGGTCGGTCATGATGCTCCTCAGATTCACGAACGTCGATATGTTGCCGACCCTAGATCACGTATCGACGTTCGTCAATGTTGTTGGGTAGACTGTCCGCTATGACCGCTCTCCCTGTGCTCCCGTCCGCCGCCGTCGCGTGCTGCTCACCGATGACCGCAGGCGTCCTCGAGGACGACCAGGCCGAGGCGCTGGCGCGGATGTTCAAGGCGCTCGGCGACCCTCACCGGGTCAAGCTGCTCTCGATCATCGCGGCCGCTGATGACAAGGAGGCGTGCGTCTGCGACCTCACCGAGCCGGTCGGGCTGTCCCAGCCGACGGTCTCCCATCACATGAAGCTGCTGGTCGAGGCCGGGCTGGTCACCCGTGAGCAGCGCGGCCGCTGGGCCTACTTCTCCATCGTCCCCGGCATCCTCGACTCGCTCGCGGCCACCTTGGCCTCCCGCTCCTAGGCTCCGAGATCCTGGGCGGATCCTCCCGGTGCTCTCGCGCCTGGTAAGCATGGGGTGGCAGCCGGACCAGAAGGGCACGACCGTGAACGAGCAACCGCGACGACCGCGACACCTGATGGACCCGGACAACCCGATCCGGCCTGTCAATGACAAGTCGCTCACGAACGTGCAGCAGTGGGTCGCGTCCGTGCTCGCCGTCTTCACCGTCGCCCACCTGGTGGTCGGCCTGGTCATCGCGGCCGTGGCGATCGACCCGGTCTACCAGGCCTCACGGATCGGGCTGTGCGTCATCGCAGCGGCCTTCGGAGTGCTGGGCCTGGCCGGCGGCTTCCTCATCCACCGCCGCAGCCCGTTCACGCCGTGGCTGCTCCTCGGGATCGTGCCCTCTGTCGTCGGCCTCTGGTTCGTGCTGCGCTGAGGCTGAGCCGACTCGGCTAGTTGTTGCTGAGGTCGGCCAGGATGGTGAGCGCGCGGGCGAGCAGCGGGCTCTCGTCGCCGGCGCGAGTGGCGGCGACGAGCTCGACGCCCGGAGTGCCGGTTAGGGGGACGTAGACGACCCCGGGGACGGCGAGGGCCGCGGTGGGCTCGGGCACGATGGCGACCCCGAGGCCGGCGGCCACGAAGGTGACCAGGGTGGAGGTCTCGGCGACCTCGTGAGCGATGTGGGTGTGGATCCCGGCGGAGTCGAAGAGGTCCTGGATCATCGCGTTCATCGCCGAGCGACCGCTGCCGGCGTGGATGACCAGGTCTTCGCCGTCGAGGTCGGCGATGCGTACGCGACGACGGCCGGCGAACCGGTGGTCCTTCGGCATCGCCACCAACAGGTTCTCCTGGCGCAGGTGGGTGATCGAGAGGCCGGGGCCCCCGGAGCCACCCGTGGGCAGGGGCCGGAGGAGGCCGAGGTCGAGGGTTCCATCGGCGAGCGCCGCGGCTTGGTCCGGCGAGAGCATCTCGCCCCGGAACCCGAACTCGACCTCCGGCAGCTCGGCACGCAGGGTGCGGGCGAGGGCCGGAAGCAGCGAGTACGTCGCCGACCCGACGCAGCCGATCAGCAGACGCCCGCGCCGACCCGAGGCGATGCTGGCCGCCTCGTGGGCGGCGGCGTCCACGGCGCCGAGGATCTCCCGCGCCCGCTCCAGGTACGCCGCCCCTGCCGGGGTCAGGTCGACCCGTCGCGTCGTCCGGGTGAGCAGGGTCAGCCCGAGTTCGGCCTCGAGCTGGCGGATCTGCTGCGACAACGGTGGCTGCGCCATGTGGAGCCGCTCGGCCGCCCGGCCGAAGTGGCGCTCCTCGGCGACCGCGACGAAGTAGCGAAGATGGCGCAGCTCCATGCATTCATATTCGCAGAGTCTCAGTCTGCCGGCGGTAATAAGAATGCCGAGGCGTCACTCCCGTCGGCCGAGATGGCACGCAGCTGCCAACTCGGCCGACGCAACTGACGTCTCGGCCGACGCGGCTGACGTCTCGGCCGACGCGGCTGACGCCTCGGCTCAGGTGGGGAGCGTCTCGCCCTGGACGGCCTGGATGTCCAGCTCCACCTTGAGGGTCGTGCCGATGGCCGCGATACCGGTGGCGACGGCCTGGTTGTAGCTCATCGCGAAGTCGTCGCGCCGCAGCTGAGCGGTCGCGCGGAAGGCGGCCCGGGTGCCGCCCCAGGCGTCCGGACCGGTGCCGAGGTAGGCGACGTCGAGGTCGACCGTGCGGGTCTGGCCGTGCATCGAGAGGTCTCCGTGGACGGTCCAGCGGTCCGGTCCGGCCGGGGTGAGGCCGGTGGAGCGGTAGACGATCTCGGGAAACGCCTCGACGTCGAGGAAGTCGCCGCTGCGAAGATGCTCGTCGCGCATCCGGTTGCCGGTGTCGATCGAGGCGGCCCGGATGACCGCCTCGACGCGTGACTTCTCCAGATGGTCCGGGGCGATCTCGACGACCCCGCTGAAGTCGGTGAACCGGCCGCGCACGCTGGAGATGCCCAGGTGCTGTGCGACCGCGCCGACGGTGGAGTGGGCGGGGTCGATCGTCCACGGTCCCGGGGCCGGGAGCGAGGTGTCTCCCTGGCGGGACAGCGTGATCGTGCCGAGCGCGGCCGTTCCCGAGGCGGTGACGATCGCCGTCGCCGCGGTGGGGGACCACCCGAGCGCGGCGACGATCGCGACGTACGGCCCGGGGGCGAGGACGGTGCCGTCGGTCACGACACCGTCCTCGCCGGCCTCGGCCCGCAGCACCTGACCGCCGGCCGTGTCGGTGAGAGTGACGACCGCGTGCGCCACGGCCCAGCCGTCGCGGGTGCGGATCTGTGCGGTCAGTGCCATCGCGGATCAGTCCTCGGGGTGGGAGAGGACGATCTCGTGGCCGTCGACGCCGTGGCCGGTGAGGCTCACCGCGCCGGCCGCCGGCGGATAGCTGGTCGCCAGGACCGTGTACTCCCCGCCGTCGAGATCGGCGAAGGCGTACGCCCCGTCCGCGCCGGTCGTCGCGGTCCCGACCACGTTGCCGGCCGCGTCGACCAGCGTCACCCGAGCGTCTGCGAGAGGGCCGAAGGATGCCTTGACGATACCGGTCAACCGGGCGCCGGTGACCAGCTCCACCTCGACCCGGGTGACCCCGGTCGCGCCGATCTCGATCGGCACGGCGTGCGGGCGGTAGCCCTCGGCGTTGACCGCGACCGTGGCCGGTCCCGGGACCAGCTCGTCGACGAAGAAGGTGCCGTCGGCGACGGTCGTTCCGGTGGAGAGCAGGTCGCCGCGTACGTCGGTCACGATCACCATCGCACCCTGGACCGGGGCACCGTCGTCGCCGCTGCGCACCATGCCCTTGAGGCCCGTAGTGCCGCTGAGCAGGAGGTCGTACGCCACCGGCTCACCGCCCACGACCACGGTCGATGCCTGCGGCTGGAAGCCGTCGGCCGAGGCGATCAGGACGTATGTCCCCAACCCGGGTGCGTCCACCGCGTAGGAGCCGTCGGCATGGGCGACGGACCGGCCGAGCTGGCGCCCCGACAGCGAGATCAGCGTGACGGCGGCGTGCGGGAGCGGGACGCTGCCGGCGCCGCGGACGAATCCGTGCAGCGCGATCCCGTTGCCGGCCGGGGTGGATGCGGCCGGAGTGGATGGTGCCGGAGTGGATGGTGCCGGAGCGGCGGTGGCAGCTGGGTGCTGCTCGGGCACCCCGGCGACGGCCTCGGCGACAGCCGCGGGCCCGTCGACGTCGGCCGCCTCCTCGGCAGCCTGGGCGAGCCCGCCCTTGGTCTTCAGCGGAACCTCCTTGATGAACACCACCATGAGGAGCGCGACGACGGCTGCCCCCGCGGCGACCAGGAAGATGTCGGCGATGCCGTGGCCGTACGCACTCTCCAGCACGGTCCGCAGCGGCTCGGGGATCTTGTCCATGTCGGGGATCTCGCCCGAGGTGCTCTGGGCCATCGCGGCGTACCTCGGTCCCAGGTCGGCCAGACCGTCCTTGACGTAGTCGCCGACCCGGTTCGCCATCAGGGCGCCGAGCGCGGAGACGCCCATCGCGCCGCCGAGGCTGCGGAAGAACGTCACCATCGAGCTGGCGGCGCCGAGGTCGGCGGGTGCGACCTGGTTCTGCGTGGAGAGGACCAGGTTCTGCATCGTCATGCCGACGCCCAGCCCGAGAACCGCCATGAAGACGGCGACGTGCCAGTACTCGGTGTCGTAGCGGATCGTGCCGAGCATGCCCAGCCCGCCGACGATCAGCGCGGCGCCGACCACGAGCCAGGCCTTCCACTTCCCGGTGCGGGTGATGACCTGTCCCGAGATGGTCGAGGAGAGGAACAGACCGGCGATCATCGGGATCGTCATCACCCCGGCCATCGTCGGGGACTTGTCGCGGGCGAGCTGGAAGTACTGGCTGAAGAAGATCGTCCCGGCGAACATCGCCACCCCGACGAAGAGCGAGGCGAGCGAGGAGAGCGTGATCGTCCGGTTGCGGAACAGTCGCAACGGGACGATCGGCTCCGCGGCCTTCGACTCGACGATGCCGAAGATCGCCAGGAGCGCCGCCGAGCCGCCGACCATGGCCGCGGTCTCCCGGGAGGCCCAGTCGTACTTGTCGCCGGCGAAGGTGACCCAGACGAGCAGCAGGCAGACGCCGGCCGCCATGAAGAACGCGCCGGCCCAGTCGACCTTGACGCCCTCCCGCCTGACGACGGGAAGGTGCAGGGTCTTCTGCAGCACGATGAAGGCGACGATCGCGAACGGGATGCCGACGTAGAAGCACCAGCGCCAGCCGAGCGAGTCGGCGTCGGTGATGACCCCGCCGAGCAGCGGGCCGCCGACGGTGGCGACCGCGAAGACGGCACCGAGGTAGCCCGAGTAGCGGCCGCGCTCACGCGGGGAGATCATCGCCGCCATGATGATCTGGGCCAGGGCGGTCAGGCCGCCCATGCCGATGCCCTGGACCGCCCGGGCGGCGATCAGCTGCTCCGGGTTCTGGGCCAGGCCGGCGACGGCCGATGCCGCCACGAAGAGGACCAGCGCGATCTGCATCAGCAGCTTCTTGCTGAACAGGTCGGCCATCTTGCCCCACAGCGGGGTGGTGGCCGTCATGGTGAGCAGGGTGGAGGTGACCACCCAGGTGTAGGCCGACTGCCCGCCGCCGATGTCGGCGATGATCTCCGGAAGCGCGTTGGAGACGATCGTGGAGGAGATCATCGCCACGAACATGCCGAGCAGCAGGCCCGAGAGCGCCTCCATGATCTCGCGGTGAGACATCTGACCGTGCAGGGCCCCGGGGGCACCGTCGGACGAGCCTCCCGGTGGACCTGCGTGCGTCCGTTCGGCGGTCGTCGTTGCCATGGACTTCCCTTCTGTATCGAGCACAGCGGTGCTGGGCAGAGCCTCAGCTGCGTACGTGAGTGAGCGTGTGTGCTGGGCAGACGACGCTGTCGTGCAGCTTGGCCATGAGCCGGATCAGCTCGTGGACCTCGTCGTCGCTCCAGTCGCTGAGCCGCTCGGAGAGCAGCTCGGTGATGTGGTCGGAGAACCCGGCGAGCAGGGCTCGCCCGGAGGCGGTGAGACACAGCAGGCGCGATCGGCCGTCCGCCGGGTTGGGGGAGCGTGCGAGCCAGTCGTGGTCGGCCAGGTAGGAGACGTGGCGGCTGGTCACCGAGATGTCGACGGCGAGCAGATCGGTGAGCTCGCTGATGGTCATCTCGCCGTGCTGGCTCAGGAGCCCCAGCACGCTTGCGGAGCCGGCCGGTAGGCCGGGCGGGAGGTTGCGCGCGAGGCCCCTCTTGACGGCCCCGACCTCGCTGAGTCGATGCATCAGGTCGCGGTAGGTCGCCTGTTCCATCATCGCCCCTCTTGATTGGTTGACTTTTACAACCTTATGAAGAATAGGGGACCGATGCAAATTGCTTCGCGGGCGAGTCGGGGTCCAAGGAGGCGGGCTAGGCGACCGTGCCGCGGGCGGCCCAGGCCGTCGCGGTCACGGTGAACGGGCCATTCCCGAGCCGTCGGCGGGCGACCTCCTCGAGCGCGGCGCGGCCGGCGTCGTCGAGGGACTCCATGTAGTCGCCCGCCGGGCCGACGCCGAAGGTGTACGGGTCCCACCAGTCCTCGAACGTCGGATGGGTGACGCGGACGGCCAGGCCGCTGCGCTCGACCTTGCGGAGGCCGGCCTGCTTGAACAGCTTCTCGAGGTCACCCATCCGGGAGCCGGCTAGAAGCGCCTCGTCCTCGGCCTCCGGGTCGATCTCGTGCACGCACGACCAGAACGGCGAGACGGCACCGGTGTCGGCGTCCCAGACGCACGCCGCGACGGTGCCGCCGGGCCGGGTGACCCGGATCATCTCCTCGATGCCCGCCGCCGGGTCGGTCATGAAGTGCACGACCAGCTGGGCCAGGGAGACGTCGAACCAGTTGTCGGCGAAGGGGAGCGCCTCGGCCACGCCGGTGTGCACGTCGACCCTGGCCAGCTCGCGGGCGACCGCCTCGATGAAGGGTGGTGAGGGGTCGATGGCGGCTACCAGATGGGCCTCGGTGAGGGTCACGAGATGGCGGGTGAGCGTGCCGGGTCCGCAGCCGACGTCGAGCACCCGCTGGCCCATGCCGACCCGGGCGAGTTCGGCGAAGTGCGGGGTGAGGGGCTCGGCGTAGCGTCCCATGAACCGGGCATATCTCTCCGCGACGACGTCGAAACCCATGCTTCAGGCTAGGTCCGCCGTCCGCTGTGCCGACAGCCCCAAGTTCGGTATCTCCCGGTGCGGGCCTAGTGGGTCGACGGCGTCGTCTCGACCTCGGTGCGGTCGTCGGACCACAGCGTGTGGAAGGTGCCGTCCTTGTCGACGCGCCGGTAGGTGTGCGCGCCGAAGAAGTCACGCTGGCCCTGGATGAGCGCGGCCGGGAGCCGGTCGGCGGCGAGCGAGTCGAAGTAGGCGAGCGCCGAGGAGAAGCCGGGCGCGGGGACGCCGGCGGCGGCCGCGATCCCGACGACGCGCCGCCAGGCATCCTCGCCGGAGGCTACGCCGTCGGCGAAGTAGGGGTCGACCAGCAGCGTCTCCAGGTCGGGCTTGGTCGCGTAGGCGTCCACGATCCGGTCGAGGAAGCGGGCCCGGATGATGCAGCCGGCCCGCCAGATCTTGGCGAGCGCGCCGAGATCGATGTCCCAGCCGTACTCCTTCGCTCCGGCCACGATCAGGTCGAACCCCTGTGCATAGGCGACCACCTTCGAGGCGTACAGAGCCGCGCGTACGTCGTCGACGAACGTGTCGGGGACCTCCGGCGCCTTCGGGCGGTTGGTCACCGAGGCCCGCATCGCGCCGCGCTGGGCCGGCTTGGAGGAGACCGCCCGGGCGAAGACGGCCTCGCCGATGCCGGAGACCGGGATGCCTAGGCCGAGGGCGTTCTGCACCGTCCAGACGCCGGTGCCCTTCGACCCGGCCTGGTCGAGGATGACGTCCACGAGCGGCGAGCCCGTCTCGGCGTCCTTCTGGGCGAGCACCTCCGCGGTGATCTCGATCAGGTAGGACTCCAGATCACCGGTGTTCCAGTCCTTGAACACGTCCACGAGCTGCTCCACAGATAGCCCGCCCACCCGGCGCAGGAGGTCGTAGGCCTCCGCGATCAGCTGCATGTCGGCGTACTCGATGCCGTTGTGGACCATCTTCACGAAGTGGCCGGCCCCGTCGGTGCCGATGTGGGTGACGCAGGGCTCGCCTTCGGCGACCGCGGCGATGCTCTTCAGGATCGGGCCCAGCGTCTCCCAGGCTTCGGCCGAGCCGCCGGGCATGATCGAGGGACCGTTGAGCGCACCCTCCTCGCCGCCGGAGATGCCGGTGCCGACGAAGTTCAGGCCCCGCTCACGAAGCTCGCGCTCGCGGCGGATGGTGTCGTTGAAGTTGGCGTTGCCGCCGTCGACGATGATGTCGCCGGGCTCGAACCGCTCGGCGAGCTGCTCGATCACCGCGTCGGTGCCCTTGCCTGCCTGGACCATGATGATCGCCGTACGCGGCTTGGCCAGGGTGGCCACGAAGTCGTCGATCGTCTCGGAGGCGAGGAAGCCGGCCTCGGGATGCTCGGTGATCAGCTCCTCGGTGCGGGCGTAGGTGCGGTTGTAGACCGCCACTGTGTTTCCCTCTCGCGAGGCGAGGTTGCGGGCCAGGTTGGAGCCCATCACGGCCAGGCCCACCACGCCGATGTTCGCGGACCTGTTGTCGGTGTTCGGCATCGCTGCTCCTCGTTGCTGCATCTGGGTTGGGCGGGTGCCACCATCATGCCCGCGGGGTGAAGACCATGTCCTCGGGTATCTCGAGCCCGAGCTGGGCGAGCAGGTCGAAGAGCACGCCCGCGACCTGACGGGTGAGCCGTTCGACCACCTCGTCGCGGGTCTCGTCGCCGTGGTCGAGCCACCAGATGATGCTGGCGTCGACCATCCCCATCAACCCGGCGAGGACGCCGTCGGGCGGCTCGCCGCTGAGCTCGGACTCGCTCAGGTAGCCGCGCATCGCCTCGACGAGCTCGTTGAGGAAGCGGGTCCGACCCATCCGGGCGCGGTGCAGCGCCTTGGTCTGCTGCTGGGCGGCGACGAAGCGGTAGAGGTTGGGGTGCTCGGCCGCCCAGTCGACGCACGACCCGATGACCCCGCCGATCACCTCGCTGGGAGTCCCGGTGCGAGCCAGGTTGGGCCGTACGCGGCGCAGCAGCTCGTTCGCGGCGAACCTCGTCACCTCGGCGTCGAGCTGATCCTTGCCGGCGAAGTGCCGGTAGACGTTGGGCCGCGGCAGGCCGGCCCGTTCGGCGATCCGTGCCATCCCGACGGTGGGGCCGTCCTCCTCGATCGCCTCGACCGCGGCGAGCACCACTCGCGAGCGTCGCGAGTCGTCCTCGAGCGCCTCTTTCGCCGAGCGGCGCCGAACTGTCGAGTCGACCCACTTCGCAACGTCCACCACGCGTTCACCGTAGCGCTGATACACCTTGTATCCGGTACGGGTACGGTGATACAACCTGTATCCAGTACATCGTGTCCCACTTACTCGTGGGGTGCCGACCGGAAGGAACGCCCGTGACCCGCCGCTCACCCTGGATGGACCAGGACCTCGAGGACCTGCGCGACCTCGCCCGCACCTTCTGCGAGAAGGAGATCAAGCCCAACATCGACTCGTTCATCGCCAACAAGCAGGTCGACCGCGATCTGTGGAACCGGGCCGGCGAGCTCGGCCTGCTCTGCCTCTCCGTGCCGGAGGAGTACGGCGGCGGTGGCGGCACCTTCGCCCATGAGGCCGTGCTGATCGAGGAGCAGGCCCGCGTCGGTGACTCCTCGTGGGGTGCCCCGCTGCACAGCGGGATCGTGGCGCACTACCTGGTGGCGTACGGCACCGAGGAGCAGAAGCAGGAGTGGCTGCCCAAGATGGCCAGCGGGGAGGTGGTCGCCGCCGTCGCGATGACCGAGCCCGGCACCGGATCGGACCTGCAGGCGATCAAGTCGAAGGCGATCCGCGACGGCGACGACTATGTCGTCAGCGGCGCCAAGACGTTCATCACCAACGGCCTCCAGGCCGACATGGTGCTGGTCGCGGTCAAGACCAACCCGGAGGAGAAGGGTGCCGGGATCTCGCTGGTGATCGTCCCCACCGACACCCCCGGGTTCCGGCGTGGGCGGGTGCTCAACAAGATCGGGATGAAGGGCCAGGACACCTGTGAGCTCTTCTTCGACGACGTACGCATCCCCGCGGCCAATCTGCTCGGGGCGAAGGAGGGCGAGGGCTTCGTCCAGCTCATGCTGCAGCTTCCGCAGGAGCGCCTGATCGTCGCGCTCGGCTGTGTGGCGGCGATGGAGTTCGCCTACGAGGAGACGATCTCCTACGTCCACACCCGCACCGCCTTCGGCCGCCCGGTCTTCGGTTTCCAGAACACCAAGTTCACGATGGCCGAGGTCGCCACGGAGGCACGGGTGGCGCGCTCCTTCATCGACGAGTGCATCGAGCTGCACATCAAGGGCGAACTCGACATCCCGACGGTCGCGATGGCGAAGTACTGGTGCTCGGAGCGGGCCATGAAGGTCGTCGACAAGTGCGTGCAGATGCACGGCGGCTACGGCTACATGGAGGAGTACCCCATCGCTCGTGCCTTCACCGACCTGCGCGTCCAGCAGATCTACGCCGGCACGACCGAGATCATGAAGGAGATCATCAGCCGCTCCCTGCCCGTCCCGAGCTAGGGCTCGGAACGGGCCTCGGAGCCGGACTCAGGGCTCAGGCTGCGGCGCTGGGCGGCGCGGCGCGGAAACGCGCCGGCCGTCCGGCGACGCCGAGGGCCCGCCATGCCCAGTTGGTCAGCGGCGTACGCAGCCCGAGGTTGTCGAAGAGCATCCGCACGTCGGCGAAGAGATGGCGGCGGAAGGCGGCGGCCTCGGGGCCTTTGCCCCAGACCTCGCGAACGACCGAGTCGGGCAGGCCCATGAGCTCGCGGTCGGCGCGGGACGGGATGATGATGGCGTCCGCGCCGAGGCGCATGGCGAGCGGGGTGAGGATCCCGAGGGCGATGCGCGAGACCGGGTTGAGGTCCGGCGCGTGCTCCTCGAGCCAGGCGTGCGCGAACCCGATGTGGCGTGCCTCCTCGGCGATGTGGATGGCCATGATCCGGTCCAGGAGCGGGTGGGTGCCGCCGGAGCGCATGACCTCCTTCTGCACGTGGTCGATCGGCTCCTCGCCGGCGAGGATGATGGCGAAGAAGAGCGCGGGGTAGAGGCCGCCGAGATGTCCGACCAGCGGGATGGTCCGCATCAGCCACTCGGGCGCGCCGGCGACGTCGGGGCACACCCGGTTGGTGAACTCCTGGAACATCTGGATGTGGTGCGTCTCTTCGGTGAGCTCGTGCATGAAGTAGCGGAACTCGGGGTCGCCGTTCTCGACGCCCATCAGGAACTGGGTGCCGCCTAGGAGCAGCAGCTGCTCGAACTGGGACCCGGTCTTCACCATCGCGGTGAGGCGGTGCCGGCCGACCTCGATCTGCCGCGCCTTGGGCAGCGACTGATACCAGGGGTGCGCGCCGAGCAGATCGAGCGGGGGCAGGATCCAGCGCTCGTCGTCCTCGTCGACGGCCATCTCCGCGGAATCCCAGTCGACGTCCTTGAACGCGTTGAAGTACTTCTCGACCGAGGCCTCCGACAACGTACGCAGCGTCTCGTCGTACCCCCGGCGGGGGTGCGGCCGGGGCGCGATCACGCGGGCCGGGGTGCTGGCCACCGTGCCCACGTAGCCACCGATCGAGCGAAGTGTCTGCACAACCATCCGAGCCTCCTTGCGCGATGTTGATACATCACCAAGGTACATGGGATTTGTGTCCCGGGAAACGCTTTTGGAGGTGTGTCTCGCTCAGCAGATCTCGGCAGCCAGCGCCTTGCGCACTCCGGCGACCAGGTCCTCCGGAGTCCGGGCGGGGCGGTCGAATGTGGTGCGCGCGCTGTGCGCCCCGCGCTCGTCGACCCACTGGAAATCGAAGCCGTCGGCGTGGAGCCCCGAGACCTGGGCGGCGAGGATGCTGTCGACCGGGAGGTAGGTGCGGGTGGCGACCGCCTCGCGGAGCTCGTCTCCGTGGTGGTTGTTGAGGTGGTCCTGGTTGCGGTGGAGCACGCCGTCATTGAGGTCGAGGTCGCGGTCGGTGAAGGTGTCGAGCGGGATCGGGAGCGCCTCCCCGCCCGTGCGTACCAGCATGACGCCGGCGACATCCATGACCACCTCGTCCCACTCCGTCTCGCAGCAGGTGCAGGCGTCGGTACGCAGCCACCTGAGCGTGCCGGTGAGCCGGACCGCCTCGTCGCCGCCGAAGGCCCCCTGCAGGACCAGCACGGCATGGCTGCCCCGGCGGCCGGCGTACGCCAGGCGCTGCTCGGGTGGGCACAGGAAGGTCGGCCGCCCGCCGTCGTCGGCGAAGCCCTGCATCTCGAGCTCCTCCATCGAATAGGGAATCCCGTCGATGACCACGCTTCCGCCGCGAGGGCAGGACAGGATGCTGCGGGCAATGCTGGCGGTCGAATCCATGACACCTCCAAGTTTAGGTAAGGCTTACCTAAACACGATTGGGTGTGCGGGGACAAGTGATCGTCCGGCCGAGCCGAGGGCGGACCCACTCAGAATCCGATCGGCAGACCTGCGTAGTTCTCCGCGAGTCCGGCCGCGGCGTGCTCGCTCGAGGTCACCCAGCGCAGCTGGGAGAGCTGGAGCTGGGTGTCGAACGGGTCCTCGGCGGTGTGCAGCATGGTGGTCATCCACCAGGAGAAGTGGGTGCAGCGCCAGACCCGGCGCAGCGCGGTCTCGGAGTAGCCGTCGGCCAGGCGCGGGTCACCTTTGAGGAGCGCCGTGAGTGCGGGCGCCAGCAGCGCGACATCGGCGATCGCGAGGTTGAGTCCCTTGGCGCCCGTCGGGGGGACGATGTGGGCGGCGTCGCCGGCGAGGAAGAGCCGGCCGTGGCGCATCGGCGTGGATACGTGGGAGCGCATCGGGAGGACGCTGCGGTCGGTGATCTGACCGGGCTGGAGCGTCCAGCCGTTCTGTCCGTGGCCGAGCCGGGCGGCGAGCGCGTCCCAGATCCGGTCGTCGGACCAGGTCGCCGGGTCGGTGCCGTTGGGCACCTGGAGGTAGAACCGCGAGACGCTCTCCGAGCGCATCGAGTGCAGGGCGAAGCCGTGGGGGTGCCAGGCGTAGATCAACTCGTCGGTCGATGGTGCGACGTCGGCGAGGATGCCGAACCAGCTGTAGGGGTAGGTGCGGTCCCAGCTCTCTCGGGCCGGGATCGCGGCCCGGCTGGGGCCGAAGGAGCCGTCGCAGCCGACGATCGCGTCAGCGACCACCGTCCGGGCACGGCCCTCGGAGTCGGTGAAGGTGACCGAGGGGCGGTCGGACTCGATGTCGTGCAGCGCGGTGTCGGTGACCTCGTAGTGGACGACCTGCCCGGCGGCTCGTCGGGCGTCGCTCAGGTCCTTCTGCACCTCGGTCTGCCCGTAGACGTAGACCGCGCGGCCGACCAGGTCGACGAAGTCGAGGTGATGGCGCTCCTCGGGCCACTGCAGGTAGATCCCGCGGTGCTTGTCGGCGTCGCGGGCCAGTCGGTCGCCGAGCCCGACCTCGGTGAGCAGGTCGACGCTCGACTGCTCCAGGATGCCGGCGCGGATCCGAGCCGCGACGTACTCCTCCGACCGGGTCTCCACCACGACCGCGTCGACCCCGTCGGCCGCGAGGAGATGGCTCAGCAGCATCCCTGCGGGGCCGGCGCCGACGATCACGACCTGCGTACGTTCATCTGCCATGGGGTGAGTCAACCTCCGTTCGGGTGGTCGCCGCCACAGCCTCTTTCCACTGGGTGAAAAGGCGGTGCTGTGGAGCCAAATGATGCGGACGGGCTCTTGTGTCCGCACCGGCACGTCCCTACGGTCGAGGCAATCCACGTTGTGACCCGAGTCACAAACTGAAAAAGGAGCGCCCCTGATGCCCGACGTCCTCGCTGACCGCGCCGCCATCGAGTCCCAGATCGGCGACCAGACCATGGTCGACATCCTCGCCAACGTGGTGGCCGAACGCGGCGCCGAGCCGGCCTTCTCCGACCGGCACACCGCCGACGGCACCGGTTGGCGCACGCTGACCTGGGACGAGCTGCACCAGCGGGCTCGCGAGCTCGCGGCTGCGTACATCGCGGCTGGTCTGAAGCCGGGGGAGTCGGTCGCGATCATGGCCGCCAACCGCATCGAGCACGTCATCGCCGACATGGCTGCGGTGCTCGCCGGCGGGGTCCCGATCAGCATCTACAACACCCTCGCGCCCGACCAGGTCGGCTATGTCGCCGAGCACGCGGACCCGCGGATCGTGGTGCTGGAGACCGACGACCACGTCGCCCGCTGGGCGCTCGGGTTGAAGCGGGAGGAGATCGTCCGTGTCGTCACGATCGACACGACCGTGGCGGACGATCCGCGGGCGGTCGCCTGGGGCGACTTCGTGTCCTCGGGGGCGGCCGCGCTGGCCGAGCTCGGCGACGAGCTGGACGCGCGAGGCGCCGCGGTGACCCAGGACGACACCGTCACCATGCTCTACACCTCGGGCACGACCGGGCAGCCCAAGGGCGTGGTGCTCACCCACCGCAACATCGTCTTCGAGACGACCTCCTCGTTGGCGACCTCCGGAGTCGAGGAGCCGGGGGTGCTGGTCTCCTACCTGCCGTTCGCGCACATCGCCGAGCGGGTGCTCAGTCTCTACATCCCGCAGTTCAACGGCGGTCACGTCTACCTGATCCAGGACCCCGCGCTGCTGCTCGGCACCCTCCAGGAGGTGCATCCGACCAGCTTCTTCGGGGTGCCCCGGGTCTGGGAGAAGATCCGCACCGGCGTCACCGCGCTGCTCGCCGCCGAGACCGACGACGCCAAGCGGGAGGCCGTGGAGAAGGCGATGGCGGTCGGGCTGGCCTACGTCGAGTCGCAGCAGACCGGGCAGACGACCTCGGCCGAGCTTCAGGCGCAGTTCGAGCAGGCCGACGCGGGGGTGCTCTCGATCATGCGCGCGCTGCTCGGTCTCGACAAGGTCGAGTGGGCGGCCAGCGCCGCCGCGCCGATGCCCATCGAGGTGGCGAGGTTCTTCGCCGGCCTGGGGCTGAAGATCTACGACGTCTACGGCATGACCGAGACCACCGGGGCGGCCACCGGCAACGGCCCCGACGGCTTCCGGCTCGGCACCGTCGGCCGTGCGCAGCCCGGGATCGAGGTGCGTATCGCCGATGACGGCGAGATCCTGTTCCGTGGTCCGATCATGACTCCTGGCTACGTACGACGACCGGAGGCCACGGCCGAGCTCTTCGACGCCGACGGCTGGCTGCACACCGGTGACATCGGCTCGCTGGACGAGGACGGGTTCCTGACCGTCGTCGACCGCAAGAAGGAGATGATCATCAACTCCGCCGGCAAGAACATCGCGCCGTCCAACATCGAAAACCTCCTCAAGGAGAGCCCGCTGGTCGGGCACGCCATGGTGGTCGGTGACGGTCGCTCGTACGTCGTCGCCGTGCTCACCCTCGATGGCGAGATCGCTCCGGTGGTCGCTCAGAAGCTCGGGGTCGAGGCCGGCTCGCTCGCCGAGCTCGCCCAGCACCCGGTCATCCGGGGCGCCGTGGCCCAGGCCGTGGACGCCGCCAACGCCCGGCTCTCGCGCCCCGAGCAGGTCAAGGCCTTCGAGCTGCTCGGCGAGGAGTGGACCGCCGAGTCCGAGGAGCTCACGCCAACCCTGAAGCTGAAGCGCCGGGTGGTGAGCAAGAAGTACGCCGACATCATCGACGGGCTGTACGCCGAGGCGCAAGGCTGAGTCGCGAGGGTTGTGAAGCCGAGAGTGGTCTATGGGCCACTCTCGGCTTCACGACGTCGGCGGCCTTCGCAGATCGGACATCGTGTTGGCCCAGCCGCCGTCGCGTCGGATCTGCACGACCGCGATGAGGACCAGGACAGCGGCGGTCGCGAAGTGGATCAGCGCGTCGGTGACGTTGTCGGGCATGTGCATGACCCACATGACCTGCGGTGAGATGAGCGCCCAGATCCCGGGAACGGTGCCGGCGACGGCCGCGGCCAGGAGATAGAGCACCGACCAGGAGTTGCGGCGGCACAGGAACAGACCGGGCGCGAACAGCGCGAGCCCGGCGACCGCGTGCCAGCCGTTGTAGTCCATCCCCAGCACCTTCTGCGTCGGGGCATGGTGGCCGACCTCAAAGCTCGGCTCCGCGATGAATCCGGCGATCGCCCACAGGATGTGGACCGTGCAGACCACGAGGACCGCCCACTGGGTGAACGTCCATCGCGTGCCCGAACGCGTCTCTTGATAGATCGTTCTAGTCATATATTGACCATAGACCTTCCTGTTCACAGGCGCTACCGGAAAGACCAGGCGATGACCAACACGCGTACGCGGATCCTCGATGCCAGCACCGAGCTCTTCCGCAGGCAGGGCATGTCCGGCACCGGCCTCAAGCAGATCGCCGAGGTGGCCAAGGCGCCGTTCGGATCGATCTACCACTTCTTCCCCGGGGGCAAGGACGATCTGGCGGGTGAGACGATCCGGCGCGCGGGCGGGGAGTACCGCGACCTGGTCCTGGCCCTCTTCACTGGTCCCGACGACTTGCTCACCAATGTCGAGACCGCGTTCGCGGCCGCCGCCACGGTGCTGGTGGAGACCGACTACGCCGACGCCTGCCCGATCGCCACCGTCGCGCTCGAGGTCGCGAGCACCAACGAGACGTTGCGCAAGGCCACCGCCGAGGTGTTCACCGACTGGATCGAGGTCGGTGGTCGGCATCTCGAGCAGCGGGGAGTCCCACCCGAGACCGCCCGCGGCCTCATCATCGGCCTCATCACGAGCCTGGAGGGCGCCTTCGTCCTCGCTCGGTCGCTGCGGTCCACCGAGCCGCTGGAGGCGGCCGGCCGCACCGTACAGGCTGCGGTGCGGGAGGCGTTGCGCACCGCAGCCTAGAAATCAGCGTGCCGTCGGTGCGCGGGGTCGGCGGTGCCGGGGGTGGCTCCGGCGACGGCGGCACCGATGGAGCTGACGGGCACGAACGCGACGCCGTGCTCGCCGCACAGTCTCAGCAGCGCGTCGTCCTCGCGGCGGGTGGTGAGACCGTACTGGTTCTGTACGCAGGCCACCGGCCCGATCGCGATCGACCCGGCGCCGCGTCCCGCTTCCAAGCAGGCGTACGCGCCCGGGAGCTCGGGCTCGTCTGACCGTTCCGGTCAACGGTGTCCGGATCCTGATGCCGCCGGCTCGTTCTTCAGGCCTGAGGGTAACGTCGGGGGTGACTTGTTCGGGCGGGTCAGGAGGTCTGCGGTGCGGTGCTTCATCGTCGTCAAGGGGCGCAGCGACGCCGAGCGCTGGGACTGGGTTCTGGCCGGCCCGGAGCTGCGCGCGGCGGGATCGCTGGGTGCGCGCGGGACCGAGGACGCGATCATCGCGGCGCTCGGAGCCGCGTACGACTCGCTGGAGTCGCTCGCCCCGGTTCAGGTCGTGGTCGCGCTTCCGTCCAACTCGCGGTTCTGGATGCTGACCGACGAGATCGCGTCCGCCTATCCAGGGGTCACCGTGGTGCCGTTCGTCGACGAGGACGCGGGCATCCGTGCCGAGGCGGTGGAGGCGCTGGCCGTCCATCGCGCCGGCCCGTTGCCGCCGCTGGTGGTTGCCACCGACGGCTCGGCGCACCGTGGGTTCATCGGCTGGGGCTGGCTCGCCGGCGACGGACAGCACGGCTTCGGACGGCAGCTGCCCAACGCCCGGATCCGCGATCCGCAGTCGCTGGTGGTCCTGGCCGAGCTCCAGGCGATCGCCGAGGCGGTGCGAGCGCTGCCTCGGCGCACGCTGACCATCCGGTCCGACTCGCGGGTCGCGCTCGCGCTGATCGAGGGCTGGCTCCGGGGCGAGGTGTCCATGCCGAAGGGCTACGAGACTGCCCACCGGGCCGAGCTCGCCGGCCTGACCCGGATGCACGACGACCTGTGCCGCGAGTCCGAGCGAATCTCGTTCGAATGGGTGCGCGGCCATGTCGGCGAGGCCCTCAACGAGGGTGCGGACTCGCTCGCAAAGCTCGCCCGACGCTTCGCCGAAGGGACCTGGGGGCTGACCGCCGAGGAGATTCCCAGGAGGGCACGGGCGATCGCGGATACGTTCGCCGCGCCCGTGACTTCGGGCTCCGCAACTGCGGTGCACATTGCTTCGGGCTCCGCTTCAGCCAGGTAGGTTCGCCTGCTGTGAATCCTCCTGCGGTCACCATCGCCCCCGACGAGCCGGCGCAGCTCCGCGCGCGGCTCGATGCGCTGGGCCTGGACGGCATCTTCGACGTACACACCCATTTCCTGCCCGAGCGGATGCTCGAGAAGGTCTGGGCCTACTTCGACGCGGTCGGTCCGATGACCGGCCAGGCGTGGCCGATCGCCTACCGGCACACCGAGGAGGAGCGGCTCCGTGTGCTGAGGGGCCTCGGCGTACGTCGCTTCTCGGCGCTCACCTATCCGCACAAGCCCCAGATGGCGGCATGGCTGAACGAGTGGGGCGCGGAGTTCGCGGCCGACAAGCCGGACTGTCTGCAGTCGGCGACGTTCTACCCGGAGCCGGGGGCGGGTGAGTGCGTCCGCGAGGCGGTCGAGTCAGGGGCGCGGATCTTCAAGGCGCACGTCCAGGTCGGTGACTACGACCCCAACTCGCCGCTGCTGGACCCGGTCTGGGAGGTGCTCTCGCAGTCGCGTACGCCGCTGGTGATCCACTCCGGCCACGGCCCTGCTCCGGGGCGTTTCACCGGGCCGGCCGGCATGGAGGCGCTGCTCGAGCGCTACCCGGATCTGGTGCTGATCGTCGCCCACATGGGGCTGCCGGACTACTCACGATTCCTCGACCTGGCGGAGAAGTACGACGGGGTGCACCTGGACACGACGATGGCCTTCACCGCCTTCACCGAGGCGATGGCACCCTTCCCCGCCGAGGAGATGCCACGCCTGAAGGCGCTGGGGGAGCGGGTGCTGTTCGGGAGCGACTTCCCGAACATCCCCTATCCCTATCTGGAGGCGGTCGACGCGGTTCTGGGGCTCGGGCTCGGGGATGAGTGGGCGCGCGGGGTGCTCTATGGGAACGCCGCGCGGCTCTTCGGTCTGCCCCCGACCGCCTAGGCTACGGCGGTCTCCTCGAGGCTGCCGGTGAGGATCTGGACGAGGTCGGGGAACCCGAGCGCGAGCCGGTTGAACCGGGGCGACTCCGCGGCGACGACCAGGTGCTTGGCGAGCTCGATCTCGTCCCGGGCCCACGGGATCAGCCCCGCACGGTCCAGGTTCGCCGAGTTGGCAGCGCCGTGGCCGGAGATCGAGCGGTAGGTGATCACCGGAGTGCCCGAGGCCAGCGCCTCGAGCGAGGTGAAGCCGCCGGCGTTCTGGACGACGCAGTCGCTGGTCGCCATCAGGGCGCGTACGTCGGTGCGCCAGCCGAGGGCAACCACACCGGGGATGCGCTCCAGGCGGCGCTTGAGAAAGCGATCGGTCGCGCAGAGGACCACCGGGGTCATGTCGCTGTGGGTGAGGATGTCGCGGGCGGTCTGCTCGAGAGCACCGGCGCCGAGGGAGCCGCCGGTGACCAGCGCCCGCGGGCCGGTCAGCTGGAGGTCCGACAGCGGGTCGGGGAAGGCGCGCCCCGGCACATACTCCGCCCCGGCCGGGACCAGTGCCTGGACGACGGACGCGTTGCCCCCGAGCAGGCGGGCCTCGCGGGCGGCGACCTCGTGGAGGGCGAGGTTGAGGTCGATGCCCGGGTGGATCCACAGCGCCGGGACCGCGGCGTCGGTGAGGTAGGTGACGGCGGGCGTCGTGAGCTGTCCGGTGGTGCGCAGCTCGCCGATGACCTGGGAGCAGAACGGATGGGTGGAGACGACCAGGTCTGCGCCGCGCGTGGCTTCGATGATCGGGCGGGTGGAGAGGCGAAGGAGCTGCGCGAAGAGCCTGTGGAGCGGACCTCCCGGCATGACCATGCTCATCGTGGTTCCCCAGGAGTCGGGGCTGACCTGGAGCTGCATCTTGTAGCCGAGCTTCAGCCCGCGCCCGAGTCGCCACGGCATCAGGTCGACGAAGTCGAGGATCTCGACGTCGCACCCGGCCTCCTCGAGGACTCGTGAGATCTCCCGGGAGGCTGAGTTGTGGCCGGCGCCGTAGCTCGCCGAGATGATCACCACGCGGGGTGCCGAGCCGGGCCGGAGGTGCAGGAGGGGCCCGAGCCGCTCCGAGTCGATGGACATGCGCCGGATTCTGTAGGCAGGGTGTGACGTCGTGGTGAACGGGACACCCGTCGGCGGCACTCTTCACCATCGGTTCGTCTCGCAGAACCTGCGAGCGTTCTATGGTTCATCCTGTGATCACGGCCCAGGCGTTGCGCGATCGAGCGCGGTCGGCGGTGGCCGAGCTGGGCGGCGGCCCGTCGGCGGTGGCCGTGGTGATGCGCCGGGTCGTGCGGAGCTTCGCGGCGGCGCGGGGGATGGCGCTCACCGATGCTGCTCTCGACGGCGCGGGGCTGCTGTCCGTGCCGGGCGCGGACCATCCCTCCCTGGATCATCTGCTTTCGGACTATCTGGTCCCGGACGGGACAACGGTGGACGATCTCGTTCTGGAGGAGATCGGCTACATCTACGAGGCTCTGCTCGAGGACTCCTCGCGGCGCGACAACGGTGCCCACTACACCCCGCCCGAGCTCGCCGACGAGATCGTCGCGCACACCCTGGCGCCGGTCGCCGCGCCGGACGCGACCGTGGTCGACATCGCCGCCGGGAGCGGCGCCTTCCTCCTCGCCTCCGCCCGCTATCTGGCCTCCTCGTGCCAGGCGCCCATGGTCGAGATCGTGACCGGCTGTCTCTACGGCGCCGACATCGACCCGGTCGCGGTCGACATCGCGAAGCTGTCTCTCTGGCTGCTCTGCGAGGATCCCGCGCTCCCGCTGACCTTTCTCGACGACCGCATCCTCTGCGGCAACTCGCTGGTGGGGCTCGTCGACCCGGCCGAGCTGCCCACGGGCGTGCGCGATCCGAAGGCGTACGCCGATGCCATGGTCGCGGTCGCGCTGCCGTTGGGCGGCCGGCCGGGGCGACGGCTCGACGAGGCGTACGCGGCACTGAGCAGGAGCCGGCGCCTACCTGCTCCCGTCGTCCGGCCGATCCACTGGGCGCTGGTCGCTCCTGAGGCCATGGCGCGTGGCGGCTTCGACGCGGTCGTCGGCAATCCGCCCTACCTCGGGGTGAAGCGGGTGCGGGACGCGATCGGCCAAGAGCTGCGGGACTACCTCGCTCACACGCTCGCCGGAGGCACCACCAGGCGGGCCGACTACGTCATCTACTTCCTGCTCCGCGCTGCTGCACTCAGCCGGGGCGAGATCGGGCTGATCACGACAGACTCGGTCAGCGAGGGCGACACGGCGCGGTTCGGCCTCGGCGCCCTCCTGGACCGCGGCTGGCAGGTCGCCCGGGCGGAACGGTCGGCCCCGTGGCCGACGGCGGGCGTGCGGTTCGCGAAGATCTGGCTCACCATCCGTCCGCTCGACAGCGCCTGGCTCGACGGGCGCCCGGTCTCCGCGATCACCGGCACGCTCGAGGAAGGCCTCTCCCTCCCGGAGCCGGCGCGGCTGGATCTCGAGGTCCCGCTACCGCACGGCTATCAGGGCACGATCGTGCTCGGGCGCTCGCTCGTGCTGACGCCGTCCGAGGCGGAGACGTTCGCTCGCGGCCCGCTCGGGCACGCCGTGCGGCCCTACCTGAGCGGTGAGGACCTGGTGAGGCCCTGTGGCTCGACCGCCTCCCGCTTCGTCGTGGACGTGGGCAAGCTGGGGCTCGAGGAGCTCGCCGAGGATCGTACGCTCGCGCGTCTCGTACGGTCGAAGGTACGCGCCGAGCGCCGCCGTCAGTTCGTGAAGTATCCCCAGCTCAAGGAGCGCTGGTGGGGTTTCCTCAGCCCGGTCGACGAGCTCTATCGCGACGCCGCCGGACTGTCGCACGTCATCGCGTTCAGCAAGCACAGCAAGCACCTGTGGCCCGTGCTGGTCGGTGCCGACCACGTGTTCTCCAACGGCCTGGTCGTCTACCCGACGCAGGATCCGGCGGCGTACGCGTTCCTGGCCTCCGACCTCCATCGTGTCTGGGCGATGCGCGCCGGCGGCACCATGCTCAACACCGCCTACCGCTACAACCCCTCGCGCCTGCGCGCCACCTATCCGTTCCCCGCCGATCTCGCGTCGCTCCGCCCGATCGGCGAGGCGCTCCTGGCGGCCCTGGACCGCGTCGGTACCGAGCGCCGGATCGGCATCACCGGCGTACTCAACCTCGTCGGCGACCCCCACACCCATGACCTCGCGACCGCCGACCTGCGCCAAGCCATCGCCGACGTCAACCACGCGACCGCCCGCCTGCAGGGCATCGACGAGTCTCTCGCCACCCCAGACCTGACCCCCACCGGCTTCGGCCTCACCCCGATCCGCCAGCGGGCGCTGATGGCCGCCCTCATCGACCAGAACCTCACCCTCGCCGAGACGTCAGGTACGTCGGCCGAGACGTCACCGCGGTGACGCTTCGGCCGACGCGAGTGACGCTTCGGCTAGACCGGGGTGGCGGGTCCGCCCTCGACGGGAGCAGTGAAGTCGACGGTGCGCTTGGCGTTGGCCAGGGCGGTGACGGTGGCGGTGCCGATGGTGCCCTCGCGGTCGAAGACCTCGGCGGTGCCGACGGAGATGCCCTCGTGGGCGACATGGTCGATGGTGGCGAGGCCGACCTCCATCCCGGCGGGGCGGCGGGCCAGGGCGAGCGAGATGTCGGTGTTGATCCACTCGACGCCGTTGCTGCCCCAGTTGGTGACCATCGAGGTGGCGTCGGCGATGGAGGCCACTGTCTGGAACGGGGTCATCGGCTCGTCGGCGACGGTCGGCACCGCGACCTGCCAGGTGACGTGGCGCCCGGCGTTCTGGTGGCGGCCGAAGTCGTCGGACCAGGGGCTGTCGGAGACGAAGAAGGGTACGTGCGGCTCGGAGGTCGGCGGTGCCACCTCCAGCGGCGGGGGAGTGGCGCGCTCGGTCGACGACCAGACCTCACCGGCGGGGTTGTCTCCCGCGAGCAGATAGGTGCAGGTCGCGCGGGCCACGACCCGCTCCTCGCCGTCGCCGGTCGACTGGACCATCTCGGCATCGAGCAGTGCGATGCGGGGGCCGTTGCGTACGACGCTCGTCCGGATCCTCGTCGGCACCATCCGCGGGGGCCGGAACAGGTCGACGTGATAGCGCGCCGGCACCAGCTCGGTGGCGCGCCCGAGCTCCTCGATCTGGTCCTCGAGGCCACGGGCGATCAGGCCGCTGGCCGCGACTCCGTGCATGTGGTCGTCAGCCCACATGCTGCGAGCCATCGGTGTGGGCTCGAAGCCGTCGTCGGTGCGGCGGAAGAATGCGAGATCCATGCGGACCATTCTAGAACGTGTCCTAACTTCGGATTCAGTTGCGAAAACCGGCAAAGAGTAACGGTTCCGTCATCAGATAGGGTCGAAAACCACGTACTATCGCACCAAAGCAGCCCCGATCGAAGAGGACGACGATGAGCACCACGCCTCCCTACCAGGTGACCGACCCCGCTACTGGCGAGGTGATCGAGACCTTCCCGTTCGCCACCGATGCCGAGGTGGAGGAGGCGATGGAGCGATCCAAGAACGCGTACGCCGCCTGGCGCTCGACTCCGATCGAGGAACGTTCCGCGATCGTCAAGCGCGCCGCCGACCTCTTCACCGAGCGCGCGGCGGAGCTCGGGAAGATCATCCGCACCGAGATGGGCAAGAAGAGCTCCTCGGGCGCAGGCGAGGCCGAGTTCTCCGGCGAGATCACCGCCTACTACGCCGACCACGGCCCCGAGCTGCTCGCGGAGACCGACCTGCCAGGACACGAGGGCAAGGCGGTCATCCAGCGTCTCCCGCTCGGCCCAGTGCTCGGAGTGATGCCGTGGAACTACCCGTACTACCAGGTCGCCCGCTTCGCCGCGCCGAACCTCGTCGCCGGCAACACCGTCATCCTCAAGCACGCCGAGAACTGCCCGCGCTCCTCGGCCGCGATCGCGAAGATCTTCGAGGAGGCCGGCCTTCCCGACGGCGTCTACCAGAACATCTACGCCACCCATGAGCAGATCGCCACGATGATCGCCGACCCGAGGGTCCGGGCGGTCTCTCTGACCGGCTCCGAGCGCGCCGGCACGGCGGTCGCCGAGGCCGCGGGCCGCCACCTGAAGAAGGTCGTCCTCGAGCTCGGTGGCTCCGACCCCTACATCATCCTCGACTCCGACGACATCGACGACGCCGCCGAGACTGCCTGGGCGACCAGGATGGAGAACGTCGGCCAGGTGTGCAACGGCAACAAGCGGATGATCGTGAACGAAGGCGTCTACGACGACTTCGTCGCGGCCCTCACCAAGCGCGCTGCCGCGATGACGCCGCTCGAGGGTGAGGACGGCGACGACACCGCCTACTCCCCGCTGGTGGCCCGCAAGGCGGCCGAGGCCCTGCGTGACCAGATCGAGGACGCGGTCTCCAAGGGAGCCACGCTCCACGCCGGCGGCGAGATCTCCGACGGGCCCGACGCGTTCTTCGCCCCTGCCGTCCTCACCGGGGTGACCCCGCAGATGCGTGCCTACACCGAGGAGCTCTTCGGTCCGGTCGCGGTGGTCTACAAGGTGAGCACGGACGAGGAGGCGGTCGAGCTGGCCAACGCGGTGGAGTACGGCCTCGGTGGTGCGGTCTTCTCCACCGACGAGGCTCGCGCGATCGCCGTCGCCCAGCAGCTCGAGGTCGGCATGGCCAACGTCAACACCCCGGCCGGCGAAGGTGCCGACGTCCCCTTCGGCGGCACCAAGCGCTCCGGCTTCGGCCGTGAGCTCGGCCCGCTCGGGATCGACGAGTTCCTCAACAAGCGTCTCTTCTACGTCGAGCGCTGAGCTCACATCGGCAGGCCTGCTCGGCTGCCCGGGATTCTCTGCGAGAATCCGGAGAATGGCTGAGAAGGTGTCCTTCGCGAGCATGTCCGGGCCGATGCTGGCCGGTCTCATCGACCTGCCCGAGGGGGAGGTGCGTGGCTGGGGAGTGTTCAGCCACGGCTTCACCCTCGGGAAGGAGTCTCCGGCTGCCGCGCGGATCTGCAAGCAGCTCGCCGCCGAGGGCATCGGGATGCTGCGCTTCGACAACCTCGGGCTCGGCGACTCCGAGGGCGACTGGGGCGACGGCTCCTTCACCCACAAGGTCGCCGACACCGTCGAGGCCACTCGCTTCATGGCCGATCGCGGCACCCCGGCGGAGCTGCTCGTCGGGCACTCCTTCGGCGGTGCGGCGGTCCTGGCGGCAGCCGACGAGGCCATCGGCGTCGACGCCGTGGTCACCGTCGGCGCCCCGTTCCAGCCGGCGCACGTCGAGCACAACTACGACGCGGTGCTCTCCAGGGTGCTCGAAGAGGGCCAGTCGCCGTGGATGGCCGGCGGCAAGCTGCTGACCCTTCGTGAGCACTTCGTCCACGACGTACGCCGCGCCGACCTGCGCCACAAGATCATGCAGCTCAAGAAGCCGCTCCTGGTCATGCACAGCCCCACCGACAACACGGTGGGCATCGAGAACGCCTCCGACATCTTCAACACCGCCCGCCACCCGCGCTCCTTCGTAGCGCTGGAGGGCTCCGACCACCTCCTCACCAGGAAGGGCCAGGCCAGGCGCGCGGCCCGGATCATCTCGGCCTGGGCGGACCAGTACCTGGTGGACTGAGCCGGGGGCACACGAGTTCAGCCGGGCTCTTCCGCACCCTGCCTGACGCCGATGTTTGATCAATTGACAGAAAACGCGGAACGAGACTTCCGCTAACGGGTGTGGGTGGGGTTACACTCGCTGCAAGCGCCCGGCTCGTGGACGTTCGTCGTGGGGACCGAACGAGTCACTGGCCCGGTCGATGAGGCGCCGATCGCGCGTACCCGCTGTTTGTCTGCGGTCGTCAGTCGTCTGCCATCGATCTGCGTGAGCCCTGGGAGGGCGACCGGCCGATGAGGGTCGGTATCTGGACATGCCACTCACCCGTGCGTGGCCCAAGGAGGATTCAGTTGGCTCAGGGAGCCGCTACCCGGCGCAACAACCGGTCGGGCCGTTCGCGAAACAACGGCAACGCCGGCAAGTCCGGGCAGAACGGTCGCCGCAAAGGCGTCCACAAGGACAACGAGGGCATCATTCCGGTGCTCGCTCAGGTCGTCCGCGAGGTTGAGTCGGCCGTGCAGCGCCGCTCGGCCATGCCCGACGTACGCACCAAGTTCCAGGTCGTCGCGCTCCTCGCCCGAGACGAGCGCCACCGCGTGCTCGAGGACGAGACCCTCAACGAGGGACGCCGCGCCGAGCAGCTCAAGCGCCTGGACGGGATCGCCACGATCCTCGCCAAGACGGCGACCATGGACTCGCGTCTGTTCGAGCTCCTCGCCGAGGACGCCGAGATCTCTGATGCCGCCGTCGACCTCAAGCACGAGCTGATGGCCCGCGGTGGCGTCGACGTGCCTGAGGACGAGGAGGACGACGAGGACGAGACTCCTGCTGTCGTCGTCCCCGACAAGCGGGTGATCCCGACGAGCGTCGTCCAGCGCCAGCTCTCGAACCCGTTCCTGGTGCCCGACTTCACCAACGCCCGGCCGCCGGTGCATGCGCGCCGCCTATCCGGCTGGGAGCTGCTCGGACCGCTGTTCCGAAGCTTCGAGTACGCCGACTCCGGACCCTCCTGCATGCCGCTGCCAGAGCCGCCCGCCTACGGTCCCGGCCACATCGACGCGCCGGGGACCCGCGAGCTCATGCACCACCAGGCGCAGCTGGTCGCATCGGCCGCCGAGGGGCACCGTTCCTTCCTGTTGGCCGACGAGCCCGGTCTCGGCAAGACCGCTCAGGCCCTGCTCGCCGCCGAGGCGGCGGACGCCTACCCGCTGCTCGTCGTCGTGCCCAACGTCGTCAAGGCCAACTGGGCCCGTGAGGTCGACCTCTGGACGCCGTCCAAGAAGGCGACGGTCGTGCACGGCAACGGCGAGGACATCGACGGCTTCGCCGACATCATCGTGGTCAACTACGAGATCCTCGACCGCCACGTCGGCTGGCTCGGCGAGTTCGGCTTCAAGGGCATGGTCGTCGACGAGGCCCACTTCATCAAGAACAAGTCCTCCCAGCGCTCCCAGCACGTGCTGGCCCTCTCCGAGAAGATCCGGCAGCGGGCGGCCAACCCGCTGTTGATGGCGCTGACCGGCACCCCGCTGATCAACGACATCGAGGACTTCCGGGCGATCTGGCAGTTCCTCGGCTGGATCGACGACGTCATGCCGCAGGGCAGCCTGCTCGAGGGGCTCGAGGAGACCGGCATGACCCCGCAGGACAACAGCTTCTACGGCGCTGCCCGTCGTGTCGTGGTCAACCAGGGCATCGTGCGGCGCCGCAAGATCGACGTCGCCAGCGACATCCCCGCCAGGCGCGTGGCCGACCTTCCGGTCGAGCTCGACGACGCCGAGGGACGCTCGATCCGGGCCGCCGAGGCCGAGCTGGCCAAGCGGATGATGAAGCGGTACGACACCGCCATCGAGACCCGGGTGACCGGCGCCAAGCCGGCCGCCGGCGAGCTCGACCTCGAGCTGATCCGCCGCGTGGCCGCGTGGGAGCGTGAGGACCAGGACGCCTCGACCGGCGAGAACGTCTTCGGCATGATGCGCCGCATCGGCAAGGCGAAGGCCAGCCTGGCCGCCGACTACGCCGCCCAGCTGGCCCGCAACGTCGGCAAGGTCGTCTTCTTCGCCAAGCACATCGAGGTCATGGACACCGCGCAGAAGCTCTTCGAGGAGCGCGGCATCCGCTACTCCACGATCCGTGGCGACCAGACCTCGAAGGCGCGCGAGAAGGCCATCGACGAGTTCATGAACGACCCCGAGGTCAAGGTCATCGTCTGCTCGCTCACCGCCGCCGGTGTCGGCGTCAACCTGCAGGCCGCCTCCAACCTGATCCTGGCCGAGCTCTCCTGGACCGACGCCGAGCAGACCCAGGCGATCGACCGCGTCCACCGCATCGGCCAGACCGAGCCGGTCACCGCCTGGCGCATCATCGCCTCGCAGACCATCGACACCCGGGTCGCCGAGCTGATCGACTCCAAGGCCGGCCTCGCGGCCCGTGCTCTCGATGGCTCCGACGAGGAGATCACCGACTCCGCCGACATCCAGCTCGAGGCCCTGGTCTCGCTGCTCACCGATGCGCTCCGCAAGCGGGAGTCCGGCCGCCGGAGCCGTCGCACCGCCTGATCCGGTCCGGAGCTTCATTCGGGCGCCATCTCAGGGAGAATCCTGAGGTGGCGCCTGGGTGCTCCGGCGTAGGCTTGGTCACATGTTCTGGATCATTCTTCTCCTCATCGCGGCGGCCGTTGGTGGATACGTCTTCCGAGTGCCGATCGTCGCCAAGCTGACCGGTCAGCCACGCAGCCGTATCGAGCGTCAGATCGGGCCGAAGGACAAGCGTTTCCCCTGACCGGACCAGCCCTGATCCCCGCAGGGAATCCTCAGCAGCCCGCATGCGTTGAGGCGTACGTGTCCGCCGACCCGGCGCGCACGTGACTCCAGACCGGAAGTGAGACCCCCATGCCCACCGTCGAGCTCGGCGCAGAGAACTTCGAGAGCACCGTCACCGACAACGAGATCGTCCTCGTCGACTTCTGGGCGTCCTGGTGCGGCCCGTGCCGCCAGTTCGGCCCGATCTACGACGCCGCCTCCGCAGAGCACCCCGAGATCGTCTTCGGCAAGGTCGACACCGAGGCCGAGCAGGCGCTCGCCGGCGCCGCCAACATCACCTCGATCCCGACGCTGATGGCCTTCAAGAAGGGCAACCTGGTCTTCTCCCAGCCCGGCGCGCTCCCGGCGCCCGCGCTGAAGCAGGTCATCGACGCAGTCGTCGAGCTCGATGTCGACAAGGCGCTCGCCGAGCAGTCCGGGGAGTCCGGCGAGTAAGACCAAGCAACGCTGCCGGACCCGCATCAGGTTTGATAGCGCTGTGACCGAAGACGCCCACGACGAGCTCCTGCGCCTGCGCGGCAGCATCGACAACCTCGACGCCGCCCTTGTCCACCTCCTCGCCGAGCGCTTCAAGTGCACCGAGCAGGTCGGTCGGCTGAAGGCGCGCGCCGGCTTCCCGCCAGCCGACCCCAACCGCGAGGCGGTCCAGATCGAGCGGCTCCGGAAGCTCTCCGACGACGCCGGCCTGGACCCCGAGTTCGCCGAGAAGATCCTCAACGTGATCATCGCCGAGGTGATCCGCAACCATCGGCAGTTCGTCGAGGACTGACAGGGTCGGGGTAGTCCGGTAGCGAACTGCCCATTTACCCGTCGGTAATAGGCAGTTCGC
>NZ_JACIXG010000130.1 GCF_014360585.1 Nocardioides sp.
GTCGTGTACTGACCTCCCGTCGAGAGTGCACCTTTGGCGGCCGAGACCGCAGTTGTGGGTGACGAAACGGTCGTTTCGTCGCCCACAACTCACTATTCGATCGCCAGAACTGCAGATTCGGCGGGGTGGATCAGCCGGCCAGGTGGGACCAGGACGGAGCGAGCTCGGACCAGGGGCCGACCGCCGCGACCTCGCCGTTCACCATGACGACGACGCGGTCGGCCTGGGCGAGAGCGGCCCGCTTCGAGGTGGCTCCGATGACCGTGGTGTGCCGGTCGCGGAGCGCCCGCCAGAGCTCGATCTCGGTGGCCGCGTCGAGCGCGCTGGAGACGTCGTCGGCCAGGAGCAGCTCGGTCTCTGCGGCCAGCGCCCGCGCCAGGGCGAGTCGCTGGACCTGTCCCCCGGAGAGGCGTACGCCGCGGTGACCGACAATGGCGTCCGCACCGCCGGCCTCCTTGACGTCGAGCTCGAGCCGCGCGTCGGCGACCGGGTTGTCGAACGGCCGGTCGTGGCCCAGGCGGATGTTGTCGGAGAAGGTGCCGGAGAGCACCCGCGGCACCTGGGCGACGTACGCGACCTGGCCAGGCCTCAGGAAGGACTGGGGGTCCTCGACCAGCTCGTCGTTCCACCGGATCGTGCCGGTGTGCTCGATGAGGCCGGCCATCGACGCCAGCAGGGAGGACTTGCCGGAGCCGACCTGGCCCACGAGCAGGACCAGCTCGCCGCGCGAGATGGTGAGCGAGACGTCCGAGACGCCGATGGTGCCGTCGTCGTGGACCGCCGACAGGGCCGAGAGCTCCAGCGACTGGAGCGGAATCTGCTCGACCGGGCCCGGGCTCGGAGCCGCACCGGAGACCAGGTCGACGCCCGGCGGCAGCTCCATCAGGTCACGGCCGCCGGAGAAGCGGCTGGTCTCCTTCTGCCACGCCCGGGTGCCAGGAGCCTCGGTGACGACCATGCCGGCCACCCGGCCGAACCAGTCGAAGCCTGAGACCGCGTTGGCCACCAGCAGCGCGGTGGCCAGACCCCAGCCGCCGCCGAAGTAGATCGCCCAGGCAGCCACGACGCCGCACTGCACCATGAGCGCAGGTACGCCGTCGAGGAACGCCTGCACCCGGTGCTCCTTCACCGCGGCGTCGACCCGGCCGGAGTCCACGTGCTGCAGGTGAGCGTGGACCTGCGGGGTGGCCGCGGCCAGCTTCACGGTGCGTACGGACTCCAGAGCGGAGACCACCGCGCGGCCGAACCGGGCGCGAGCAGCGGAGGAGGCCGAGGCCGAGCGACCTGCGATCGGTCGACCGACCGCGGAGGCCAGCGCGGAGGCGATCATGACGACCAGGAGCACGGCTCCGGCGAGCGCGGTGCCGGCGAGCAGCGCGGTGATCGTCGCGATCACGAGGCCGTTGACGAAGTCGACCCAGCGGTCGGCGTAGCGGGCGTACCGGTCCGCGTCCATCGACCGCGCGACGACCTCACCCGGCGGGGTGCGCGTGAGACGGTGCTGGCTGGTCTGGCCGTAGAGGACGGCCATCCGCGCCCGCAGCATGACCTCGATCCACCAGCGTGGGTAGCGGTAGAAGGCGTCGGCGAGCATCAGCGGCGCGGCCAGCAGGCTGATCACCAGCAGGCCCGACATCACCGTCGGAGTGCCGCCGTCCTGCAGCGACTCGACGATCAGACCCCACAGAAGGCCGGTGAAGGCGCCCTGCGCGCCGGTCATCGAGGCGAACAGGAAGAGCAGCGCGCCCGCGACACCCCATTCGGGGCGGATGAACAGAGCGTGCAGGATCCCTCGGGCGAGGGACGGTCCGTTGCCGACCTCGGCGATCTCCGGCGGCAGGCCCGAGCGGCGCTTGCCGCCCACGTTTCCCTCCGCGACATGGTCGAGGGTGGAGTGATCGACAGGCTTGACGTCCGGCGAGGGTGAGCCGTGGTGGTCGGTGCGGCTGGCCTCGAGCAGGTCGTGGAACGGACCCGGCGCGGTCGCCAACGAAGCCCGCAGACCGTGCTGGATCACCCGGCCGTGGTCGAGCACAGCGACGTGCGGTGCCCGCTCGATCGTGGAGAGCCGGTGGGCGATCAGGATGCCCGTGCGCCCCGTCAGCAACCGGTCGGCGGCCGCGACGACCCGGCGCTCGGTGAGCGGGTCCATCCGTGCGGTCGCCTCGTCGAGGACGACGACGCGCACGTCGCGCACCAGCAGCCGGGCGAAGGCGACCAGCTGCTCCTCCCCCGCCGACAGCGACGTGCCACCGGGGCCGAGCAGGGTGTCGAGACCGTCCGGAAGACCCGCGACCCACTCGGAGAGTCCGAGCCGGGCGACCGCCCGCTCGATGTCCTCGCGCGGACGCAGGTCGTCGAAGAGCGAGATGTTCTCGGCGAGCGTGCCGGCCAGGATCTCCGTACGCTGCGTCACCACGCCTACGGAGGCCCGCAGCTGCTGCAGATCGAGATCGCGCACGTCCACGCCGCCCAGGAAGACCGAGCCGCGCGGCGGCTCGACCGCCCGGGAGAGCAGTGAGGCGAGCGTCGACTTGCCCGAGCCGGTGCGGCCGACCAGAGCGATGGTGTCGCCCGCGGGCACGGTGAGCGAGATGCCCTGGAGAGCGAAGGTGCCCTCGGCGTAGGAGAAGGTCAGGTCGCGCAGGTCGACCTCCAGCGCTCCTCCGTCGGGCACCGGCGCCCCGCCTTCGGGCTCCGGCTCCGAGGCCATCATCTGGCGCAGCCGGATGACCGCACCCAGACCTGCCTGGATGTCGGGGAGGTGGTTGGCGAGCATCGCGATCTGGCCGACGAACGTGCTCGTGACCAGGAACAACGTCACCAGCGCGCTGATCCCGAGCCGGTCGTTCGCAGCGAGTGCCACGCCGGCGAGACCGATACCGGCCAGCAGGGAGTGCAGCAGGATACCGGCGCGCCGGCCGACCTTCGCCTCGACCGTGACCACGGCGCGGAACTTCTCGTGGACGATGGCCGAGAGCCTCGCGACCCGGCCGACCACGTGCTCCTGGCCCAGGCTCGTACGCAGGTCGTCACGCCCCGCGATGCCCTCCTCGAGCGCGGCGGCATGATCGGTCCAGGACGCCTCCTCGATGACCTTGAGCCGAGAGATCTCGCCCAGCAGGCGGCGGATGACGAACCAGGTCACCGCCGCGAGCAACGGGAACAGGAACGCCGCCGGCCACCAGGTGAAGCTGGCCACGATCCACATCGGCAGCGCCGCGAAGATCGAGCGGAACAGCATCCAGAACTGCCAGCGCAGCAGGTTGCCGACCTCGTGGGAGTCGTCGTCGACGCGGTCGAGGATCTCCCCGACCGCCTGCTCGCTCAGCTCGGAGAGCGGCTGTCGCATGGCAGCCTGGAGGACGTCCTCACGCAGCTTGCCCTCGACCCGGTCGGCGACCCCGACCCAGCCGATCTTCGCCGTCGAGTCGATCAGCGAGGCGCCGATCACGCACAGCGCCAGCCACCCGACCAGGCTGGCGGTCGGGTTCTCGGCCAGCCGGCCGGCCACGACGGTGCCGATCGACTGCGCCACCATGGCGACCGCGAGGGCGATCAGCGCCGCAAGCGTCACCGGCCCTTTGAGGCGTCGCCAGTCGACCTGCCGGCTCGGGTCGACAGGGCTGGCGGGGACTCCGAGAGCCTTGCCCGAGGTGGGCGCGGGCGGAGTCGAGAGCGTCGCAGTCATCAGAGGATCACGGTATTCGTGACCACCGACACTCACCTAAAGGTTTTCCGCCGCTCCTCGACGACGAACACAACCCTGACCTGCACCTATAGGAATCAGAAGAAAGTTTTGGAGAGCAAGGTCACGCTGGCCGGGAAGGTGTCCGGAATGCACGTCGGCCCGGCACGGAGTCCGTGCCGGGCCGATGCGAGGTGAATGGACCTCAGAGAGAGTCGATCGCCTCGTTGAGCGTCGCGGACGGGCGCATCACGGCGGTGACCTTCTCCGGGTCGGGCAGGTAGTAGCCGCCGATGTCGGCCGGCTTGCCCTGGACCGCGAGGAGCTCCTCGACGATCTTGGACTCGTTGGCGGCGAGCGTCTCGGCGAGAGGCTTGAACGCCGCGGCGAGCTCGGTGTCCTCGGTCTGCGCCGCCAGCTCCTGGGCCCAGTAGAGGCCGAGGTAGAAGTGCGAGCCGCGGTTGTCGGTGGTGCCGAGCTTGCGACCCGGGGAGCGGTCGTTCTCGAGGAACGTCGCGGTCGCCCGGTCCAGCGCAGTCGCGAGCACCTTCGCCGCCGGGGCCGAGGCCTGCTCGGCGTACTTCTCGAAGGCGGGCACCAGCGCGAAGAACTCACCCAGCGAGTCCCAGCGGAGGTAGTCCTGCTCGACCAGCTGCTGCACGTGCTTCGGCGCCGAGCCGCCCGCACCGGTCTCGAACAGACCGCCGCCGGCGATCAGCGGGACGATGGAGAGCATCTTCGCCGACGTACCGACCTCGAGGATCGGGAAGAGGTCGGTGTTGTAGTCGCGCAGCACGTTGCCGGTGACCGAGATCGTGTCCTCGCCGTTGCGCAGGCGCTCGAGGGAGTAAGCAGTGGCCAGGTCGGGCGCGAGGATCTTGATCTCGAGACCCTCGGTGTCGTGCTCCGTCAGATAGGCGGCGACCTTCTTGATCAGCTCCGCGTCGTGCGCGCGCGACTCGTCGAGCCAGAAGATGGCCGGGGTCTTGGAGTCGCGGGCGCGGTTGACGGCCAGCTTCACCCAGTCGCGTACCGGGATGTCCTTGGTCTGGCAGGCGCGCCAGATGTCGCCGGCCTCGACGTCGTGCTCGATCAGCACGTCGCCGGCCTTGTTGAGGATGCGTACGGTGCCGGCGGCGGCGATCTCGAAGGTCTTGTCGTGGGAGCCGTACTCCTCGGCCTTCTGCGCCATCAGACCCACGTTGGGGACGGTGCCGATCGTGGCCGGGTCGAGCGGGCCGTTCTTCTTCACGTCCTCGATGACGGTCTGGTAGACGCCGGCGTAGGAGGAGTCCGGGATCACCGCGAGGGTGTCGTCCTCGCCGCCATCGGCACCCCAGAGCTTGCCGCCGTTACGGACCAGCGCCGGGATCGAGGCGTCGATGATCACGTCGGAGGGCACGTGCAGGTTGGTGATGCCCTTGTCGGAGTTGACGTAGGAGAGCTTCGGGCCGTTCGCCAGCGCCGACTCGAACGCCGCCTTGATCTCGGCGCCGTTGGGCAGCGCGTCAAGGCCCGGCAGGATGGAGCCGAGGCCGTCGTTGGCGGAGAGACCGGCCTTGGCCAGGTCCTCGCCGTACTTGTCGAAGACGTCCTTGAAGAAGGCCTTCACGACGTGGCCGAAGATGATCGGGTCGGAGACCTTCATCATCGTCGCCTTGAGGTGCAGCGAGAACAGCACGTCATCCGACTTCGCCTTCGCGATCGCGTTGGCGAGGAAGGCGTGCAGGTGAGCGGCCTCCATCTTCGTGGCGTCGACGATCTCACCAGCGAGCACGGGCAGCTCGGCCAGCAGCGTCTCGGTCGAGCCGTCGGCCAACTCGTGAACGATCGAGAGGGTGTCGTCAGCAGCGAGCGTCACGGATTTCTCGTTGGACTTGAAGTCGTGCTCGCCCATAGTGGCGACAGCGGTCTTCGAGCCCTCACCGAACGGCTTGTTGGTGTGCGGGTGGGCCTTGGCGTACTCCTTGACCGAGCCCGGCGCACGCCGGTCGGAGTTGCCCTCACGCAGGACCGGGTTGACCGCGGAGCCCTTGACCTTGTCGTACTTGGCCCGGATCTCCTCCTCCTCGGGCGTGCTGGGCGCCTCGGGGTAGTCGGGGATCTCGTAGCCCTGAGTCTGCAGCTCCTTGACAGCGGCCTTGAGCTGCGGGATGGAGGCGGAGATGTTGGGCAGCTTGACGATGTTGGCTTCCGGCGTCTTCGCCAGGTCACCGAGCTCGCCGAGCGCGTCGTCGGCGAGGCCGAACTGCGCCAGGATGCGCGAGGCCACGGAGATGTCACGCGTCTCGACCTCGACGCCCGCCTTGGCCGCGTAGGCCGAGACGATCGGAAGGAAGGAGTACGTCGCGAGCAGCGGCGCCTCGTCGGTGTGGGTGTAGATGATTCGTGCGGCCATTGGTGTGGCTACTCCTGACAAGTTGCGGTCTGCGGTGCTGCTGACTGAGGTCGGGGACCCGGGCATACGGGAAAGTGCCTTGACGTCAAGATACCTGATTGCCGATGCGACGCCGCCCCGCCCTACCTAAGCACCACGATGTGCCGTCGCAAAAGAGTTACTGTGTGTCAACACCTCCATGTTGTTCAGGTGACTGCTGATGCCTGAGGGGTCTGCCCGCCGGTCGGACCAGCTTCTCCGGGATCGAAGGCTCTGACCGACGTCAACCGACATTGAAGGGTTTAAGGGGACATGACCGAGGAATCTCTGTCGGCAGCTGAGCCGACCTTCATCCAGAAACTCGCAGCCGAGGTCATCGGGACATTCATTCTCGTGTTCCTCGGCTGTGGTTCAGTCGTCGCGGTCGTCGCCGGCGCCACCCACGCCGGACAGGCGACCTGGGGCCTCGAGGTCGCCGCGGTCGGCCTGGCCTTCGGTATCGCCGTCGTGATCGGTGCCTACACCTTCGGTCGCATCTCCGGCGGCCACTTCAACCCGGCCGTGACCCTCGGCGTGGCCTCGGCCGGCCGGATCGGCTGGAAGGACGCGGGCGCCTACATCGGAGCTCAGTTCGTCGGCGCCGTCATCGGCGCGATCGTGCTGTTCCTCATCGCGCTCTCGTCCGGCTACAACTCGTGGAACGACGGCGGACTCGGCGCCAACCGCTTCGGCGACGGAGCCGGCACCGGAATCATCGGCGCGATCCTCGTCGAGCTCGTGCTCACCTTCATCTTCGTCTTCATCATCCTCGGTGTCACCGACAAGCGTGCGGGGACCAACGCCACCGCAGCGCCGCTGGCCATCGGTCTCGCGCTGGCCGCGATCCACTTCGTCGGCATCCCGCTGACCGGCACCTCGGTCAACCCCGCCCGTTCCTTCGGGCCCGCCCTCTTCTCCGGCACCGACGCGCTGATCAACCTCCCGGTCTTCCTGATCGTCCCCGCCCTCGGCGGTGCCCTCGCCGGCTTCGTCTACCCGATGCTCTTCAACAAGGACGGCTCCGAGATCGTGGGCGCGGGCCTCGCCTTCGGCGGCGGCAGCATGGCCCCTGCACAGAGCTTCCAGTGGGACGCTCAGACTGCGGCCCCGGTGGCCCCCGCGGCCGCCGCTCCGGCGGCTCCCACCCCTGCGGCCCCCGCTTCCCCGGCCGCAGACCCGACGGCACCGGCTCCCGAGAACAGCGACCGGACCATCGTCTCCGGCGGCGCCGGCACCGGCGGCAACGGCGGCCAGCAGGCCTGGCAGCAGCCGACCCAGACCACCGAGGGCGACCTGCCGGTCTACGAGCAGGACGGCTGGCGCTGGGACTACGCCAAGCAGGAGTGGGTCCCGATCGAGCAGTGATCCGCTAAACCCAGGAAGGCCGTCCCTCTCGGGGCGGCCTTCCTGGGTTTTGTGCGAAACGTCCTAGTCGCCCGGGACGGACACCGCAAGGATCCACAGCGCACCCGCGGCCAGCGCCAGCAGGACCACGTCGAACCAACGGCTGCGCACCGCCAGCATCCCGGCATCCTTCGTACGCAGCACCGCACGCGCCAACGACGCGGCTCCCACCCCGGCGGCGAGGACGATGATACCCACCCGCCAGTGGCCGAAGCCGACCAGACCGAGGCCCGCGAGCGCCGCCGTCAGCACCCCGAGATAGACGATCCCGCCGATGGTCGAGGGGAAGCTGCGTACGTCTTCGGGGTCCGTCTTCTCGTGCTCAGCGGCCGCTGCCGCCGGGGCCGGAGCTTCCGGCGTAGCCGGTGTGCTGCTGAGCGGGGGGTGGACGGACACGGTCAGAGCCTTTCGAGAGCCTTCTCGGCGTTGAGGACGATATTGGAGAGCAGCATGGCCCGTGTCATCGGACCCACCCCACCCGGGTTCGGCGACACCCAACCAGCCACGTCCCACACGTCCTCGGCCAAGTCTCCTGCGATCTTACCGTCGACGCGAGAGACGCCGACGTCCAAGAGCGCCGCGCCGGGCTTGACCATCTCCTTCGTGATGATGCCGGGCACGCCCGCGGCGGCGACCACCACGTCAGCGTTGCGGGTGTGGGCGGCGAGGTCGCGGGTGCCGGTGTGGCACAGGGTGACCGTGGCGTTCTCGCTGCGGCGGGTCAGCAGCAGACCCAGCGGGCGGCCGACGGTGAGCCCACGACCGACCACGACCACCTCGGCGCCGTTGAGCTCCACGCCGTGGCGGCGGAGCAGCTCGATGCAGCCCACCGGGGTGCAGGGCAGCGGACCGTCCTCGCCGAGGACCAGCTTGCCGAGGTTGTACGGGTGCAGCCCGTCGACGTCCTTGTCCGGGTCGACGCGGGAGAGCAGCGCGAACTCGTCCAGGCCGGTCGGCTGCTGCACCAGGAAGCCGGTGCAGGCCGGGTCGGCGTTGAGGCGGTCGATCTCGGCCTCGACCTCGGCCTGGGTCGAGGTGCCCGGCAGGTCGACGCGGATCGACTCGATGCCGATCTCGGCGCAGTCCTTGTGCTTGGCGTTGACGTACCACTGCGAGCCGGGGTCGTCGCCGACCAGCACGGTGCCGAGGCCGGGCGTCACGCCCGCGGCCTTCAGCTTCTCCACCCGGTCGGCCAGCTCGGCCTTGATCGTCTTGAGAGTGGCGGTGCCATCCAGCTTCTGTGCAGTCACAGTGACCATCCTAGGCTCGCCCGAGTCACGGCTTGCGGAGCCCCACGCGCGTCAGGGGATCAGCCGCTCGCAGCCGTACTTGACCTCGGCCCGACAGGCGTCGGTGCCCGCGCGCCCGTAGACCGTGTCCCGGCCACCGTCACCGTCGAGCACGTTGGCCCCGGCCGTTCCGTAGACGATGTCGCGGTAGTCGGTGCCGTCGAAGTTCTCGATGTCGGCGAAGGTGAACTCGTACGCTCCGTAGCCCGTCGTTCCGGGCATCGCCAGGGTGCGCCCGGTGCCGGCCGCGAGGTCGACGCGAGCGCCGCCGGTGTCGGCAACTCCCATGACGAGGGTGTCGGCACCCGGTCCCCCGACGAGACGAACGCCGTCGCCATACGGCTCGAGCATGTCGTTGCCCGTGCCACCGTAGGCCTTGCCCTTGGCGACGCCGATTCCGTCCGCCCCCGGACCTCCGTGTCCTACACCGCCCCACAGATGAATCCAGTCGCGTCCGTCGCCGCCGTAGACGACGTCGCCTACCGTCTGCCCGAATACGGTGTCGTCACCCGGGCCGCCGAAGAGTCGGTCGACGCCCTCGTGGCCGTTCGAGTTGTCGATCTTGTCCGCCCCGAGTCCGCCGAAGATCCGATCCTTGCCGAGGTTCCCCTTAATCGTGTCGTCCCCTGCGCCACCGCACACGACGTCGTTCCCCGCCTTGCCGAGAATCACGTCGGCACCGCCTCGACCGACGATGACGTCCGGGCCAGCGGTGCCGACGAGCCGGTCGGCGCCCGCAGTCCCGACGATCGTGGCGGCCTTCCCGTCGCAGGACGGGGCCGCACTCGCGGAGTTCAGCGCAAACCCCGTCGGGATGGCGATAGCGGCGACGACGGTGACGACAACGGCAGCACGGCGGATCATGCCCGGCCTCTTTCGAACAGAAGGGATGGAAGGCTGAACATAGGGCGGTCGGTCGTCCGGCACCGACGTTCTCGTGCCGTGTTACCCCTCGTTTGCAGGATCGTCTGCGTGGTGATGACCAGCGACGCTGGTTCCTGCACGGGCTATGACAGAGGGTCCGAGCTTGTGAGTGATTCACAAGCTCGGACC
>NZ_JACIXG010000131.1 GCF_014360585.1 Nocardioides sp.
ACGAAACTGCAGTTTCGTCGCCCACAACTACATTCTCGGCCCGCCACTTCTACCGATTCGGCGGGTCAGGCGCGGCGGCGGGGCGGGTCGCGACGCAGAACCTTGGGGAGGTACGCAGCACCGGAGCTCTGGGCCGCGGCGGCGTCGCCGGGATTGGAGATGCGGCACCGCTGCAGGGAGAGACAGCCGCAGCCGATGCAGGAGTCGAGGTTGTCGCGAAGCCGCTCGAGGGCGTGGATCTGCTCCTCGAGGCGGCGGCGCCAGTGCTTCGACATCCGGGCCCAGTCGGCCTTGGTGGGGGTCCGGTCCCCCGGCAGACAGTCGAGCTCGGTCCTGATCTCGTCCAGCGACAGCCCGACGTTGGCCGCCGCCCTGATGAAGGCGAGCCTGCGCAGCACGCTGCGCTCGAACGTGCGCTGCCCTCCGGAGGATCGCTCCGCCCGGATCAGGCCCTGGCTCTCGTAGTAGCGCACCGCGGAGGCCGCATAGCCGCTTCGCCGGGTCACCTCGCCCATCGTGAGCAGGTCGTGCGTGTTCATCTCACTCTTTCTGTCGCAGCCCTTGATCTCAAGTTCACTTGAGGTTGAATGCTAGCGGGCATGAACAGATCACACAACGAAGTAGCCGTCGTCACCGGCGGCTCCGCCGGGCTGGGGCTCGCCCTGGCCGAGACACTCCTCGACCGGTCGTGGAACGTCGTCACCGACGCCCGCGACGCCGACCGCCTCCACGCCGCGCTGCCCGACCGGCCGCAGGTGACGATCCTGGCCGGCGACGTACGCGACCAGGATCACCAGGACGCCATCGCCGCGGCCGTGGCGCGGCACGGGCGTCTCGACCTGCTCGTGCACAACGCCAGCGACCTCGGTCCGATGCTCCCGCTCGCCGAGGTCGCCGACGGCGACTTGTCCCGCGTGCTCGAGACGAACCTGCTCGCTCCGCTCTCGCTCACCCAGCGGCTCCTCCCCTACCTGATCGCCTCCCGCGGCACGCTCGTGGGCATCTCGAGCGACGCGGCGGTCGAGCACTACCCGACCTGGGGAACGTACGCCGCGAGCAAGGCAGCGCTCGATCACCTGGTCCTGACCCTCGGCGAGGAGAACGGCATCCGCGCGTACGCCGTCGACCCCGGTGACATGCGCACCGCCATGCACCAGGCCGCCTTCCCCGGCGAGGACATCTCCGACCGCCCCCTCCCGGAATCGGTCGTTCCGCATCTGCTCGCGCTGCTCTCCGGCGACGAGCCCTCAGGGCGCTACCGCGCCACCGATCTCGCACCCGTAGGAGTAGTCCGATGACGATGCTCGCCGAACGACCGACCACCACGTTCCCCTTCCCCGACGACACCACCGCTCCCGCACCGGCGGAGTGGCGCGGCCTCGAACGCGACGGCGTGCGCCTGCTCGTGGCATCGCCGGGCGGCGTACGACACTCCCGGTTCCACGACCTTGCCGGCCACCTCTCCCCCGGTGACCTGGTCGTGGTCAACGACTCGGTGACCGAGGCGCGTCAGCTCGACGCCGACCTCATCGGGCGCGGCCGGGTCGTCCTCCACCTCGCCCAGCGCCTCGACACCGGCTGGGTCGTGGAGATCCGCTCCGCGCCGGACGCCGCGCGGGCCGTGCTCGACGCGGTCGTGGGTGACGTCGTCGTTACCGCCGGTCTTCGGGTCACGCTGGGCGAGCCCTACCCCGGCGGCCGCGCCTCCTCCCCCACCGGGCTGGGCAACCGGCTCTGGCGCGCAGACGTCACCGGCGACGTGACCGCCGAGCTCGGGCGGGCGGGCCGCCCGATCGCGTACGGCTATCTCGACCGGCGCTACCCGCTCGGGGCCTACCAGACGGTCTTCGGGCACCGCCCCGGGAGCGCCGAGATGCCCTCCGCCGCCCGCCCGTTCACGCATCCGCTGGTCACCGAGCTCGTCACGCACGGCATCCAGGTCGCACCGGTGACCTTGCACACCGGCGTCTCCTCCCAGGAGGCGGGCGAGGCCCCCGGCGCGGAGTGGTTCGAGGTCTCCGAGACCACGGCTCGGCTGGTCGAGCAGACCAGGTACGCCGGTGGCCGCATCGTCGCGGCCGGCACCACCGTCACCCGGGCCCTGGAGTCGGCGGTCGTCCCGGCGACCGGAGCGGTCAAGGCGGCGAGCGGCTGGACCGACCGCGTCATCACCCCCGCCAACCCGCCGTACGTCGTCAACGGTCTGATCACCGGCTGGCACGACCCGCAGGCCAGCCACCTCCTGCTCGTCGAGGCCGTCGCCGGCCCCGAGCTCACCCAGGCTGCCTACGACGCCGCTGTCGCCGGAGGCTACCTGTGGCACGAGTTCGGCGACTCCGCCCTCCTGCTCCCCTGAGTGCCGAGGCGTCACGTACGTCGGCCGAGACGTCAACCCGGTCGGCCGAGGCGTCACGTTCGTGCCATCTCGGCCGACCGAAGTGACGTCTCGGTCGACCGAAGTGACGTCTCGGCCGACCGGGGGTGACCTCTCGAACGGGTTAGAGGTCGCCCTCGGCGTAGGTCACGGGGGTGCCGACGGAGACGGTGCGGCCGACGGTGCACAGCCGGGTCGCGGACTTCTTGATCGCGTCCGGGAGGACCCTGCGGGCGGCATCGCCGCCCTCGCCCTCGGGGAAGGTGATGTCGAAGGTGACCGAGATGTCGACCAGGCGGTTGCCCTCCTCGTCGCGGATCTTGGTGGCCGCGGCGAGGGCCTCGAAGGCCTCCATCGGCGACCGCTTGCCGGTGATGAAGTCGACGTCGAGCGCGCTGCAGCCGGCCAGGGCCGCGAGGAGCATCTCGACCGGCGTGAAGTCGGGGTCTTCACCGTGGCCGAGCACCAGCGTGCCGCCGCGGGAGTTGGTCGCGCGGAAGCGGTGCTCGCCGATCTTCTCCAGAGATATCGAGCGCAGGTCTGCAGCAGAGTCAGTCATGGGCAAAGAGTGCCACCCGCCCGTTAGCCTGTGCGGCGTGACCACCCAGAGCCTGCCCTTGCGCCGTGACGAGGCCGCCGCCCGAGCCAGCCTGCTGACGATCGACGACTACGACGTACGTCTCGACCTGGCCTCCAGCGAGAAGACCTACCGTTCGGTGACGACGATCCGGTTCACCTCGAGAGGCGGGCCGACGTTCGTCGACCTGAAACCGGTCTCGGTCGAGCGGATCAGTCTCAACGGCAACCTGGTCGACCCGGCCACGCTCGCCAAGGGCCGCCTTCCGATCACCACGCAGGAAGGCGCCAACGAGCTCGTCGTCGAGGCCACGATGCCGTTCCGCAACGACGGCGAAGGGCTGCACCGCAGCGTCGACCCCGCCGACGGCCGGGCCTACGTCTACGGGATGTGCTTCATGGACGCCGCGCCGACGATCTTCGCCTGCTTCGACCAGCCCGACCTGAAGGCGCCCTACACCTTCCACGTGACCGCGCCGCAGGACTGGACGGTGATCGGCAACGCCCCGGGCGCCCAGACGGAGCCCGGCGTGTGGGAGCTCGAGCGCAGCCAGCCGCTCTCGACGTACTTCGTCACGCTCGTCGCCGGCCCCTGGCACGTGATCCATGACGAGCACGACGGGATCCCGCTGTCGCTGAGCTCGCGGCAGAGCATCGCCGCCGACCTCGACAAGGACGCCGAGGAGCTCTTCACGCTCACCAAGCAGTGCTTCGACGAGTTCCACCGGCTCTTCGGCATCCGCTACCCGTTCGGCAACTACCACCAGGCGTTCGTGCCCGAGTTCAACGCCGGCGCGATGGAGAACCCGGGCTGCGTGACCTTCCGGGACCCGCTCATCTTCACCTCGCGGGTGACCCGTGGCATGCGGATCCAGCGGGCCACCACCGTCGCCCACGAGATGGCCCACCAGTGGTTCGGCGACCTGGTCACCCCGCAGTGGTGGGACGACCTGTGGCTCAACGAGTCATTCGCCGAGTACATGGGCAACCGGGTGACCGCAGAGGTGACCGAGTACGCCGACGCCTGGGCCGACATGTCCTACGCCCGCCGCCAGTGGGGGCTGACCGCCGACCAGCGCGGCTCGACGCACTCGGTGGCCGGCAACGGCGCCGAGGACGCGGTCTCGGCGCTGCAGAACTTCGACGGGATCTCCTACTCCAAGGGCTCCGCGATCCTGCGCCAGCTGGCCGCCTCCCTGGGCGACGACGTCTTCTTCGCGGGCGCGATCGACCACTTCACCAAGCACCGGTTCGGCAACGCGACGATGCACGACCTCTTCGGCTCCTGGGCCTCGGCCGCCGCCGAGGCAGGGATCGAGTTCGATCTCGACACCTTCACCGCCCAGTGGCTGCTCACCGCCGGGCCGGACACGCTCTCGTGGGACCCGGCCAAGATGGTCGTCAACCGCACCGCACCCTCGCTGCACCCCGCCGACCGCTCCCACACGTTCCGCGCGGCGATCCTCAACGGCACCCGCTGGACCACCGAGGACATCACGGTGAACGGCGACCAGACGCCGCTGAAGGTCGCCGCCAACGCGGTCGTGCTCGACCCCTACGACGACACCTGGGCCGCGGCGATCCCCGACTGGGAGACCGTGCAGGCGCTGAAGGGCGCGATCGCCTCGATCACCGACGACGGCCTGCGCGCAGGCGTGTGGAACAACCTGCGCAGCGCCTGGTTCAACGCCGCGATCGACCCGGCCGACGTCATCGACATCGCCGAGGCGTCCCTGCCGATCGAGGACCTCGAGGACACCCCGAGGCGTACGATGCCGTGGCTGTTCGGCTCCGTGGTCCCGCTGGCCCCAGAGGGCGCCCGTGAGCGGCTCCACGACGCGGCGCTGCGCAAGCTCGCCGACGTCGCTCCCGGCTCCGAGCTGCAGCTGTCCGCCTACCGGACGGCGGTCCGCTCGGCTCGCTCCGAGTCGCTGCTGCGGGAGTGGCTGGCGACTCCCCCGGCCGGCATCGAGACCGACCTCGACCTGCGCTGGCGCATCCTCGCCAAGCTCGCCGAGATCGGCTCGGCGACCCGCGAGGAGCTGCAGGCCGCGTACGACGCGGAGCCGGCCAACGACGCCCGCATCCACCTCACCGGAGCCCTGGTCAGCATTCCCGACGCGGAGGCGAAGGCGTACGGCTGGTCGGTGTTCACGGGCGAGACCGATCTGCCCAACTACGACATCCTGGCCGCCGGGCGAGCGTTCTGGAGCGGTCCGGTCGAGCTCACCGAGAGCTATGTCGAGCGCTACTTCGACGAGCTTCCGGCCACCGCCGAGAAGCGATCCGGCTGGAGCCTGGCCGAGGCCGCGGACGCGTTCTTCCCGAGCGGCTCGGTGACCGAGGAGACGGTCGTCGCCGCTCGCGCGGTCGTCCAGCAGGATCTCGACCCAGGCGTACGCCGCCGGGTCTCCGATGCTGCCGACAACCTGCAGCGCCACCTGGCGATCAAGATCACCTATCCGCGCACGTGACGCGGCTACGAGTGCTGCGACCCGCGCCCTCGTCGCGGGTCGCAGTCTCGAATGTCCGTGGTCACCGATAGTTTTCGTTACATGCGGATCCTGCACACCTCCGACTGGCACCTGGGCCGGTCCTTCCACCGGGAGGGCATGCTCGGGCACCAGGCGGCGTACGTCGACCATCTCCTCTCCGTGGTGGAGCAGGGAAGCGTCGACGTGGTGTGCGTCTCCGGTGACGTCTATGACCGGGCGCTTCCGCAGGTCGACGCTGTCCGGCTGGCCTCCGAGGCGCTCTCGCGGCTGGCTGCCTCGCGGGCGAAGGTCGTCATCACCAGCGGCAACCACGACTCGGCCCAGCGCCTCGGCTTCGGCTCCGAGCTCATCGACGCCGCCGGGATCTTCATCCGCACCGACCTGGCCGGGGTCGGCCGCCCGGTGATGCTTCCCGACGAGCACGGCAAGGTCGCCTTCTACGGTCTCCCCTACCTCGACCCCGACGCTGCCAAGGCGTCGTGGCGACTGGAGTCCCGCTCCCACCAGGCAGCGCTCGGGGAGGCGATGCGCCGGGTCCGCGCCGACCTCGATGGCAGAGGCGGCCGCAGCGTGGTGATGGCCCACGCCTTCGTCACCGGGGCGGAGCCCTCCGACTCCGAGCGTGACATCTCGGTCGGTGGTGTGTCGATGGTGCCGGCCAGCCTCTTCGAGGACATCTCCTACGCCGCTCTCGGCCACCTCCACGGCCGACACACGATCACCGAGACCGTGCGCTACAGCGGCTCCCCGCTGGCCTACTCCTTCTCCGAGGCCAACCACCTCAAGGGGTCGTGGCTCATCGACCTCGACGAGTCAGGCTTCGTCGCCAGCGAGTTCGTGGAGGCGCCGGTTCCGCGGAAGCTGGCAAGGCTGCGGGGCACGCTCGACGAGCTCCTGAGCGACCCTCGTCACGAGGCCCACGAGCAGTCGTGGGTGCAGATCACCCTGACCGACCGGATCCGCCCGGCCCAGGCCATGGAGCGTCTGCGGCGGCGTTTCCCACACACGCTGGTGCTCGGGTTCGAGTCCACCGCGCCGGTCCTGGGTGCGCTGTCGCGGCCGGACCCGTCCCGGCCGCGGCGCGACATCGACCTGGTCACCGAGTTCGTCGCCGAGCTCCGCGGCGAGCCTGCTGCCAAGGCCGAGCTCGCGCTGCTTCAGACGGCGGTCGACGCCTGCTGTGAGGACCCCGAGGTGGACACGCTCGACTCGCGCGCCGGTGACGCCGAGGAAGAGGAGTGGCTCGAGGTGCTCTTCTGATGCGCCTCCACCACCTGGAGGTAGCCGCGTTCGGGCCCTTCACGGGCACCGTCCAGGTCGACTTCGACCAGCTCTCCGAGGCGGGGCTCTTCCTGCTCTCCGGAGCGACCGGCGCCGGGAAGACGAGCGTCCTGGACGCGGTCTGCTTCGCGCTCTACGGCGACGTCCCCGGTGACCGTTCCGTCGCGAAACGCCTGCGCAGCGACCAGGCCCCGGCCGAGGTCGCGACTCGCGTAGTCCTGGAGGCGACCCTCGCGCAGCGACGCTTTCGGATCACCCGCTCGCCGTCGTGGGAGCGTCCCAAGCGGCGCGGCGCCGGCACCACCACCCAGCAGGCATCGGTGGTGCTCATGGAGCAGGTCGGCGAGGAGTGGCGCACCCTCACCACCCGCCTCGACGAGGCCGGCCACCTGGTCTCGGATCTGCTCGGGATGACGCTGACCCAGTTCGTGCAGGTCGCGATGCTCCCCCAGGGCCGGTTCCAGGCGTTCCTCCGCTCCAGCGCAGAGGAGCGCAAGCGGCTGCTCGAGCGGCTCTTCCGCACCGAGCGGTTCGCGGATGTCGAGCGCTGGCTCCGGGACCGCCGCGTCGAGCTCCGGCGCCGCTCCGAGGAGCTCAACGCCGGAGTCGCCGAGATGGTCAGCCGGATCAGCGAGACCGCCGCCGTCACGCTCCCCGACGACTGGGACGTCCACGATCTCGGCCTTCCCGCCGGCGACGGCGCCATCGCGACCTGGGCGCGCGCGCTCGCCGAGGAGGCCACCGAGGCACAGGCGGTCACCTCCGGCGCCGCGATGGAAGCCCTCGCCGCGGAGGCGGAGACCCTCGACGCTCTCGACGCCGCCCGCGCGATGGCCGAGAAGCAGCGCGGCCTCCGGGCCGCCGCTGCCGCCGAGAGCCGACTCGTCGCAGCGTCAGAGGAGCAGCAGGAACGCGTACGCCGTGTCGAGGCCGCCCAGCGCGCCGAAGCCGTCACCGGGGTCAGCGAGCTCGCCGACCAGGCCCGGCGCGAGCACGAGCAGGCGACCGCCCTGGCTCCGGGCGACCTGACCCTGGCCGATGCCAAGGCAGCCGTCGAACGGGTGTCAGCGCGGCTCGCACAGGCACGCGCCCTCGAGCCCGTCCAGGGTCGCCTCGACGAGGTCACCCGCGAACTGACGGCCACCCACACCCAGCGCGACCGTCTGCTCACCCAGACGCACGAGCAGGCACAGCTCGCCGAGGAGCTGCCCCAGCAGATCGAGGCGCTCACCGCGGACCTGGCGGCGGCCACCGAGGCGGCCGCCACGATCCCGGTGCTACGTGCGCAAGTCGCAGCGGCGACCGAGATCGGCCGGCTGAGCGGAGAGCTCGTCGAGGCCCGAGCCAGGCACGAGGCGGCCCGGACGGCCGCCATGGAGGCGCGCACCCACTATCTCGACGTACGCCAGGCCCGGCTGGACGGCATCGCCGCCGAGCTCGCCGGTGCCCTCGCGGTGGGCGCGGACTGCCCCGTGTGCGGGTCCCACGAGCACCCTCACAAGGCCTCCCCGGCCGACGGAGCCCCCGATGCCGCGGCGGAGAAGACCGCTCAGACCGCCTATGACAACGCCAGTGCCGAGGAGCACGCTCGCGACCAGCACGTGCGCGACCTCAGCACCCGTCTCCAGCTCGCCCAGGAGGCGGCCGGGGAGACCGAGGAGCCTGCCGCGGCGACGGCCGAGCGCCTGGCCGGTCTGGAGCGGCAGGCTGCCCGCGAGCCGGGTCTGCGCGCCGAGCTCGTCTCCGTCGAGGAGCGCCGGGCCCGCTCGGCGACGCTCCGTGCCGAGCTGGAGACCCGTGCCGCCGAGCTCGAGACCACGCTGCGCCATCTCACCGAGGAGCACGCGCGGCTCGAGGAGCAGCTGGCCGACGTCCGTGGTGACCACCGTGATCTGGGCGCCGTGCTCGCCGCTCTCGACCGTGACCACCGGGCCGCGGTCACCGACCTCGAGCGCCTCGAGGCGGCCACCCGCTCGGCCGAGGCACTCGCCGCAGCCGAGCGCACCCTCACGGCCACCGCGGTCCGCGCCGGCTTCGACTCGCCGCAGAGCGCGCTCGCCGCTGCCCTCCCGCCGGAGCGGGTCGCCGCCCTGAACAGCCAGATCAAGACGTACGCCGACAGCCTGGCGGCTGCCCGAGCGACCCTGGACTCCCCCGGCGCCGCCGAGATCCTGGCCACCGACGAACCCGACCTGCCCGCGCTCTCGCTCGCCCACCGCAAGGCCGCCGACGCCGCCGACACCGCCCGCTCGGCTGCCGACTCCGCCGACGCCCGGGCCGCGCGCCTCGACTCCCTGCAGCGCGACCTCACCCAGGCGCTCTCCACCTGGGCGCCGGTGCGCGGCGACCTCAAGATCGCGGTCCGGCTCGCCTCATTCGCCGAGGGGAAGAGCAGCGACAACCAGCTGCAGATGAGCCTGTCGGCCTACGTCGTCGCCTACCGCCTCACCCAGGTCGTCGCGGCCGCCAACGAGCGGCTGGCGAAGATGAGCGACCAGCGCTACGCCCTGGAGCACTCCGCGGCCAAGGGCGCCGGAGACCGCCGCGGCGGCCTGGCGCTGATGGTGCGCGACGACTGGTCCGGCGAGTCGAGAGACCCCGCCACCCTCTCGGGCGGAGAGACCTTCGTGGTCTCCCTCGCGCTCGCGCTCGGACTGGCCGACGTGATCATGAACGAGGCCGGCGGCCAGATGCTCGACACCCTCTTCGTCGACGAGGGCTTCGGCTCCCTCGATGCCGACACCCTCGACGACGTGCTCGACGTCCTCGACACGCTCCGCGAGGGCGGGCGCATCATCGGCGTGGTCAGCCACGTCACCGAGATGCGCGAGCGCATCCCCACCCAGCTCGCGGTCGCCAAGGGTCGCGAGGGCTCCACCCTCCAGATCCACGGCACCTGACGACATCAGGCGCCGCTGGTCGAGCCCGCGAGCGCAAGCGAGCGGTGTCGAGACCAACACGGTCGCATACGAACCGTGT
>NZ_JACIXG010000132.1 GCF_014360585.1 Nocardioides sp.
CCGTGTTGCCGGACTTGTCCCGAAATGAAGCAGCCCCTGACCTGTTATCCCAGGTCAGGGGCCGATTTCCTGTACGCCATGTAGGACTTGAACCTACAACCCGCTGATTAAGAGTCAGCTGCTCTACCAATTGAGCTAATGGCGCACGTCCCGCGAGCTGCTTGCGCGCTCGGCGACGAGAAGAACACTAGCAGCGGGCTCGGATCGGCCCCAAATCGAGGCTGTGCTGGGGCAACGGCGTGGTCAGCGGAGCTCGAGAACGGCCTGGGCGGCGTTGTGGCCGCCGAGGCCGGAGACGGCGCCGCCGCGTACGGCGCCCGAGCCGCACATGAGGACGGTGCCGAGGTCGGTGGCGACGCCCCAGCGGGTGGCGGGGGTGGTCAGGGCGGCGTCGTCGGGGGCCCAGGGCCAGGCGAGGTCGCCGTGGAAGATGTGGCCGCCGGGCATGGCCAGGTCGGCCTCGATCTCCTGGGGGATCTTGGCCTCGATGCACGGCTCGCCATTCTCAGTCCGCGCGACGACGGAGGCGATCGGGTCGAGGAGGTGGCGGTCCAGGGAGGCGATGGCGCGCTCGACCGCCTGGGCCTTGCGCTCTTCGCGCGTGGCCGGGTCCTCGAAGAGGGTGGCCGGGGCGTGCAGGCCGAAGTAGGTGAGGGTCTGCGTGCCGGCAGGGACGTCACCGAGGATGGAGGGGTCGGTCAGCGAGTGGCAGTAGACCTCGCCGGGCATCTCGGTCGGCACCGAGCCGGCAGCGGCCTCGGCGTACGCCTTCTCGAGCTCCGAGTAGGACTCGCCGAGGTGGAGGGTGCCGGCGAAGGCGACCTTCGGGTCCTCGCCGGAGCGCAGCCGGGGGAGGCGCTCGAGGAGCATGTTGATCTTGAGCTGGGCGCCCACCGGCTTGGTCGTGGGAGAGGGAGTTCGGCCAAGGAGTCCGTCGAGGACGTACGGAGCCAGGCCGGAGAGCACGAAGTCGGCTGCCACCGTGTGAGGGCCGGAGGCGTCGGTCCAGGTGACCTCCGCGCCCTCGCCGACCGCACCGCCGCGGATCGAGTTGACGGTCGCGCCGGTGAGGACCTCCGCCCCACCGTCGTACGCCGCCTTGGTGATCGCCCCGGTGACCGCGCCCATGCCGCCGACCGGGACCCGCCACTCGCCGGTCCCGTTGCCGATCAGGTGGTAAAGGAAGCAGCGGTTCTGGATCAGGCTGGGCTCGCCGAGCCCAGCGAAGGTGCCGATGAGTGCGTCGGTGGCGACCACGCCGCGGACCAGGTCGTCGCTGAACCGGCGCTCGATCGCCTCCCCGAGAGGACGCTCGACGAGGTCGCGCCAGATCGGCGCGCCCACCTGAGATCTGATCGCGTCTCCCGTGGGCAGCGGCGAGGTCAGGGTGGGCGCGACGACCTGGGCGAGGTCGCCGACCTCGTCGTAGAACGACTGCCACGCGGCGTACTCCTCCTCCGACCCGGTCACCGCGCGGAAGCTCGCGGCGGTCGCTTCGCCCTCGGGCGTCTCCACGAGCAGGCCGGTGGCCCGCGAGCCGTCGAGGAAGGGGGAGTACGACGCGGTCTGCCGTGACGCGAACTCGATGTCGAGGCCGAGATCCTGATGGATCTGCTCGGGGAGCAGCGAGACCAGGTACGAGTAGCGCGAGAGCCGGGTCGGGAAGCCCTCGAACGCCTGCGCCGAGATCGCCGCGCCACCGACGTGGTCGAGCCGCTCCAGCACCAGGACCGAGAGGCCCGCGCGGCTCAGGTAGGCCGCGGCGGTGAGGCCGTTGTGTCCGCCGCCGGCTACTACTACGTCGTACTTCTCGTGGGCCATGGCCCCGATCCTAGGAGGCGGACAAGGCGGCGTTGGCGCGTTCGGTGAGGGTCGTCAGGATCCGGCCGGTCGCGGCGAGATCCTCGGGCGGGAGATCGGCGAAGAGCGCCTTGGTCAGTGGTGCCGAGCGTTCCGTGACCTGCTGCTGGACGCGGACTCCCGCTGCGGTCAGTGTGAGGCCGTCGGCGATCAGGCCTCGTTCGATCGCGGCCTCGAGGTGTGACTCGATCTCGGCCGTGGAGACCTTGATGTTGTCGGCGGTCGTCGCGACGAGATCGGCGCGGGCCACATCACCCTGGCGCAGGTAGTTGAGCAGGAGCGCCTGCTCGAAGGTCAGGTCGAAGTCGTCGAGCACGCCGAGGAGGTTCTTGCGGATGGCGAAGTAGGCAAGGCCCAGGTTGGCGCCGGTGACGGGGGGAGTGGTCATGGTCGGTCTCCAGGTGTGGGGTCGGTGTCGATGGGTGCGGCGAGCATCGCTTCGAGCGCTGCTTGCGCCTCGGCGGCGCGACGGCTGTTACGGCCGCCGAGCGGCGCGGTGAGCTGGTCGAGCAGCCCGCTGGTCACCGTGATGGCCTCGCGGGTGACCTCGGTGCCCTCGGCGGTGATGGCGAGGCGTACGGCCCGGGTGTCCTTGGTGTCGCGGACGCGCTCGACCCAGCCCTTCGTCTCGAGCTGGCGGGCGAGCTTGGAGACGTACATCGGCTCGAGTCCGGTGAGGTCGGCCAGCTGCTTCTGGGTCGGGGCCTCCGAGGTACGGAGACCGTGGAGGGAGGCGATGAGGGAGTACTGAGCGTGGGTGAGGCCAAGGGGTGCGAGCGCCCTGTCCATCGACACCCGCAGACGCATGGCCAGGCGCCACGTGACGTACCCGATCGTGTGCTTGCTCATAGTCGAAACCATACATGTTGATCATATACATGTATATCGATTATCCCTGTCGGTGGTGCCTGGCAGGATCAGCCTCATGGCTGAGCGTCCTGAGGTGCCCCGAGCGATGGTGGCGCGGTTGAGGGAGATCCTCGCCGCGTTCCCGAAGTGCATCGAGGAGGACGCCTGGGTGGGAGTGCGTTGGCAGGTCGGCAAGGCGACGGTCGCGCACGTCTTCGGCGGTGAGGACCAGCTCTTCCGGATCATGTTCCGTGGCGAGCCCGACGAGGTGGTGGCCTTCGAGCACCTGGGCCATCCCTACTTCAAGGCCGGCTGGGGCGGCAACGTCGTCGGGATGATCCTCGACGACGAGACCGACTGGGACGAGGTCGCCGAGCTCCTCACCGACTCCTACTGCATCCAGGCCCCGGCTAAGCTGGCTGATCTCGTCGAGCGTCCGACCGTCGGGTCGGAGTAGGCCCGCTCGACGGAAGAGTTGAACCGAGATTAGGACCTTGGGCTCTGGGCCGGTCGCTCGCGCTCCGGCATGTTGCCATGGTAAGTCAGGGGGAACAATTTCCTATCCGTGGCAACAAATTTCATAAGGAGTGCGTGTGCGACGCTTGGCCATGCTGATCCTCGGGGGAGCCGTCGCGGCGGCCGGGGTCGGCTGCGGTTCGGACAGTTCCATCGACTACGGGTTCTACAGCAACAATCACGGCGAGAACCCCGCGATGGAGAAGAAGGTGATCACCGTCGACAGCACCGAAAGGATCGAGCAGAACCAGCAGCTCGGGCTGACGGCCGAGGGAACCATCAAGGGCAAGGCACCGGGAATCCTGCTGCGGGTGATCGTGCAGGACGTCTTCGAGACATCGTTCACCGACGGCACCAAGCCGCCGGCAGGAATGCGCGTGATGGCCGTCGAGGTCCAGATCGCCAATGATGGGCCGCGAGTCTTCGACGACTCGCCGGCCGCGGGCACGATGGTCATCGATGCCGCGGGCAAGAAGTACAAGAGCCTGCCCGGCACGGCGTCGGTGGACGGCGGCGAGGTGTTCCCGAAGCCGTTCGGGCTGCAGCCGCAGGATCAGCGAACGGCCCTGGTGCCGTTCGTCGTCCCCGAAGGGGTGAACATCAGAGAGGTCGAGTTCCAGGTCGACAAGGGCGGCGAGACCGGCCGGTGGCGGGTCCCGTAGGCCAGAAACCCTGAATCTGGGTCGAGTACCAACCTCCAGGCAACCTTCTGGCGGCATTACGCGTCACCATCTGTGCGGTGATGAGACGATGAGAACGTCTCGGGCGTAATGCTGCGCATTCAACAGGAGGTTTGGTGCGGGTCCGGGTCCTTGGTGCCGTCGAGCTGATCGATGCCGACGGCACGGCGCAGAGGCTGTCGCGCACGCGGCGTACGCTGCTTGCGCTTCTGGCCGCCGCGCGTGGAGCCCCGGTCTCCTCCGACCTGTTGGTCGATGAGCTTTGGAGAGGTTCGCCCCCGGCGACGGGGGTGAACCTGCTCCACCAGCGCGTCCGCGACCTGCGTCGGGCGCTCGGCGAGGACCGTCGCCAGCTGCAGCGCCGGGCGAACGGCTACGCGCTGGTCGGAGCGGACATCGATCAGGCCCGTTTCGAGGATCTGGTCGGGCAGGGCCGTGTCTCCGCAGAATCCGGGGACGACGAGCGGGCCAGCATGCTCTTCGATACTGCCCTGGGGCTCTGGGCCGGGGGTGCGTACGGAGCGGTCGGTGAGTCGCCGATGATCGCGACCGAGGCCGCCCGGCTCGAGGAGCTGCGCCTGGTCGCCGTCGAGTCCCGCGCCGCCGCCGACCTGGCGCTCGGCCGGCAGGCCGCGGTCGTGGGTGACCTGGGTCCGTTCGTCCAGGCCAATCCGCTCCGGGAGCGCCTGTGGCTGCTGCTGATGACGGCGCTGTGGCAGTCGGGCCGCACGGCCGAGGCCCTGGCCGCCTACCAGCGGCTCTTCCGGGTCCTCCGCGACGAGCTCGGGGTCGAGCCGTCCAAGGACGTACGCGACCTGCAGCTGCGGATCCTCGACGGAGGCGATCCCGAGCCCGGGCCGGCACGGACCCACGAGGAAGTCGTGCCGCGGCAGCTGCCGCCGGTCGTAGCGACCTTCGCCGGGCGCGAGGACCATCTGACTGCGCTGGACCAGCTGGTCGCGGAGCGGATCGACGGGAGCGGACGCGCCGTGGTGATCTCTGCGATCGCGGGAACGGCGGGGATCGGCAAGACCACGCTGGCGCTGTACTGGGCGCACCGGGCCGCTCCGCGCTTCCCGGACGGACAGGTGTTCGTGAACCTGCGCGGCTTCGACCCGCACGCCGCGCTGGACCCCGTGGACGCGCTCGGGGTGGTGCTCGAGGCGTTCGGGGTGGAGCGGTCCCGCCAGCCCCAGGACATCGACGGCCGCGCCGGGCTCCTGCGCAGCAGGCTCGCCGGCAAGCGCGTGCTGCTGGTGCTCGACAACGCCCGTGACAGCGAGCAGGTCCGCTCGCTCCTCCCCGGTAGCCCGGGGTGTATGACCCTGGTGACCAGCCGAAACAGGCTCTCCGGACTGGTCGCCGAGGCCGGCGCGCGTCCGATGGAGCTGGGCCTGCTCGATCACGACGAGGCCTATGACCTGCTGTCCGGGAGGCTCGGCAAGGAGCGGCTCCTGGCCGAGCCGGAGGCCGTGGACCTGATCATCTCGCTGTGCGCCTCGCTGCCGCTGGCGCTGTCCGTCGTGGCCGCGCGGGCGGCGACTCGCCCGGCCTACGCCCTCGACGACCTGGCCGACGAGCTCGGCGAGTCCCGTCTGGACGGGTTCGGCGGCGGTCGCGGTGACCTCCGGGCGACCTTCTCGTGGTCGGTCCGGCACCTGTCCGACCCGGCTGCCCGGCTGTTCCGGCTGATCGGCCTGCATCCCGGGCCGTCGCTGACCGTCCTGGCCGCCGCCAGCCTGGCCGGGATCCCCCGGGCGCGGGCTCGGCGCCTGCTCGACGAGCTCACCGAGGCCAACCTGGTGATCGAGGTCGCCCCCGGCCGGTTCGTGCTGCACGACCTGCTTCGGGAGTACGCCGCCGACCTCGCCGCGGGCGAGCCGGGCTCGCTGCGTGAGGAGGCCGAGCTGCGGATGATCGACCACTACGTGTTCAGCGCTCGGTCCGTGCACAGCGCCTATGACCCTCATCAGGATCATCTCGTCGCCGCCGAGCCGATGCATGCCGGGGTCACGATCGAGGGCGTCGACGACAGCGGCGAGGCGCTGGCGTGGATCACCACGCAGCTGCCCGTGCTGGCGCGCGTGATCGACGGCGCCGTCGCCCGGGGCATCGCCTCCGACCGGATCGTCCTGCTCATCGGTGCCCTCGAGCGCCTGCTCGACCTCCAGGGGCGCTGGATCGAGCTCGCCTCGCTGGCCGAGGCCGCGCTCCCGGGTGTGCGCCACCGGGTCTCGCAGGGCGGTGACCCGGCCGGACTCGGCGTCGTGCACCGGGCAGCGGGCGCGGCCTGCGGGCGCCTGGGGCGCGTCGATGACGCCCTCGACCACCTCGGCCGGGCCCTCGATCTGGCGACGGAGTCCGCCGACCTGGCGGCAGAGGGCAAGACCCTGCACCGGCTGGCCACCGTGGCCACGGCTTCCGGTGATCATGCCGGCGCTGCGGCGTACGCGGCTCGGGCGGCGGAGGTCTTCGCTCGCGCCGGCGATCCGATCCGCGCGGCCTGGACGACCGGCCGGCTGGGTCTCTATGCAGCCCTCGACGGCGCGTACGAGGCCGGGCTCCGCCACTGCGAGACCGCTCTCGCGGAGCTGCGCCGGGTCGCACCGGGCTATCGCAGCGAGGGCAACGTCATCGCCACGATCGGTTGGATCCACCAGCGGCTCGGCGCGGTCGACGAGGCGGCCGGGCACTTCGAGGAGGCGGTCACCAAGCTGCGTGCCGCCGGCGACCTGCCTGGCCTCGCCGACGCTCTCGGCCACCTGGCCGAGGCCCGTGCCGCGCTGGGCAAGCATGAGGATGCCCGCTGCGCGAGGGAAGAGAGCTTCTCGATCCTCGCGCAGCTGGGCTGAGCGGCTCGCCTAGACGGTGGGCAGCTTGTAGTCGGCGTACTCCTCGCGCAACGTCTTCTTGGAGAACTTGCCGACCGAGGTCTTGGGCACCTCATCGATGAAGACCACGTCGTCCGGCACCTGCCACTTGCCGAGGTTCTCGGCGAGGTAGCCGAGCAGCTCCTCCTTGGTGATGGACTCGCCGTCCTTGACCACCGCGAACGCCAGCGGCCGCTCACCCCACTTGGGGTGCGGCACCGCGACGACCGCGGCCTCGGCGACGCTCGGGTGACCCATGATCAGGTTCTCGATCGCGACGGTCGAGATCCACTCGCCGCCCGACTTCACCAGGTCCTTGGTGCGGTCGACGATGCGTACGTAGCCGAGCGGGTCGATCGCGGCGATGTCACCGGTGCGCAGCCAGCCGTCAGGGGAGAAGGAGCTCGGCGCGTCGACCTTGTAGTAGCCCGACGCGATCCACGGGCCACGGCACTCGAGCTCGCCGGTCGTCTCGCCGTCCCAGGGGAGCTCGTCGGTGGTCCCGGGCTCCACGATGCGGAGCTCGACGCCGACGGCCGGGATGCCTGGCGACGTACGGTAGTCCGCCTTCTCCTCCTCGGACAGGTCGGCGATCTCGGCCCGCTCGTTGAAGACGCTGCCGAGCGGCGACATCTCGGTCATGCCCCACGCCTGGGTGATCGGCAGGCCGATCGCCTCGCGCCAGGCCTCCGAGAGCGACTTCGGCACCGCGGACCCGCCGCAGACGACCACGCGTAGCGCGGACAGGTCGGCATCCTTCAGGAGCGGGACCATGCCCATCCAGATCGTGGGTACGCCGGCGGCGACCGTCACCTTCTCGGCCTCGAGGAGCTTGATGATCCCGGCGGGCGAGAGGTCGGGCCCGGGCAGGATCAGGTTGGCGCCGGCCAGCAGCGAGGAGTGGGCGAAGCCCCAGCCGTTGGCGTGGAAGAACGGTACGACCGGCAGCACGCGGTCACGGTCGTTGGTGCCGAAGAGGCTGCCGGCCAGGGAGGCCAGGGCGTGCAGGTACTGGGAGCGGTGGGAGTAGACGACACCCTTCGGGTTGCCGGTGGTGCCGGAGGTGTAGCAGATCCCGGCGGCGGCGCGCTCGTCGGTGACCCGGCCCTCGATCACCGCCTCGTCGGTGTCGGCCATCAGCTCCTCGTAGGAGACGACCCGTGGGTCGTCGGGGAACGGCGTCGGCGCGCCGTCGTCCATCACGATCACGTGCTTGAGCGTGGTCAGCTGGGGGAGGAGCGGGGCCAGCAGCCCGAGCAGCGACCGATCCACGAAGACCGCCTCGTCCTCGGCGTGGTTGAACGTGTAGACGAGCTGCTCGGGGAAGTAGCGGATGTTGCCGGTGTGCAGCACCCGGCCGGTGCACGGGACGGAGTAGTAGAGCGCCAGGTGGCGCAGGGTGTTCCACGCGAAGCTCGCCACCCGGCCGCCTTCGGAGACGCCCAGTCGGTCGAGCACTCCGGCCTGCTTGCGTACCTCCACGGCGAGGTCCTTGAACGTGTTGCGCTCCAAGCCTGTGGCGGTCTTGGTGACGATCTCCCGCGTCGGGAAGACGCGCTCGGCGCGCCGGATGATCGTTTCGATGGTCAGCGGTGCGTCCTGGATCAGTCCTTGCATGTTGCACATCGTGACCCAACGTGGCGCGGGTCACAACGAGTTCGGCTCAACTTCTTGTTCGGTGGGCTGGTTCCCCGCTGGTCGAGCTTGTCGAGACCTCTCCGCCCCGCTGGTCGAGCCGCCGGAGCCGCTAGGCGGAGGCGTGTCGAGACCAACACGGTTCTTGTCGGGGAAACCTCGCTAAGCGACTGTTTCTTCGTTTCAGGGTTCGCCGCCGACCCTTCCTCGAGTGTTTCTCGATCCGGCACCGCGACGCTCCTATGTCCTGTCAAGGGTTTGTGGGTGCTCGAGTTGGCGGTAGAGCTCGCGGGTGATGTAGCGCTTGAGGCAGCGGCGGATCTCGCGGGGTGTTTTGCCTTCTGTGGTGCGGCGGG
>NZ_JACIXG010000133.1 GCF_014360585.1 Nocardioides sp.
CCGAGCACGCGAGATCTGTGACATCGGGAGGTTGTGAAGCTGAGAGTGGGCCATAGGCCACTCTCAGCTTCACAACCTCCGCTCGATCAGGAGACCGTGATGGTGAACCTCGCCGTTGACCCGTCGGAGGCCGTGATCTTGCCGCGATACTTCCCCGGGGAGTCGTGCGCATGAGCAGCCGTCACCGCATAGACCCCGGCAGCGTGGAGCGAGTCCCGGGATTCAGACGCGATGAACCGTGCGGGGACCGGAGCCGACCCGTCCCCGAAGTCGACTGTCGCGGTGAGCGGTGCGGTCAGCGACGAGCCACCGGTGCCGTCCGCGTCGTCGACCTCGTCGACGGCGACCGCGGTCCCGTCCGTCTTGGTCCCGGGGGCGGCGAGCAGTCCGACCGACACCGATCCGGCCGACCCTGACGAGACCGCAGCATCGCTCCCGGCCAGCTCCGTCGACCAGGCGATCTGCGGCCCGTCGTAGAAGTTGGTGCCGGCGGCAGCAAGTCGCGAACCGACCGAGGCGAGCCGCGCCGCGAAGTCCGACGGCGAGCGCCGCGACTCGGCGGTCCAGCCGTTCTCCCCGTGCGCGAGGACGCGTGGGAAGATCATGAACTCGGCCTGGTCCACGCCCCGGATCGTCTCGGACCACAGCGGCGCCTCGGTGCCGAGGATGTGCTCGTCCCCGACGCCCGCGATGACGTCCTGCGGGCTCCAGTCGTAGTAGTGCGCGACGTCGCAGTCGCCCGAGCACGCCCAGGAGAGTCCGATCGGCGTCTTCGGGTGATACTTCATGTCGAGGTATGAGGTGTTGCCCGGCGAGACGAGCAGCTTGGCGCCGTCCTCGATGACGGCGCGCTTCGCGTGCTCGGTCGTGCCGGCCCAGTACTGAACACCATCACCGGCGGTGAGCCCGGCCTCGGCGTACTCGTTCCAGCCGATCGTCTTCTTCCCGAGCCCGTGGACGATCGCGAGCGCCCGCTCGACGAACGCCACGTAGCCCTCGTGGCCATATCGCTGCGTCATCGCATGCGACTCGTCGCCGCCGACGTGCAGGAACTCGGACGGAGTCAGCGCAGCGAGCTGTGAGAAGACGTGCTGGATGAACGTATAGGTCACCTCGGAGGTCGGATCGAGATAGGAGTAGCCGACGTCGATGGTCCCGTTGTGCGGTGCCACCGGCTCGTCCTCGGTCGCCGGGTGACTCGACCCGGCGGTGTTGAGCTGCGGGATCGCGGCGAGGGCGGCATTCGTGTGGCCGGGGATGTCGATCTCGGGGATGATCTCGATCTCGCGCTCGGCGGCATAGCGCACCAGCGAGCGATAGTCGTCCTGGGTGTAGAACCCGGTGTGGCCGTCGGCGCTCTGATACGGGTTGCCGAGCACCGCGGTCGCACCCGAGACCCGGGTCAGCGCCGTGTAGTCGATGTCGTCGCCGGCCGCCCGACCGGAGTTGGTGATGTCGATCCGCCACCCTTGGTCGTCGGCCAGGTGCATGTGCAGCACCGAGATCTTGGCCGCCGCTGCGGCGTCGATGACCTGCTCGACCTCGTCGACCTCGAGGAACGAGCGGGCGACGTCGAGCATGATCCCGCGATAGCTGAACCGCGGCGCGTCCAGGATCGAGACGGCTGGCACCGTCCAGTCGGTGTTCACCTCGACGGGCGATGAGGCAAACGCCGGCAGCAGCTGACGCAGCGTCTGGGTGCCGTTGAAAAGCCCGTGGCGACTCGCACCGGTGACCTTGACCCCCTTGGCCGTCGAGGAGATCTTGTACGCCTCCGGGTTGCCCTCGACCTCGCCGAACCCGGCCTTGGAGTCGATGGTCAGGACGACATCGCGACGGGTCGGCCTGCCGGCGACGACCGGGAGGTCGAAGCCGGTTGCCGGGCGCAGTTCGGCGGCCATCAGAACGCCGACCTCGGCTGCGTCAGCGCCGCGGGCGACGATCCGGGCCTGCTTGGTCAGGACGAAACCGGGCCCTCCTTTCGCGCGCACCTGGAGCGGGTTCGGCACCAGACCGGGCACTGGTGCCTCCGCTGTGCTCGGGCGCTCGGCCCGTGGCTGGGCCGTGGCTGGTGAGGTGGTCGACGCGGCGATGAGCATGGCGGCGACGCCGACGGACAGCGCCGTCGTCAGAATTTGGATAGGGCCCGAACGAATCATGCGCATGCCTCCGTCGATGGCGAACTCGGTCGACCATCGAGGCTAGCGGCGTTGGCGCCGCAGCGTCGTGGAAATCAGCGATCGTGGTTCGACCCCTGTCCGGGATCCGGGAGCGTGACGTCGGCTGGAGCGCTCAGCGGAGGGGGCGCGTGGCTCAGGTCAGAGCGGCGACGGCATCGGCTAGATCTGCGACGGACCGGGAACGCTCGGGGAGGCTGCCGTCAGGACCGAGGCTGAGCTGGAAGCCCATGAAGGCGGCGTCGATGACGTGGGCTGCCCGTTCGGCGACGGCAGGGTCCACGCCGGACTTGCCGAGATGCGCGACGAGAACGCCCATCCACAGTGTGTTGGCCTCGCGGACCGCCGAGACGTACGGCTCCCTGCCGAAGAGGCCGAGCGCGGCCGCCTCCACATAGATCCGGCTGCACCGGTCGCCCTCCATCACCGCCCAGAGGTCATAGACAGCCGATCGCAGGTCCTTCGAGGGCTCGAGCGCGGCGACGTCGGCGACCGACCGCTCGTTGGACGTGCGGAGCACGTCGGCGACCAGCTGGTCCTTGGTGCCGAAGTGATAGAGCAGGACCCGGTTGCTGGTGCCCAGCTCGGCGGCGAGCGGGCGCAGGCTCAGGCCGATCAGTCCGTGCTCGTGGACGTAGTCGGTCGCCAGCTCGGCCCAGGCGGCACGGCGCTGGGGATCCTTGGCGGGCGCGGTACGCGCGGTCGTCATGCGGTGACTCTAGCAATCGACAGGAGCCATTTGTATCAGTTGGAACAATTTTGTACCACCTGCAACAATCTTGTCTCGCCAAGCCCTTGACCTGGCCCTTCATGTCCACGCAGGATCAGATGTATTCACCCGCGGTTGCCTGTCGAGCAACCCCGATGCCGGAGGTTGTATGAGCCAGATCTACATCGACGGACGCTGGTCGCCAGCGCAGTCGGGCGAGGAGCGGGAGATCCGCTGTCCCGCCGACGGCGCGGTCGTCGGGACCGTTGCGGAGGCTGGAGCCGAGGACGCCCGGGCCGCGATCGCCGCGGCGCGGAACGCCTTCGACAGTGGCGAGTGGCCGTCGACGCCCGCGCGGGAGCGGGGCGACCTTCTGCTGAGGGTCGCCGGCCTGCTCGAGCGCGACACCGCGATCATCGCCCGCGCGGAGTCGCTCGACACCGGGAAGCGACTGGTGGAGAGCGAGTACGACGTGGCCGACGTGGTCTCGGTCTTCCGTCACTTCGGGCACATCGCCACCGAGGAAGCCGGTCGGGTGGTCGACACCGGGAACCCGAGCGTGAAGAGCCGGATCGTGCACGAGCCGGTCGGCGTCTGCGGGCTGATCACGCCGTGGAACTACCCGCTGCTGCAGGTGGCGTGGAAGGTCGCGCCGTGCCTGGCCGCGGGCAACACGTTCGTGCTCAAGCCCAGCGAGATCACGCCGCACACCGCCATCCACCTGATGAAGGTGCTCGAGGAGGCCGGCCTGCCGGCCGGCGTCGGCAACCTGGTGCTCGGCGAGGGCCCGACCGCGGGCGCCCCGCTCTCCGAGGACCCGCGCGTCGACCTGGTCTCCTTCACCGGCGGTCTGGCCACCGGCAAGCGGCTGATGGTGAACGCCGCGGACACGGTGAAGAAGATCGCGCTCGAGCTCGGCGGCAAGAACCCCAACATCGTCTTCGCCGACTCCGACCTGGAGACGGCGCTCGACTTCGCGCTGACCGCGGTCTTCCTCCACTCCGGCCAGGTCTGCTCCGCAGGCGCTCGGCTGATCATCGAGGAGTCGATCAAGGAGGAGTTCGTCGACGAGCTGGTCGCCCGCGCCGAGCAGATCCGCCTCGGCGGCCCGTTCGACGACGCTGCCGAGACCGGCCCGCTGACCAGCAGCGACCACCGCGACAAGGTCGAGGCGTACGTCGCGAAGGGTCTCGCCGAGGGCGCCACCCTCCGCACCGGCGGCAAGCGCCCTGACGACCCCGCGCTGGCCGACGGCTTCTACTACCTGCCCACCATCCTGGACGACTGCACCACCGAGATGAGCGTGACCCAGGACGAGTCCTTCGGGCCGGTCCTCACCGTGGAGACCTTCACCGACGAGGACGACGCCGTCCGCATCGCCAACGACTCCATCTACGGGCTCGCCGGGGCCGTGTGGACCCGCGACGGCGGCCGTGCCGAGCGCGTCGCAGCCAGGCTCAGGATGGGCACCGTCTGGATCAACGACTTCCACCCGTACGTCGCCCAGGCCGAGTGGGGCGGCTACAAGCAGTCCGGGATCGGCCGCGAGCTCGGCCAGGCCGGGCTCGAGGAGTACCGCGAGACCAAGCACATCTGGCACAACATCGACCCGAGCCCGCAGCACTGGTTTGCGCCTCGCGCCCAGGAAACCGGCACAGCGAAGGAGAACTGAGATGACCACGACGTACGACTTCGTGATCGTCGGTGGCGGCTCGGCCGGCTCGGCGATCGCCAACCGGCTCAGCGCCGACCCCGGCACGAAGGTGCTGGTGCTGGAGGCCGGTCACAGCGACTTCAAGATCGACCCGTTCATCCACATGCCGGCGGCGCTGCCGTTCCCGATCGGCTCGAAGCTCTACGACTGGGGCTACGAGACCGATCCCGAGCCGCACCTGGGCGGCCGCAAGGTCTACCACGCCCGTGGCAAGCTTCTCGGTGGCTCGAGCTCGATCAACGGGATGATCTTCCAGCGAGGCAACCCGATGGACTTCGAGCGCTGGGCGGCCGATCCGGGCATGGAGACCTGGGACTACCGCCACTGCCTGCCGTACTTCAAGCGCATGGAGAGCCGCTTCCTCGAGGACGGCACCTCCGGCGCCGACCAGTGGCGCGGTGGCTCCGGCCCGCTCCACCTCGAGCGCGGGCCCGCTTCGAACCCGCTCTTCTCGGCGTTCTTCGAGGCCGCCCAGGAGGCCGGCTACCCGCTCACCGACGACGTCAACGGCTATCGCCAGGAGGGCTTCGCGCCCTTCGACCGTAACGTGAAGGACGGCCGCCGCTGGTCGGCGGCGCGGGCCTACCTGCACCCGGTCATGAACCGCCCCAACCTCACCGTCGAGACCTTCGCACACGCGACGAAGATCCGCTTCGACACCTCCGGCGACACCCCACGGGTGACCGGTCTGGACTACGTCCGCGGCGTCGGGCGCGCCCGCAAGGACCACTTCGTCCGCGCCAAGGAGGTCATCTGCTGCGGCGGCGCGATCAACACCCCGCAGCTGCTCCAGCTCTCCGGTGTGGGGGAGGAGTCCCTGCTGCGCTCGAACGGGATCGACGTCGTGCACAACCTCCCGGGCGTGGGGGAGAACCTCCAGGACCACCTCGAGGTCTACATCCAGTACGCCTCCAAGCAGCCGGTCTCGATCGCCCCAGGTCTGGTGTGGCATCAGCGGCCCAAGATCGCCTGGCAGTGGCTCTTCCAGAAGAAGGGCCTGGGCGCGACCAACCACTTCGAGGGCGGCGGCTTCGCGCGGTCGAACGAGGACGTGGACTGGCCCAACCTGATGTTCCACTTCCTGCCGATCGCGATCCGCTACGACGGGTCGATGGCTCCCGGTCAGGAGAAGGGCCAGCACGGCTACCAGGTGCACATCGGCCCGATGTACGCCGACACCCGAGGCCACGTCCGGATCAAGTCCGACGATCCCTTCGAGCACCCCTCGATGCTGTTCAACTACCTCTCCACGCCCAACGACCGCCGGGAGTGGGTCGAGGCGGTGCGGGTGGCCCGCAACATCCTCAACCAGCCCGCCTTCGCCTCCTTCAACGCCGGCGAGATGTCGCCGGGGCCGTCGGTGGAGACCGACGAGGAGATCCTCGAGTGGGTCCGCAAGGACGCCGAGACGGCGCTGCACCCCTCCTGCACCGCGGCGATGGGCACCGGCGAGATGGCGGTGACCGACCCCACCTCGATGAAGGTGCACGGCACCGAGGGGCTGCGGGTCGTGGACGCGAGCGTCTTCCCCTACGTCACCAACGGCAACATCTACGCGCCGGTGATGATGGTCGCGGAGAAGGCGGCCGACCTGATCGCAGGCAACACTCCGCTGGCACCCTCCGACGTTCCCTACTACCGCCACCGCGACGACTCGCCGCTGTGGCCCGTGGGGGACCCGCGCAACCAGTCCTGAGACCGAACCGTGACCCAAGCCGGCGCTGGGTGGACTAGCCTGCCGGGCACCCCAACCGGAGGAGACAACTCATGCCGGACACGATCGACCCGTCGCGTATGCCCTTGGGTGAACCCGCCGCGGACCCTGACGAGATCCCCACGACGAAGGGGGAGCTGAACAAGACCGTCTTCTTCGGCTCTGCCGGGGTGGTGGTCGCGTTCACGCTCTTCACGCTGCTCGCGCCCGACACCGCAGGCACCGCGATCGGGCATGTCGTCGGTTGGATCTCGAAGTACTTCGGCTGGTGGTACTTCGCGCTCGCCTCGGCGTTGATCGCCTTCGTCCTGTTCATCTGTCTGTCCCGCTACGGGCGGATCCGGCTCGGGCCGGAGGAGTCCCGGCCGGAGTACTCGTTGTTCACCTGGACCGCGATGCTCTTCGCGGCAGGCATCGGCGCCGACCTGATGTTCTACTCGGTCGCCGAGCCGGTCTCGCAGTACCTCACCCCGCCCACAGGCGAGGGCGGCAGCGTCGCCGCCGCCGAGCAGGCCGTGACCTGGACGCTGTTCCACTACGGGCTGTCCGGCTGGGCGATGTACGCCGTCATGGGCATGGCCCTGGGCTACTTCTCCTTCCGCCACGGCCTGCCGCTCTCGATCCGTTCGGCGCTTTACCCGATCTTCGGCAAACGGGTCCGGGGACGGCTCGGTGACGGCATCGACCTGGCCGCCGTGCTCGGTACGATCTTCGGCATCGCGACCTCGCTCGGTATCTCGATCGCCCTGCTGAACGCCGGTCTCAACGTCCTCTTCGGCATCCCCGAAGGCCGCGCTGCGCAGGTCGGCCTGGTCCTGGTCGCGGTGCTGCTCGGCACCATCTCGGCGATCTCCGGGGTCGACAAGGGCATCCGGCGACTCTCCGAGCTCAACGTCCTGCTCTCAGTGGCGCTGATGCTCTACGTGCTCTTCTCCGACAACACCGCGTTCCTGCTCAACTCGCTGGTGATGAACCTGGGCGACTACCTCGTGAACCTCCCCGGGATGAGCTTCGACACGATGCCCTACGACACGGTCGAGAACCCTGACGTCGGTGTCTGGAAGAACCTGTGGACCCTCTTCTTCTGGGCCTGGTGGGTCGCGTGGTCTCCGTTCGTCGGGCTGTTCCTGGCCCGGATCTCGCGGGGCCGGACGATCCGGCAGTTCCTGGTCGGCGTGATGATGATCCCGTTCGGCTTCATCCTGCTGTGGGTCTCGATCTTCGGCAACAGCGCCCTGGGCCGGATCCGCGGCGGTGACGCCGAGTTCGGCGATCTGACAAACGGCAACTACGCGCAGGGCTTCTACGTCTTCCTGGACAACTATCCGGGTGCGATCGCGCTGGTCGCGCTCGCAACCCTGACCGGATTCCTCTATTACGTGACGTCCGCCGACTCCGGTGCTCTGGTGATGGGCAACTTCACCTCGCGTCTGCCGCATCCGATGGCCGACTGCGCGGTCCCGGTACGGATCTTCTGGTCGGTCGCGATCGGTGCGCTGACCCTCGCCCTGATGTTCGCGGGCGGGGACGCGTGGCTGACGACGCTGACGAACGCCACGATCATCATGGGGCTGCCGTTCTCGATCGTGCTCGCCCTGGTCGCCGTCGGGCTCCACCGCTCGCTACGGCTGGAGTCTCTCAAGACCACCAGCGCGAGGTACGCCCTGCCGGCTGCCATCTCCTCGGCGCGCCTGGTCGGAGCGGCCGATGGTGGCGTACGTCCCTCGTTGTCGCAGCGGCTGCGCCGCTCGGTCAACTATCCCACCGCGCGAGACACCGAGCGGTTCATCCAGACGGTCGCGACACCTGTGCTGGAAGAGGTCGCCGCGGAGCTCTGCTCGCACGGGCTCACCTCGGTCGTGACCGAGACCAAGGCCGTACGGGGTGTCCACGGCGTCCAGCTCCACACCGACCTCGAGGACGCTCCCGCGTTCGTCTACAAGCTCACGCCGCTGCCTTGTCCCGCGCCGACGTTCGCTGTCGGCCGAGTCAGCGGTGAGGTCTACTTCCGCACGGAAGTCCACCTCGCCGAGGGCACCCAGGGCTATGACGTCAACGACTACTCGCGCGAGCAGCTGATGGGTGACGTGCTCGACCAGTACGAGCGCCACCTCTCCTACCTCCACCTCGTCCAGCAGGAGAACCTGCCGGCTGAGGTGCCTGAGGTGCCTGAGGTGCCCGAGGCGCCGAGGCGCCCGAGGCGCCGGTGGAGGAGCCCAAGGCCTGAGGGTTGTGCGGCTGGGAGCGGCCCATCGGCC
>NZ_JACIXG010000134.1 GCF_014360585.1 Nocardioides sp.
GTCCTGACCCAAACACCCGCCGAGTCGGCTCGTTCTGACGAGCCGGCTCGGCGGAGTTTTCGGTCAGGACGGGCCGACTCGGCGTGATTTTGGCTGGGATTGGAATAGGGGGCGTAAGGTCTTCGTTGTGGGCAGTGAACGAAGTTGAGTTGAATCGACTCAACTTGTTTGCAACACTCGGCGGCAGCAGCCGCAGGGCGCAGACCAACACAGTCCACATACACACAGCTTCAACAAGCGGAGGTAGCAAAGATGGCACGTGCCGTCGGTATCGACCTCGGGACCACCAACTCGGTCGTCTCGGTTCTGGAGGGTGGCGAGGCCACCGTCATCGCGAATGCCGAAGGCGCCCGTACGACGCCTTCCGTGGTCGCGTTCAGCAAGTCCGGTGAGGTGTTGGTCGGTGAAGTCGCCAAGCGCCAGGCCGTCACCAACGTGGACCGCACGATCAGGTCCGTCAAGCGTCACATGGGCACCGACTGGAAGGTGAACATCGATGACAAGGACTTCACGCCGCAGCAGATCAGCGCGTTCGTCCTGCAGAAGCTGAAGCGCGACGCCGAGGCCTACCTGGGCGAGCCGGTGACCGACGCGGTCATCACCGTCCCGGCCTACTTCTCCGACGCGCAGCGTCAGGCCACCAAGGAGGCCGGTGAGATCGCGGGCCTCAACGTCTCGCGCATCGTCAACGAGCCCACCGCCGCGGCGCTGGCCTACGGCCTCGACAAGGGCGACGACCAGACCATCCTCGTCTTCGACCTCGGTGGCGGCACGTTCGACGTGTCCCTGCTCGAGATCGGTGAGGGCGTCGTCGAGGTCAAGGCGACCTCCGGTGACAACCACCTCGGTGGTGACGACTGGGACAACGCCGTCGTCAAGTGGATGGTCGAGAAGTTCAAGTCCGCCAACGGCGTCGACCTGGCCGCCGACAAGATCGCCGCTCAGCGCCTCCAGGAGGCCGCCGAGAAGGCGAAGATCGAGCTCTCCTCGAGCCAGAACGCCTCGATCCACCTGCCCTACATCACCCACGGTGAGTCCGGCCCCCTCCACTTCGAGGAGACCCTGACCCGGGCGGAGTTCCAGAAGATCACCGCTGACCTGCTCGACCGCACCAAGAAGCCGTTCGAGTCGGTCCTCAAGGACGCGGGCGTGGCCCTCAAGGACATCGACCACGTCGTCCTGGTCGGCGGCTCGACCCGGATGCCGGCCGTGACCGAGCTGGTCAAGAGCCTGCTCGGCGGCAAGGAGCCCAACAAGGGCGTCAACCCCGACGAGGTCGTCGCCGTCGGTGCCGCGCTGCAGGCCGGCGTGCTGAAGGGCGAGGTCAAGGACGTACTGCTCCTCGACGTCACCCCGCTGAGCCTCGGCATCGAGACCAAGGGCGGGGTCTTCACCACCCTGATCGAGCGCAACACCACCATCCCGACCAAGCGCTCCGAGATCTTCACCACGGCTGACGACAACCAGCCGAGCGTCGAGATCAAGGTCGCCCAGGGCGAGCGCCCGATGTGGTCGGAGAACCAGCCGCTGGGCAACTTCGAGCTCACCGGCCTCCCGCCGGCGCCGCGTGGCGTGCCGAAGATCGAGGTCGCCTTCGACATCGACGCCAACGGCATCGTGCACGTCTCCGCCAAGGACCAGGCCTCGGGCCGCGAGCAGTCCATGACGATCTCCGGCGGCTCCGCGCTGTCGAAGGACGACATCGACCGCATGGTCAAGGAGGCGGAGCAGTACGCCGAGGAGGACGCCAAGCGTCGCGAGTCCATCGAGATCCGCAACCAGGGTGACAGCCTCGTCTACACCACCGAGAAGTTCATCACCGACTCCGGCGACAAGGTCCCGGACGACGTGAAGACCGAGGTGCAGGCCGACCTGGACGAGCTGAAGAAGGTCCTCGAGGACACCGAGGCCGACAAGGACGCCATCCAGACCGCGATCACCAAGCTCGGTGAGTCCTCGCAGAAGATGGGTGCGGCCATGTACGCCGCGGCCGAGGCCGAGCAGTCCGCCGCCGGCGGCGCGACCGGTGCGACCGGCGAGGCCGACGACGACGTCGTCGACGCCGAGATCGTCGACGAGCCTGTCGAGGGTGAAGAGGGCGACAAGAAGTGACGAAGCGCCGCCCCGGCGGGGCGGAGGAGGCCGTCGAGGAGACGGCCTCCGAGACCCCGCCGTCCGAGACCGACCCTGAGACGAAGGCGGGCGAGGAGCTGACCGAGGACTCCGAGGCGGACGCCCCTGAGGGTGACGCCGCGGACTCGGACGACGCTGCCGAGGCCGGATCCGACGAGGACGGCTCCGCCGAGGCGGCCGAGAACGAGGCCGAGGTCGTTGCCGAGGACGCTCCCGAGGACGACACCGAGGTCGACTTCGGCGACGCCGCTGATGAGATCGACAAGCGGGTCGCCGAGCTGACCACCGACCTGCAGCGTCTCCAGGCCGAGTACGTCAACTACAAGAGGCGGGTCGACCGTGACCGCGAGCTGGTCTCGCAGAACGCGACCTACAAGGTGCTCACTCCGATCGTGGAGGTGCTCGACACCATCGACCGTGCCCGCGAGCACGGCGAGGTCGAAGGCGGCTTCAAGGCCGTCGCCGACCAGCTCGAGAAGATCGTGACGAACCTGGGCCTGAAGAAGTTCGCCGAGCCTGGCGACGTCTTCGATCCCAACCTTCACGAGGCGCTCAGCCACATGGGCACCGACCCGGAGGTCGAGGAGACCTCGGTCAAGCTGGTCGCCAAGGCCGGCTACATGATCGGCGACCGGGTGGTCAGGGCCGCGCAGGTCCTGGTCGTCGACCCGGAGTGACAACGATGGGCAGACGAGCCTGTCGAGAAATCGACAGGCTCGTCTGCCGAGAAGAAGGGAGGAGGGGCTAGGTGGCAGAGAACGACGGGATCCGGCCGGACTGGATCAACAAGGACTACTACGCGGAGCTGGGTGTCAAGAAGGACGCCTCGAGCGACGACATCAAGAAGGCCTATCGCAAGCTCGCGCGGGCCAACCACCCCGACTCCAACCCCGGCGACGACGCCAAGCACGAGAAGTTCAAGAAGGTCGCCGAGGCCTACGACGTCGTCGGCGACCCCGAGAAGCGCAAGAAGTACGACGAGGTGCGCACACTCGGTGCCTCCGGCGGGTTCCCGGGCGGCTTCGGCGGCACGGGCGCCGGCCGCGGCTACAACTTCGACGACCTCTTCGGTGCCGGCGGCACCCAGACCGGCGGGCTCGGCGACATGTTCGGCGACCTCTTCGGTGGTGCCGGTGGTGCCGGCGGAGGCTTCAGCGGGCGGCGTACGACCCCGAGGGCCCGGCCGATCAAGGGTGCCGACGTCGAGACGAGTGCCACGATCGGGTTCACCGACGCCCTCGACGGCGTGACCATCTCGCTGCGCCTGACCTCGGACTCCGCCTGTCCCGACTGCAACGGCACGGGCGGCAAACCCGGCACCAAGCCGCGGGTCTGCCCGGAGTGCGAAGGCGCGGGCTACGTGGTCAACTCCGTGGGCGGTGCGTTCTCGATGAACGAGACCTGCCCGCGCTGCGGCGGCCGTCAGCTGATCTACGACGAGGCCTGCCCGACCTGCCGAGGCTCCGGCCGCGGCACCTCGGCGCGCACCATCCAGGCGCGCATCCCTGCCGGGGTCAAGGACCGGCAGCGGATCCGGCTCAAGGGCAAGGGCGCCGCCGGGGAGAACGGGGGGCCCTCCGGCGACCTCTACGTCACGGTGCACGTGACGCCTCACCGCGTCTTCGGCCGCAAGGACGACAACCTCACCATCGACGTGCCCGTCGGGTTCGACGAGCTGGCGCTCGGAGCAGAGGTGAAGCTGCCGACGCTGTCCGGTTCGCCCGTGACGCTGCGGATCCCCGCCGGCACCCCCAACGGGCGTACGTTCCGTGTCCGGGGGAAGGGGTTCCGGCGAGCCGACGGCACCGTGGGCGACCTGCTCGCCACCGTCGAGGTGCACATCCCGGCCGTGCTCGACGCCGACGCCAAAGCCGCTGTCGAGGCCTATCGGACTGCGATGGCCGGCAAGCCACTGCGTACGTCTCTTCTCGAGGAGTCATGATGAGCGACGGATTCGGCAGCCCGTCTCCGGATGCCGCGGTGTATGTGATCAGCGTCGCCGCGGAGCTGACCGGGCTGCACCCGCAGACGCTGCGCACCTACGAGCGGATGGGCCTGATCACCCCCGGGCGCACCGGGGGCGGCGGGCGGCGCTACTCCTTCCACGACATCGAGCGGCTGCGCTCGATCGCGGACCTGACCGCGTCCGGGATCGGCATCGAGGGAGTGCGTCGAATCCTGGCTCTCGAGCAGCACGTCGACGCGCTGCGCCGGCGCAACGAGGAGCTGCTGCACGAGCTGGCCGCGACTCGCGAGGCGCTCGCCCAGGCGAGGGCCGCTGCTCCGGAGCCGCAGGTTCCGGCCAGCAGGCTTCCCGCGGTTCGGCAGGCGCCGCCCGGACAGGCAGTCGTGGTCTGGCGGCGGCAGTACGGATAGCACGGACCCAACTGATCGCTTGACAGATTTGTTGGCGAGTTGTGGATTTCGGGTAAAACCGATGTTGGTGCATTGCCCGCATACTGGTGAGTAAGCCGCGAGTGTCGGACCAACCCCCATATGGTCGGGGCACGCGCGGCGGACCCGGTGGAGCCGACCCGAGACGGACCCACCGGGTCCTTCCATGTTTTCAAGCGAGCCACGAGATCGCGACGCAGGAGCGAACTCGTTAGCGAGACGAGATCGAGCAGCGGCGCGGCTGAGCTTGCGAAGCCGTGACCCGCGTGTCGAGATCTACACCTTCCGGGGCGGTCGGCGTGCAAGAGTCAGTTCGGGAACGTGCCGGCTTGAGCGGCCGCCTTGCAGGACTGGTCGCCGGGGAGCAGTTCGATCTCCAGGTTCGGCAGGGTGACCTGTCCTTCGATCTGGGCCTGCCGGACGTCGCCGTAGACGCTGTTGAGGTCGGCGACGGTCGCGTCGATGCCGGTGAAGCCCTGACCGTTGTTGTGGCCGCCGTTGCCGCTGGACTGATACCAGTTCGAGTCGAACTCCTGGGGCACGCCCATGGGGTTAGCGGCGTACGGTGCGCGTCCCGGATTGGTGGTCAGGTCGGTGGAGGCCAGTCCGATCTGAGCGGTTCCCTGGAGGTTGACCCCAGGAGCGGCCGCGGCTCGGAGCCGGGTGATGTCGAAGACGGCCATCTCGGCGCTGATCTCGTTGGTCGCCGGGTCGTCGTCCCCGGAGGTGAGTCTGATCGTGTAGCTGCCGAGCGGCCCGACCTCTTCCACCCGGGAAAGGCAGAAGCCGTTCATCGTCGCGGACGCGAAGCCGGCACGCAGCACCGGTGTCCAGTCGCCACCGCTGCTGGCGGCCGCCTGGGTCTGCACCAGCGAGGTGCCGAAGGCCGCGTCGGCGGCGTGGATGTTGGTCGAGGAGAACGTCGAGCTGCCGTTGTTGATCGTCAGCGTGGGACTGAAGACCGCGGACGCGGAGGAGCCCATCGTGGCGACCATCCCTGCGAGCAGGCCGAGGCCGACCGTCGTCGCTGCGACCATGCGTCGCCAGCGGGTCCCGTACGTGCTCATCCCGCGGTCACCGTGATCGTCGTGTTGGGAAGCTGGATCGAGTCGAGCGGGTTCGTGCTGCCGCCCGGCGGGTGGACGTAGGGGTCTTTCGACGCGTCGTTGTCATGGGTGAACAGGTAGTAGAACTCCAGGTTCGCCGCCAGGATGTTGTAGTCACCACCGGCCGCCAGGCCGCTGAGGATCGCGGTGACCAGGTCGTTCCAGCCGCCGGTGCCGTCGCCGGCGAGCGTACGGATCTTCATCCGACACGAGTCACCGTTCCAGCCGGCGGTGCAGATGGTGTTCTTCTGCGAGGTCGTGGTCAGCCCGGCGGCGATGATCAGGAGGCCGGCCAGGTTGGTCACCGTTCGCCAGGGGATCGCCACCCAGGAGTCGCCGGTGGTGAGCAGGTTCGTCTTCACTCCGGGCCCGCCGACGGTGAACGGACCGTCCGGGGCGATGCGGAGCGTGTGCGGCACCTTCGCGGTGGGGGCGGGTGCCGTCGTCGACCTCGCCGAGAGCACCGGAGCGCCGAACGAGGCGACGTTGTTGCGGAAGACGAGGTCGCTGAAGGCGATCTGGAACAGGCACATCGAGCCCGTCGCGGCGTGATAGTAGGTGAACCCCTTGTTGCTGTCGCAGTTGCCGTCGCTGTTGTTGGTGTAGATGCCGCGCACGTCGGCGGCAACGTTGGTGGTGCTGCTCCCGTTCGGCTCGCCGGCGGTCAGGACCCAGCGCGTCCCCGACAGGCAGGGGAACATCCGGGTCCCGAAGAGTCGGCTCTGGAAGGAGCCGTTGTCGCCGCTGTTCTTGAGCGGCACGACCTGCCGCCGTTGCTGTGCGTCGGTGCTTCCGGGCTGGTCGCACCGGAACGGTTGGTAGCTGTCGTTCTGGCTGTTCGCCTCGGCTCGGTCGGCCGACGGCCACAGCGCCGAGGACATGACGAGGAGCGCGATCGCGGTGATGACGACGAGACGTTGCTTGCCGACGGTGAGCTCGTGGGACACGGCGGCTCAGCCGCCGGAGGTGACGCGCTCGGACGGCTTCTTCTCGCCCCAGGACCAGATCATCGAGCCGCCGATGATGCCGAGGACGGAGCCCAGGACGAAGCCGCCCAGGTTGGCAGTGGGGAAGGCGCCCAGCGCGATCAGGAACGCGACGATCCCTGCGAGCGACTTGTAGTGCGGTGCCAGCCAGGTGACGAGGCCGAACATGATCAGCCCGCCGCCCATGACGTAGCCCGCGGAGTAGGACCAGCCGCCGGTCAGCGCGATGCCGATGTCGAAGGACATCCAGTAGATGATCCAGGCGCCAGCCACGATGACCCACAGTGCGCCCCAGAAAGGTCGTGTACGTCGCCAGGCGCGGAACCACGAGCGGGCCGCCGCGAGCAGGGTGCCGAGCCGGTTGCGACGTGCGTGCGTCGGTCCGGAGACGGTGGAGAAGCCGAGGGCGTCTGTCAGCGACTGCGTGGTGGGTTCGGTCATGAGCAGTCGGCCTGAGTCTTGGCTCCCGGAACGACCTTGATGCTCAGGTTCGGCAGGGTGATGTTGCCCTTGAGGTTGAGCCCGTAGCTGTGTCCGTTGAGACCGGCCATGTTGAGCTGGCGGGCGTAGAGGCCGAAGGCCCCGGTCCTGGGCAGCTGGTTGGCGTTGCCCTCGAAGGCGAGGCCCGCAGAGTCGCCGACCGTCTCCGCCGACTGGCCGAGGTTCATACCGGAGATCTTGTTGCCGTAGCCGCTGAGCGCGTCGGAGTTGATGAACAGGTTGGTCGCCGAGATCGCGCTGCCCAGGCTGCCGGCGGTGAGCTTGCCGGTGCTCGGGTCGGTGGTCGTACCCGCCGGGATCGAGGAGCCGTCGTAGCTGTCCGGGATGTCGTCGCCGGCGGTGATCATCAGCGAGTAGTTCCCGACGAGCGGGATGTTCTCGGTCGCGATCCCGCACAACCCGGCGAGCTTGGCCTGGTGGATCCCGAGCTCGGTGACGCCGCACTGAGCCTGTACGTCGGCGACGTCGGCATCGCAGTCGGTGGCCCCTTGGCGACTGGTCGGCGCGAGATAGCCCGCCGCGTGCTCTGCGTCGAGGTAGTTGGAGTAGAGCTTGAACTTGGCGTTACCGGTGGTGAAGTTGACCGCCAGGGCGTTCTGCGAGACCGCGCCGAACATGGCGACGAGCACAGCGCTCCCGAGGATCATCGGTGGCAGCGAGCGCTTGCGGCTGCCGCGGCGTACGGATTCGGAGTCCGTCTTCATCTCTGCCGACCGCTCCGCGGCACGGTCGATGGCGGCGTACGCGGCACGGTAGAGGCGGCCGGTGAGCCGGCCCCACATACTGAGCGTGCCGGACTCCTCGCCCCAGGGTTCGGTCCGCTCGAAACGGCGGGCGCGCGGGCTCATGCGATCGCTCCGTTCCGAGAGGGCCGGCGGGCCGCCTTGCGGGCGCGTTTGCGGGCGTCCTTCTCGGCCATCTTGGTCAGCTGCTCGTCGGTGTAGGGGGTCCAGGCCACGATCAGGGCGCCGCCGGTGATGCCCGCGACGGTGCCGATGATCAGGCCACCGAGGTTGGCCAGCGGGAGCGCCGCGATCGCGAGCGCGACCGAGACGATCCCCGGGAACGTACGCTGCGCGGGCACGAACATCGCGATCAGCGCCGCGGCTGCCATGGCGAAGGAGATCAGCACCGGCGGCAGCGTCCTGTCACCGAAGGCTGCGAAGATCGTGAAGTCGAGCTGCTTGGAGAGCATCGAGGACCCGATCATCCACGACGACCACAGCAGGATCAGGCTGCCCCAGAAGGGGCGGGTGCGCCGGAAGCCCTTGAAACCGCGCGGAGTGGGGGCGGCGGAGGTGTTCACGGCGGGCGGTTCGGTGTCGATGGGCGTCTTGTCAGGCATGGGGTTCTCCGGCGGGGCTGGGCAGTGGTGTTGGCGGGCGCTCCGGAACGCCCGCCAACCGCTGCGGACTGATGA
>NZ_JACIXG010000135.1 GCF_014360585.1 Nocardioides sp.
TCGGAGCCGCTAGGCGGAGGCGTGTCGAGACCAACACGGTAAGTGACCGTGTTGGTCTCGACACCGGCTCGCTAGCGCTCGCCGGGCTCGACCAGCGGAGCAGTCAGCGGGTCAGGCCGTGCCGAGGTCCTTCCACGGGCCCCACTCCTCGGTGCCAGGGGTGTTGCCCTGGGTCCACCACTTGGCCTCCCACAGGTGACCGCCGTAGGTGACGCGGTCACCGGCGACGTACACCGTGGTGGCCGACCATGGCGCTGCCCCGGCAGGCGGGTCGGTCGGCGGATCGGTCGGGTCCTCGGTGGCGGGTCGGTCGGCGGGTCGGTCGGGTCCGGCTCCTCGACCGGGCCGCCGGTGCCGTTGCGCATGGCGTCGGCGAAGGTGCCGATCAGCTCTCCCTGGCGGTCACCGGACAGCTCCCACCACATGCCTCCGCCGAGGCCCTTCGAGATGGCGTACGCCGCCTTCTGGGCGATCGTCCGGGTGTTGTCGTAGCTCCACCACTGGTTGCCGTCGTAGCGCCAGGCGGCACCGGTCGCGGCGTCGTAGTGGTCGGTGCCGCGGGACTTGAGCTTGTCGTAGTCCTCGTTGCCGGCCTCGTACGTCCCCGGTGCCGCGGCGGTCGCCGGACCCCACGGTGCGGAGGAGGTGGCTCCCTGCCATCCGCGGCCGTACGCCGCCATGCCCAGGCCGAGCTGGGCCGGTGAGACTCCGGCGTCGAGGTACTCCCGGACCGACTCGTCCACGCTGAACCGCTTGCCGTCGGGGCGCGGGTCGGCGGGGTCGGCGTAGAGGTTGCCCTGGTGACCGGTCAGCTTCGGGTCCCAGGCGCCCCACAGGTCATAGCCCTGGATGTTGCCGAAGTCGAGGGAGTCGAAGATCGCCGGGTCGTTCCAGCCGCCGGCCTCGATGTCCTGCGGGTTGGCCGGGAGGAACGCCGAGAGCTGATAGTCCTTGCCCGTGGTCGATCCCAGGGCGTCGAGCTGGGAGTGGAACTCGGCCAGGAGGGCCTTGAAGTTGGCGCGGTCGTTGACCGGGTCGACGTGGTTGCCGGCGTTGCCGTTGGGCGAGCCCGGCCACTCCCAGTCGATGTCGAAGCCGTCGAAGACGCCGGCGGCCGCTCCGGGGCCACCGCGGCCGTCGATCATCGGCAGGTTGCCCTTGATGTAGAGGTCGACGCACGAGGAGACGAACTTGCGTCGCGACTCCGGCGTGGCCGCCGCGAGGGAGAAGTTCTTCGACCAGGTCCAGCCGCCCAGCGAGAGCAGGACCTTCAGGTCGGGGTGCTTCGCCTTGAGCTGCTTGAGCTGGTTGAAGGAGCCGGCCAAGGGCTGGTCCCAGGTGTCGGCCTTGCCGGAGACGGATGCGTCGGCTGCGTACGACATCCCGTAGTCGGCGTAGGCGTCACCGGCCCCGTCGGAGCCGTTGGGCCCCTCGCCCTGGGCCTTGTTGGCCTCGAAGCAGGTCAGCGTCTGGTGGTGGATGTTGCCGAACGCGTAGTTGAGATGGGTGAGGTCGTCGGCGACGCCGGACGTCTCCAGCTGCTTGAGCTTGAAGGCACGGCCGTAGACGCCCCACTGCACGAAGTAGCCGACGTTGCGGTAGCCGTTGATCGCGGTCGGCTCCGCTGCGGCCGTCGTCAGCGATGCGCTGGACGGGGTGCTGGTGAGGGCGAGCGTGCCGGTGAGGGCGAGTGCTCCGGCGAGTGCGCCGATGAGAAGGCCGGCTGTCCGGCGGGCTCTTCGTGGGGGAAAGGCGACATGCATGGTGACACCTCCGAGGTGATGGCTGGCTCGGGCACAAGCGCCCGAAGCGCCATCTGATGGTGGCAGTGAGTTTGTTTGTAAGCAACCCTTACTAATTAAGGAATTCCAGAACCTAATTCGAGGCGGGCGGGGAAGTAGTACGTTCGACGAGCCGCCAATCTCTGGGAGATCGCCATGCTCGGACGCCGCTCTGCAGTTGCCGCCACCCTGACCGGAGGCGCGCTCGCACTGGCCACTCTGGTCCCGTACGGAGGGGCGGCCGCCGCTCCGGAGGACCGGCGCGTGCCGCCACCGAAGGTGCCCACCGCGGTGGGCTACGGCGGCGCGGTGGCGAGCGTCGACGCCGACGCGAGCCGGGTGGGGCTGGAGGTGCTGCGCAAGGGCGGCAACGCGACCGATGCCGCGGTCGCGACCGCGGCCGCGCTCGGAGTGACGGAGCCCTACTCGGCCGGCATCGGTGGAGGCGGCTTCTTCGTCCACTACTCGGCGCGCACCGGTGAGGTCGAGACCATCGACGGACGGGAGAAGGCGCCGGCCGCGATGCCTCGCGACGCGTTCATCGACCCCGAGACGGGGAAGGAGTATCCGTTCTTCCCCGACATGGTCACCAGCGGGGCCTCGGTCGGAGTGCCGGGCACCCCGCTGACCTGGGACAAGGCGCTGAGGAAGTGGGGCACGCGCTCGCTGGGGCAGTCGCTCGCTCCGGCCTCACGGCTGGCCCGGCGTGGCTTCGTCGTCGACGAGACCTTCCGTCAGCAGACCGTCGACAACGCAGAACGTTTCGCCGCTATCGATTCCACAGCGGAACTGTTCCTTCCCGGAGGATCCGCGCCCGAGGTGGGCAGCCGGTTCCGCAACCCCGACATCGCGAAGACCTACGACCTGCTCGCCCGCAAGGGCGTGAACGCCTTCTACCGCGGTCCGCTGGCGGAGGAGATCGCCGCGACGGTGACCGCACCGCCCAAGACCGCCGACACCGACCTGCCGGTCCCGGCCGGCTGGGTGACCACCGAGGATCTCGCCGCCTACACCGCGCCCGACCGCGAGCCGACCCACTCGACCTACCAGGGCCTGGACGTCTACGGGATGGCCCCGCCGTCCTCCGGCGGCACCTCGGTGGGAGAGGCGCTCAACATCCTGGAGCGATACGACCTCGCCGAGATGAACGACACCGAGGCCTACCACCACCTGCTCGAGGCGAGCGCGATCAGCTTCGCCGACCGGGGTGCCTACCTCGGCGACGCCGACCACGTCGAGGTGCCGGTCGAGGCGCTGCTCGACGACACCTTCGCCGCCGAGCGGGCGTGCACGCTCGACCCCGCGGCGGCGCAGCCGAAGCCGGTGGCTGCCGGCGATGCGTACGACTTCGACGGGGTCTGCGACGGCCCGACCGGCCCCGGCGTGACCGCCAAGGACACCGAGAACCTGGAGACGACCAACCTGACCGTGGTCGACCGATGGGGCAACGTCGTCGAGTACACCCTGACCATCGAGCAGACCGGCGGGTCCGGGATCACCGTGCCCGGGCGCGGTTTCATCCTCAACAACGAGCTGACCGACTTCTCGACGACCTACCGGGCCGACGACCCCAACCGGATCGAGCCCAACAAGCGCCCACGCAGCTCGATGGCGCCCACGATCGTCCTCTCCGAGGGCCGTCCGGTCCTGGCGGTCGGGTCGCCCGGCGGATCGACGATCATCACCACCGTGCTCCAGATCCTCGTCGAGCGGCTCGCACGTGACCGGACGCTTCCGGAGGCGATGGCCGCGCCGCGGGCCTCGCAGCGCAACACCGCGAGCACCAGCGCCGAGCCGGCGTTCATCGAGGCGTACGGCGGGCCGCTGACATCTCTGGGCCACCGCTTCGCCTCGACCGCCGAGCTCGGGGCGGCCACCGCGATCGAGATCGGCCCGGACGGGCTGCTGACGGCCGCCGCGGAGCCGTGGCGGCGTGGTGGCGGGTCCGCGCTGGTGGTGAGCCCGGTCGACTAGGCGCCTAGCGCTCGATGCGATCGAGAGCCTGGGCGAGGTCGTCCCACAGGTCGTCGACGTCCTCGATGCCGACCGACATCCGCACCAACCCGTCGGGCACGCTCGCGGACTCGGTCTTCCAGCGGCGCCGGCGCTCGAAGGTGGACTCGACACCGCCCAGGGACGTTGCGTGGACCCACAGCGAGGTGCCTTGGGTGAGGAAGTCGGCCTGCTCGGCGGTCGGGAGGACGGCTGCGAGCATGCCGCCGAACCCCGGGTAGCGGACCTCCGCGACGGCCGGGTGCGCGGCCAGCCGCTCGGCGAGCTCCGCCGCGTTGGCGGCGGAGCGCTCGACGCGCAGGTGAAGCGTACGAAGCCCGCGAAGCGCCAACCAGGCCTCGAACGGGCCGGGGATCGCGCCGAGAAGATCACGGCGGGCCTTGAGCACCTCCCACAGCGTGTCGTCGGAGACGACGACCGCCCCCATGACGACATCGGAGTGACCGGCGATGAACTTCGTGGCCGAGTGGATGACGATGTCCGCGCCGAGCGCGAGCGGCTGCTGGAGCAGGGGAGTGGCGAAGGTGTTGTCGACCACGACCCGCGCTCCGGCCTTGTGCGCGGCAGCGATGATCGCCGGCAGGTCGGCGAGTTGCATCCCCGGGTTGGTCGGCGTCTCGACCCACACCAGCGCGACCTCGCCGTCGAGCTTCTCGAGCAGCCTCACGACCGCGGCGGTGTCGGAGAAGTCCGCGAGGCGTGCGGTCAGCCGGCCGCGCCCCTCGAGGTCGGCCAGCTGGCCGATGGTCCCCAGGTAGCTCTGCTCGGTCGCCACGACGACGGAGTCGTTGACCAGGTCGAGCAGCGTCGCGATCGCCGCGAGCCCGGAGGCGAACGACAGCGCCCGCCCTCCCTCGAGCCGCCCGAGCGTCTCCTCGAAGGCCACCCAGGCATCGTTGGTGTAGCGCCCGTACTCCTTGTCCCCGCCGGCCACATAGGTCGAGGCCATCGTGATCGGTACGTTGAGCGGCTGGTCGGGCTCGTGGGCCGGCCGCCCGGCGTGGACGGCGATGGTGGCGGGCTTGTGATCCATGCGCCCGAGCCTATGTGGCCGCTCGGGGTAACACGTCGTTCGTAGGTCTATCCGGTCGTTATAAAAGGCGAGTAGTCCTACGAACGACGTGTTACACGCCGTCGGGCGGCCGCGCGGTTACGGCTCAGGGCATGGTCCCGGATAAGGTTGCGGCCGTGTTGACGACCCTGCTGGATGGACGTGCCTTCGGTGAGAAGCACGGCAAGGATGCTGCCACCGTCGTGGCCCTGCACGGCTGGGCGCGCAACCGCAGCGACTGGGGTACGACGCTCGAGGGCCTCGACGCGCTCGCGCTCGATCAGCCCGGATTCGGTGCGACCCCGGCTCCCGAGGAGGCGTGGGGAAGCAAGGAGTACGCCGAGTGGCTGGCCGAGATCCTCGAGGGGCTCGACCGCCCGGTGCTCGTCGGCCACAGCTTCGGCGGCCGGGTGGCCGTCCAGCTCGCCGCGACCCGCCCTGAACTCGTCCGCGGCGTCATCCTCACCGGGGTGCCGCTGTTCCGTCCGAAGACCGGCGGCAAGCCCAAGCTCGCCTACCGGGTCGGCCGCTGGCTCCACTCCAAGGGGCTGATCCCCGAGGCCAGGATGGAGGCGCTGCGGGAGAAGTACGGTTCGACCGACTACCGCAACGCCAAGGGCATCATCCGCGACATCTTCGTGAAGGTCGTCAACGAGTCCTACGGGGACCAGCTGGCGGCCATCCCGAACGACCTCCCGGTCCGTCTGATCTGGGGCGAGAACGACACCGCCGCTCCGGTCTGGATGCCCGGCGAGGCCATGGAGATCCTGGGGAAGAACGCGACCCTGGAGATCGTCCCCGGCTCGGCGCACCTGCTCGACGCGGGGCTGGTCAAGAGCCTTCGAGGCGCCATCGACGAACTTCGTACGAACTGAATCTGAGGGGCTGAAGAAGAAGCATGTGGATCGTCCTGGTCACCTCCGCGCTGACCCTGGTCTCGTACTACCGCTGGCTGCGAGTAGCCCAGCGTGAGCACTACGAGCCGACGCGACTGTTCGCGATCGAGTGGATCTGGATCAAGGCCCGTCCGGTCGAGGCGATCCTGCTCGGTGCGGTCGTCGTGGTCTGTCTGGCCTCGTTCGTGCTGCCCTACGGTGCGCTCGTCGGGGCGCTGCTGTTCGTCGGCTGGCCGGTCGGGATGAGTTTCGTGGGCGCCAAGCGCCTGGTCTGGACAGATCGGGTCAAGCGCCTGGCCGGGGTGCTCTTCGTGCTCCACGCGCTCGTCACCGTCCTGATCGCGCTGCTCGCCCCGGCCGCCGCCGGCCTGCTCCCGATCCTCGCGGTCCCGCTGGCCGAGGCGGCGCTGGCGATCATGTGGCCGACCGAGAAGGCGATGGCGAAGAAGTGGCAGGTGCAGGCCGCCGCCACCATCAAAAAGGTCAACCCGAAGATCGTCGCGATCACCGGCTCCTACGGCAAGACCTCGACGAAGAACTACGCCACCCACCTGATGCAGGGGCGGTGGTCGACGCTGGCCTCGCCGGCGAGCTTCAACAACGCGATGGGCCTCTCCCGTGCGGTCAACGACCGTCTCCAGCCCGGCACCGACATCTTCGTGGCAGAGATGGGCACCTACGGTCCGGGCGAGATCGCCGCGCTGACCGAGATCTTCCCGCCCGAGGTCGCCGCGATCACCACGATCGGCGAGGCCCACCTGGAGCGGATGAAGTCGCGCGAGACGATCGTGAAGGCCAAGTCGGAGATCCTTCCGAAGGCCGCCACCGTCGTGCTCAACATCGACGTACCCGAGCTCGCTCTCATCGCCGAGAACCTCCGCGCCAGCAAGCGCGTCATCGCCTGCTCCGCGGTGCCCGGCACCGCCGCCGAGGTCGTGGTGAGCGACGGCGCGCTCACGATCGACGACGAGACGTACGCCGTCGAGCTCCCCGACGAGGTCGGGCACCCGATCAACGTGGCCATCGCAGTCGGCCTCGCCCTCGCGGTCGAGGTCCCGATCGAGACGATCACCCAGCGGCTGGGGTCGATCCCCGGTACGCCCCACAGGGCCGAGGCGAACCAGACGCCGGGCGGCGTCTGGGTCGTCGACGACACCTTCAACTCCAACCCCACCGGTGCCGCCGCGGCGCTCGCGAAGGCGAAGCGGCTGGCGGGGGAGGCGGGCACGGTGTGGACCATCACTCCCGGTATGGTCGAGCTGGGCACGGAGCAGGCCGCGCGCAACGTCGAGTTCGCGCAGGCTGCCACTGCCTCCGACAATATGCGGCTGTGCATCGTCGGTCGCACCAACCGAAAAGCGCTGCGGGCGGGGGACCCGTCGCGAACCACTGCGTTCGACAGCCGCAAGGCGGCAGCGGATCATGCTCTGACCGCGGCCAAGGAGGGCGACGTGGTGCTTTACGAGAACGACCTCCCCGACCACTACGCGTAGGACCCAGGAGCTTTCACCATGAGCGTAACCAAGGCCACCATCGTCTTCGGCGGCCCGAGCGCCGAGCACGACATCAGCATCCTCACCGGCCTGCAGGCCGAGCGGGTCCTCTCCGGTGCGGGCGTCGAGGTGACGTGCCTCTACTGGGCCCGCTCGGACAAGTGGTTCGTGGTGCCCGCCAAGCAGGAGGCGCGCGACTTCCTCGGTGGCGAGCCGAAGGGCTCCAAGGCCGTTGAATTTCGCCTCGGCGCTGGCAATGACAAAGGGAAGGGCGACGGGTTCTACACCGTCGGCGGCTTCGGCGGTGGCAAGCGTCTGGAGACCGGACCGATCCTCTCCGCCTTCCACGGTGGTGCGGGCGAGGCCGGCGGCATCCAGTGGCTCTTCGAGCTCGCGGGGTTGAAGGCCACGGGCGCCACCCCGGCCTCCGCCGCGCTCGGCATGGACAAGCTCGCCTTCGGCGCGGTGATGCTCAACGCCGGCCTGCCGTCGCTGCAGCGTGAGCTGCTCTCGCGCTACGCCGCGCCGTCCTTCGAGGGCCCCTACATCGTCAAGCCGCGCTTCGGCGGCTCCTCGATCGGCATCGAGGTCGTCGACGACTACGAGACCGGCCTGGCGCTCCTCAACACCTCGCCGCACCTGCGTGCCGGCGCGGTCGTCGAGCCGTACCGCCCTGACCTCTTCGACCTCAACGCCTCGGTGCGCACCGCGCCCGAGGTCGCCGTCTCCGAGGTCGAGCGCCCGCTGCGCTCCGAGGAGGCGAAGATGTACGACTACTCCGCCAAGTACGTCCACACCGACGGGCTGTCCTCCTCGCCGCGCGAGTTCCCGGCCCAGGTCGAGGAGTCGATCACCAAGCAGATCAAGGAGCTCTCCGTACGCGTCGTGGAGCTCACCGGCCTGACCGGCATCCTCCGCATCGACTTCCTCTCCGACGGCAAGGGCGAGGTCTTCATCAACGAGGTCAACTCCATCCCCGGAGCCCTCTCGCTCTACCTGTGGCCCGACACCCCCGCCTCCGAGGTCCTCATCAGCGCCATCGCCGAGGCCGAGAAGCACGTCCCCCAGGTCACCAGGAACTTCGAAGAGGGCGTCGCCCTCAAGGCCGCCGGTGGCATCGCCGGCAAGCTCACCGGCCTCAGCTGAGCCCCGCCGCCGGTCGAGCCGCCGGAGCCGCTAGGCGGAGGCGTGTCGAGACCAACACGGTCCCCTCTTCGCGCGAGAGGGGACCGTGTTGGTC
>NZ_JACIXG010000136.1 GCF_014360585.1 Nocardioides sp.
AGACAGCTCTGCTGAGCTCATCCTGAGCTCATCCCGTGGGCCCGCTCCGATCGGAGCGGGCCCACGGTCGTCCTCGACACCATAGGGTTGGCGCATGACCGTGGCAGCTGCTCCCGGGCCCCGCTGGCTCGGAGACGTCGGACAGCTGGCGTTGGCGGGGGTCCTCGCGCTGACCCTGCTCCCGGTCGGATGGACATCGGTGACCGAGGGTGACGTCGCGACGGGGTGGGAGATCGCGCTTCTGGTCGCGCTCGTGACGATGCACGCCGCAGTGGCCACCGCCCGTCGCCGGCCGTTGGAGTCGTACGTCGCCGGGGCGCTGGCCGAGCTGGTGCTGGTCGCCGCTCCCGATCTGGGCGGGCCGACGGCGGCCGCCGCTGGGAGCGAGTACGGACCGGTGCTGCTGCCGAGCAGCCTGTGCTTCTTCGTGCTGCTCTACGCGGTGAGCGCCCAGGACCGGCGACCCTGGCCAGGGGTCGCGCTCGGCATCGCGCTGGTGGGCTGTCTGCTGACCGTCGTACGCGTATGGCATTTCGACGGCACCGGACTGCAGGGGTGGACCTGGTGGCTGATGGTGACCACCGCGACGCTGGCCGCCACGATGGCGGCGTGGGCGCTCGGCCGTTTTCGCGCCACCCGGGCCGCCTGGGCCGATCAGGTCGCCGACCGTGCGGCCGCCGAGGAGCGGCAGCGCATCGCGCGCGAGATGCACGACGTCGTCGCCCACTCGCTCGCGGTCGTGGTCAGCCATGCCGAGGCCGGCCGGATGGTCGTCGGGCAGCAGCCGGAGCGGGCGGCGGGGATCCTCGACACGATCGCTAACACCGGTCGGGAGGCGCTGACGGAGATGCGGGGGCTGCTCGGGGTGCTCGGTGGTGAGTCATCTCGACAAGCTCGATACATCGCCTCGACCGAGCCGCAGCCCGGACTGGCGGACGTGGAGGATCTCGTCGAGCGGATGCGCGCGGCCGGCCTGAGTGTCCGTCTCGAGGCGGACGAGTCCGGACAGGTCGCGCCGGCCGTCGGCCTGACCGCCTACCGGGTGGTGCAGGAGGCGCTCACCAACGTCACCCGGCATGCGGGGCCGGGAGCGGCGGCGACGGTGTCGGTGAGACGCATCGGCCGCCAGCTCCAGGTCGAGGTCAGCGACGACGGAGTGGGGACGCAGAGCCCGCCCGGGCGAGGCCTGCGCGGGATGCGTGAACGGGTGGCCGCGGTCGGCGGGACGCTCGAGGCGGGGCCGAGCAGCGAGGGGTGGCGGGTACGCGCCATGATGCCGCTATGAGCGAGCGTCAGCGAGCGACCAGCGTGAGCGAGGCAGAGAACCCGATCCGGGTGGCGATCGTCGACGACCAGGAGCTGATGCGCTCGGCGCTGCGGATGATGGTGGAGAGCCAGGCCGACCTCGAGCTCGCCGGGGAGGCGGCCGACGGTCACGAGGCGCTCGCCCTGGTGCGTACGAAGCGGGTCGACGTCATTCTCATGGACCTGCGGATGCCGCGCCTCGACGGGATCCAGGCCACGGCTGCGATCACGAGTGAGAAGCCCGCGACGAAGGTGGTCGCGCTGACGACGTTCGACCTCGACGACTATGCGTTCCCGGCGATCCGGGCCGGCGCCAGCGGCTTCCTCCTCAAGGACGCCCGTGCCGAGGAGATCGTCGAGGCGATCCGCACCGTCCACGCCGGTCACGCCGTGGTTGCGCCGTCGACGACGCGACGTCTGCTCGAGCACGTGGCGACGGCGCCGGCGGCCGACAGCGGTCGGGCCGCCGACATCCGGGCGACCCTCACGCCCCGCGAGCTCGACATGCTGCTCGAGCTCGCCACCGGCGACAGCAACTCCGAGATCGCTCGCCGTGTCCACCTCTCCGAGGCGACGGTGAAGACGCACGTCGGCCATGTGCTCGCCAAGCTCGGCCTGCGCGACCGGGTGCAGGCGGTCGTGCTGGCGTACGAGACCGGGCTGGTCGGCCGGCGTAGCTGAGCCCGCCTCATCCCAGAGGCTGAGGTCCCCGCGACCTGAGGGCGACGAGCCGCGGACGTGCGCGGGCCAGTGTGGAGACATGACCACACGAGCACCCTTACAAGCACCCTTGAGAACCAGACCGCTGCCGTCGGGCGTCTACTCGGGCCGACACTGGCGGATCCACGAGATCACCGCAGACTTCGACCTCGAGGACGTCTGGGCGCTGCCCGTCCAGGGCGGACCCGACGACCTACCGCGCTTCGTCACAGCGATGATGGCCGATGACGACCGCGACTTCCCGGCGGCGTACCGCTTCCTCTTCGCGGTCCGCTGGGCGCTCGGCAGGATGCTCGGCACCGACGGCGACGAGCAGGGCCTGGGAGGACGGGTCGTGCCGCTGCGCGATCGCCTGCCTGAGGACCTCCTCGACCGTCCGGCACCCGAGAGCGACACCATCCCGTTCCACGCGCTCTACCTGACGGATCGGGAGTACGCCGCGGAGATCGCCAACCGCACGATGCACGGTGTCCTGCACCTCGGCTGGGTCGAGGACGACAGCGCCCCCGATGGTTTCAGCGCGCAGATGAGCGTGCTGGTGCGGCCCAACGGGCGGTTCGGAGAGGCCTACATGGCCCTCATCAAGCCGTTCCGCTACGCCATCGTCTATCCGGCCCTGCTGCGCACGGTCGGAAAGCGCTGGGACACGGCCAGGAGCGTGGCCTGATGCGATGTATCGAGCCTGTCGAGATGAGCGCCCTGATGGAACGTACGCAACGTACGCAGCACCGCTCCGTCGCGCTGCGCGCGGCGCCGTGGGTCGCCGGCGCCTGGACCCTCGCCTTCGGCGCCCTGGTCGGGCTCGCCCTGCTGGGCAGGGCCCCGGATCCGTGGGTCCCCGATGCGGCTTCCCCGCTCGGCGCTCTGAGCGGCACCCAGATGTCCTGGGTGATCGCGGTGCTGGCGCTCCTCGCCCTGGCTGCCGGGGGCGTGGCCGCGAAGGTGCGGACACCACGTACGACGAAAGCGACAGGATGGCTCCTGATCGTTCTCGGGCTCGTCGTGGCCGTCGTCATCTCCGACGTCCGCGCGCTGATGTTCCTCGGCTATCTGCCTCAGGTCCTGCTGGCGATGGTCGGGGTCGGACCGGGTGCCGGACAGCTCGAATGGGGCCTCTTCGTCGACTCCGGCGTCGCTCTGGCGCACGCTGCGGGCGGACTGGCCATGGTCGTCGCCGGTGTCTCCCTGCTCGGGCGGGCCGCACCAGGCGGACGTCTGGACTGGGGCCGCTGGGCGCGCTGGGGGCGTCCTGCGGTGGCGGTCGCGGTCGTCGTACCTCTTCTCTACGCCGTCACCCGGATCGCCTGGGCGCTGGACATCCCGTTCGGGATCAGCCACGGGATGCTGGAGGAGCTCGGCGAGGCGAAGTGGGCCGGCTTCGGGCTCGCGGCCTTCGCCGTGGTGGGGGCGGTCCTGACCTGGGGCCTGGTGGCGCGCTGGGGCGAGGTGTTCTGGCGCTGGGTGCCCCGCATCGGCGGGCGTCCGGTGCCGATCGCGATGGCCCTCGTCCCCGGGCTCCTGGTCGCCGGCGTGGCGATGTCCGCCGGGATCTCGTTCTGGCGGATGGCGATCTCGGACGACCTCTGGCGGGTCCCCGGGGCGACCTCTGACTGGGCCGCGTGGGGGCCGGAGATGCTGTGGCCGCTGTGGGGCGTCGCGCTCGCCGTCGCCTGCCTCGCCTACCTGGGGCGGCGCACCGCGGCGCGTGGATGACCTCCGGATCCCGCTCGACCTGGCCGTGCCAGGTCGAGCGGGATCGACGGGGGATTTCGAGACACGCCGGCAGCCGGCTGAACGACGGTTGAGCATCAGAGGCTCCCAACTGGGACCATAGTCCCATGCGTATCCGTCTCCCACGCGCCGGTCGCCCGAAGTCGGAGCACCTGGCCGCACAGAGCGGTCCCGCCGCTCCGAACGAGCAGAGCCTCGCCGACCGGCTTGCTCGGGAACAGCAGCTCTCACCCGATGAGGCCGCCGCCATCGTCGGGGAGGTCGCGCACCTCCTCGCTGCGGGGCACGCTGTCGGGAACGTGCACGGCGACATTCGGCCGGCGACCATCGGGTTCATGGAGGAGGGCCGGGTCGGGCTGATCGGCGCCCCGCCGCCGCGCCTGGGAGAGAACCTGGCCTACCTGGCTCCCGAGCAGATCGATCGTCGGCGGAGCGGGGTGGCGGCCGATGTCTACTCGCTGGGTGCGGTGTTCTTCGAGCTTCTCGTCGGTCGTCCGCCGAACGTCAGGGGCGAGCCCGAACGTGTCGGGTCGTTGGTGACCGTGCCGGGCCAGATCGACGGCATCGTCACCGCGATGCTCGCCGAGAATCCGTCCCACCGGCCGCGGGCCGAGGACGTGGTGAGCGTGCTCGAGAGCGGGCTCGACGCTCCGCCGAAGAAGATCGTCCGCGCGTCCAGGAAGGGGCGCAAGCTCTGGCACTCGCCCTCTGTCCTGGGCACTCTCATGGTTCTGCTGTTGCCGGGATTCGTCCTAGCTGGCTCGGGCCTGCGGCGCGCGGGTGAGACGCGGTCGTACCTCGGGAGTGTGGAGCGTCTGGCAGACATCCTTCCGACGAGCTTCGCGCTCGCTTTCGACCTCTCGATCGAGCGGGACGCGCTGCGTAGCGGTGGGAGAGTGTCGGAGGAGTTCATCAGGGTCACCGACCAGTCGATCGAGGACTGGAAGACTGAGGTCGAGGGGATCGACACCGGTGGCGACCCCGGCCTGCGCCGACGTACGGAGCGAGCAGCGGCAGCTCTCGAGCGTCTGTCGGACATCCGGCCGGCCGTCAGGTCGGGCGACCGGGCCAGCACGCCGGCTGATGCGGCGACCTACACCAACGCCGTCAACGGACTCTTCGATCTGGCCGCCGAGCTGCCGACCTTCGATGATGAGGACCTCGCCAGGCAGGCGAAGAACCTGGAGGCGATCGGTCCGGTCTCCGAGGTGCTCGGGCTCGAGCGCCAGATCATGGCGGACGCGCTGCGCAAGCGCCGGATCAGTGACCGGAGCCTCGCCGACCTCAACGCAGCACAGAGTTCCTGGGTAACGCACTCGGAGTCGATCTACCAGGATGCCGAGCCCGCGACGCAGCAGGCGCTCGACTCCATCTCGGGCAACTCGTTCGCCTTCGGGTCCTACGGGGTGTCGTCGCAGCGTGCGGTCATCCGGGTGGTCAACGCTCGTGATGTCGCGGACGTGGTCAGGCAGCTGAAAGACGGTGCCGACGGCCGGCCGGTCGCCCAGGTCTGGCTTGCCGACGCCGCCATCTTCGTCCAAGGCCTCAAGAAGGTGATGGTTGCCGCCGCCCATGGGTTCGCCGACGATATCGACCGAGAGCGGATGAGCGCCCAGAACCAGAGGATCGGTTGGGTGGTCTTCGCCGGGATCACCCTGGCGCTGTTCGCAACGCTCGGCGTCGTGCTGCTGCGATCCCGTGGGCGATCGAGCGGGACGACTCCCCGCCCGTACGCGTCGTCGTAGCCCAGGTCGCTCACCCGGTCGGACCCCGAGCGCTGCGCCGCGACCTCGACGGCATCACGGACGCGATGCTCGCCGAGGACCCGCGCGAACGGCCCCGGGCCGACGAGGTGGCGGCGGTGCTCGAGAGCGGCACCGCCGCTTGACCTGGAATCACCCCAGGTCAAGCGGGACCAGTGGGTTCAGTCGGTGACCGCGAGCTCGCCGAGCTCGGACCACTCCTGTCCTGGGACGCTGGTGTTGACGATCCGCGGCGTCTCGGCGAGATGACGCGGGAGGTCGGCCTGGGCCTGCTTGAAGTGGGCCGAGGTGACGTGGGCAGCGCCGGCGTCGTCGTCGGCGAAGGCCTCGAGCAGGAAGTACTCGTTCGGATCGTCGACACTACGGGCCCAGTCGAACCAGAGGTTGCCGGGCTCGGCCCTGGTCGCCTCGGTGAACGGGCCGGAGATGGTCGGCCAGTCCTCGGCGTACTCCGGCTTGATCCGGAAGCGGGCGGCGATGAAGATCATGAGCTCTCCTTCAGGGATCGGGGGGAAGTCACGAGAACTGGATGCCCCCGTCGATCATCACGGACTGGCCCGTCATGTAGTCGGAGTCCTTGGAGGCGAGGTAGGACACGAACGCGGCCACGTCCTCCGGAACCGACACCCTGCCGAGGTGGATCAGCTCCGAGTGCTTCTCGATGGCCGCGCCCTTGCGCAGGCCTTCGTGCTTGGCCAGCTCCTCGTCGATGTGGTCCCACATCGCGGTGCCGACGATGCCCGGGCAGTACGCGTTGACGGTGATGTCGTGCTGAGCCCACTCCATCGCCGCGGCCTGGGTGAGCCCGCGGACAGCCCACTTGGAGGCCGAGTAAGGGCCGAGCAGCGCGAAGGGCCGGTACGCCACGATCGACGCCGCTCCGATGATCTTGCCGCCACCGCCCTGCTTGATCATCTGCTTCGCGGCGGCCGTGTAGCAGAGGTAGACACCGCGGAGGTTGATCGACATCAGGTGGTCGAACTCCTCGGGTGTCGTCTCCAGCAACGGCTTCACGTCGGCGATCCCGGCGTTGGCCACTGCGACATCGAGTCGTCCGAGGTCGGCGGCGACCCGGTCGACCATGGTCTGCACCGCGGCCGGATCTGAGACGTCGGCCTCGATCGCGGTCGAACGCCTACCCATCGACTCGATCTCTTCTGCGAGTGCCTTGATCTGGTCGCCGTTGGCACCGATGTCGTTGACTGCGACGTCGAGCCCGTCAGCGGCGAGACGTAGGGCGATGCCTCTGCCGATTCCCTGGGCTGCTCCGGTCACGAGGGCGACGCGCGGTGATTCTTCGGTTGTGGTCATGACTGCCTCCAATGTGTTCGGAATGAACTTCGTACGGCTGGGTTTCGTAGTCAGGGGACCAAGATCGCGCGGCCGCGGACCCGGCCGGCGTCGAGGTCGGAGATGGCGGTCTGGAAGTCGTCGAGGGCGTACTTCTGGGTGTGCAGCGTGACCGCGCCGCGGGCGGCGAGCGCCATCAGGTCGCACAGGTCGTTGTAGGAGCCGACCAGGTTGCCGACGAAGTTGATCTCGGCCGAGATGATGTCGATGGTCGGCACATCGATGTTCTCGCCGTAGCCGACGACGTGGTAGTCGCCCGCCTGGCGGAGCATCCGGACCCCCTCCGCCGTCGCGCCGCCTTCGCCGACGAAGTCGACGAGGACCTCGGCGCCGGCCCCGGAGGTGAGCTCGAGGACCTGGTCGACCTGGGAGCCGTCGGCGACGACGCCGTGGTCGGCGCCGATGTCGAGGGCGAGCTTCACCGCGTCCGGGTTGCGGTCCACCACGAGCAGCTCGGCCGGACTGAGCGCCTTGAGGACCTGGATGCCGATGTGCCCGAGCCCGCCGGCGCCGATGATCACGCACCTGTCGCGCGGGGTCAGCCGCCGGGCGGCCTTCGCGGCAGCGTGGTAGGCGGTCAGGCCGGCGTCGGCCAGGGCGGCCACGTCGGCGGGCTCGAGGGAGTCGTCGATCTTCACCACCGAGCGTGCGGAGGTCTTCAGGTACTCCGCGTAGCCGCCGTTGGTGTCGATACCGGGGAACTGGTTGAGCTCGCAGTGCACGTCGTCGCCCGAGCGGCAGGCCCGGCACAGTCCGCAGGTGATCAGCGGGTGCAGGATCACCTTGTCGCCCTCGGCGACGTTGGTGACGGCGTCGCCCACCGCGTGCACCCAGCCGGCGTTCTCGTGACCGATCGTGTAGGGCAGCGTGACGCCGGACTTCTCCGCCCACTGCCCTTCCAGGATGTGCAGGTCGGTGCGGCACACTCCGGCGCCGCCGATCCTGACGACGACGTCGAACGGGCCGGTCGGCTCGGGGACCGGGACCTCGGCCAGCGCCAGCGGCTGGTGGTAGCCGACCACCTGGACGGCTCGCATGGTGCTCATGAGGATGCTCCTTCTCGGTGCAGGTCGGTCAGAGGTACGAAGGCGGGCGAGGTGGCCTCGTCGCCGTAGCGCGTCGCCAGCAGGCCGCGGCAGAAGTGGGCGTTCCCGTCGATCGAGATCCGGGTCGAACGCGCCCTCCGCAGTGCCAGCGGGATGTCGTCGGGGCGCGCGCCGTCGTGGTCGACCAGGACGTACGCCTCCGGCAGGGCGGGCAGCCCGAGGACCACCCGGCGCCGCAGGAGCGCGGCGGTGAACTCGTCCTCGGCGAGGTCCTGCAGTCGGACCTCGCCCACCGCGTCCGCAGGCAGGTCCGGCTGCCCCCTCAACAGCCGGGTCAGGCAACGCTCGAGCGCGGCCGTGTGTGCCTTGCGGTGGAACGTGGTCCGCAGCTCGTCCAAGGACGACTCGGCCTCGTGGCGGAAGGTGCCGACGTAGCCGGCATCGGCGGCCAGACCGGCGTTGATCAGATCGGAGTCGTGGTGGTCGTCGAGCTCGACGACCACGTGGTCGGTCCACGGCAGCGTGG
>NZ_JACIXG010000137.1 GCF_014360585.1 Nocardioides sp.
CAGGTCGGTCGGCTCATCCTGACGCCGTCAGGATGAGCCGACTCGACGGGTCAGCGCGGGTTGATCCAGTTGAGCAGCTGGCTCATCGAGATCAGCAGGTCGTCGAGGCGACGCTCCATGCTGTCCAGGCGTGCGTTGATGTTGTCCAGCGAGGCATCGGTGCGCTCCGCCCGAGCCTTGATCGCGTGGAACTCTGCCGTGTGCATCTGCTGCATGGTCAGGAGATCGATCATGATCGCCTCGACGTCGCTCACGGACAGGCGGCCCCCAACGCCATGCCCCGAGTAATTGATGGACATGGTGTGAATCTTGTCACGCTATTTCACGCGAAACGTAAGGAATCGTGTGTCCTCGACGTGAACTTGCCTGGACGTGCACCAACTGTTGCTCAGAAGAGTCTCTCGGTCGGGTCGTCGAGGCCGCGGAGTGCGTCGTAGTCGACGACCGCGCAGGTGATGCCGCGGTCCTCGGCGAGCACGCGGGCCTGCGGCTTGATCGCCTGGGCAGCGAAGATGCCTCGCACCGGCGCCAGCAGCGGGTCGCGGTTGAGCAGCTCGAGGTAGCGGGTCAGCTGCTCGACGCCGTCGATCTCGCCGCGCCGCTTGATCTCCACGGCGACGGACTTCCCCTCGGCGTCGCGACACATCAGGTCGACCGGCCCGATCGGGGTGGGGTACTCGCGGCGTACGAGGATCAAGCCCTCGCCCAGGGTCGACGGGTGATCGGCGAGGAGCTCTTGAAGGTGCTTCTCGACGCCGTCCTTCTGCAGTCCGGGGTCGACACCGAGGTCATGGGAGGTCTCGTGGTGGATCTCGTCGATCAGGATGCGGAGGGTGTCGTCCGTCTTGGATGTCACCGTCCATTCGAGGCGGCCGTCGTCGGCCTTGCCCTCCGAGAGGGTGCAGGGCGGCGACATCCAGTTGAGGGGCTTGTAGGAGCCCCCGTCGGAGTGGACCAGCACCGATCCGTCGGCCTTGAGCATCAACACCCTGGTGGCCATCGGGAGGTGGGCGGTGAGCCGCCCCGCGTAGTCGACCTGGCAGGTGGCAACGACGAGTCTCACCGGGAGAACGTATCGCATCGCCTCGTGTGAGCAGCGTCACGCCACCGGGGGTTACTCATGGGTAATAAATTTGGCAGTCTTCCTTCGCATGACGGATTCGACCCAGGGTTCCATCCACGACGTGCTCGTGCTGCCCTACCTCAACCACGCCATCCGCATGCTCGAGTCGGGTTACGCCACCGCCACGGACATCGACAACGCCATGTGCTTCGGCTGCGGCTACCCCCAGGGGCCGCTGGCCGCGGTCGACGAGATCGGCGCGTCCGTCGTACGCGACGCGTTGCTCGCCCGCTTCGAGGAGACCGGCGACAACCTGCACAAGCCCGCCGACCTGCTCACCAAGATCGCCGGCGAGGCCGGGACGTTCGCCGCGGTGGCCGGGGACCACGTACCCGCCCCGGAGCTGCGCCGCACGATCGGGAAGATCGGCGTGGTCGGCACCGGCACGATGGCTTCGGGCATCATCCAGGTCTTCGCCCAGGCCGGGTACGACGTCGTCTTCGTCGGCCGCTCCACCGACAAGCTCGACGGCGTCGTCGCCGGGATCACCAAGGCGCTCGACAAAGCCATCGCGAAGGGCCGCTCGGACGAGGAGACCAAGTCCGCGGTGCTCGGTCGCCTCACCGGCAGCACCTCGCGCGAGGACCTCGCCGAGGCCGACCTGATCGTCGAGGGCATCGCCGAGGACCTCGAGGTCAAGACCGAGCTCTTCAAGGATCTCGACCGGATCGCCAAGGCGGGCGCCATCCTGGCCACGACGACCAGCTCGATGCCGATCACCGAGCTCGCCAAGGTCACCGAGCGCCCCGGTGACGTCATCGGGATGCACTTCTTCAACCCCGCGCCGGTCATGAAGCTCGTCGAGGTGGTCACCACCGAGCTCACCTCGCCCGAGGTCGACGAGACCGTGCGCGCCCTGTCCACGGCCGTCAAGAAGGTCCCGGTCTCCTGCGGCGACCGGTCCGGCTTCATCGTCAACGCGCTGCTGTTCCCCTACCTCAACGATGCCGTCAAGCTGCACGAGTCGGGCGTCGCGATGGCGGAGATCGACGCCGCGATCAAGGAGACCGCAGCCTTCCCGATGGGCCCCTTCGAGCTCCTCGACGTCGTCGGCAACGACGTCTCCCTGGCCATCCAGACCGAGCTCCGCAACGAGTTCGGCGAGCCCGGCTTCGAGCCCGCCGCCCTCCTGGTCGAGAAGGTCCGGGAAGGCAAGCTCGGCCGCAAGACCGGCGAGGGCTTCCACACCTACTGACGGGCGCGCTGACGACTGGTCAGGGTCGGGGATACCCGCGGCGTACGGCACGTTCCAGGACTCCCAGGGTGGCCCGGATCGACTTCTGGTCGATGACCGGGAAGATCGGCTTCTACTCGGGGAGGGCGGTGGACCAGTCGCAGTACGAGGTGACGCGGGTGTCCCCGGAGTCGAGCTGCTCGAGCTCGTAGCCGAAGCGGTGGCCGATCGGCGGCTTGATGGTGCCCTCGATGGTCCACTCGATCGATCGGTCGGGCTCGAAGCCGGTGATGATCACGGTGACGTCGTACTTGCCCAACGGGTAGTCGCCGAGGGCCTCGCGGTCCATGTGGACGACGAACCGGTCGCCGACCGCGGTCGCCGGTGATCCCTCCGCGGACTGGAGCATGCCGGCGGCATCGATGGCGACGTGGCCGTCGGGGTCGGTGAGGACGGCGAAGATGGCGGTGGGGGAGGCGGGGATGATCCGCTCGGCGTCGATGCGCTCGCTGGTCTGGGTCTCATCGTTCACGAAGACCGAATCTAGCGGCATCCCGACGTGCCCCCGATCACGCCATGGCAGGATGCGGGCCATGAGTGAGCGCACGATCGAGACAGTCGGAATCGTCGGCCTGGGCACCATGGGTGCCGGGATCGCGGAGGTGTTCGCCCGCAACGGGTTCACCGTCGTCGGGGTGGAGCGGGACGAGGAGGGTCTCGAGCGCGGCAAGGAGCACTTGGCCCACTCGACCGGCCGCGCGGTCAAGCGCGGCAAGCTCAGCCAGGAGGAGCAGGAGGCGCTGCTCGGCCGGATCTCCTTCGCCACCGACGCGACGGCGCTCAAGGACGTCGACATGGTGGTCGAGGCGGTCGTGGAGTCGCTGGAGCTGAAGAAGTCGATCCTGGCCACCCTCGACGACATCGTCGCTCCGGAGACGATCCTGGCGACGAACACCTCGTCGCTGTCGGTGACCGAGATCTCGGCTGCTTCCAAGCACCCGGGGCGCGTCGTCGGCGTGCACTTCTTCAACCCCGCCCCGGTGCAGAAGTTCGTCGAGATCGTACGCACCGTGGTCACCGAGCCCGACGTGCTCGAGGACGCCCGCGAGGTCGTCGGCAAGCTCGGCAAGTCGCCGGTGGTCTGCGGCGACCGGGCCGGGTTCATCGCCAATGCGCTGCTCTTCGGCTACCTGAACCACGCGGTCTCGATGTTCGAGGGCCACTATGCCACCCGCGAGGACATCGACACCGCGATGCGCCTGGGCTGCGGCTACCCGATGGGGCCGCTGGCGCTGCTGGACCTGATCGGGCTCGACACCTCCTACGAGATCCTCGACACGATGTACCGCCAGGGTCGCGACCGGCTGCACGCTCCCGCGCCGATCCTCAAGCAGATGGTCACGGCCGGGATGCTCGGGCGGAAGTCGGGGCGCGGCTTCTACACCTACGAGGGCGCCGACTCGCCGATCGTGGTCCCCGACGCCCTCACCCCGAGCGCCGACGCCACCCACGAGCTGCGCCGTTCGATCGCGAAGGTCGGCGTCGTCGGCACCGGGACGATGGCATCGGGGATCGTCGAGGTCTTCGCGAAGGGCGGCTACGACGTGACGTACGTCGGGCGCAGCCAGGACAAGGTCGAGGCTGTCTCCGCGCGGATCACCAAGAGCCTCGACAAGGCGATCGGACGAGGCAAGCTGGAGGAGTCGGCCAAGCCGGAGATCCTCGGTCGGCTGACCGGCACGACCTCGCTGGACGACCTGGCAGACGTCGACATCGTCGTGGAGGCCATCGCCGAGGACCTGGCCATCAAGACCACGCTCTTCGAGAACCTCGACGACATCTGCAAGCCGGGTGCGATCCTGGCGACGACGACCTCGAGCCTGCCGGTCATCGAGCTGGCGAAGGTGACCAAGCGGCCGGCGGACGTCGTCGGGATGCACTTCTTCAACCCGGCGCCGGTCATGAAGCTGGTCGAGGTCGTCTCCACCGTCACCACCTCCGAAGAGGTCGCCGAGACCGTCCGGGCGCTGTGTGCGAACGTCGGCAAGTCGCCGGTCTCGTGCGGGGACCGGGCCGGCTTCATCGTCAACGCGCTGCTCTTCCCCTACCTCAACGACGCGGTCAAGATGCTCGAGGCGCACTACGCGACCGCCGACGACATCGACACCGCGATGAAGCTCGGCTGTGCGCTGCCGATGGGCCCTTTCGAGCTGCTCGACGTGGTCGGCAACGACGTCTCCCTGGCCATCGAGCGAGAGCTCTACCTGGAGTTCCGCGAGCCCGGCTTCGCCCCCGCGCCGCTGCTGGAGCACCTGGTCACGGCGGGCTACCTCGGCCGCAAGACCGGCAAGGGGTTCCGCGACTACTCCTGATGCGGTAAGGGCGGGCCCGACCACCGTGGCGCTACGCTGATTGACGTGGGACTTCTGATCGCACTACTCGTTGTCGTCGCGGTGATCGGGACCGTGGTAGTGACCAACAAGCGCACGCAGGCGCGGGCGCTGGAAAAACAGCGCGCGGATCTGGCGCCGGTCAAGCAGCTCGCCTTCGAGGACGTCACCGCCTTCGGCGAGGAGCTGCAGGGGCTCGACCTCGACATGGCCGGCAAGGAGCTCGACGAGGGCGCCAACGCCGACTACCAGCGTGCCCTGGACGAGTACGAGACGGCCAAGCGCTCCGTCGACAGGATGACCGTTCCCGAAGACGTCAAGCAGATCACCACGATCGTCGAGGACGGCCGCTACGCGGTCGCGTGCGTCAAGGCGCGCGTCGCCGGCGAGGCGCTGCCGAAGCGTCGTCCGCCGTGCTTCTTCGACCCCCGCCACGGGCTCTCGGTCGAGGACGTGGAGTGGGCGCCACCGGGCGGCACTGCCCGCGACGTACCCGCCTGCGCGCTCGACGCCGAGCGGGTCAAGGCCGGCGCGGAGCCGGACACCCGCAAGGTGATGGTCGGCAACCAGCGAGTGCCCTACTGGCAGGGCGGGCCGGCCTACCGGCCCTACGCCGCCGGCTACTTCGGCGCGTTCTCCCCGATGGACTGGATGTTCGCCGGGCTGATGTTCAGCGCGTTCGGCGGCTTCGACGCCTTCGGTGAGATCGGCGAGGGCATGGGCGACGCGATCGGCGGGATCGGCGAGGGCATGGGCGACATGTTCGGCGGGATCGGCGACGGCATCGGTGGCATGTTCGACGGCTTCGACTTCTGAGTTTGTACGCTTCCCCGGTGTCATCACTTCATACGATCGAGCTCGGCGAGACCGGTAGCCGCGTCGTCTTCCTGCACGGACTCTTCGGTCAGGGACGCAACTGGAACACCCTGGGCAAGCAGCTGGCCGACAAGCACCGAGTCACGCTCGTGGACCTGCCCCACCACGGCAGGTCGCCGCAGCCGGACACCTTCGACTACCTCGAGGTGACCGCGGCCGTCGCCGAGCTGCTCTCGGCCGAGGACCCCGTCACCGTGGTCGGCCACTCGATGGGCGGCAAGGTGGCGATGCTGCTCGCGATCACCCGCCCCGAGCTGGTCGCGAAGCTGGTCGTGGCCGACATGTCCCCGGTCGTCTACGAGCGCGTCGGTGGCTTCAAGACCTATGTCGACGCGATGCAGAGTCTCGACCTGGACAGCGTCTCCCGGCGCGAGGAGGCCGACGCCGGCCTGCAGGAGGCGGTGCCCGACCAGACGGTCCGCGGCTTCCTGCTGCAGAACCTGCGCCGAGACGGGGACAGCTGGCGGTGGGCGATGAACCTGCCCGTCCTCGGCCGCGATCTCGACCAGATCGGCGACTGGCCGGCCGACGAGCTGAAGGCGTACGAGGCGTACGACGGTCCGGTGCTCTGGCTGGCCGGGGAACGGTCGAACTACGTCACCGACGAGTACGCGCCGGCAATGAAGGAATGGTTCCCGCGCTACCGCAAGGTGACGATCAAGGGCGCCGGCCACTGGGTCCACTCCGAGAAACCGGAGACCTTCTTGGCCGCTCTTCGTCAGTTCCTCGGCGACTGAGCTCTCTGACGCCTGACGAAGGTCGGGCCGCAGGAGTCGCACACGTCATGCTGCGACGTCGTAGTCGAGGAGTACGTCGCGCAGCACGAACTCGGCTTGGGACAGTGGTGGTGGGTCTGGTCGCCAGGTGTCGGGTGGCGGGCTGACGTAGGTGTGGCCGGTGGGTGTGATGGTGATGATGCTGCCGTCGGGTCCTGGTCTGGCCTGCCAGCCGAGGGCTTCTTTCGCTTGGTTGCATCGCTCGCAGAGCCCCTGCAGGTTCTGGGCGCTGGTGGTGCCGCCGTCTGCGTGGCGTCGGGCGTGGTCGACATTGCGGATCGGGGCGTCACAGCCGTTGGTGCGGCAGATCCCGCCATCGCGGATGGCGATGAACTCGGCCAGGCCGTCGGGGGCTTTGCGGGAGCGGGACTCCATCGCGACCAGTTGCCCGGCGGGGTCGGTGAACAGGCGCCGGATGAAGACCTCGGCGTCGGTGAGCGCTTCACGGGCCCAGGTAGCGGGGACGGGGCCGTAGCCCTCGACCACCGCAGGCTGGTCGCTGTCGTTGGCGAGCGCGTCGGCGGTCATCACGATCTTGACCTCGATCCGGGGCTTCGCGTCGACGCCGTCACGTCCGGTGACGCGGTCGACCAGGGTGTCGGCCATGACCTGACCACGCGTCCGCTCATCACCGGCCGCCTGCGCGGCCTTGGCGGCCTGATCCAACGCAGCGAATACGGCGACCCCGTCCTTGACCGGCAACAGCGCGCCGAGCCAGGTCATCGTGTCCGGTGCCGGCCGTACGCTGATGCGGCGGTCCTTCTCCGCGTTGGCGGCTCGGGCCACGACGGATTCTTGGTCGAGGGTGATCGCGAGCTTCTTGGCAGCGTTCTCGAGCTGTCGCAGCCCCATCGTCACCACGGCCGGCGGTTCGCCGTCCGGACCGGGCGAGCAGAGTTGGTAGTCGATGACGCGGCGGTCTTCCAGCGAGAGGCAGGCGGTTTCGCGGGCGAGGATGGTGGCCTGCCACTGCGAGAACAGGCCAGCTTTCATCAACGCGAACGTGTGTGGCATCTCGGTGACGAGGATCTTCGCCAGCCCCAAGAGTTTGGCGCCCTTGGCCGGTGAGACCCGCCGCGCGAGCGCGATCTGGGAGGCGACGCCCTCGCCGAGCTTCCGGGCAGGTACGCCGGCCGCGGCTTGCCGTGCCCGGGCGGCCTCGTCGAGGCGTACGGCTGCTTCTGCCTGCACGGCCTCAGCGGTGCACTTGATCTCTTCGAGCCGGGCGATCCAGTCGACCAGTTCCTTCTCGGACACCCCCAAGGGTGGCCCTGCAAGGAGCTGGTCGATGGTCTCGTTCATACGCCTGATTATATGCGAAAGGGCCGCCTGTGGCTACCCGTTTTTGCTGGTCAGCACCGATTTACGCAGTCCGCGAACATGTAATCTGGACCCCGCGCCACACCCTCGCCGCCGCCCCGATATAGGCGAAATCTTTCTCGATCAGGTGTCGAGTCAAGGACCGCGAAGCGGCCGGCGAAGCCGGCGGGCCGAAGGCCCGTCCTTGACTGTGAGGATCGACAACGCAGCCTGATCCTGTTGGGCTGTTGCCGAGGATGACGGGACGTGACCCTGTCCTTGACTGGCCCCGGGTGCCTTTGCCGCGACTTGTCCGTCTCGT
>NZ_JACIXG010000138.1 GCF_014360585.1 Nocardioides sp.
AGTTGGCAACGCACTGCCAACTCGGCTGACGCGAGTGACGTCTCGGCCGACGCGAGTGACGTCTCGGCCGACGCGAGTGACGCCTCGGCGGGGTTGACGAGCCGAGGTCGGGTGTGATCCCCTTCACGTCGTAACGTACTAGTTCGTACATTAAGGATCGCCCAGATGAAGTCTTCGTTTCTCGTCGGCCTGATCGGCGCGGGTGTCGGACCCTCGCTGAGCCCGGCGCTGCACATGCGCGAGGCGCGTGAGCACGGGTTGTCCTACGTCTACAAGACGCTCGACATCACCGCCCTGGGCCTTCAGCCCGAGGATGTCGGCGACCTGATGAACGATGCCCGGCGCCTCGGCTTCGACGCGCTCAACATCACCCACCCGTGCAAGGCGCTCGTGATCGAGCACCTCGATCGGCTCGACGAGACCGCGGCCCGCCTCGGCGCGGTCAACACCGTGGTCTTCACCGACGCGGGCGCGGTCGGCTACAACACCGACACGACCGGCTTCGGCCACGCGCTGCGTACGGGGATGCCGGACGCCCCGCTCGGCACCGTCGTGCAGCTCGGTGCGGGAGGGGCGGGCTCGGCCGTCGCTCACGCGCTGGTGAGCCAGGGTGTCGACAGGCTCGTGATCGCCGACATGGACCTCGACCGCGCCCAGGCGCGCGTCGACGAGATCCGGCGCCACCACCCCGAGCGCTCGGTCGAGGCCGCCCACGTCGACAAGCTGGTCGCGCTGATCCCTGAGGCCGACGGACTGGTCAACTGCACCCCGGTCGGCATGGCCGACCACCCCGGTACGCCGCTGGACACGAGCCTCCTCCGCCCCGACCTGTGGGTGGCGGACATCGTCTACCGGCCGCTGGACACCGCGCTGCTGCAGGCTGCGCGTGAGGTCGGCTGCCGGACGCTCCACGGAGGCCACATGGCGGTCTACCAGGCCGTCGACGCCTTCCGGCTGATCACCGGCATCGACCCCGATGCCGAGCGGATGCTCGCCCACCTGCGCGAGCTGGCCGCGGCCGGCTGACCCCCGAACCTGAACTGAACATCCACCCCCACCCGCCCGCGGTCAGGAACCGCGGACCTACCCGAGGAGGACCCGATGGCGGGACCTGACATCGAGAACCGCGAAGGCAAGACCCCGATCAGAGCCGCGCTGGCCAGCTTCATGGGCAGCGCCGTGGAGTACTACGACTTCTTCATCTTCGGCTCCGCCGCGGCCCTGATCTTCCCGCACGTCTTCTTCCCGAGCTCCGGCGACGCCGCGCTGGTGATGTCGTTCGCGACCTTCGCGTTCGCATACGTCGCCCGCCCGGTCGGAGCGGTCTTCGTCGGTCATTTCGGCGACCGGATCGGCCGCCGCAAGGTGCTGCTGTTCACCCTCCTGCTGATGGGTGGCGGCACGTTCCTGATCGGCTGCCTGCCGACGTTCGACCAGGTCGGCTGGGTCGCGCCCGCACTGCTGGTCTTCTGCCGGCTGCTCCAGGGCCTCTCGGCCGCCGGCGAGCAGGCTGGCGCCAGCTCCCTGACACTCGAGCACGCGCCTGACGACAAGCGCTCCTTCTACACGTCCTGGACCCTGACGGGCACCCAGGGCGGCCAGATCCTGGCCGCGCTCGTCTTCATCCCGGTGGTCGCGCTGCCGGACGACATCAAGTACGGCATCGGCTGGCGGATCCCGTTCTGGCTCTCCGCGATCGTGGTGCTGGTCGCGTTCTTCATCCGCGCCCGCCTCAACGAGACGCCCGAGTTCGAGGAGGCCAAGGCCAACAACGAGGTCGCCAAGCTGCCCCTCGCGGTGCTGCTGCGCGACCACTGGGTCGACGTACTGCGCGTCGTCTGCTGCGCCTTCATCGCGGCCGTCTCCACGGTGTTCGGCAACCTCGCCATCGCCTATGGAGTCGCGATCGGGATGGTCGACTCGATCACGCTGTGGCTGGTCGTGGCCGCCAACGTCGTCGCGCTGTTCACCCAGCCGATGTTCGGTCGCCTCGCCGACCGGGTCGGGCGCAAACCCGTCTTCATCTACGGTGCTGTGGCCAGCGCGGTCATGATGCCGTTCTACCTGCTCTCGATGAGCCAGAGCAACGAGCTGCTCGTCTTCGCGCTCGCGATCATCACCTTCTCCTTCGGCTACGCGGCCGCCAACGCTGTCTGGCCCTCGTTCTACGGCGAGATGTTCTCGACCCCGGTGCGCTTCTCCGGCGTCGCGATCGGCACCCAGATCGGCTTCATGCTGGCCGGCTTCACGCCCTCCATCGTCACCGCCCTGGGCGGCGTGGGAGAGGGTGGCTGGGTCGTCACCGCGGGCTACACCGGGGTGGTCTGCCTCGTTGCGACGGTCGCTGCCCTGACCGCACGAGAGACCAAGGACGTACGCACCGCCGACCTCGGTCTGCGGCCGGCTCCGACACCCCAGAGCGCGACGGTCTGATCCCCGGCACTGCTGGTCGAGCCGCGAGCGCTAGCGAGCGTATCGAGACCAACACGGTCCTATCGAGCGCCGATGGGACCGTGTTGGTCTCGACACGCCTTCGCCTAGTGGCTCCGGCGGCTCGACCAGCGGGGCGTTCGACCAGCGGGGCGGCGGGCGTCAGCGGCCGCGACGGTGTCGATTGCGGCGGCGTACGGCGTCCTTCAGGTCGGCCACCGGACCGAGGTGGCCCAGCTTCTCGGGGTTGGTGACCGAGCGAATCCGCTGGATCTGGCCGTCGAGGATGTCGAGCGTCCAGGTGCCGAGGACGGAGCCGTCGGCATCGCGCAGGATGGCCCCCGGCTCGCCGTTGAGCTCGCGCTCCTCCAGGCGGGCGCCGATGGCGAGCAGCGGTGGCACCGCCGCGACCAGGATGCGTGCCGCCTTCTCCGCGCCGAACCGGCCGCCGGAGCCACCAGCCACGCCACCACCATCGTTGACGGTCTCGACATCGGCCGCCAGCAGCGCCTGGAGCTGGTCGAGATCGCCGTCGCGCAGCGCCTCGAAGAACCGGCTGGAGAGCTCGACCCGTTTGCGCCGGTCGGCCTCGAACCGCGGCTTGCCCTCGTCCATGTGGCGACGCGCCCGCGAGGCGAGCTGGCGACAGGCGGCCTCGGAGCGGTCGACCGCCTCGGCGATGTCGGCGAAGCCGAAGTGGAAGACCTCGCGCAGCACGAAGACCGCCCGCTCCAGCGGGCTGAGCCGCTCGAGTAGCAGCAGCGCGGCCATCGACACGGAGTCGGCCAGCTCGGTCGCGCGTTCCGGGCTGGCGTAGATGTCCGCGACCTCATCGGCGTGGGTGTCGGTGGGCAGCGGCTCGGGGAACCATGGCCCGACGTACGTCTCCCGGCGCACCCGTGCCGAGCGCAGCACGTCGAGCGAGATGCGCGTGACCACGGTGGACATGTAGGCCTTCAGCGAGTCGGGCTCGGTCGGGCTCGAGGCCAGCCGGATCCAGCTCTCCTGCACCGCGTCCTCCGCCTCGCTCACGCTGCCGAGGATCCGGTAGGCGATCGAGAACAGCAGCGGGCGCAGCTCCTCGAACTCGGCTTCAGGTGTCATGAAAGGTCCTCCTCGGTCCATCCTGCCCTCTAGGACGAGACAGCGCCTGGGACTGTGACATGCCCTGGCGCGGCGCCCCGTCGGACCGTACGTCTGCAGAAAACGTTCGACGCAAGGCAGGGCGCATTGGGACGATGGCGCCATGACCGTCGAAGAGGGTGAAGCGTTGGCTGCTGCCTGCACCCTGCGCCGGGTGCGTGCCGAGGAGTGGCAGAGCATCCGGGAGCTGCGTCTCGAAGCGCTGCGCGACCCGATCGCCCACCTCGCCTACCTCGAGCGACTCGAGGACGCCCTCCAGCGGCCCGACAGCTACTGGCAGGAGCAGGCGCAGACGGCCGCGGCCGGCACCGCCGTGGGGAAGTTCGTCGCGCTAGGCGATCACGGTGAGCTCGCTGGGACGGTGACGGCACTCGTGACGGTGCCGGGCGAGCCCGACTACATCGGCGAGACGAGTCCACATCTGCGAGCCGCCCTCGTGGGCGTGTACGTGCGGCCGGCCCGGCGCGGCGGCGGCGTCCTCGAGGCGCTTCTCTCGGAGACGGAGGCATGGTTGCAGGGGATCGGTGTCCGGCAGGTGCGCCTCCACGTCAACGAGGACAACGTCCGCGCGCAGGGTGCCTATCGCAAGTGTGGCTACGTCGACACCGGCACGCGGGTCGAGATGGTCGACGGGGTGAACCACGAGATGGTCCGCGAACTCTGATCGATCAGGCTGCTGTCGTGAATCACCTCATCGCGGCCGGGCCGCGTCATTCGCTCGGCGTCGGCACGGGCGGCACGGTGGTCGCTGCCGGTGTCGGCAAGGCGGGGGAGTGCCGCACCGATGGCTGGACCGAGGTCGTCGAGGTGGCGGCAGGCAACGTGCACACGGCCTCGAACACCGGGCGGTCCCACAGCGTCGGGCTCCGCTCCGACGGCACCGTGGTGGCGACGGGCTGGAACAACGAGGCTCAGTGCGAGGTGGGCTCCTGGCGCGAGGTGACCGCTGTCGCCGCTGGCTGGCGTCGCACGCTGGGGCTGCGTGCCGACGGGACCGTTCTCGCCGCGGGAAGGCTCGCCGAAGGCGCCGGCGAGGTGAGCTCGTGGCGCGAGATCGTGGCGCTGGCCTGCGGTGACTGGCACTCGGTCGGCCTCCGGGCGGACGGGACCGTGACGGCCGTGGGGAACGATCGCCGCGGGCAGTGCGCCGTCGACGCGTGGCGCGACGTGGTCGCCGTCGCGGCCGGTTACCTCCACACGGTCGGCCTGACCAGCTCCGGGGGTGTGCTCAAGGCCGGCGATCGCAGCGCCGGGGCGGGTGGCGTCGAGACCTGGCGCGATGTCGTAGGAGTGGCCGCCGGAAGCTACCACACCGTCGCCGTCACCACCGACGGCCGAGCATTGGCCGTCGGTGGCAACGACGCCGGTCAGTGCGATGTCGCCGGCTGGCGCGAGATCGTCGCGGTGGCCGCAGGGTCCCGACACACGCTCGGGCTGCGGGCAGACGGGACGGCCGGGAGCGACGAGCACGGTCAGTGCGACGTCGCTGGATGGCCGCCGAGCCGGCGGTGAGCTCCCCGCTATCGGTTCGCGATCAGGCTCTGTCGGTCAAGAAGGCGTCGAGGGCGGCGAGGTCGTCGGTGTTGATGTGGTCGACGCCGGCCGCGAGCAGCTCGGTCCAGACCGCCTCGCGCGCGGGGCCGTCGGTGTCCGGCGTCGCCCAGAAGCGCACCCGGTAGCCCTGGGCGTGAGCGTGGTCGACGATCTCGTGAAGCTTGCGGCGCTCGATCTCAGGCATCGGGCCGATGCCCTGCCAGACGAAGACCTTGGTCCAGTTGTCGCTGACCAGCGGCATCAGCGAGGCAGGCATGCCGGAGCGGAGGTCGCTCATCCGGCCGTCGTAGAAGCCGAGCCGCTCGGTCGCGCTCCGCATCGTCTCCAGCGGCCGGTCACCGCTGATGACCGCCTCGACCGGACCGTCCTTGACGGTGCCGTTCTCGTAGCGGGTGAAGAGCTCCTCATAGTCTCCGAGCTCCTTCTCGATCGCCGCATAGGTCGCCTCGCCGGTGTTCTTGATGTCGATCAGGAGCTGGAAGGTCCCGTCGTAGCCGGGGTAGACGGCACGTCCCTTGCCCCTGACGAGCTTCTTGAGCGGGGCGAGGTAGAGCCCCTCCAGCGTCCGCGCGGGGTCGAGGTCCTCCGCGTCGTGCGCCACCAGGAGCTCGCCGTCGACCAGCCATACGTCGGCCTCGACACTGGTGAAGCCGCTGGCCAGGGCGTCCAGAAGGGGACGGTCGTGCTCGTAGTCGTTGTGCGCGTGCGCCTGCGGATGCGGCGTACCGAGATCGGCGGAGGTCCGCGTGGATTCGGTGGTGCTCGCCGTGGCGGCGGTGGGGGAGAGGAACGCGGCCGCGGCGAGCACCGCGGTCAGCGACCGGACGAAGGTACGCATCGGGATCTCTTTCGGTGAGGGTGGCCCTCAACCTGGCGGTGGCGCGTGATCCCGTGGCAACCGCTGTACGACCGCTGCCTGAACTCCTTCCGAAACCGCCGGACGAGACCTCAGCCGAGGCGGCTGGGATCCCGGTCCGGTGGCGTCACCGCTGCCGCTTGGACGCGGGCGGCACGCGACCTGTCCTTGAATCCGATCGCGGAGCCCGGACGACGCGCCTCCATCGCCATGGCCCAGACCGTGCTACGGCAGATCAGCTCCTTGACCTTCGCCGCGGGCACGGCACGAAGCCGGGCAGCCACGGCCGAGTCGTCCCGGCGGGCGAAGTTCAGCAGCCCCAGGCCGCGACCGATGCTGATGCACTGCCCCACGAAGCCGATGCTGACCGCCTCAGGAGTCGCGCCCGCGAGCCGGGCGAGCACCGTCTCCGCGGCCAGCGGCCCGAGCTGGTTGGCCGCCTGGCAGCTCATCCGGTACGCCTGTCCCGACGGCGCCGCGGCGTCACCGGTCGCGATGATCCGGTCGTCGTCGACGCTCGTCAGGGTCTCGTCGGTGACCAGGCGGCCGAGCTCGTCGGTGGAGAGCCCGCTCGCGCGGGCCAGGTCCGGCGCGGCGAACCCGGCGGTCCAGATCGTCAGCGTGCTCGGCAGTTCGCGACCGTTGTCGAGGCGTACCCCGCCGGCCAGCACCTCGGCCACCCGGGCGTCCTCGATGATGCCGACGCCCAAGCGCCGCAGATCGCGCTCGGCCGCGACCCGGCCCTTCTCGTGCAGCCACGGACCCAGCCTGTCTCCGCAGACCAGAGTCACGTTCCCACCTGCCTCGGCGAGCTCGGAAGAGACCTCGATGCCGGTCGGCCCGCCGCCGACTACGATCACCGGGGCGTCAGCCGGCGCCGTGTCCAGCGCCGCCTTCAGGCGGGTCGCCTCCTCGTAGGTCGAGACCCCGTAGGCGTGCTCCGCCGCGCCCGCGACCCGGGTCGTGCCGGCGCTGCCGACGGCGTAGACCAGGTAGTCGTACGTCATCTCCTGCCCGCTTCCGAGCGTGATGGTGCGGACACCCGCGTCGATGGAGGCCACCGTGTCGACCACCAGCCGCACGCGCGGGCTGAGCACGTCGGTGTATGCGACCACAGCCTCCGAGGTCCCGCCGGCCAACTGGTGCAGCCGGATCCGCTCGACGAAGTGGTCGCGCGGGTTGACCAGGGTGATCTCGATGTCCTCGCGCTTGGTGAGTCGGTTGGCGGCCATCACGCCGGCGTATCCGCCGCCGACGACCACGACCCGACTCCTGCTGAAGGCTTCTGCTTGGTTGCTCATACCCCAAGGACACCGAGCACGCGAGATCTGTGACATCGGGAGGTTGTGAAGCTGAGAGTGGGCCATAGGCCACTCTCAGCTTCACAACCTCCGCTCGATCAGGAGACCGTGATGGT
>NZ_JACIXG010000139.1 GCF_014360585.1 Nocardioides sp.
CGTCAAGGAGGGCCTCGACACCGGCGTCGACACCGTCATCGTCGACACCGCCGGACGGCTGCAGAACAAGGCCGGCCTGATGGACGAGCTCGGCAAGGTCAAGCGAGTCATCGAGAAGCAGACCCCGGTCACCGAGGTCCTGCTCGTCCTCGACGCGACCACCGGCCAGAACGGCCTCATTCAGGCTCGCGTCTTCAGCGAGGCCGTCGCTGTCACCGGCATCGTCCTGACCAAGCTGGACGGCTCCGCCAAGGGCGGCATCGTCGTCGCCGTCCAGCGCGAGCTCGGTGTTCCGGTCAAGCTCGTCGGCCTCGGTGAGGGCCCCGACGACCTGACCCCCTTCACCCCTGAGGCCTTCGTCGACGCGCTCCTGGGCTAGTGGTCATCGCCTCAATCTCGCCCCTGGTCCGCCGCCATGGCACGCACTGGGCGGCGTTGCCCCTGCTCGAAAGACGCCCGGTATGACTTCGCAGGGGCGCCTTGCCCAGTACGCACCCTGACAACGGACCGGGGACGACCTATCGGCTCAGACCACTAACTCCCCGTGCCACATGGCAGGATCGCCGGTATGCGCCACTCACTCGCCGGTCGGGCCGAGACCTCCATGCAGGCACGGCTGCTCGCTCAGCTCCGTGACGAGGGCCCCCTCTCACGGGTGCAGCTCGCCGACCGGCTGAACGTCTCCCGCACCACGATCGCGGCCGAGGTCGCCCGGCTCACCGAGCTGGGCATGGCCCACGAGGTCGGCCCGGCGGCCTCCCGGGGCGGGCGGCGCTCGACGCTGGTCGACCTGGCGCCGGACATCCGGTTCGTCGGCATCTCGATCGGCGCCACGAGCATGTCCGTCGGCCTCACCGACGGCCGGCTGTCGGTGATCGAGATTCGCACCAGGGCGTGCGACATCCGCAGCGGTCCGGAGAAGGTGCTGGCGACCGCGCTCGACGAGGTCCGTGCGCTGCTGAACGACCACGGCGTCGCCGAGCCGATGGGCGCGGGCGTCGGCGTACCCGGCCCAGTCGACTTCCACCGCGGCGTCTCGGTGTCGCCGCCGATCATGCCAGGCTGGGACGGCTACCCGGTGCGGGACGCGGTCGCGCGGGAGCTGGGCTGTCCGGTCGTGCTCGACAACGACGTGAACGTGCTCGCGGCGGGGGAGCAGCACGCCGGTGTCGCCCGGACCGCCCGTGACTTCCTCTACGTCAAGATCGGCACCGGCATCGGCTGCGGGATCGTCGTCGACGGAGAGCTCTACCGCGGTGTCGACGGCTGTGCCGGCGACATCGGCCACATCCGGGTCGAGGACTTCGGGCCCACCTGCGCCTGCGGCAACACCGGCTGCCTGGAGGCGTTCTCCGGGGGAGCGGCGCTGGCTCGCGAGGCGCTCGCCGCGGCCCGTTCCGGCCGCTCCCCGGTGCTGGCCGAGCTGCTCGCGGAGAAGGGCGAGCTGAGCGCGGAGGACATCGCCGTCGCGGTGGCTCGCGGCGACGCCCATGCTGTCCAGCTCATCCGCGAGAGCGGTCACCGCATCGGCCAGGTGCTCGCCAGCCTGGTGTCGTTCTTCAATCCCGGGCTCATCGTCATCGGCGGCCGGGTCAGCAAGCTGGGCCACGGTCTGCTCGCCGAGATCCGCAGCGTGACCTACCGGCGCTCGCTGCCGCTGGCGACCGGCAACCTCCCGATCGTGCTCAGCGAGCTGGGCGACGAGGGCGGCGTCATCGGCGCCGCTCATCTGATCAGCGCCTCCGTCTACGCGCCCAGCAGCGGAGAGGCGTAACCCCACCTCGTGCCGCTTCGAGGGCAAAGTCATCGTCTCATCTTTCGAAAACATCTTGCGAAAGTAAGAAACTGACTTGACGTGACTGGCGTCACATCGCTACGTTCGCCAGCGATCTCGCTCCCTTCCACGACAGCGAGAGAAGGAGATGGACCGTGCGCAGATTCACCCTCTGGAGCGTCGCCACCACCGTGGTCTCCGGCCTCCTGGTTCTCCCCCTCACGACGTCCGCGGACGCCGCCCCCACGGGCGCCCCGCCGCCGGACACCGACTTCGAGAAGGTGACCCTCAACGACCGTCCCGGTGAGCCGATGGACCTAGCGGTCCTGCCCGACGGGGACGTCCTCCACACCACCCGGGCCGGGAAGGTGTGGCTCAACGACGCCGAGACAGGTGTCAACAGCGTCGCAGCCGAGTTCGACGTCTATCAGCATGACGAGGAGGGGCTGCAGAGCATCGCTCTGGACCCCGGGTACAACGGCCGCACGAACAAGTGGGTCTACGTCTACTATTCGCCCCCGATGAACACCCCTGTCGACGATCCGGCCACGCCGGATGTCAACGAGGGTGACGCCCCGGAGTTCGGCACCCCCGCCGACTTCGAGCCGTTCAAGGGTGCGATCCGGCTCTCGCGCTACCAGTTCTCCCGCGGGAAGATCGACCTCTCCACCGAGCAGCAGGTCATCGACGTACCGGTGGACCGAGGACGCTGCTGCCATGTCGGCGGCGACATCGTCTTCGACTCCGCGGGCAACCTCATCCTCGCCACCGGCGACGACACCGACCCGTTCCAGTCCGACGGGTACGCCCCGCTCGACGACCGCGAGGGCCGCAGCCCGGCCTTCGATGCGCGGCGTACGTCGGCCAACACCGACGACCTGCGCGGCAAGCTCCTGCGGATCAAGCCGAAGGCCGGCGGCGGTTACACCGTCCCCGCGGGGAACCTGTTCGCGCCGGGCACCGACAAGACCCGTCCGGAGATCTACGCGATGGGCCTTCGCAACCCGTTCCGGATCGAGATCGACCCGCAGACCGACCGGATCTACGTCGCCGACTACTCGCCCGACGCCGGCTCGGCGAACCCCGACCGTGGTCCGGCGGGCCAGGGCAAGTGGACGGTCGTCACCGAGCCGGCCAACTACGGCTGGCCGCTGTGCGCGACCGCGGAGATGCCCTACCGCGACTACGACTTCGCGACCGGCACCTCGGGCCCCGCGTTCGACTGCGACGCGCCTGTCAACGACTCGCGGCACAACACCGGCCTCGCGCAGCTCCCGCCGGTGACACAGCCGACCGTCTGGTACACCTATGGCCAGTCCGAGGAGTTCCCCGAGCTCGGCACCCAGGGCGGTATCGGACCGATGGCGGGACCTGCGTACGACTTCAAGAAGTCCGTGGCGTCCGGGCCCCAGTCGGGCGCGTGGCCGCAGTACTACGACGGCGTCCCCCTGCTCGCCGAGTGGACCCGCGACTACATCAAGGGCATGCGTCTGGATGCCAACGGTGAGTTGACCGGCATCGAGTCCGTGCTCTCCTCCTTCGCCACGGACAACGTGATGGACCTGGAGTTCGGCAAGGACGGCTCGCTCTACATGCTCGAGTACGGCGACGGGTACTTCAGCGAGAACGAGGAGGCTCAGGTCTCCCGGATCGACTACATCGCACGAAGTGGCAACCACACTCCGAAGCCGGTGATCACTGCCGACAAGACGGCAGGCGACGGGCCGTTGACCGTTGCGTTCGACAGCGCCGGCACCGCCGACGCGGACGGAGACCAGCTGACCTATCGGTGGGACTTCGACGGTGATGGCACCTTCGACGCGACCGGCGAGACCGCGACGCACACGTATCAGGAGCCTGGCGTCTACCGGGCTACCCTGACCGTCACGGACAAGGGTGGCATCGGGCGTGGCAAGCACGCCTCGGCGGACGTCGACGTGATCGTCGGCAACGAGGTTCCGGTGGTCACCCTGACCACCAGCCCCGCGCCCGGCGAGGCGTTCCACTTCGGTGACACCGTGCAGTTCCAGGTCGAGGTGTCCGACGACCAGGCGGTCGACTGCGACCGGGTCTCGGTGACGTACGTCCTGGGGCACGACGACCACGGTCACCCGCAGTCCACGGCGAACGGGTGCAGCGGCTCGATCACGACAACCGTTCCTGGTGGCCACGACCCCGAGCAGGATGAACTGAACGCCGTCTTCGTGGCTGAGTACACCGACCCGGGTGAGGGAGACATCCCGGCGCTCACCGGAAGCGACGAGGTGGTGATCGCTCCCAGCGAGTGACCCTCGGTTCGATCTGGATGGGCACCCGGCCGATCACGGTCGGGTGCCCCCTTTTCCCGTACTTTGTCCAACAACTTTTCAAAGTACGACACAAACTTTGCAGAAACCGCCGTGAAGGGGTTGTAGAACGTGTCGGCGGTCACTAGTTTGTCTCCCGGGCGCCGAGTTCTGTGACTGCCATCACAGGATGGTTTCGGTGAACGCCCCATCATGACCGCGGACAGGAGGCCACATGCGCGACGCAGACATCACCGTGCGGGTCTCCGCGACCGCCGACCCGGCGGCCGTCCGGTCCGCGCGCCTCGGTCTGCTGCTCAGGTCCCTGCGCGACGGTGGGCCGCGTTCGCGCGGCCGCCTGGCCGAGGAGACCGGGCTGACCCGCTCGGTCGCGACCGGGCTGGTCGCCGAGCTCGCCGAGCTCGGGCTGGTCTCCTGCGAGGGCGCCGGCCAACGTGGTGCCGGCCGTCCTGGTGTCCAGGTCCGGCTCGTCGGTGGCGCAGTGTGCGGGGTGGGCGCGGAGATCAACGTCGACCACCTCGCCGTCCTCGCCGTCGACCTGTCCGGATCCGTCATCGCCGAGGCCCGCCGCGGCATCGACGGCCGCAACCTTCCCCCGGAGATCGTCCTGGACGAGGTCGCCGACCTGGTCGCCGACGCGCTCGCCGAGGCACGGACCGCCGGCGCGACCGTCACCGGCATCACCGTCGGAGTTGCCGGTCTCGTCGACGCCACCACGGAGCTCGTCACGCTCGCCCCCAACCTCGGCTGGCGCGACATCGACGTCGCCGCGGAGGTACGCCGCAGGCTGGCCGCCACGACTGGACCGGTGGGGCCGGTACCGCCGGTGCCTCAGGTGCGGGTGGCCAACGAGGCCACCCTCGCCGCCACCGCCGAGCTCGAGCCCGGCGATGCCGACCGTGCCGACATGGTCGTGCTCTACGGCGAGGTCGGGCTGGGCGGCGCGGTCGTCAGCGCCGGCCGGGTGATCCGCGGCCGCCACGGCTGGGCCGGGGAGATCGGCCATCTCCGCGTCGACCCCCGCGGTCGCCTCTGCGGCTGCGGCCGCACCGGCTGCTGGGAGACCGCGGTCGGCCTGCGGGCGCTGCTCGACGCGGCGACCGACCCCGACGATCCGGTCCGCGACCCCGCGCTGACCCTGGAGGAGCGGCTCGCCACCCTGGTCGATCGCGCCCGTCTCGCCGACGGCCGCACCCTGGCCGCGCTGGACGAGGTCGGTGCCTGGCTCGGCGCCGGCGCCGCCGTCCTGGTCAACACGCTCAACCCTGGCACCGTCGTGCTCAGTGGCTACTTCGCCGTGCTCGGCGAGTGGCTGCTCCCGGCGCTCGAGACCCGGCTCGCCGCCGACGTGCTCGCGCCGCGCACCGGTGGCACCAAGGTCGCGATCTCTGCCTTCGGTCCGACCGCAGCAGTACGCGGCGGCGCCCTGGTCTCCCTCGAACCGCTGCTCTCCGATCCCACCGCTCTCGCCGAACTGCACGGAGGAACCCGATGACCTTGACCCCTGAGCCGTCGCCGGACGGCCCCGCCGCCCGGGCAGGCGGGGGTGACGTACTGCTCCAGATGACCGGGATCGTGAAGCGGTTCCCGGGCGTGCTCGCTCTCGGCGGCGTCGACCTCGACGTCCGCGCGGGTGAGGTGCACTGCCTGCTCGGGCAGAACGGTGCCGGCAAGTCGACCCTGATCAAGGTGCTCTCCGCGTCGTACCAGCCCGACGAGGGGGAGATCCGCTGGGAGGGCGAGCCCGTCCGGCTGACCACGCCGGTCGCCGCCATGAAGCGGGGCATCTCGACCATCTACCAGGAGCTCGACCTGGTCCCGGGGCTCACGGTCACCGAGAACGTCTTCCTGGGTCACGAGCTCGCCACCGCCGGATTCAGCCGTCGTGCCGAGGCCACCCAGCGCGTGCGCGCGATCTTGGCCCGGCTCGGCCACAGCGAGGTCGACCCGAACAAGCTGGTCGGTGACCTCTCCCCGGCAGGGCAGCAGATCGTCAGCATGGCGCGCGCGCTGTCCCACGACACCCGGCTGCTCATCCTCGACGAGCCGTCCGCGGTCCTCGACCAGGAGGAGGTCGACAACCTCTTCCGGGTGGTCCGCGGCCTCACCGCGGAGGGCGTCGCGATCATCTACATCTCCCACCGCCTGGATGAGATCCGGCAGATCGGCGACCGGATCACGGTCCTCAAGGACGGCCGCACCGTGGCCACCGGACTCTCGGTCGCGGAGACCCCGACCTCGGAGCTGATCACACTGATGACCGGCCGCGAGATCGAGTACGTCTTCCCCGACCGCCCCACGACGCCACCCGGTCGGGACGCCACGCCGGTGCTCGAGGCCAGCGGCCTCTCCGGTGACCGCTTCCACGACGTCGACCTGCGCGTCCACGCCGGCGAGATCGTCGGTCTGGCCGGTCTGGTCGGCTCCGGCCGCTCGGAGATCCTGGAGACCATCTACGGCGCCCGCCGCCCGACCACGGGCACGGTCACCGTCAACGGTCGCCCGCTGCGTCGCGGCTCGGTCCGTGCCGCGGTCGCCGCCGGGGTCGGCCTGGCTCCCGAGGAGCGCAAGAGCCAAGGGCTGCTGCTCGACCAGGCGGTCTACCGCAACGTGACGGTCTCGTCCCTGGGCCGGTTCTCCAAGGCCAGCTTCCTGGACAGCGCCGCCGAGCGTCGCGCCGCCGAGGAGCTCACCCGCTCGCTCGACGTACGTCCTGCCGGGGTGGACCGGCCGGTCCGCAACCTGTCTGGCGGCAACCAGCAGAAGGTCGTGCTCGCCAGGTGGCTGCTGCGCGACTGCAAGGTGCTGCTCCTCGACGAGCCCACCCGGGGCGTCGACGTCGGGGCACGCAGCGAGATCTACAGCCTCGTCCGCCGCCTGGCCGACGAAGGTGTCGCCGTGGTCGTGGTGTCCAGCGAGGTGGAGGAGGTGCTCGGTCTCGCTGATCGGGTCCTCGTCATCAGCGAGGGCTCCGTCGTCCACGAGGGACCCGCCACCGAGATCGATGAGTCGAAGGTCCTGGACCTCGTGATGGAAGGAGAGGTCGCATGAGCGACACCCCCACGGATGCCGCCACCCTGGCTGACACGGCCCGGGTCGAGAAGGAGGCGGCCCGCCGGGCCGAGCCCGGTGGTCTCGGCCAGCTGCTGCGCAGCGGCATGGGCCACAACCTCGGTCTGGTCCTGGCGCTGGGCCTGCTGGCC
>NZ_JACIXG010000014.1 GCF_014360585.1 Nocardioides sp.
TAAGGACCTGAAGTTCGTCCGCTCCTCCAGCCACGGCGAGGGCCTCAAGTCGCTTCGCGTGACCTGCGGAGGATGCAAGCGTTCCCGCCCACTTTCCGACCTGGTCGGCTCTGAATCCCTCAAACGCGACGGCATCCGCTGCCAGAGCCGACAGCCCTGGGAGGACGTGAAGGTCAGCGATCCGTGCGAACACAACCTCGTCGCCGTCCAACGCGGCGCCACGGGCAACTACATCGCCGAGCACGTCTCCGCCCTCGACATTCCCGAGGAACAACCCCACTCGGTCACCAAGGCTGACAAGATCCGCGGGCACATGTTCTTCGAGAAGGTCGTCGCCGACAACGGCGGGCCCCAAGCCGAATTGGTTGCCGGGTGGATTGCCTCCGAACTCGACGTTGCCGCCGACGAAGTACTCGCCGTCGCCGCCAGCGATGACGACGGCAACGACCCCGTCCTGCTCGACCTCAAGGACGGGGAGTGGGCCGCGTTTCTCAAAAAGCTCGAGAAGCCTGGCAGAGATGCGAGCGAAGGCGACTTCGTAGTCGACGGCTGGCGGATCGACCTTGGCGCAGCGACCCCACAAACGATCATCGACACGATCGCCGGCGTCGGACAGGTCCGACGCGTCCGCGAAGTCCGCGCGCTCAAGGGATTTCGGCGGCACAACCCAGATGCCGCCTTGATCCCCGCCGACCTCGGACCCGATGCCAGACGCCGTCCGGTCTACCCGGCAATCGAGATGTTCGGCGAGGGCATCTTCCTCCGCTTCAGCGAGAAGCGACTCACTGATTGGGAGAATGTACCTGCCGTCCAGGCACGTGCCCGACTCCTCGTAGAGCGACGCAATGCCATGCCCTGGGCGCAGCGGCTCGACGTGCCCGAACCCCGCTTCATCGCCCTGCACACCATCGCCCATCTCCTAATTCGACGGTTGGCCTTCGCGAGTGGTTACTCATCAGCAGCTCTTCAGGAGCGGATCTACGCCAACTCGGATCGCCCCGATCGGACAGCCGCGGTCCTCATCTACACCGCCGCTGGCGACGCCCAGGGGACCCTGGGCGGCTTGGTCCGACTCGGCGAGCCTGACAAGCTCGTGCCGCTACTCGTTGCAGCGCTCGACGACGCCGACTACTGCTCCAACGACCCTGTCTGTATCGAGAGCGACAGACACGGCACTGGAAGCCTCAACCTCTCCGCTTGCCACGGATGCTCACTCGTCAGCGAGACATCGTGCGAGACATCCAACCGGCTCCTGGACCGTCAGTTGGTTCTCGGCGGGCGCGACGTGCACGGGCTACTTGAGGATGTCCTCGAGGAGGCACGGTCAGGAATCCGTATCCAGCCTCACGGGCCGTGACCTAGCTCATGGGCGCAGCCCACCTTCATCGGTCTGTTACCTGTCGGCCTGGCGTCAGCCCGCGCCCGGCGCAGATAGGATTGCACAGTGGCTGACGCAGGACCCTCCTCATCCCCCTCCATCGAACCGATCACGGTTCTTGACCTGTTCGCAGGGTGCGGCGGGCTTACAGAAGGATTCCACCAGTTCCGCCCAGACTCCGCGGAGCGGCCGGTCTTTCGCAGCCTCGGAGCCGTTGAGTGGGACCGAGACGCCGCAGCGTCTTATGCAATGAACTTCGGAAAGTCTTCGGCTAGAAGCCTCGACTTCGAGGCCCCACAGATCTTCTGTCGTGACATCGTCGGGTGGGAGCCGCCTTGGACGAAAGGCGAGGTCGACGTCGTTGTCGGGGGGCCGCCTTGTCAGGGATTCTCCGGCCTTAACCGGAACGGCGTAGGCGCCGAGCGCAATCAGCTATGGCAAGAGTTTATCCGGGTGGTCATCGAGGTACAGCCGAAGGTATTTGTGATCGAGAACGTCGATCGATTCGTTCGATCTCCCGAGTTTGCCGACCTCCAAAACCGGATCGGCAATGGAGATCTCCGGAATTACGAACTGCGGGAAGCACCCGGAACCAAAGCTGACGACTCTGACCGCCAGCGCGCTCGACGTTACCTCCTTAACGCCGCCGACTACGGTGCTATGCAGGCCCGCCATCGCGCGATCGTCATAGGTGTCCGAAACGACGTAGATGGGCTGCGTCCAGTCCGCATGCAGTATCCCGAGCCCACTCACTCGAAAGAGCGCTGGAAGAAACGGAACGAACTCCAAGGCCTGCCAGTTCCTGTTCTCCCGCCAGCCTGGCTCACTGTGGACTCGCTCTTCAGGCGGACCGCTGACATGCGGCTTACTGGAACCGGTCTTCCATCTCGAGACCGAGTGCGGATCGAGGAGATCAAGGGCGGCCAGAACTTCAGAAATGAGTTTGAGGGACCATTCCGAACTCGCGAACTTCATTTCGCTAGGAACCCGGAGCCGATCTCGCTTGCTCGATATGATGCAATACCACCCAAAGGGAATCGAAAGGATCTCCGAGGTCGATTTATATGTCGGCTTGACGATGGCCAGGATTTCATCCTTCAAAAAGTGGGGGAGTTTCGGGACACGACTGGGCGGATCGCCCCCCACGGAGATTATCTGGGCGTCATCAGGGGCGAATTGGCGGCAAACGGACCTAGGTACCAGGTTCGCGGGATGGATGGCGGCAGAACCGTAAGTCGGGAGCCTTCTGGCCGCAGCAAGTCGCAGGCATTTCGGGTCACAGTTTTTGAACGTGGGACGGGAAGGTCAGCGATTCTCGAGTACCTATCGACGGACTCGTGGGATGCGCATGACGGAGGAGCCGGAGATGTCATGGGCCGCATGCACAATGACGCCCCGTCCGTCACAATTCGCACCGAGTTCTTCAAGCCAGAGAAGGGCCGCTACCTCCACCCAACAGCTCAGCGACCAATCACGCACTATGAGGCAGCAATGCTCCAGGGATTTCCTGATGACTTTCTTTGGTGCGGCTCAAAGACCGCAATCGCCAAACAGATCGGAAACGCCGTGCCTATCCCATTAGGCACCGCAATCGCGCGTTCAATCTATGAGTATCTCCGCCCGGCGATGCCGTGAGCGTTATATCTCGCGGGCAAACCCGTAACTGATCGTGATTTTATGGGCAAACGGATGAACACGGGCTCCTGGGCGGCAACCCCCCAGACGCGACGGAGCATGCAGTCGAACCGTGGGCGCGACACAAAGCCGGAGTTGGCGATCCGCAGGCTCGTGCACGCTGCCGGGCTTCGTTACCAGGTGGACGCGAGACCGATCGAGTCCCTTAGCCGCCGGGCGGACCTTGTGTTCCGCAAGGCCAGGGTAGCGATCTTCATTGATGGGTGTTTCTGGCACGGATGTCCCGAGCACCACACAGTTGCACGGACGAACGCGAGTTTCTGGGCGGAAAAGGTACGGCGCACACGGGAGCGCGATATCGAGACCACCGCGGCACTGGAGGCCGCTGGTTGGATCGCTGTCCGCATTTGGGAGCATGAGGATCCGGTTGAAGCCGCCAATTGGGTTGTCAGCATCGTCCGGACGCGACGCGAGAACCCGTAGAAAGGCGCCGCGTCGACGAGACGGTTGAGCCAGCGTGGAAGATCCCAGTGAGCCAGATGGAGGAGGGGAGGGCCGCGAGGCGCCGTCTCCGAGCTAGAGAGAATTACGGCAGCGACCACGACGCGCCGCGCCGGCCAGCCGCAGACGCTAGGCGCCCGGAGTCCCGAAGCTTCTGGGCTTCCCACCTCACGTCGTACTGCCATGTGAAGAACATGTCTCCGGACGATCTGAGGTCCGGCTCGTGACGCTGCCATATCTCGCGGCATACTTCGACCACAGACGCTGATCCACCGCGGGCTCGCAGGGCATCGATAATCCAATCGGCCAGGTCTTGCTTCGTCGCCATACGCCTAGCTAACCAGCTTCTACTGATCTCGAGCAGGAAATTTCGCGCGTCAGGCGTTGCCACGGTGCGACGTGCACGCCCGCCGACGAGTCCTGGTCCGCTACGCGCGAATCCGTCGATCGTCTGCTTAGTCGCCTCGATGTCGCGCTGAGCGACGGCCACGCTCCTGAAACCACGACGCAGGACCCGGATGGAGTTGGGACCCCAACCTCATCACTGTTGGGCGATTTTCTTGACCGAGAACTAGGGTTTTGGCTCCCGCGACGCGCGCCACGAGTATCCTCCAAAAGTGGAATTGAATCACGAAGATCCCGAGCTCAAGCTCTCCTTCGATCCGCGAACGATCGAGCATCTCGGTTTCAAAATGTACTCCCGGCTGCCCAACGCGGTCGCCGAGCTCGTCGCGAACTCGTACGACGCGGACGCCGTCCACGTCGACGTGGTGGTGGATACCTCTGGGAAGCAGTCGGTCCGCGTCACGGATGACGGGCACGGAATGAGCCCCCAAGACCTTGCCGATAAGTACCTTCGGATCGGGCGTAATCGTCGCACTGAGGACAACGGGTACTCCGAGAGCGGCAAGAGGCGTGTTGCGGGACGCAAGGGACTCGGCAAACTCGCACTCTTCGGCATCGGCAGCAAAATCACCATCCGGACGAAACGCGCGGGCACACCGGCGTGGAAGGTCGTCACATTGAAGTGGGAAGATCTCCGCAGAGCCGCTGGAGGCGACTACATGCCCGGCCAGACCTCGGAGCCTGCAGCGGATCCCGCGGAGCACGGTACCGTCATCACCGTCGAGGAGCTGAAGCGCAAAACCCAGGTTGACGTGTCCGAACTCGCCAGCAGCCTCGCGCAACTCTTCAACTACGTCGACGGTGGATTCAACGTCACCGCCTCAAACCGAGGCGGAAGGCCGATCGCCATCACCAGGGATCTGCGCTACGGCGCCATCGAGGAGGAGACCCGATGGGAGGTCCCTATCGATGTGCCCGAGGCTGGCGTTGCCCCGGCAGTGGTCGGTGTCGTGATCGCGGCAAAGAAGCCGCTCCGGCAGGAGCTTCGCGGCCTCACCATCTACGTCAAGGGCCGTCTCGCCAATGACCCGGAGTTCTTCGGCGTCCCCGAGTCCAGCTACGCCTACTCCTATATCACCGGCTACATCGAGGCCGACTACCTCGACGACCAGGACGAGGACGTCGTAGCGACCGACCGCCGGTCGATCAACTGGGACAGCCCCAAGGCTGCCGCTCTCCGCGAATACCTCGCAGCTGTGCTGCGTGAGGTGGCGCGCCTGAGACGCGGAACTCGACGGACTGCGAAGGAGAAGGAGCTGCGCGAGGACCTCGGCATCGATGTTGAGCAGTGGACCGAGACTATCGAGGACCAGGCGGCCGCCGACTCTGTCAGGCAAGTGCTCGAGGTGGCGATCTCCCCCGATACGGAACTCTCAAATAAGGACAGAGAGTCGCTCGTCCTCAACCTAATGGCGATCGCCCCCGAGTACGCGGACTTCCACTGGCGATCCCTCCACCCCGATGTTCAGACGGCTGCCACGACGTCCTACAAGAAGGGTGAGTACTTCTACGCCTTACTCGAGGCAATCAAGGTGTACGTGAAGGACGTTCAAGCCGTCTCCGGCGTGAACGCTGACGAGTTCAACACGATTCAAGCAGCGTTCGCAGTCAAACAGCCGAAAATCGATGTCGCCGCACCCTATCTTCCCGGAAAGGTTACAGAGCAGACCGCTAAGAATATTCGGGAGGCTCAGAAGGCAATATCCGAAGCCCTATGGCAGGGCTTCCGCAGTCCGATAGCACACGAGGTATTGGACCAGCTCAAGGATCACGAGGTCTTCTCGTACCAAGACTGTTTGGACGCCCTGAGCATCCTCTCCCACCTGCGTCGCCGCATAGAAAAGGCTGCACCACCCCCACAACCGTGACCCCCCCCCAAAAAAAATTCGCGGCACTGGCAGGACCGCTGGACCTGCAAAGCAAAGGCTCAGGAGCGCAGGATTTCTTCCGGGGTCACCCCATCGCACTCCGCATCGTTCGCGACGGTTGACTCCAACAACGCCCCGGATCACCCGAGTGACCCCAGCCGCATTCTCGGATGCCCACCCCGCAGGTCACACGACTCGACGTTAGTGTCTCGCGGATCTGCTTGCGGCCGCCGACCCATCACCATTGGGGTGGCCAAGCGACCAGTTCTTAAGATCAGACCTCCAAAGAACCGATCAGGTCTGCCACCCGTGCAGCCGCCCCGTCGATACGTGTCTGGTCGACCAAACAGACCCGGAGACATGACGCGGCAACGATCGCCTCGATAGCCGGCGTGATCCGGTGCCCGTGAGAGCGCATGCCAATGACGACCTCGACCAACTGGAGCAGCAGCGTGCCAAGGAGATCGCGGTCCGGAGTCATCGCTGCTGCATGGCCGACTGCGATCTCCGTTCCCAGCCGCGCGTACGCATCTTGAAGCTCGTTACGTGCAGCGCCGAACGGTTCGAAGACATCCTTGCGCTGCACTTCCGGAAGGCTGCTCAGCACGCCTGCGTTGCGCGGCGCCGCGGCGAGCGTACGCACGTCCAGCACGACCAACACGTGCAGCAGCACCTCCGGCCCTGCCCCGGCCTCAGCAGCCAGGGTCTCGATTTTCTCGATCCTGTCGAGCGTTGGCCGGATCGATCGCTGGAGCAGCTCGCCCAAGGTCTCTTCCTTGTTGGCGAAGTGGAAGTAGAGCGACGCTTGCCGGATCCCCACCGCCTCCGCGATGTCTCTGGTCGAGGTTGCGGCGAATCCCCTGTCGACGAACAGGCCCGCTGCGATGTCGAGGATCTCCTCACGTGGCTCCATCCGCGGCGGTCGCCCGCCCGCAACCTTAGGCAACACACGAGGGCGTCCTACTCGCCGAGCGACCATCTCTCCGCGCTGGATGCTTGCTCCCTCGGCGCCCCTCACTCCGGATCACCCAGCACGGCGTAGCTATTGATCATGTCTTCACGCTAAGTGTCAATTTGTCTCGTGCTAGTCTCACTTAGTCTCATATTGGTCCGGTTATGGTCTCATGGAGTCTCATCATGCCCACGAAGACGGCTCGCCCCACGCAGGATGCTCAGCCAACGACGGTGCTCAAGGCGCTGCTGGAGCGGACTCATAGCGCGCAGTACGCGGTCTTCGTGCGTGACTACAACCGCCACGCTCGGACCGCCTCTCCGGAGATGAAGGCTCCCAGCCGCGCGACGTTCTACCGCTGGCTCAACGGTGACCTCGGCACTCGTCCCCACCCCGGCCACCGCAGGGTGTTGGCCAGCATGTTCCCCGGCTGGGAGGTCGCTGAGCTCACCCAGACCTGGGAGCCGGGGATGCCCTTGGTGCGTGAGCGCAGCGACCGCCCGACGCCGGCGACCGTGGGAGATCTGGCTGGAGTTACCCATGTCTTCCAGAACCGGCCTGCATTTCTTCGTGAGTTCTCCACCAGCCGCCTCTTCGACGCAGCCACTGAGGTCGACGGGTTGGGGCTGTCCCACAACCTGCTGTGTCAGCAGTACTCCGACGGCGACCTTGCCGACCTGCTCGGACGTGCCCGCGTACGTCTGTTGTTCCTGGATCCCGACGGTGAGGCGATCCGGGTCCGGAACACCGAGGAGGGCCATGCCGAGGGACACCTTTCGGAGTGGACGCGGGTGAACCTCCAGGTCATCGCCAAACACCGAGCAAGCCTGTCGCCCGACGCCGCAGATCGCGTCCAAGTCCGGCTCTATGACGAGACCATCCGTTTCCAGGTGATGTTGATCGACGGCAACCTGGGGATCGTGCAGCCCTACCTGCCCCGTGGTCGCGGGCTCGACAGCCCGACCTTCGCGATGCAGCACCTGATCGGCGCACCGTCGCTCTACTCCACCTACCGCCAGATCTTCGACGACATCTGGGCTCGAGGAAGCGAGGTCGCCGCGTGATGTCTGACCTGGACAAATACCTCACCGCAGCGCACGAGGCCGTCGACCTGGCCGACGGGATCCTCCGTGCTAACCGGGATCGCGCCGTCGCTTTCAAGGGCGACCGCGACCCTGTGACCGAAACCGACCTGGCCATCGAACGGACCATGCGCGACAGTCTCCACCGCGCTACCCCGCAGGCTGGGTTCCTAGGCGAGGAGACCGGTGGCAGCACCGACGGGCTCGCCTGGGTCCTTGACCCGATCGATGGCACCGCCAACTTCACTCACGGTGTCCCGCTGACCGCGGTCAGCCTCGCCCTCCTCGACCACGGCGAACCGGTCATCGGCCTCATCGCGGTCGAGGGCGAATGCGTTCGGTATGCCGCTGTGAGTGGACAAGGCGCAACTCGGGGCGGAGACCCCATCAGGGCGAGCGACTGCACCCAGCTTCGATCGGCCATGATCGCGATGGGCGACTACGCCACCGGCCCCGAAGCCACGGCGCGTAACGAGATCCGCCTTCGCATCACCGCCGTTCTCGCTGCGCGTGCCCAACGAGTTCGCATGCTCGGCAGTGCCGCTATCGATCTCGCGTGGGTCGCCGCCGGCAAGCTCGACGCCTCGGTGATGCTCTCCAACAAGCCCTGGGACACCGCCGCCGGCGTACTCATCGCCCGCGAGGCCGGCGCACGAGTCACCGACCTCGACGGCGACGACCACGAACTGACCTCGACCGCCACGATCGCGGCAGCGCCAGGGATCGGTGACCAGCTGCTCGAGGCGTTGAGCCAAGACGACCGCGCCTGACTACGCAGCCTGACCCGAGCCCCGCCGCCACGGAGCATCCGTGGAACCAATCCCCATGACCCCGATCGCCCAGGTCGTCGGCGGCCGGGCTGAGCCCGCCGACGACTATTGGGGCGGCGCCCAGGCGATCATTCGCCTCGACCCCGACCTGTACCCGGTCGAATCGACCCGGGGCCTGGAGGAGTTCTCCCACCTCGAGGTGGTCTTCTTCTTCCACCTCACCGACCAGAGCGACCTCAACCTCGGCCTGCGTCGCGCCCGTGACAATCCCGCCTGGCCCGAGGTCGGCAACATCGGCCACCGCAACATGCGGCGCCGCAACTGGCTCGGCATCTCCCGCTGCAAGCTCATCAAGGTCGACGGGCTCGACCTCCACGTCGAAGACCTCGACGCCGTCGACGGCACCCCCGTACTCGACGTCAAGCCATGGTTCGCCGAGTTCGGCCCCCGCGGAGAAACTCATCAGCCGGTTTGGGTCACCGAGATGCTGGGTGACTACTTCGCCCCGTCGGCTGAGGCCTAGGTGAGCGCTCCGCAGAGATCCGGATCGCACGCATCGCTTGGGGTCAGGGGCGGGATGCGCCGTTCTGGTGATTGCGCTTGTCGGGTGCACGATCGCTACTGCAAGATGACATGGCCAAACACTCGGGATTAGAGGATCGATATGCGTGACACCACAGGCAGTGGGGGCGGCGATGTCCTCACCGCGATCGTCGAGGCTGCCATCGAGGCCGACCTCCAGCACAACGGATGGAGCACCTACGCCGGCGACGGGCTCATGCAGATCTTCTCCGGCGGTGCGCATGTGATTCTGACCCCGTCAACCGGGGCATACGAGATCCGCAACGCGACCAGCGTCGCCGAGTCCGAGATCGACACCGCGATTAAGGAAGTCGAGCAGATCTACGCCGACTGGCCGGGCAAGGTCGAGGCGGCTTTCTCGAAGTGGGCCGCGCTGCCCACGCCAGGTTTCAACGCCGCCGAAATCGCTCAACTGGAGCACAGCGAAGGCGAACTTCGTACCGGCACCGCACCACCCACCAGCACCAATGCCGAGGCCGGCCCGGTCATCGGACTCGCTAACCAGCGGCTCGCGGCGGATCTGCTCAACCTGAACAACCGGGTCGGCCAGCTGAGCGGCATGTACGCCGAGGCGTTCCATGAGCGCTATCTCTCTTCGCTCCCGTCGGCGATCCAGGGCATCGGTGCCGTCGTCGCCTGCCTTGGGCTGTCCTGTCAGGGTCAGAGCGCGATCTGGGAAGCAGCTGGGGAGGACCTCGAGGCCATCCAGAAGAAGGCCGTGACAGCGATGAAGGCGTCGGCTCCCGGCGGCGGCGGGAGCATCGGGCCAGTCATCCTCGCCGTCGGTGGAGCAATCGCTGGCCTCATCGCCGCGATCCCCACAGGCGGCGCCTCGGTCGCCGCGGTGGCCGGTCTGCTTTCAGCAGGTGCCGGGTTTCTCGGCACCGTCGCAGGTGCTTCCGGTGGCAACAAGGATGTTGAGGTCTCACTCGGGGCAGCGACTCCCGATGGGGTCATGACCAAGATCCATTCAGCTTTGACCGACCTGAGCAGCGCGATCGCCGACCAGGAACGGAACCTTGGCGACTTCCTGGCGAAGGTTCGGCGGGAGGTCGAGGCGAATCGTCCAGCCTTCGATCTCTCCGCTCCGGAGGCACAGCCCGGCAATGTCCTCGACCGCCAGCAGAACGTCATCGTCGATGCTGGGATCATCGCCAGAGTCACTGAGTTGTGGATTCCGACGATCTGCGGCGACCTCCGCAGCGCTCGTGGGGACTTGGTCGTCAGCTCACGGGTGTTCGACGAGCGGCCCGACGGGGTGGGTCTGGAGCCAGACGGAGCCTGGCCCGAGTTCGAGAAGCTCCAGAAGAACGCTGTCGACTGCCTCACCACGATGATCAGGGAACTCGGAGATGCCGCTGACGCTCTCGCCGAAGCCGCCCGTACGATCGGCCTGCAGGACCACGACATCGCTGCCGAGGCTCGCCGACAGGCAGAGCGCATCAACAGCAGCGACAACAACTTCGTCAACTGATCTCCCGGCTCATGAAGTCGACCGATGACCGAAAGTGATGACCTGGTGATTCTGCCTCTTGGGCGCGCCCCGCGGCGGCGTTTCGCCACCGCAACCTTCTCGCTGGTCGCGGTGTTGAGTGCCTGCGGAAACACGACAGATGATGATCCGGACCCTGTTTCGTACGCCAGACCTGCAGCAGTCGCCGGATCGGAACTGCAGTTCCAGCTTCCATCCGGCGGTTTCACTCTGGTGGTCGGTAAGCCGGTCACCACGATTCCTGCAGATGAGACCGCCGATGGAGAGCCACTCGAGGCGGGTACAGGCGAGCGCTTTGTGCCTGTCGCCGATGTGAGGGCAGACGGGAACAATATCGACAGCATGATCGGTCCCACCTTCTCCGACTACCCGGACGCCACGGTCGACCTTCTCGTCGATGACCGGCGCTACTCGATCAGCGATGACACTTCCATCCTGGAGTCATATATCCGGGTCAAAGCAGATGCCGAGAGCAAGTTGGGGGCCGCGGCCACCTTCGACGGCGTACGCCAGGTGATGTGGACCGATGGCGAGCGGGATACCGGTGAGGCCGAGGCGCTCTATGGCTATCCCAAGATGGCGGAAATCGTGCCGTGCGACGACGGTTGGGAGGCGGCGCCAGGGTCCCCGAAGGTCACGTTCGAGACCATGTACTTCAACGCCTCGGGCTGCAACTACAAGGCCGTCGAGTATCCCTACGTTGTCGACCTCGGCTGGTCATTCAAGAAACGCAACGGCGCGATGTGGGCGTGGGTCGAGTCGAGCATGCGACTGACGAAAGCGTCCGTACAGGTCGGGCAGAGGATGCGCGAGTGCGACGCTATCGGGACCGGAAAGGCGTTCGTAACCGTCGACGGCGACCCCGCAGTCAAGCCGATCACCAAGAACACCACGGTCACTGGTGGCCCAGCCGGTCTACAGCAGAACGTGTTCCTCGTAGACCCGAGCGCCAACCACGCGTTGAGGATCGAGACATCTCACCCATGCGTCGTGGGTCGCGAGACCCACCGCATCGATCTCGTCTGGGAGAAACATGTCCCGTTCACCACTAGCAGCACAGCCGATTGAGATAAGGACGCTCAGTGCTCACGCCTCCCGGCGCCAGCGGTCGGGGGTGGTGCCGTAGCGGGCCTTGAAGCGGCGTACGAGGTAGCCGGGGTCGGTGAGGCCGGTGCGGGTGGAGATGACCGAGAGCGGGAGGTCGGTTTCGCGGAGGAGGCGGCGGGCTTCGGTGAGGCGGCGCTCGGTGAGCCATTCGAGGAGGGGGCGGCCGGTGCGCTGGCGGATGACGGTGGTGAGGTGGCCGGGGGTGTAGCCCAGGGAGCGGGCCAGGTCGCCGGCGGAGACCTTGGTGGCGTACGTCCGCTCGATCTCGTCGAAGACCCGGGCGACCAGGGGGTCCGGGGCGATGGGAGCGCTCGGAGCGAGACGGGCGGAGGCGACCAGGAGGTTGGTGAGGGTCGCGGTGATGGCGTCGTGGGCGCCGAGGCGGCCGGGGTCGCGCAGCTCGTCGGTGAGGTCGGTGAGCCAGGCGTGCCAGCGCGGGCGTTCGGCCTCGGGGACCACGGCGCGGCGGCCGTCGGCGGCGAAGAGGGCCAGCAGCGGGTGGTGGGCCCAGGTGAGCGGGGAGATGGAGGCGAGGGAGGGGATGGCGTCGGGGGTGAAGGCCACCGACCACGCCCGCGCGTGGGTGAGCTCGGCGAGCGACTCGGCGGCCACGACCTCGCCGGGAGCCACCGCGTGGACCTCGCCGTCACGCAGCGCCACCTGCTCGCCGTCGAGGTCGACGGTGCCTCCGCCGCGCTCGACGTAGGCCAGGATCCAGAAGTCGTGGGCGTGCCGGTTGTCGGGAGGCAGGTGCGGGCTGTCGCAGTCGGGGTCGAGGGGTACGACCCGGACGGCAGGCACGCCGGGGCTCGGCTCCCAGCGGTAGATCGGGGTGCCGTCGGCCCGCACCGCGCGCACGGAACGCACCCGAGTCGGAGTCGAATCCGAAGAACGTCCCATGGCTACCGACTTCCCTCCCACCGATGACCCGCAGAATGTCCCATTGTAGAGACATGACCACCATACAGATCATCGACGGCCGCCCCGAGGGCGAACAGGACCGCCCCTTCCTCCCCGGCATGGGCCGCACCTGGCTCCTCCCCCTCTACGACCTCTTCACCCGGTTCGCCCGCGTGCGCCCGCTCCACGAGCGGACCGTCGAGCTCGCCGGCATCTCGCCTGGGCAAACCGTGCTCGACGTCGGCTGCGGCAGCGGAAACCTCTCCTTCACGGTGCTTCGCGCCGTCCCGGACGCCGTCGTCACCGGGCACGATCCCGACGCGAGCGCGCTGCGGATGGCCGCTCGGAAGGCGAGTCGGCGGGGCGTACGTCTCTCGCTGGTGCAGGGGTACGCCGACCGGCTGCTCCCCGAGGACGGCAGCGTCGACCACGTCGTCTCCTCGCTCGCGATGCACCACGTCGACGAAGCCGGGCGTCAAGGGTTCGGGCGCGAGGCGCATCGGATTCTCAAGCCCGGCGGGCGCGTGACCATCGTCGACTTCGGGGCGCCGGATCATGGGCCGGGTCACGAGCACGAGCACGGCCACCGGCACGGGAGGTCTCGACAGGCTCGACCACCGGTGGCGGGGATCGTCGACCTGCTGACCGAGGCCGGGTTCACCGACGCCCGCGAGGTCGACCACATCGACCACCGGTTCGGCCCGATCACGATCGTGCAGGCCACTCGCGCCGCTGGTTGAGCCGCGAGCGCTCGCGAGCGGTGTCGACACCAACACGGTCCTATCGAGCGGCCAAGGGACTGTGTTGGTCTCGACACGGATTCGTTCGTTCCTCACGTATCCGGCTCGACCAGCGAAGCTCACCCGACCAGCACCGCCGACCGCGTGGAGTTGCCACAAACGAATCCGGCTCGACCAGCGAAGCTCACCCGACCAGCACCGCCGACCGCGTGGAGTTGTCACAAATCGTCGTCGGCAGGGCAGTCTGGCCCCATGTACTTCCTCGGAGTCGACCTCGCCTGGGGCGTGCGCAGGCCCACCGGACTGGCCGTCCTGGACGAGGACGGCCAGCTCGTGCACGTCGCTGCCGTCAAGACCGACGACGAGATCGTCGCCGCCCTGGAGCCCTACGTCGACAACGACTGTCTCGTCGCGATCGACGCTCCGCTGATCGTCACCAACCCCAGCGGAAACCGTCCGGCCGAGGCCGCGCTCAACAAGGACTTCGCCCGCTTCGACGCCGGCGCACACCCCTCCAACACCAGCAAGCCGGAGTTCAGTCAGCAGCCGAGGGGCGCCCGGATCGCGGCTCGGCTCGGCCTCGACATGAACCCCCGCTCCAACCGGCGGCGCCGAGCGATCGAGGTCTACCCCCACCCCGCGACGGTGGCCCTCTTCCGCCTGGGCCGGACGCTGAAGTACAAGCACAAGTCAGGTCGTGACGTCGACCAGCTCCGCGCCGAGCTGCTCATGCTGCTCGGCCTGCTCGAGGGCCTCACGAGCGCCGACCCGCCGCTGCTGCTCGACAACCCGTCGTGGCACGCCCTGCGTACGGCCGCCGAGAGCGCCGTACGCAAGAGCGAGCTGCGCGTGGTCGAGGACCAGGTCGACGCGGTGCTGTGCGCCTACATCGCCCTGTTCGCGACCCGCGCGCCGGACCGCACCACCACCTACGGAGACTTCGCCACCGGCTACATCGTCACCCCGACGCTGCCCGACGACCTCCGCCCGACACCCCGCGGAAAAGCCGGGGCGACGATCCACGACACCGCGGCCGCGGTCCGTGCGTACGCCGCGATACAGCCCACCCTGCAGGAGGCAGCCGAGCAGTACGTACAGCTGGTGACCTCGCTCCTCGACGACGCGGGCATCAACTATCTCACCGTGACCTCCCGCGCGAAGTCGGTCGCGTCGTTCGCGGCCAAGGCGGCTCGCGCCGTCGACGGACGGCAGGTCTTCGCCGACCCGCTCCGTCAGATCACCGACCAGATCGGGCTGCGGGTGATCACCTACGTCCACAGCGACGTCCAGGCTGTCGTCGATCTCCTCGGCGACCAGGTGATGGTCCACGACGACCGTGACATGGGCGAGGAGACCGCGAGCGAAGGCCGGTTCGGCTACGCCAGCCGCCACCTGCTGGTCAGTCTCGACCCCGCGCGCGAGGGGCAGGCGGCGTACGAGCTGTTGCGAGGCCGCCAGGCGCAGATCCAGATCCGCACCGTGCTTCAGCACGCATGGGCCGAGTTCGAGCACGACATCCGCTACAAGGGCACCATCCCCAGCGAGCACGTGCCTGACTTCGACCGACGGTTCACGCTCGCTGCCGGGCTGCTCGAGCTCGCCGACCGGGAGTTCTCCACGATCAGGGACCGGCTCCGGGAAGGCGTGACCGCCGCCAGGACCGAGGCTCCCGACGACGACCCGCGGATCAGCCCGCGTGAGCTGGCGGCGTTCCTGGCGGGGCAGTACGCCGACGCCGGCTGGTCGCGTACCGACCACTACGGGTGGATCTCCGGGGTCATCCTCGAGCTCGGCATCGCCTCGCTGACCGAGCTCGGCGAGGCGCTGCGCTCGGTCGACGAGGAGACCCTCATGGCGCGGATGGACTACCGCTATCCGCCGGGCGCGGTGCGGCGGCTCGACGACGCGCTGCTTTGGGTCTACGGCGACGCGTACGTCGGGCTGCGTGCCAATGCGCACCGGGAGCCCGGCCTGCGGGCCAGGCTCGCCAAGATGCGCGACTCCGACTGAGTCGTCCTCCTCGCTCGCGCGGCACCACGTCGACGACGCGCCGCCGGGAAGGAATCAAATCCGATCGGGGCTCGGGCACGAACCCCCGCTATGAGACGACTGAATCGCCGTACCATCGCCCATGCCGCCGCCGGTGTGCTCGCCGGGGTGGTCGGCATGTCCGTCGCGCACCTCACGGCGGCCCTGCTGACCCCGGCTTCCTCTCCAGCGCTCGCGGTCGGCACCGCGGTCATCAACGCGACCCCAACTCCCGTCAAGGAGTGGGCGGTCCGCGAGCTCGGCTACGCCGACAAGCCGATCCTGATCGGCAGCGTGCTGCTGGGCACGATCGCCTTCGCTGCCGCGATCGGCGTCGTCGCCCGAAGACGCCTCCGACTGGGCGCCGTGCTCCTCGCCGGCCTGGTCCTGCTCCCCGCGGCCGCGGTGGTCCTGCAGCCGCTCTTCAAGATCAGCTACCTGATCCCCACCCTCGTGGCGCTCGTCCTCGGGCCCGCCGTGCTGGTGTTCCTGACCCGCGCACTGAACGCCGGTCAGGCTTCCGAGCACACGCCTGAGCACGCGCCCGAGCAGCCGACCGTGCACCCGCCCGACGGCGACAGCGAGCGGCTGTCCAGCCGCCGCAACGTCCTGGTCGGGTTCGGGGCCCTGACGCTCCTCTCCGCCGCGGCCGCGGTCGGCGGGGAGATGGTCGTACGCAGCCGCGCCGCGATCGCGAACCTCAAGCTGCCCCGGGTCGGCAAGCCCCTGCCGGCGCTGGCGACCGGACTGGAGGAGAAGTACGACGGGATCTCCTCGTTCCGCACCCCCAACCGGGACTTCTACCGGGTCGACACCAAGCTGGCCGTCCCGATCGTCGACCAGGACAGCTGGACGCTCACCATCGACGGAGACGTCGAGCGGGAGCTCACCTTCAGCTACGACGATCTGCGAGAGCGCGAGAACGTCGAGCACGACATCACCCTGACCTGCGTCTCCAACGAGGTCGGCGGCAAGCTCGTCGGCGCCGCCCGCTGGACCGGCGTACCCCTCAAGGACCTGCTCGAGGAGGCCGGCGTCGGTGATCGGGCCGACCAGATCCTCTCGACCGACGTCGAGGGCTTCACGATCAGCACCCCGCTCGAGGCCGCCCTGGACGGGCGCAACGCGATGATCGCCATCGGCATGAACGGCGAGGTCCTCTCGCGTAGCCATGGCTTCCCCGCCCGACTGGTCGTACCCGGCCTCTATGGGTACGTCGGTGCCACCAAGTGGGTCACCAAGCTGACCCTGACCAGGTACGACACGGCGACCGCCTACTGGACCGACCGGGATTGGGCGACCGATGCCCCGATCAAGCTGTCCAGCCGGATCGACACGCCCCGGCCGCTGAGCAACATTCCCGCAGGGCGCACCGTGATCGGTGGTGTCGCTTGGGCGCAGCAGCACGGGGTCGCGAAGGTCGAAGTGCGCGTCGACGGCGGACGCTGGCAGCAGGCCGAGCTCGGCCCGGACGCCGGGATCGACTACTGGCGCCAGTGGTATCTGCCCTGGGTCGCCGAGCCGGGCAGCCATCAGCTGGCCGTACGCGTCACCGACCGTGACGGCACCCTGCAGAGCACGGACCGGGCCACTCCTTTCCCCGACGGCTCCAGCGGCATCCAGGAAATCGTCGTCACGGTCGGCTGAAAACTCGCAGAAAGAAATTCCACTTGAGGAAATCCGCTTGGGCGACCACGCCGAAGTACTCATGACAGCAAGAGAACATCCCTTGAAAGGCTCTCTCATGAAGCTCAACACCATCACGCGCACCGGCGGCGTCGCCGCTTCCCTGGCCCTCGTGCTGGGCCTCGGCCTTTCGGCCTGCGGCTCTGACGACGACAGCAAGTCCGACTCCAAGAGCGGCTCCGGCACCTCCGAGACGACGTCTGAGGAGACCGAGGCGACCGAGGCCGGCGCCCAGACCTTCGGCGAGGGCTGCAAGCTGATCCCCGCCGACGGCGAAGGCTCGTTCAACGGCATGGCGACCGCACCCGTCGCCTCGGCCGCCAGCGCCAACCCGCTGCTCACCACCCTGGTGACGGCCGTCGGCGAGGCCGACCTGGTCGACACCCTCAACGGTGCGGACGCGCTCACCGTCTTCGCGCCGACCGACGACGCCTTCGCGAAGATCCCGAAGGCCGACCTGGACGCCGTGCTCGCTGACAAGGCCCTGCTGACCAAGGTCCTCACCCACCACGTCGTGGCGGGCCAGCTCAGCCCCGACGAGGTCGCGGGTGAGCACGAGACCCTGGCCGGCGACATGATCACCGTCGAAGGCGCGGACGAGGAGTTCACCGTCGGCAAGGAGAACGCCAAGGTTCTCTGCGGCAACATCCCGACCGCCAACGCCACGGTGTACGTCGTCGACACCGTTCTGATGCCCTGATCCAGACATCCGACCGGTTATCCGCGAGGATAGACACATGAGACCGCTCAGCTCAGTTCCCTCCGGCGACTCGTCGCCGGAGGGAACCGGGTCGCCCGGGCTTGCGGTGCTCCTGCGTCGCATCGCTCGTGGCGACGAAGCCGCCTTCGCGGCCCTATACGACCAGACCGCCGCTCGAGTCCACGGGCTCGTGCTCAGAGTCGTGCGTGACCCGGCCCAGGCCGAAGAGGTCACCCAGGAGGCCTTCCTCCAGGTGTGGCGCCAAGCCAGCCGCTACGACGAGAACCTCGGCAGTGCCCATTCGTGGCTGCTGACGCTGGCTCATCGTCGTGCGGTGGACCGGGTCAGGTCGGCGGAGTCCGCCGGCCGCAACGACACCGCCTACCACGGCACCACGCATGCTCCGGCGCACGACACCACTGCTGAAGCGGCGGAGAGCTCGCTGGAGGCACGCCGAGTCCACGCAGCACTCGCGACATTGACAGCAGCTCAGCGCGAGGCTTTACAGCTCGCATACTTCGGCGGCTACACCCACACTGAGGTCGCCGCCATGCTCGACCTACCGGTCGGCACCGCAAAGACCCGTATCCGGGACGGGCTGATTCGTCTTCGCGACGCGATGGGAGTGCACCAATGACAGCGCAAGACATTCACGCCCTCTCCGGCGCGTACGCCGTGGACGCCGTCGATGACATCGAGCGCGCCCGTTTCGAGCAGCATCTCGCCGTCTGCGCCGACTGCCGCGCCGAGGTGACCAGCCTGCAGGAGAGCGCCGGACTGCTCGACGCGCTGACCGAAGTCGCTCCGCCACCGGAGATGCGCGATCGTCTGCTCGCCGGCATCAAGGAGATCCGCCCGCTACCGCCCGAGACGCCGACCAGCATCGAGGGTATCGGCGCTGCCCTTCAAGCCGAAGGCTCCGACCCCTCCAGCCCCTCGGGGTCGACCGGTCCTCGCTATCGAGGGTTGCGGCTGCTCGCGGCTGCTGCGGCGGTGTTGGCCATCGTCGGCGTCGGCACGGTCGGCGTGGTCGAACTGACTCGCGATGACACGACTCAGACCGTCTCAACAGCCGAGCGGGTGTTGAGCGCCGAGGACGCCAAGACGGTCTCCGTCAAGCTGCCCCGCGGCGCCAGCGCCCGGATCGTACGCTCGGTCTCGGAGGGCAAGGCGGTGCTGGTCACCTCCGACATGCCGCCCGCGCCCGACGGCAAGGTCTACGAGCTCTGGCTCCAGCACGACGACGTCATGGTCCCGGCCGGCCTGATGCCCGACGAAACCGACCAGACGATCGTCCTCGAGGGTGACGCCGCGGACGCCAGTGCCGCCGGGATCACCGTCGAGCCGGACGGAGGCTCCAAGGAGCCGACCTCGGCCCCGATCGCGTTGTTCGACTTCTCGCGGGCGACCTGACCTGCGAGAACGTGAGCCGGCTCCGACGGGGCCGGCTCAGGCGTAGGGGTCGAGGGAGACCTCGGCCGGCTTCCCGGCCGCCAGCGCGTTGCCGAAGCGCCCGTCGGTCAGCTTGAAGGTAGCCGCACCGAAGTCGGCCGCGACGAGGCGGTCACGGATGCCGGCCGGGTAGTTGTCCCAGCCGACCAGGCCCTTGACCTGCCAGACCCGCTCGTGGTTCTCGGGCGGCTCGTCGCCGCCGCCGACCTTGGGGAAACGGAAGCAGTGGGTGCTGCCGCCGTCCTTGTGATAGACGGCCTTGGGGTGCGTACCGCCCTCGAACTGCAGCTCCGACTCGGGCTTGATCTGATAGCCCGAGTGCTGGGAGACGGACATGAATCTCGCACGACCGTCCCGCACCCACACGATGATGTGCTCCCAGTCGTGCCGGTGGCCAGCGGATCCGGGACCCCACGAGACCTGGTCCTTCTCGAAGTAGTAGCCGTAAAGATAGGCGCACCAGCCGTTGTTGCACTTCGAGCGGGAGTAGACGTTGGTGTTCTGCAGGTCAGAGAGATCACGGCACTGGCCGTTGACCGTGCCGCCCATCCCCAGGCCGCCGTTCACCGTGCCGTCCGGGCCGATCGCCGGGGTGCTGTAACAGCCGTCGGTGTCGAAGTCGAGGGCCGGCTGCCAGGTGCGGTCGGCTTCCGGGGCGGAAGCCGGCAGTGCCGGGGGCGGGGCGGCCCAGGCGGCCGCCGGGATGACGGAGAGAACTGCGGCGAGCGGAAGCGCGAGGGCGAGCCGACGCGTGAGTCGTTTCCCGAGAGTCATGTGGGGGTCCCTTGTTCGTGGGGGAGGGGGTGCACAGATGCAACCAGTGCCGCGACCACGTGACAACCCCTTGCGCGTGAACGCGGCGGTAACGCGGCTCTCGTGCCCACCGTTGCCCTGGTTGGATGGTCCCGTGGACGCAACACAGTGGCAGGAACGCATCGCCTCCGAGTTCACCGGTCTCGGGCAGCGGGAGTTCGTGATCGTCAGCGAGCCCGAGCCTTCGGCGCCGGAACCGACAGGCTTTCTGGCCCGGCTCAGGTCCGCGGCGTCACGGTCCGCCCCGTCCCGCTGGGGGCAGGTGCTGTGCGAGGACGAGGTGCTCTACGCCGAGTTCGTAGGTACGCAGCACATCGGCGGCACCTGGGAGGCCTCCGCCGAGCAGCACGAGGCACTTCGCGCGGCAGGCTGGCTGACGCCCGACGAGACCGACCCGATCGCCCCGGCTCCGGCGGTGCCGCACTACTGGCGCACGGTGCCCCGGTCGGAGGCAGCGCTCGTCGCCAGTCTCCTCGTCGACGCCTTCCGCATCCTCGGCGCCGACTTCTCGACCCTCACCCTCAAGCGGGATAAGTAGCCAACGACTTGCTTGCACTGCAGAGCAGATGCTGCGCATCGTGACCGGCGTTGCCGTGCGCGAAAGTCAGACCCCCGTCAGTCTCTTCGAGCCTCATTGCGGGCGGGATCGGCGAGGCGACCACGCCAAGGCAGAAACGTACTGCCACTGGCTCCTTCGGCAGCGTGATCTTCCCGTGCCCGAGATCGTCGCCGAAGGGTTGGTTGCGGGTCGCCGGGAGGTCGACGCTGGTCTCGACCGTCAACGTCTTGCCCGGGGCCAACAGCTGACCGCCACCCGTGGGCGCGACGGCCAGGTTGACGCCTGGCGGCCAGGGGAAGACCCGATGGGAGAGCACCAGGACGGGACCGTCCTCACCGCTCTCGGCCGTGACGTACGGGGCGGTAGACAGCTTGGTCCCTGCCCCCGACGGCACCAGCGTACGGTCGGCGACGAAGACCTCGGAAGATTCGTTGTTGGTCACCGTGTAGGTCGCCGACACCGACTTGGCCTCGGTCTGGATGTCCGCCGAGAAGTCGACCTTGGGCGCAGTCGCCGGCGAGCTCGGGTCCGGCGGCTCGCCGCCGTCCTCGAACCCCGGCAAACCTGACCCGCAACCGCTGAGCACGACGACGAGAGCCGCGACCGTCGAGCACCGGAGCCCTCTCATCGCTCAGTAGGCGCCGAGCTGCTGGCAGAGCAGGCGGTAGAAGGCGGTGTTGGTCATCGGGGTGAGCTTGTCGTCCAGCGCAAGATGGACACCGTTGGCGCCGTTGATCCCGGCCAGCTGCCACGAGTCGACCGCGATCGACCAGGCGGTGCGGGCGCTGACCTCGTACAGGGCCGCGTCGCGGACGTCCTGGTCCTCGCCCAGCAGCTCGGCCATCCGAGCGGTCGGGAAGGGGCGCACCGACCCGGCGGCGCCCTTGACCGGGCGGATCTTGAGAGTGCGGATCAGGCTCGGGACGAGGTGGCCGCGTGGGAGGTCGAGGGGCTGCGTACGGGTGCCGTCGACACCCAGCTCGAGATGGACGCCCGCGGGATCGACGCTGGCGCGGTGCTCGAGCCGACCGCCCGGGCCGGCGAGGGTCCAGGCGACCACCACTGCACTCATACCGGGCTCCAGGTCGCGGCGGTGGCGTCGATCTGGGCGGCCCAGGTCGCGTACTCGCTGGTCGGAACGGTGGCGGTCAGGGTGTGGCCGACCCCGTCGATCGCCACGAACCACTGCTCCATGGTCAGCGCGGACTCGCCCGGCCCGTCGTACATCGCCAGTCGCCGCCCCGCCTCCTGACCGGCGATCGTGAGGCGCTCCAGGTCGATCGGCGTGTAGCCCGGCATCATCTCGGCGAACGCCATCTCCGAGCCGACCTGCCAGTCACGAAACCCCAGGTCACCGTTGGTCTGGGCGGTCACCGTGATGTTGGCGCGGAAGGTGCCCTCGGACGGCGCGAGCGCCAGGAAACGTACGCCCTCGGGTGGGTCGACGCTCTCCCAGCCGTTCGGGAGCGTCATGGTCGTCTGGTTGTCGGACACAGTCACTTCTTCCCCGCGGTGCGCTTCTTCTTCGGACGCGACTCGCGATACCACTTCGGCTTGATGAACGACGGCGTGGGCACGATGACCAGCAGCGGGTAGACGATGCAGGTGAGCAGGAAGAGCCCGCCGATGATCGTCCAGGCCGCGGTCTGCTCCGGCACCAGCCCGAACGCCGTCGAGCCGGTGATGGCCAGCGCGGAGATGCAGGGCAGATGGATGAGCACGACGTCCTCGCCCACACCGCCCCGGTTCCAGGAGTTGGCCCAGGAACGGGCACGGGCCGAGAGCCCGAGATGTTGCCAGATGCTGACCCCGGCGCCGATGGTGCCGGCGGCCAGGATGAGTGCGGCCCAGATCATTGCGGTCCTAGTCCCAGAAGGTGATGGCGTCGCCGACATCGGAGGCTACCTCGCCGGCGCCCTCCGCGAAGTCGCTGACCCCGTCGACGACGGCCTCGCCGAGCTCACCGGCCTCGTCGACCACGAAGTCGGCCGCCTTGCCGGCCAGCCCGGAGCCGATCGCACCACCGATCACACCGCCGACGACACCGCCGATGACCGTCCCCGGTCCGGGGAAGATGCTGCCGATGGCAGCACCGGCCTGGGCCCCGGCCCAGGCTCCACCTGCGGCGCCCGCGGTCGTGATCGCCGACGTGCTCACGGTGCGGCTGACCCGCTCCGTAGTCGACAGCGACGGATCGTCGGCGTCCTTCTGCCACTGCTCCCAAGCCGAGGTGCCGGCCGTGACCACCCAGCCCGCGCGGGTCGCCCACTTGCCGGCGGTCAGCCACTTGCCGCGTACGGCTGCTTTATTGGCCTTCGCGTGCCAGTTCTTGTCGCTGAGCACCTTCGCGGCACGATCGAGCTTGGTCAGGCTCGCCGGGCTGGCGAACCGCCCGTTCACCCGCGGCTGGAAGATGCCGTAACGGCTCTTCACCATCCAGTCGATGCCGGCACCGGCGCCGAGACCGGCCAACCCCAGAGCGTACGCACCGATCTGCATACCGTCGGAGAAGTCCTTGGGCAGCAGGCCCAGGTCTTGGAGACGGTCCTCGATCCAGCCGTCGCCGGTCGACTTCGCGATCGCCTTGCCGAGGTCCTCGTGGGCGTTGTCCTCGTCCTTGCGCGCCGTCTCGACGCGGCTGACCAGGGCGTTCCATTTCTCGACCTTGGTGTTGTGGGCGTCGACGTCGCCCTCGGAGGCATCCTCACCCGGGTCGGTCGGCGGCGAGATCATGGTGCCGCTGACGGCGAGCCCGGCTTCGCTGGCCTCGGTGCGGATCGTCGACATCTTGGTCTCGACCGCCTTGAGGTCGCCGGAGAAGGTGGAGAGGCCCTTGCCCATGGCCTCGATGCGCGACTCGAGCTGACGCAGGTCGCTCTTACGCTTCTCCGCCTTCGTCTCGAAGGCGGCGCCGGCCTGGCCCTTCCACGAGCCGGCGGTCTTGATCGCCTTGCCGACGTCGTCGAGCGCATCGCCGACCGCTTCCTTGGCGGTCGTGCACGCGTCCGCCGCCGTCTGCGCCGCGGTCGCATCACCGTAGACCTTCGTGTCCATCGCCTCCGGCATCAGCTGCCCCTCACCCTCTGCTCGTGGCGGCGGCCATCGTCCCCGGCCGCGTGGTCGGACGTGGTCGCGTGGTCCAGTGCGTTCTGCACGCCGTCGCTCAGCGACCCGAGACCTTCTGACATGCCACCGACCGCCGCTGCCAGCGACGCCAGCGCGGTCGCGACCTCGGAGGACGACTCGCCGACGTCAGGTGTCTTCTGCAGCGGCTCGGCCTGCTTGAAGAGCTCGCCGCCAGCAGTGTTGAGCGTGTTCTTGATGGACCTGAGATCGCCGGGGCTGACGTGGATGTCTTCGGTCATGTCCTCGTCCTACCCGTTTTCTACGGTTTCAAACACAGCAGAAAGTAAAAAGCCCTATAGGGGTATCCCGGTGGGTCCGGGGCCGATGGTCAGGCGGTCGCTGCCGGGGCCAGCAGGTCGTTCTCACCTTCGACGATCTGTCGGGAGAGCGCTACGAGAGCCTCATCGAGCTTGGCGTCGTCGGCACCCCAGTCGGACAGCTCGGTGGCGAGCCACTGCTTGAGTGCCGCGACCAGCTTGGCGAGCTCCTCATTGCCCGCCTCTGTCAGCGCGTACGCCGATGCGTCGCCGTAGAGGTATCCCTCCGCGGCGGCGGAGGCGAATGCGGGCGCCAGCACCTCGCCCGGCATCCCGAGGCGGTGGCCGATCGCGACCAGCGAGGTGTCGCCGCCGACCCACTCCCGGATCCCGACCTGGCGTACGCACCACGCGGTCGCCGCGCCGAGATCGACCGCCGACTCCCGCAGCATCGTGAAGGTCTCCGGCGGCTGACGGCGGACCAGCTGGGCGACGGCGACGTCGAGCCGCATCGCGCTGTCCGACGAGCTGGGCATCGCGAACCCGTCGCCCGCGTCGGTCGCGGCGGCCCGCGAGGTGCCGCGCAGCGGCACCTCCTTGAGGAAGAGTGCGAGCAGGAACGCCAGCCCGGCGACCGGCACCGCGGCGAGGAAGACCAGGTGCAGCGTCTCCGCATAGGCGTCGACGATGGGGGCGCTCTGAGCCTCGGCCAACGCATGGAGCGCCGCGGGTGTCGCGACGGCATCGGCAGACACCCCGGCCGAGGCGACCGCTGACGGCAGCCGGTCGGCGAGTGCGTTGGCGTAGACGGTGCCCATGATCGAGGCCCCGAACGAGCTGCCCATCGTCCGGAAGAAGGTGACGCCCGAGGTGGCTACGCCGAGATCCTCGTACGCCGCGGTGTTCTGCACGATGATCGTCAGGATCTGCATGCTCAGGCCGACACCCATGCCCATGACCAGCAGGTAGAGCGACATCATCAAGGTGCTGGTGTCGGCATCCATGGTCGAGAGCAGGTAGAGCCCCAACGCCATGATCAGCGTCCCAACGACCGGGAAGACCTTGTAGCGCCCGGTCCGGCCCACGATCGTCCCCGCCAGCGTCGAGGTCACCAGCAGGCCGATGACCATCGGGAGGGTGCGGATCCCCGACGACGTGGCGGAGACGCCGTGGACGTACTGCATATAGGTCGGGAGGTAGGTCATCGCGCCGAGCATCGCGAAGCCGACGATGAACGAGAGCGCGACGCTCACCGTGAACACCCGGTCCTGGAACAGCCGCAACGGCAGGATCGGAGACACCGCCCGCGACTCGACCCAGACGAAGATCGCGAAGGCGACGACCGAGCCGACGAACAGGCCGATGATGGTCGCCGATCCCCAGGCGTACTCCGTCCCACCCCAGCTCACCGCCAGCGTCAGCGTCGAGGCGCCGAGGCCCACGAAGAGGATGCCGAGGTAGTCGATCGACGGACGCTTCCCGCGGGTGATCTGCGGCAGCGTGAGGCTGGCGATCGCGATCACGGCGATCCCCAGCGGGAGGTTGATATAGAACGCCCAGCGCCAGGAGAGATGGTCGGTGAAGAGTCCGCCGAGGAGCGGGCCGAGGACGGTGGTGGCGCCGAAGACGGCACCGAGCGCGCCCTGATACTTCCCGCGCTCCCGCAGCGGGATGATGTCGCCGATCAGCGCCGTCGCGGTCACGATCAGGCCGCCGGCGCCGATGCCCTGCACGGCTCGGGCGCCGATCAGCCAGGCCATGTCGGTCGCGAACCCGCACGCGGCCGAGGCGAGGATGAAGAGCCCGGCGGAGACCTGCAGCAGCAGCTTGCGGCCGAAGAGATCGCCGAACTTGCCGGCGAGCACGGTCGCGACCGTCTCCGCCAAGAGGTAGGACGACACCACCCACGACAGGTGGCCGGCACCTCCGACGTCCGCCACGATCGTCGGCAGCGCGGTCGACACGATCGTCTGGTCGAGCGCCGCGAGCAGCATGCCGAGGAGCACGGTGCCGAAGATCAGGTTGATCCGGCGACGGCTCAGCTGAGGCTCGGTCTCCGACGCCGCCTTCGGTGCTGCCATTGCGTCCCCCACGTCTCGACTGGAACCAAACTAAGCCAAACCCCAGCTTCGAGCGAGAGATCCTTGCGGAATGTCAGGCGGCCTCCTGGTGATGATCGACCAGGTCGCGGATGAGGCTCGCGGCCGGCTCGTGGACGAACTCGGCGAAGCCACCGAGCGCAGCAAGACCCTCCAGCGGCGCACCCCCACGGAGCGCGTTGACCGTCGCCGGACGCACCAGCCATGCGGCCAGACATGCCGGATAGTCGGTCGGATGTTCGAACAGCTCATCGAGATCGTCGAGCTCCTCGTCAGGGTGCCGGAACGCGTGCAGGCCCGCATCCATGGCGAGGTCGACCAGCCCGTACGGAATGTCGGTGAGCAACCCGTAGTCGCGCAGCCCGCGATGGGTCCAGATCTCCCCCGGCTCGCGATCGGGCCGCCCGCTCACGTCCCGCAGAGCGTCGATCCACCGCTCCGGCTCGTCCGCGACGGCGTACGCCACCTCCTCGGGCACACGCAGCGGCGCCGCCTCGAACATCAGACCCTCATCGATCGGCACGATCCGGCCGATCACGCACGTGCCGTCGTCGACGAGCAACCCGGCACCGATGTTGATCGTGGTCAGCCGCTCTCCGGTTGCTGGATCCTCCCAGTGCAGATGTCGCGGCTCCCTCCCCAGTAGACGTAAGCCGCGCATCTGTGCCCGCGCCCACTCCCAGATCCGGTCGGCGCCGGCGATGAGATCGCCCGAGGCGTCGTGCCGCAGGAACGCCTCCAGCCCGCCGAGGTCGTAGAGGAAGGTCTGTCGGTAGACCCAGTCGCGGTCCAGGATCTGGATCCGGTCGTCCTCCCGGTCTCGGTCGGGATGGGGCCCACCGCGGACGTCCAGCGCGAGGTTGATCGCCTTCCCCATCCGCCACTTGTTGCGCGGATGGGTCCCCTGCAGCGCCTGCGCGAGGATCCATCGCGAGTGGGCCCATCTGGGGATGAGCGCGGCCAGCAGCGACAGCTGCTCCAGCCGCTCGACACGCGACGGATGCCAGAACTGCTCCTTGTCGAGCTGGGCGCTGGTCCGTCGGATGATCTCCAGGGCGCCCTTCACGTCCCCGCGTGCCTCGGCTTCGTTGACCGCGAACATCGCCGGCCAGTAGGGACTGTCGACGACCTTCTCGGCGAACGGCCGCCGCCGCGGGTCTCCGAACCGGTTGCTCGAGGCGGGTCGCTTCTGGTGCTTCTTGCGTTTGGGCATGACACCACCAGACCCCGGATTCGTACGCACCGCCAGCGCCTATCACCGACCTGTGGACAACTCCGGCCCGAAGCCTGCCTGTGGACAGTGATCGGCCCGCCGATCAGGCAAGAGCGAGGAAGAGCTTCTCCATCTTCTTGGTGTCGACGCTGTCACGACCGCCCTCGGCGAGGCACTTCTCCAGCCCGGTGGCGACCAGCGCGTAGCCGCCTCGACTGACTGCCTTGTTCACCGCCGCGAGCTGGGTCAGCGCGTCTTCACACTCGGAGCCCTCCTCGAGCATCCGGATCACGGACGCCAGGTGGCCATTGGCCCGCTTGAGTCGGGTGATGATGGCCTTGATCTCGTCAGGCTCGAGCTGCATCGTCGTCCTTCTTCTCTCCAGTGAGGGCTTCCAGCATGCCGGTGAGGCGCTGACGCGCGTCCGCCGCGACCTCGGCGACGCCCGCATCCGAGCTGAACGAGGTCATCGCAGCCGGGTCGAAGATCTCCACCCGGGTCTCCTCACCCTCGGCAGCGACCACGACGTTGCACGGCAGCATCGTCGCGATCCGCGGGTCGGCCTCGAGCGCTCGATGCGCGAGCTGAGGCATGCAGGCTCCGAGGATCACCTGCTGCGGGATGTCCACGCCGAGCTTGGCGTGCAGCGTGGCGGCCAGGTCGATCTCGGTGAGGACGCCGAACCCGGCGTCGCCGAGGAGGTCTCGTACGCGCGCCAAGGTCTCCGCGTACGGCGCAGGGACGGTGGCGCTCAGAGTGAAGTCGTTCATCGGTTCTCCGTTCGTTTTCAGCGATTCTACAACCCCCCTGGGGGTTATGCTACCGTCCTCCAGCATCCCCCTGGGGGGTTAGATCTAGAAAGGAACCACGAATGCCGCAGACGAAGTACGCCGCCGGCCCGCCGGCGACCGCGCCGCTCACGCGTCCTGGCCCACTGGGTCGACTGGGAGTGTGGGTGACCGATCACCGACGCCTGGTCACCATCGGCTGGGTGCTGGTGGTGATCGGGCTGGGCGTCTTCGCGCCGGCGGTGGAGAAGAACCTCTCTGGCGCCGGCTGGCAGGCCGACGGGTCGGAGTCGGTGGCGGTTCGCGAGCTCGCGCAGGAACACTTCGGTGGCAACGCCAGCCATGCGATCCAGGTGGTCGTCCACAGCACCGACGGGTCGCTCCAGGACGGTGAGGGCCGGGAGGTGCTGGCAGAGGTGACCCAGATCCTTCAGGACGAGCCGCGGCTGGATGAGGTGATCGCTCCGATGCCCGGGGCGAGCCTGTCCCAGGACGGCGCCACGGCGGTGGTGCTGGCCGGCGCCGGCGTGGACACCAACGAGATGGTGCGCGTTGCCACCGATCTCAAGGAAGAGCTCCAAGGTCTCTCCACCGACACCGTGCAGGTCAACCCCACGGGCTCCTCGCTGCTGTGGTCGGACTTCAACGAGGCCAACCTGGAGGCGATGCTGACCTCGGAGATGATGTCGTGGCCCGTCACGCTCGCGATCCTCGTACTCGCCTTCGGTGCCTTGGTCGCCGCCGGACTTCCGCTCGTCCTGACCCTCGCCGGGCTGGTCGCCTCCGCGGGCTCGCTGGTGCTGATCAACGAGCTGGTTCCGGTCTCGATCTGGGCGATGAACTTCGCGATGATGTTCTCGCTGGCCCTGGGCATCGACTACGCGCTCTTCCTCGTGGCCCGATACCGCGCCGCCCGGATGGGACACCACAGCTCCGCGCGTGCGGCGATCGCCGAGACCATGGACACCGCCGGCAAGGCGGTTCTGCTCTCCGGCGCGACGGTGCTGGTCTCGCTGTCAGCGGTGATGCTGGTTCCCTCACCCTCGTTCCGCTCAATGGCCGGCGGCATCATGCTCTCGGTCGTCTTCGTGCTCGCCGCGACCCTGACCTTGCTCCCGCTGGTTCTGGTTGCCCTCGATCAGAAGATCAACAAGTTCTCACTGCCCTGGGTCAAGGTCGGGGAGCACCGCTCCCCCGTCTTCGCCTCCTGGGGCGAGCGACTGTGGCGACGCCCCGTGGTCTGGGGCCTGGGCTCGCTCATCGTGCTGGTCGTGCTCGCCGCACCCGTTCTCGGCCTGAAGACCGCGATGCCGTCGATCAAGGTTCTACCCGAGGATGCCAGCGCTCGCGTCGGCTACGACCAGGTCCAGGACGCCTTCGGCGAAGGTGCACCGGGCATGCTCCAGATCGTCGTCGACAAGCGTGACGCCGAGGATGCATCGCAGATCCTGACCGACGACGATGGCATCGAGGCCGTCATGCCGACGGCGCCGGCTGCGGACGGCACCGACTACCGCCTGATCCAGGCGGTGCCGACGGTCGACCCCTCCGACCCCAGCCTCTCCGACACCGTCGACCGGCTCCGCTCCGGTCTGCCGGACTCTGCCCTGGTCGGTGGCGCGGCGGTCGAGAACCTCGACCTGAAGACCCAGCTCGACACCACCACTCCGCTGGTGATCGGCGTCGTCCTGGTGCTCGGCTTCCTGCTGCTGCTCGTGGCTCTTCAGGCCCCACTGATCTCGCTGCTCGGCACCCTGGTCAGTCTGTTGTCGACCGCCGCGGCGTTCGGGGTCGCTCGCCTGATCTTCCAGGACGGACACGGCTCCGGGTTCCTCGGATTCGAGCCGCAAGGCTTCCTGGACGCCTGGGCGCCGGTCTTCTTCTTCGCGATGATCTTCGCGATCGCGATGGACTACACCGTCTTCCTCCTCGCCTCCGCGAAGGAGCACTGGGAGAAGTCCGGTGACCCACACGAGGCGATGGTCGGCGCGGTCGCCCACTCCGGGCGGGTCATCTTCGCCGCTGGCGGCGTCATGGTGGCGGTGTTCTTCACCTTCGCCCTGTCAGGCCCGCTGCCACCCAAGGAGATGGGCGTGATCCTCGGCGTCGCCGTGCTGCTCGACGCCTTCCTGGTCCGTCTCATCCTGCTTCCGGTGATGCTCCGCGTCGCCGGCCGCGCCGCCTGGGCCACCCCGGCCTGGTTGCGCCGCGTACTGCCCAACATCACCTTCTCCCACAACTGAAAGGGATCATCATGACCACCACGACCGAACCCGGCTCACCCCACGGCAAGAGCGTCCTGCGCGACCTGGGGCCGCTCCACAAGGAGCTGATCGCCTTCGCCATCGGCGTCGACGACGCCCTCGACGCCGGCGAACCTCCCGCCTGACCACCGACAGATCTACAGAGCAGGAACCGAACAATGTGTCGCTCCGTCCGCTGCAAGAAGTGCAAGAAGACCACCTGGGCCGGCTGCGGCCGGCACGTCGCCACCGTCAAGGCCTCCGTACCCGCCGGGCAGTGGTGCCCCGGCCATTCCGCCGATCCCAAGGACCCCAACGGCACCTGGCTGAGCCGGATCCTCGGCCACTGACGAACCCGAAGGGGCCGCTCCGGGACCTGCGGTCCAGGCATCTGCCGGCGAGACTCGTCAAGGAGTCACTGCGGCCGGCCCCTTCTCAGGGTTGGACCTTGGCCCCGAACAGGAGGGCACCTAGACCCTGCCAACAGCGCCGCGCCTCAGCGAGCGTGATGCTATGGATCCAATTGCGATAGTGATCGTCGCCGCGGGCTGGGTGCTGCTCGGACTCGTCGTGGGGCTGTGGATGGTGCGTCACGGACACGATCCTCGATGGGTGGCCATCGCGGTGGCTCTCGGCCCGATCTTCGTCCCGATCGCACTGGAACGGGTCGAGCGGCTTCCCCGACTGGCCGCCTCGAGCCTCGGCGGGCTCTCGGAGCGACACGACGATTCCGCGAGCCGGCCGAGAGTGCTGATCGGGCTGGACGGCTCCCCGGAGTCGAAACAGGCCCTGACCCGGACGATCGACCTTCTCGGCTCTCGGTGCGAACTACTCATGTTGGCGGAGGTCGTGTGGTTCGAAGCGGGCGAAGACGACACCCGGCCGGAGTTCGCGGCGGCGACCGCGCGGTTGGCCGCTGCCGCCGCTGCCGCCGGAGAAGCCTGCGCTGAGGTGAGGTTCGAGGTGCTGGCCGGACCGCCCGGTGAGGCCTTGCGACGGTTCGCCGAGGAACAGAACATGGACCTGGTCGTGGTCGGGCGTCGCGGTCGCGGACTGTCTCCTCACCTGCTCGGCAGTGTCTCCTCGGACTTGGTGCGCCATGCGCACCTGCCGGTGCTCGTGGTCGAACCCGTGTCGTCGACCTCCGTCTCAAGGACCCTCACCGAGACATCCGCGCGGACTCGAGGATGAGTAGCCCACTGTCCACGCGAGCCGACCGCCAAGGTCATGATGACCACCTACCGGCCGCCGCGATGTCACGGTCTTCGAGCGCGACCGACCATCACAGTCTGGCGGTGCATGAAGTGGTGCTGCTGCTGGAGAGCGACCCGCATCGTGGGTTGACCGGCCAGGAGGCCGAGGAACGGCTCGCGCGCTTCGGGCCGAACGACCTGCCCTCAGCCAAGGGCGCCGGGCTCGTTCGACGGATCTTGCGGCAGTTTCACCATCCGTTGATCTACGTCCTTCTCGCAGCTGCGGCCATCACCGCCGGGCTGCGGGAGTACGTCGATTCGGCCGTGATCCTCGGAGTCGTGCTGGTCAATGCGTTGGTCGGCTTCATCCAGGAGTCCAAGGCCGAGGGAGCCCTTGATGCTCTTCGCACGATGGTTCAGACGAACGCCCGGGTCATCCGCGATGGCCATGAGCAGACCGTTGTCTCCGCTGAGCTGGTTCCCGGCGACCTCGTGATTCTCGAAGCCGGCGACAAGGTGCCCGCTGATGTACGGCTCATCCGCCTGGCTGAGCTGCGGATCGACGAGTCCGCGCTGACGGGCGAGTCTGTCCCGGTCACCAAGGACGCGGTCGCGCTTCCAGGTGCGATACCGGTCGCCGATCGTCACAACATGGCCTACTCGGGCACCCTGGTCACCACTGGAAACGGAGCGGGGATCGTTGTCGCCACCGGCGCTGGGACCGAGCTGGGTGAGATTCATCGGCTCGTCGGAGCAGCGGAGACGTTGGCGACCCCGCTGACCAAGAAGCTCGCCGCCTTCAGCAAGACCCTCACCATCGTCATTCTCGGACTGGCCGCGGCCACCTTCGCCGTCGGCGTTCTCCGCGGTCAGGACGCGACCGAGACCTTCACCGCCGCGATCGCGCTTGCTGTCGGGGCGATCCCCGAGGGGCTCCCGGCGGCGGTCACCATCACGTTGGCCATCGGGGTGTCCCGGATGGCGCGGCGCCGCGCGGTGATCCGCAGACTCCCCGCGGTCGAGACGCTCGGCAGCACCACCGTGATCTGCTCGGACAAGACCGGCACCCTCACCGAGAACAAGATGACCGTACGCGCCGTGTGGACGCCGAACGGTCGCTACGACGTCACGGGCTCCGGCTATGACATCACCGGAGAGGTGCACGACGCCGACGGTCGGCCAGCGTCGTTGGAAGCCGACCCGGCACTCTGCTGGTCGCTGGTAGCGGGCGTCGGATGCAACGACGCGACACTCACGCAGCGTGACGACGGATGGTCCATCATCGGCGACCCCACGGAGGCTGCGTTGCTGGTCGTCGCGGCCAAGGCAGGCATCGGTGTCGACGATGTGTCCGGCCGGCTCCGCCGAGTGGCGACGATCCCGTTCGGCTCCGAGCGCCAGTACATGGCGACTCTCCACGAAGACATCACCAGGAGAAGCGAGGCAAGCTGGTTCGCCACGCCACAGGTCGTGCTCGTGAAGGGCGCGGTCGAGCGCATCCTCGAGCTGTGCCGCGATCAGATGAGCACCGACGGCACCGGCCGACCCCTGGACCGCGGCGCGGTGCTACGGGCCGCCGACGACCTTGCCGGGCAGGGGCTCCGGGTGCTGGCGACCGCGATGTGGGCGGTCGACGGGGCCGAGGCGCTGGATCCCGGACGGTTCGACGAGGGCGGGTTGCGCCCGGAACTCACCTTGACCGGACTGCAGGCCATGCTCGACCCGCCGCGGGTCGCTGCCGCTGCCGCGGTCGCCGCCTGTCACGGAGCCGGGATCGCGGTCAAGATGATCACCGGTGACCATGCCGCCACCGCCGCCGCCATCGCCGCACAGGTGGGAGTGCTCGGCGGCCACGAGCCAGTCTCCGGTTCGGTGCTGACCGGTGCCGATCTGGCTGCACTTCCCGCCGCCGAGCTGCCGGACGCGGTCGACCGGGCCAGCGTGTTCGCTCGCGTCTCGCCCGAGCAGAAGCTCCGCCTGGTCGAATCGCTCCAGGCCAGGGGGCAGGTCGTCGCGATGACCGGCGACGGCGTCAACGACGCACCGGCGCTACGCCAGGCCGGGATCGGTGTGGCCATGGGCCAGACCGGCACCGAGGTCGCCAAGGACGCCGCCGACATGATCCTCACCGACGACGACTTCGCCACCGTCGAGGCAGCCGTCGAGGAGGGCCGTGGTGTCTTCGACAACCTCACCAAGTTCATCACCTGGACTCTGCCCACCAACATCGCTGAGGGGCTAGTCATCCTGGCCGCGATCTTGGCCGGCGCGGCCTTGCCGATCCTGCCTACCCAGATCCTGTGGATCAACATGACCACCGCGGTCGCCCTCGGTCTGATGCTGGCCTTCGAGCCGAAGGAAGCCGGCATCATGACCCGGCCGCCTCGCGACCCCGACCAGCCGCTGCTGACCAGCAGACTGGTGACGCAGATCCTCCTCGTCTCCGCACTGTTGGTCGCAGGATCCTGGTGGCTGTTCGAGTGGGAGCAGGCCCGCGGCGCGGACTTGGCCGAGGCGCGGACCGCCGCGGTGAACCTGTTCGTCGTGGTCGAGGCCTTCTACCTCTTCAGCTGCCGATCTTTCACCCAGTCCGCGTGGCGCATCGGCCTCTTCTCCAACCGCTGGGTCATCGTCGGCGTCGCCACCCAGGCGGTCGGGCAGCTCGCGCTGACCTATCTGCCCGCCATGAACTCGATCTTCCACACCGCGCCGATCGGGTGGGACACATGGCTGCGGATCTTCGCGATCGCGGTGGCCGCCAGCCTCGTGGTCGCCGTGGACAAGTGGCTGCGCCGAGACCGGTCGCGAGCCCCGAGCCGATGAGTCCGAGCGTGACCAGGCACAACTGTCGGTGCTCCCTCCTATCGTCTAGAGAGAGATATCAACGGCGACGTGGGATCCCGGAGGTCACCCAGCGACTCCAGAACTCCCACGTCGGGAAGCAGACCAGATCCATGCACGCCGACATCGATGCCGAGCGCGCCGCTCACGATCTCGCGGCGCGGCGCATGTGGGCTGCTCGTGAGCTCGAGCTGCAGGACGGCGTGGCCAGCCGCGCCCAGCTCATCCTGGGCGGCTACACGCCCAACGACATCCGCCGCGCGATCCGACGCCGCGAGATGCAGGCAGCGCACCGCGGCGTCTACGTCACCCACACCGGCCCGCTCACCTGGCGCCAACGAGCCTGGGCCGCCGTGCTCTACGCGGAGCCGGCGGCGTTGTGCGGCCCGTCCGTCCTGGAGCCGAAACGCACCGATGACGCCGATGATCCCATCCACGTAGCCATCGAGCACGCCCGTCGCCTTGACCCGCCACCTGGCATCGTCGTCCACCGTACGGTCGGCCTCTCCCGCCAGATCTTCGCCGCCGAGCGCCCACCCCGGCTCAAGCTCGAGGACAACGCACTCCTCCAGGCGCGAGCGGCAACCTCCGAGATGGATGTGATCGGGCTCCTCACAGACGTCATCGGCCGCCGCGGAGTGACCACCAATGCCGTACGCGCCGCCCTGAAGCGCCACCCGAGACTCCCCCGCCGCAGCTTCATCGGCGATCTGCTGGCCGACGTCGACGCCGGCACGTGCTCGGTCCTCGAGCACGCCTACCTCACCCGTGTCGAACGCGCCCACGGTCTGCCGACGGGCACCCGCCAGAGCGAGCGCATGACGCCGAACGGCCGAGAGTTCCGGGACGTCGAGTACGAGGCGTACGGCCTCGTCGTCGAGCTCGACGGTCGCCTCAACCACGAGTCCTGGAGAGCCCAGGGCCGCGACGCCGACCGCGACCTCGACGACCTGGCGCTGGGCGGCAGGCTGACCGCCCGGGTCCGCTGGCCCCAGGTGTTCGACACTCAGTGCCGCACCGCCGCCAGAGTCTCCCAGCTGCTGCACCAACGCGGCTGGAAGAAGGCTCCGAAAAGCTGCGGAGACGAGTGCAGCTTGGGGAGCTGGATGTGACCTGGGAGTCCTGAGGTCACCCAGTGACACCAGGACTCCCGCGTTGCCGCCTGGGCTTCGTATCGTCGTGCGCTGTGAGCTGGGGTTTGGGGCTGGGTGGGCTGGGTGGGCTGGGTGATGCGGTCGTGCTCGTCGTTCACGCCCATCCTGACGACGAGGTGTTCGCGACCGCTGCCGCGACGGTTGCGGCCGCGGCTGCCGGAGCCACGGTCCATCTACGCATCTTCACCGGCGGCGAGGGCCGAGACAGCGACCTCTCCCCGGCAGGTCTGACAGCCGCCCGCCGGCGCAAGGAACGACGGCTCGCGGCATCGACGGCTCTCCTCCGCTTCGACACCTGGGACTACCTGACGGAACCCGGGCACTGGACGGATACACCGCACGCCCCCGAACGGACGATCGCCCGTGCCGACACCAGCACGCTTGCCGCGCCCGTCGTCGATGCGATCGACGCCCTGCGACCCGATGTCCTTCTCACCGTCGGCCCCGATGGACTGACCGGCCATCCCGATCACATCGCCTGCCACAACGCCGTGGCTCGCGCACTCGCAGGAACCACGCATCGGCCTCGCGTCGCCCTCGGCGCGGTCCTCGATCAGCAAACGGTGAGGACCGCCGGTGAGACGGCCCGGAGAGTCACCGGCCGCCAGATCGGATCCGGCCGAGTCACCGGGGTGCCGCTCGGCGACGAGGTCATCACCGTCGCCGGACCACCCATGACCGAGGCGCGGCGCAGAGGTGCTCTCGATGCGTACGTCCCAGGCCTGGGCACCTCGAAGACAACCGACCTGGACCCCGAACTCATCGGCGCAGGCGACTCCGTCCTCCTCCGCTTCGTCCTGGACGCCGCCGGCTGGACCCGCGACAGCTACGTCCACCTACCAGAGCTGACATCGGAGTCTGAGGGGCAACCTGCGACACCGGGGCTCCCACGTCGTCGGCCTGTTTCTCTCACGTCGTGTCGGGGTCAGAGGGCGGGCGTTCCTTGGTGGTGCACCAGGCGCCAGCCTTCGGGACGTCGTCGCCAGAGAGAGGTCCGGTGGACCCGGCGATCACCCCTGACCGACTGCCACCGCAAGATCACCACGTCGTCAGCGATCGCACGCCCAGTGAGTTCGTGCACCTCGATGTCCGAGGTCTCGTCGTCCTCGTCCAACAGCATTTCGAGAATCGACTCGAAGTCCCACACTCGTCCCGAGGCACCGATCTCCTCGAAGTCCGGAGCCAAGAGCTCGGTGAGTCGTTCCTTGTCCGCGCGAACCGCCGCAGTCTGCAACTCACGCTCGCGCTCCATCACCTCAGCCAAGTCCTCGTCACTCATGAACCGCATCGTATTTGAGGGCGACGTGGGAGTCCTGAGGTCACCCAGTGACACCAGGACTCCCACGTCACCCCTAGGTGACGCGGTTCCCGCTGTGGACGTGGATGTGGAGGTGCTTCGAGTCTTGGTACGCGCCTAGGTTGGTGAGGACCGCTGCGGCACCGTGCTTCGACTCGACATCACGCGCGACGGACTGCACCGTGGCAAGCAAGGCCCGGATGTCCGCCTCGTCTGCGGCAGTCACGGTCGTCAGCGACGAGATGTGGCGCTTGGGAACGACGACGACGTGAACCGCCCAGAACGGTCGGGTGTGATGGAACGCCAGCACCCGCGAATCTTCATGAACCACGTCCAGCCGGTCGGGGTGCGAGATCGCAACGTCGCAATAGAAGTCGTCCCCGCGATATCCGGATCCAGCGCTCGTCGGCTCCATTCGCGCAACCCTAGGGTTCCCGAAAACCAGCCGGTCCCGCACCCAGAAACTCGGGTGCGGGACCGGAACTACTCACTCAGACTCAGCTGCAACCGGAGGTCGAGCCGCAGCCCTCGCAGACGTAGCAGGAGCCGGCGGGGCGCATCTTGGTGCCGCAGGTGAAGCAGAGCGGGCTGTCGATGGCCATGCCGCTGATCGACTCGAGCAGCTCGGCGGTGGTGTGTGCGGCCTTGGCCTCACCCTTCGGAGCCTCCTCGGCGGGGGTCTCCTCCTTGATGTCGGCGTCGACGACCTCGGACTTCGCCTCCGGGGCGGCCTTGCGCTCCCGAGCAGGCTTCTGGACGAGCTCGGCGGCGGTGGTGCCGCCGTTGCCGAGCGGCTCGTACGAGCCGGTCTCGAGGTAGCGCTGACGCTCGTCGGCGGAGTAGATGCCGAGAGCCGAGCGGTCCTCGAAGGACATGTAGTCCAGCGCCAGCCGGCGGAAGACGTAGTCCATGAGGGACTGCGCCATGCGTACGTCCGGGTCGTCGGTCAGACCGGCGGGCTCGAACTTCAGGTTGGTGAACTTGGAGACGTAGGTCTCCAGCGGCACGCCGTACTGAAGGCCGACGGACACCGCGATGGAGAAGGCGTCCATGACACCGGCCAGGGTCGAGCCCTGCTTGCCGAGCTTGAGGAAGACCTCACCGAGCTCGCCGTCGGCGTGGGCACCGGAGGTCATGTAGCCCTCGGCGCCACCGACGGTGAAGGAGGTGGTGCGCGAGACGCGCGACTTCGGCAGACGCTTGCGGGTCGGCGCGTAGACGATCTTCTCGATGATCTTCTCGATGACCTCGGGCTCGACCTCGGCGGCAACCGCCTCCGCGGCCTCCGCAACGGCAGTGGAGAGACCCTGGTCCTTCTTGGCGCCCTCCGACTTGCCGTCGGCCAGCGGCTGGCCGACCTTGCAGTTGTCGCGGTAGATCGCGGTGGCCTTCAGGCCCAGCTTCCACGACTCCATGTAGACCTGCTCGATCTCCTCGACCGTCGCGGTCTCGGGCAGGTTGACGGTCTTGGAGATCGCCCCGGAGAGGAACGGCTGCGTCGCGGCCATCATGCGTACGTGGCCCATCGGCTTCAGCGCGCGCTTGCCCATCGCGGTGTCGAAGACCTCGTAGTGCTCCTGGCGCAGGCCCGGCGCGTCGATGACGTGGCCGTGCTCGGCGATGTAGTCGACGATCGCCTCGATCTGCTCGGGCTGGTAGCCCATCTTCTTCAGCGCCCGCGGGATCACCTGGTTGACGATCTGCATCGAACCGCCACCGACGAGCTTCTTGAACTTGACCAGCGAGAAGTCGGGCTCGATGCCGGTGGTGTCGCAGTCCATCATGAAGCCGATGGTGCCGGTCGGCGCGAGCAGCGAGGCCTGGGCGTTGCGGAAGCCGTTGACCCGGCCGACCTCGATGACGTCGGCCCACACCTTGGTCGCCGCGTCGATGATGTTGCGGTCGACCGGGTTGATCGAGCGGACCGCGTCGTTGGCGGCCTGGTGCTTGCGCATGACCCGCAGGTGAGCCTCGGCGTTGCGGGCGTAGCCGGCGTACGGACCGACGACCCCGGCCAGCTCGGCCGAGCGCTTGTAGCCGGCGCCGGTCATCAGCGAGGTGATGGCGGCAGCCATGGTGCGGCCACCCTCGGAGTCGTAGCCGAGACCCATCGCCATCAGCAGCGCGCCGAGGTTGGCGTACCCGATGCCGAGCTGGCGGTAGTCGCGGGTGGTCTGGCCGATCGCCTCGGTCGGGAAGTCGGCGAAGCAGATGGAGATGTCCATCGCGGTGAAGACGACCTCGCAGGCCTGCTCGAAGCGCACGGCGTCGAAGGTGTCGTCGTCCTTGAGGAACTTCAGCAGGTTCAGCGACGCCAGGTTGCAGGAGGAGTTGTCCAGCGACATGTACTCCGAGCACGGGTTGGAGCCGGTGATCCGGCCCGTCTCCGGGTTGGTGTGCCAGTCGTTGATGGTGTCGTCGTACTGCAGACCCGGGTCGGCACACTCCCACGCGGCGATCGAGATCTTGCGGAACAGCTCGCGGGCGTCGATCTCCTCGATGACCTCACCGGTGGTGCGGGCGCGGAGGCCGAACTTCTTGCCCTCCTCGACAGCGCGCATGAACTCGTCGGAGACGCGCACGGAGTTGTTGGCGTTCTGGTACTGCACGGACGAGATGTCCTTGCCGCCCAGGTCCATGTCGAAGCCGGCGTCGCGCAGCGCGCGGATCTTGTCCTCCTCGCGCGCCTTGGTCTCGACGAACTCCTCGATGTCGGGGTGGTCGACGTCGAGCACGACCATCTTCGCCGCACGACGGGTGGCGCCACCGGACTTGATGGTGCCGGCGGACGCGTCGGCGCCACGCATGAAGGAGACCGGGCCGGAGGCGGTGCCGCCGGAGGACTTCAGCAGCTCCTTGGAGGAGCGGATGCGGGAGAGGTTGAGACCGGCACCGGAGCCGCCCTTGAAGATCAGGCCCTCCTCCTTGTACCAGTTCAGGATCGAGTCCATGGAGTCGTCGACCGAGAGGATGAAGCAGGCAGAGACCTGCTGGGGGGACTCGGTGCCGACGTTGAACCAGACCGGCGAGTTGAACGCGAAGTGCTGGTGGACCAGCAGCCAGGTGAGCTCGCGACCGAAGAGGTCGGCGGCGGCGTCCGAGGCGAAGTAGCCGTTCTCCTTGCCGGAGGCGACGTAGGTGTTCACGACCCGGTCGATCAGCTGCTTCAGGCTCTGCTCACGCTTCTCCGTGCCGAGCGCACCGCGGAAGTACTTGGTCGTCACGATCGTCGAGGCGTTGATCGACCAGAAGTCGGGGAACTCCACGCCGGTCTGCTCGAAGACGGTCGCGCCGGTCTTCCAGTTCTTCTGGACGACGTCGCGTCGCTCCCAGGTGATCTCGTCGTACGGGTGGACGCCCTCGGTGCTGAAGATCCGCTCGATCTTCAGCCCGGCGCCCGCCTTCGTCGACGCCTGTGCCTCTGCTGCCGTGTCTGTCATTTCTTTCCCCCTGTTGTCATCGATCGCTGTGCCGTGCTGCTGGTCGGTGCTGATGGTGGAGTCTCCTGTTGCGCCCGTTCGGGCTTCGTACTTCTGTTCCGAGTCGTGCTGGATGGCCCGGACAGGTCGCTTCCCCACGGCCTGCCCGGGCCGGTCTGTGTGCCATCTCGATTCAAATGGCCGTGGGATCTAGTCGGTGCCCACCGGGGCCTCGACCGGATGTTGTGCCTCGAAGTCCTGGACTTCCCGTTCCGTACGCAGCATCTGGATCTCACGCTCGAAGTCGTCCGCCGACCCGAAGGCCCGGTAGACGCTGGCGAAGCGCAGATAGGCCACCTCGTCGAGCTCGCGCAGCGGCGCGAGGATCGCCAGCCCCACCTCGTGGCTGGGAACCTCGGCCAACCCCTGACTGCGCAGCGCCTGCTCGACCTCCTGGCCGAGGCAGGCGAGCTGGTCCTCGGTGACCGGGCGGCCCTTGCACGCCTTGCGTACGCCGTGCACCGCCTTGTCGCGGCTGAACGGCTCCGCGGCGCCGGAGCGCTTGGCCACCATCAGCTGCATCTGCTCGACGGTCGTGAATCGCTTCCCGCACTCCTGGCAGACCCGGCGGCGGCGGATCTGGCCGCCCTCCTCGGCCACACGGGAGTCGAGCACCTTGGTGTCGCTGTGTCGGCAGAACGGACAGTGCACGGTCGAGCCCCTCTCATGAAGCCTGTGGATCCAGGCCGTCTCAACGGCGGCCCGAGCCTGTGGAACCTGTGGATACGAGCGTGGACCCCTGTGGAACAACACCCTCATCGCTGTGAGTCATCCATCGATTCATGTGAACTAGATGTGGATAACTACAGCCGTGTAACTACTAGATGTAGTGGTAACCGTACGCCCGCCCCTCAGCCGATGCAAGCGCGGGGCGCGTTTCCCGCCTGCACGGCGTGTCGCCGGGCCAAACACCGAAAGATTCCGGTTCGGGGGCGCCGAACTGGGCTGCATGCGTAAGAATGACCCCCGTGACAAACATCTCCGGAGGAAATCGCGTCGGGTCGCGGAGAGGCACGCGCCCCAGAAGCGGTCCCCGGCCACCATTCATCTTGCCTGCGATCGCGACACTGGCCTCCCTGATCATCTGGGGAGTGCTGGTGTGGGTCGCCGTCGGTTTCGGGGCCGACGCACGGGGAGGCGATTCCGGCGCCTGGGTGAAGCTCGCCATCGCGGCGGTCCTCGCAGTCGCCTGCCTCTTCCTGACCTTCACCTTCGCCGGGAAGGCCTGGCGGGCCCTCACCGGCTCCCCCACCCCACCGCCCGCCGACGACTACGCCGGAAACCACTCCAACGCCTACGTCGAGGAGCAGGACTATCCGGGCCAGGCCTACACGGAGCAGGACTACTACGGCACCGGCTCCTACGGCTACGAGGACACCGGCTCCTACAACCGGCACAGCACCGACACCGGGAGCCAGCAGCAGCCCTACGGCGGCACCGGGAGTCGCTCGGCCTACACCGACACGGGTTCCCAGTCGCCATACGGCTACCCCGGAGACGATCAGGGCTACGGCAACACCGGCAGCCGGGCCGCCTACGGCGCATCGGCCTACCAACCGCCGACCAGCCCTCCGCCTACCCCACAGCCCTACTACTCCAACCCCACGACGCCGACCTCGACACCACAGAGCACCCCGGGGTACGCATCGCCGGGATACACCACCGACGGCTACCCCACCCAGCAGGCCGGATCGCCGCAGTATCAGTCCGGCTCCTACCAGGCGCCGATCAGCTATGGCCAGACCGGCTCTCGGGCTCGACTGACCCAGGATCCCGCCGCGACCCAGGCGATGCCCGCCCAGCAGCATCCCCAGGACCCGGCCGAGCAGCCGGACGACGAGTGGCCGCCGCGACACGGCGTCCGCAACAAGCAGTGGCCGCCGGCCGAGCCGGACAGCCCCTACCGCGGACGTCACTGACCCCGAAGAAGCAGGCCCCGAAACAGCGAGAGTGCTGCAGACGCTTCCCATCGTCTGCAGCACTCTCACTTTCCCCGGTTGCCGGCTGCCAGGGTGCCCGCTGCGCGGGCTGACTCCCTCGCTCGGCGCGAGCGGACGAGCAAGCTCGCCGCTCGACCTCGCTCAGTCGTCTCGAAGGAGCAGCCGGACATCTTTGAGCGCTATGGCGCGGTCGGGACGATCAGGGTCTGCCCAGACAGGAGCATCGAGGACTCGAGGCCGTTGAGCTCCTTGATCGTCTGCTCCATCTCCCGAATCGAAGCATCGGTGCCGATGACGGCCTTCGCGGAGATGTCCCAGAGCGTGTCGCCATCACCGACGACCATCGTGTGAGCGGCGGAGCCGGAGCTTTTTTCGGCACCGTTCTCCACCGCGAACGCCACCTTCGCCCCGATCAACGCGATCCCGAAGAGCACGACCAACGCGAACACGAACACGACGACCCGCCCTCGCCGGGTGAGCCGCACCGTCGAGCGGCGCTCCTCACGCACAGGACGGGGCGGTTCGGCTACGGGCAGCACATAGACGGTTGCACTCATCACGGCCTCCAGTTCACAAGTCTCTCGATCACGTGTTCGATCGAGCACATGTTCGAAGTTAGATCACGTGTTCGAACAACGCAAGTGGCGCGCCCAAGAATTTTCGAGCGCCGACACGCATCGCAGATGAGATCGAACAGATGTTTGAAGTAGTGGGGCCAGAGGGACTAATGTGATGACATGACCACGCAGAAGACAGGCACCGGATCAGGCGGTTCGAAGAAGAGCCGCGTCCGCGAGCTCCCCGACGGGCCGCCGGACGCGACCGGGCTCACGCCGCGTCAGCAGCGCATCCTCGCGCACCTGCGCGACAGCATCGAGCAGCGCGGCTACCCGCCCAGCATGCGCGAGATCGGCGCCGCGGTCGGGCTGACCAGCACCAGCAGCGTCGCCCACCAGCTCCGCGCGTTGGAGCAGCGTGGCCTGATCCGCAAGGACCCGAAGCGACCCCGCGCCCTCGAGGTGTTCCTCCCCGAGGTGATGGCTCACCGCAAGGCCATGTCCGGCGAGGAGCCCGAGACGACGATCGCCGCCGAGGCCGCCGTCAACCCCAACCCCGACGCCACGATGGTCCCCCTGGTCGGTCGGATCGCGGCCGGTGGCCCGATCCTGGCCGAGGAGACGTCGAGCCAGCAGAGCGTCGAGGACGTCTTCCCGCTGCCCAAGCAGCTGGTCGGCAACGGCGACCTCTTCCTGCTCTCGGTCTCCGGTGACTCGATGGTCGACGCCGCCATCTGCGACGGCGACTTCGTGGTCGTGCGCCAGCAGCCGACCGCGGAGAACGGCGAGATCGTGGCCGCGCTGATCGACGGCGAGGCGACCGTCAAGACGCTCTCCCGCAAGGACGGCAAGGTGTGGCTGCTGCCGCACAACGCTGCGTACGAGCCGATCGACGGCACCCACGCGACGATCCTCGGCAAGGTGACGGCTGTTCTGCGTAGCCTCTGAGACCTGAATACTGCGTGTGATCCAGCCGCCGGCCCATACCGGGCCGGCGGCTGTGTCGTCTCCCGCAGCGCCCGGCGCCACCTTCACGTCTCGCGGCCTGTCTAGGCGTTTCACCGGTGTAGGGTCGGCCCTCTGCGCTTAGACTGCCCTGGTCTGCCTTCCCGAACGTCTGGTAACTCATGCGAAACATTGCCCGCCGGATCAACCGCAAACAACGCTCCCTCGTCCTGATCGCAGGCATGGTCGTAGCGACGTTCGCGGCCACCATGCCCGCAACCGGGTCGACCCCGGCGGCGTCGGTGATGACCGGCGGAGACACGAGCGCCGAGCAGCCGGTGACGGAGAAGGCGGCCCGTGAGGCGCTCGCCGCGGCCAAGAAGGTCAAGCGCAACCAGTCGGTGCGCGGCATGCGGCAGTTCGTTCCCGGGCGGCACGTCGCCGGTCGCCCCGACGCCACGATCGCGCTGGCCGACCTGTGGAATGCCAAGGACGCTCTGGACGGCTCCAACCAGGTGGCGGCGCGCGAGCTGCTCGCCCGCCCCCGCGCGGCCACCCAGACCTGCAGCCACGCGGTCTGCGTCCACTACACCCCCGGCAAGGGTGGCGACAAGGCCTCCGTGGCGTACGCGAACCAGGTCCGCGACGTGGTCACGAAGGTCCACAACATCTACGTGAAGGCGGGCTACCGCAAGCCCGCGGCCGACAAGTCGATCACCCCGGGCAAGGTCGACATCTACCTGGAGAACCTCTACGACGAGGGCTACTACGGCTACTGCGCGCCGGAGACGAAGGTCTCCAAGACCGCCGCGACCGCCTACTGCGTGCTGGACAACGACTACGCCACCAGCGAGTACGGCTCCATGAACACGCCCACGGAGAACCTCCGTGTGACGGCCGCTCACGAGTACTTTCACGCGGTCCAGTTCGCCTACGACGCCGGCGAGGACCGCTGGATGATGGAGTCCACGGCGACCTGGGTCGAGGACGAGGTCTACGACAGCATCAACGACAACCGGCAGTACCTCGCCTACGGCCAGCTCGAGGACCAGCGCAAGCCGCTCGACAACTCCAACGTCTCCAACCTCGGCATCTACGGCAACTGGATCTTCTTCCGCTATCTCTCCGAGCGCTTCTCCAGGGAGCGGGGTGACCTGCCGGCAGTGGTCCTCGACGTCTGGAACCGCGCCCCGTCGACCTACTCCACCGTGGCCATCCGCCGGGCGCTCGCTGCTCGCGGCACCACCCTGAAGGAGCAGTACGCCCGCTTCGCCGCCGCCAACCTGGCCCCAAGGAAGAGCTACAGCGAGGGCCGCGCCTACTACGCGCCGGTCTACGACGGCCGCACCGCCTTGCCCGCCAAGCGGCAGACGGTCGGCGGCAAGCACACCCTCAAGCACATGACCTACGCCTCGCAGCGCCTCGTGCCGAAGAAGGTCGGCAAGGGCTGGAAGCTGCGTGTGAAGGTCGACGTGGCCCGCCCCAACGCCAACGCCGCCGTGGTCAGCGTCTTCCGCACCGACGGCACCCGGGGCGTCTACTACCTCAAGCCCAACCGCGACGGCATCGCCACGAAGACCATCACGGGCTTCTCCTCCAAGCGGATCCGCAAGGTCGAGATCACCTTCGCCAACGCGAGCAGCAACTTCAAGTGTGGCCAGGGCACGGCATTCTCCTGCCGCGGTGTCGCCTCGCCCGACAAGGCCACCCACCGCTGGTGGGCGAAGACCTACCGCTGACGCACACCCCACGCCGAGTCGGCTCGTTCTGACGAGCCGACTCGGCGTGAGTTTTTGGTCTGGACGAGCCGATACCGGTGGCTCAGGCAGAGGCCAGCTCGGAGAGCCGCTTGAGCGCCTTGCGGACGACATCGGCGTCGGTGGTCGCCCACATCGGCGGCAGGCTCGCCTTGAGGAACCCCCCGTAGCGGGCCGTCGCCAGGCGGGCGTCGAGCACGGCCACGACCCCGCGATCGGTGGTGGTGCGGATCAGCCGACCGGCCCCCTGCGCCAGCAGCAGCGCCGCGTGGGTGGCGGCGACCTGCATGAACCCGTTGCCGCCGGCCTTGTCGGCCGCCTGCTGCCGGGCCGACATCAGCGGGTCGTCGGGCCGCGGGAACGGGATCCGGTCGATGATCACGAGCTGGCAGGTGTCGCCCGGCACGTCGAGGCCCTGCCACAGCGACAGCGTCCCGAAGAGCACCGTGTGCGGGTCGGCGACGAACTGCGCGGCGAGCTCGGGCAGCTGGGCGTCGCCCTGGGCCAGGGTGGTCAGGTGAGGCAGCTTCTGGCGCACGACCTCGGCGGCCGCCTCGGCGGCACGGCGTGAGGAGAAGAGCCCGAGCGTACGCCCGTCGGCGGCGTCGACCAGGTCGACGATCTCGTCCATGGTCTTGGCGCCCATGCCGTCGCGCCCGGGAGGGGGCAGGTGGCGGGCGACGTACAAGATCCCCTGCCTGCCGTAGTCGAACGGGCTGCCGACATCCAGCCCGATCCACGGCAGGACGTCCTCCGTACGCTGCGCCCCGGCGCCCAGCTCGGTGCGCTCCTCCGCCTTCAGCCCGAGGGATCCAGCCACAGGGCCGAAGTCGCCGCCGAGCTTGAGAGTGGCAGAGGCGAAGACGACGGTCTTCTCCCGCAGCAGCTTCTCGCGCATCTGCGCCCAGACCTGCAGGGGCGCGACACACAGGCGCGGCGGGATCCTCTCGCCACCCTCGTTGAGCCAGATGACGTCGGACTCGGCGGCAGCGGCCATCCGCTCGGCGGTGGTGAAGACCTCCTGCAGGCCACCCTTGGCCTGCTGGAAGCCGGGGTCGGCGCCTTCGGAGTCCTTCGGCTTGGGGAGCGCCGAGATCGCGGAGCGAGCAGCGTCACGCACGAGCACCAAGGCGTCCGAGACGACCTCGGGCAGCGTGATCAGCCGCCCCGGCGAAGTCTCGTTGATCGCAGCCCGGAGCGCGTCGGAGGCGTCGGCCAGATCGTCGGCCTCCGAGCCGTCGATGTGCTTCTGAGCCCGTCGGGCGGCCCGCTCCACCTCGGCCGCGGTCAGCTCGTCGGTCGCCGCCTGGGTCACCCGGGCGACCAGCTCGTGGGCCTCGTCGATCACCACGGCGTCGTACTCCGGGATCATCGGCACCCCCTCGATCGCGTCGATAGCGAGCAGCGAGTGGTTGGTGACGATCAGATGGCTCTTCTGAGCCTTTTCGCGGGCGACCTCGGCGAAGCACTCCTCGCCGAAAGGACACTTGGCGGCACCGAGGCAGTCGCGGTGGTTGACCGAGACCTGGCGCCACTCGCGGTCGGTGTGCCGGGGGGCGGAGTCACGCTCGCCGCTGCCGCCCTTGTCCGCTTCCTTCTCTGCCCAGCTGCGGAGCTCGAGGACCTTCTCCGCCATCGCGCCCAGCGGCACGTCGACCAGAGTGCCCTGGTCGTCGGGAGCGCCCTCGCGCACGCGGTGGAGGCAGGCGTAGTTGGAGCGGCCCTTGAGGACGGCGTAGGAGGCGTCGACGCCCGGGCGCGAGCCGATCGCCTTCACCAGACGCGGCAGGTCGCGCTCGACGAGCTGATGCTGCAGGGCCAGCGTCGCGGTGGCCACCACGACCCGACTGTCGTGGAGCAGCGACGGGACCAGATACGCCAGCGACTTACCGGTGCCGGTGCCGGCCTCGACCAGCAGGTGCTCCTCGTCGGTGAGCGCCTGCGCCACCGCGTCGGCCATCAGCACCTGACCGTCGCGGGTGGCCCCGCCGAGGGTCGCGACCGCATCCGCGAGGGCTTCGCGTACGGGCGACTGGGAGACGGTTTCGGTTGCGGTCACTCGGGCAACCTTAGCCGTGCGCGGGGACAGTCTCCGATCGGCTCTCCGCGATCCGCCGGGCGACGATCTCCCCGAACTGCATGTGGCCGGTGACAGTCAGATGGGTGTTGTCCTCGAGCATGGGCAGCTCGAGGTCGAAGACGTTGATGTACGTCACCCCGTACTCCGCCGAGACCCGCCGCATCATCTTGTTGACCACCCTGATGGCCTTGGCACGCGAGTTCACCTTGGGCGCGCTGAGCACGATGACCTCGTAGCCCTTCAGCTCGTCCAGGGTCTCGCGGAAGCCCTTCTCGACCTCGTCGAGATCGCTCTTGGAATCGTTGATGCCGCCCTCGAGCACGACCAGGTCGGCTCCCTGGGCGAGCACGTCTGGGACGCGCTCGGGGAAGGAGATCGGGCCACATCGCTCCATCAGCCCACGCGAGTAGCCGGTGCCGCCGAAGCCGGAGACCCGTACCTCGCCGTCGAGATAGCGCGGCCACGACTGACCTGGGTCGTCCAGCCCGAAGCCCGAGGCCCAGGAGTCGCCGATCACGACGACCCGCTCACCGGCTCCGGTCACCACTGCGGCACGGGCCACCGACTCTGCGGCCAGCCGCGTGCACAGGTCCTGGGTCACCTGCGTCTCGTGCTCCGGCACCTGCCCCGGGAGCACGCCGTCGTCCTCGCTGGCGCAGCCGGCGAGCGCGGTCACCAGGACAGCACCAGCCAGCGCGCTCACGATGATCGCGCGCGCCGCCCGACGTACGTCTGTCCGCATCCGTGCCCTCTCCAACGACCGACCGTCCCCAAGTGTGAGGGACGAGCCTGGCATCACCGATGTCGAAACGCCGAAACCAGCGCCGGATCAGCGCCCATCAGCGTCCCGAGATCGGTGCCCAGATCAGTGCCCGGAGATCGGTGCCCGATGATCAGGCTGAATATGCAGCCAGCTCGCCGGCCAGGTCCGCGTTGGCGCGGCCCTTGACGACGGTGCCTTCGGCGGTGTGCTCGAGGTGGTCGATCTCGCCGTGCTGGTGGATCCGGTTGACCAGGTCGCCCCGCTCATAGGGGACCAGCGCGGTGAACTCCACGCCCGGCTTCGGCAGATCGTTCTCGACCGCGATGATGGCCTTGTCGATGCCCTCTCCGGTCTTGGCCGAGACCGCCACCGAGTGGGGCTCGGCACGCTGCAGCCTGGCGACCACCAGCGGGTCGGCGATGTCGGCCTTGTTGATCACGACCAGCTCAGGCACCTCGCTGGCACCGATCTCGGCGAACACCTCGCGCACCGCCGCCAGCTGACCCTCGGGATCGGGGTGGGAGCCGTCGACCACGTGCACGACCAGATCGGCGTCGGCGACCTCCTCCAGGGTGGACCGGAAGGCCTCGACGAGCTGGTGGGGCAGGTGGCGCACGAAGCCGACGGTGTCGGACATCGTGTAGACGCGGCCGTCGTCCGTGGTCGTCTTGCGGGTGGTCGGGTCCAAGGTCGCGAAGAGGGCGTCCTCGACGAGCACGCCGGCACCGGTGAGCCGGTTGAGCAGCGACGACTTGCCCGCGTTGGTGTAGCCGGCGATCGCGACCGCCGGGATGTGGTGACGCTTGCGGTCGGCACGCTTGGTGTCGCGGGTGCCCTTCATCGCCTTCAGCTCACGGTTGAGCTTGGCGATCTTGGTGTTGATCCGGCGACGGTCGGTCTCGATCTTCGTCTCACCGGGCCCACGGCCACCGATACCGGCACCACCGGCGACCCGTCCACCGGCCTGGCGCGACAGGTTGCCACCCCAACCACGAAGCCGCTGCTTCATGTAGCTGAGCTGGGCGAGCTCCACCTGCGCCTGACCCTCACGCGACTTGGCGTGCTGGGCGAAGATGTCGAGGATCAGCGCGGTCCGGTCGACGACCTTGACGCCGGTGCGGTCCTCGAGGTTCCTGAGCTGGCTCGGCGCCAGCTCTCCGTCGGCGATCACGGTGTCGGCGCCGGTCGCGGCCACGATCTCCTTGAGCGCCTCGACCTTGCCGCGCCCGATGTACGTCGCGGGGTCCGGCGCCTGGCGACGCTGGTAGATCGCCTCCAGCACCTCGGAGCCCGCCGTCTCGGCGAGGAGCGCGAGCTCGGCGAGGGAGTTCTCGGCGTCCGTCTGGGTGCCGCCGGCCCACACGCCCACGAGCACCACTCGCTCCAGCCGCAGCTGGCGATATTCGACCTCGGTGATGTCCTCGAGCTCGGTGCGCAGGCTGGCGACGCGCTTGAGCGCGTGTCGCTCGGCGAGCTCCATCGCACCGACGGTCGGGTCGGTGGTCTCAGGATCCTCGTCTACGTAGCCCGACTCGCTGTATCCACTTTCTTGGGTGCCGTCGAGCGCGTCCCAGTCCTCGGTGGCCTCGAGCTCGTCAGCGAGTGAGAAGTCGTGTGCGTTGTTCGTCATATACCAACAAGGATACGGCGCCGCACCACCCGGGGGACAATGCTTATCCGACTGGCTGGATCAGGTTGGTGCCTCAGCGCTGCTCGAGAGCCTCTCGGAGGACGGTCCCGACGTCCTCCGGCCGCTCCGCGACGTACGCCGCCCCGCCAGTCGCGTCGGCGATCGCCCGCAACGCACCCATGTCGGCGTCGGCGGTGATCCCGACCCCCAGGACCCGGACCGGCCGCCGCGGGTCGGAGGCGGCCTTCAGCTGACCGACGAGCTCCGTCAGGTCCAGCGAGTCCGGATCGTCGTTGGTGCCGTCGGTGAAGATCAGCACGCTGTTGGAGGCGAGCGGGTCGTAGGAGGCGACTGCGGCCCGGTAGGCCGCGAGCGCGCTGTCGTGCAGGGCGGTGCCGCCGCCGGTGCGTGCGGTGAGCCCGGCGATCTCCCCGGTCAGCTGCGCGCGCTGGTTGTTCGAGGCCAGCTGGCGGGTCGGGACGAGCACGGCGTGGTCGCCGCCGAGCTCGCCCTCGGTCTTCTCGGAGAAGGCCCACAGCCCGAGCGCGGCGCTGCCGGGGAGGAGCTCGACGGCCTCGGACACCGCCGCCTGGGTGAGCCGGAGGCGGGTCGTATCGCTGCCGAGAGCAGTCGGCCAGGCCATCGACCCGGATACGTCCACGACCGCGATCGTCCGGGTGGGCCGCAGCTTGGCGTTCCACTCCGAGGCGGCCTCGGCCACGGCGGCAGAGTCGACCTGGGTGAACGCGCCGACGTTGGGGGACGGCTTGCCGGCTCCGGCGGTGCGGAAACCGGCCTGCGTCAGCGAGGTGTCCGCGGCACCGCTGTCGAGCACGCGGGCGAAGGCGGTGATCGTGGAGGCGATCGCGTTGCGGCGCGAGGAGTCAGCGGTGATCAGGACCGGGTAGTCGAGGACCACCGTGCCTTCCTTCGGCGCGCTGGCCTTCAGCTGCGGCGCGTATGTCGACCACTGCTGCTCGCTGGTCGCGGTCACTCCGCTCATCGCGGTCTGCAGCTCTGCCAGGCGCGCGGTGTCGGTCGGCGCGGCACCCTCGGCGCCGGAGGCGATCCGCTCTGCGTACGGCTCCAGCTTGGTCTCGTATCGAGGCTCTTCCCGGCTGCCGACGACCGTGCCGAGCGCGCTCATCATCCGCTGCGGGTCGCCCACCAGCAGGTCGTCCTCGATGAATGCCTCGGCGTAGGAGGTGCGGGTGAGGCCGTCGCCGGAGACGAGCACCACCGGCGAGGAGGCCATCGAGGCCCGCAGCGTGACCGGCTCGACGGCCGGCTTGATCCGCTCGAGCCAGAGCGAGGAGTCCGGGATCCACATGTCGGGCAGGTCGCCACCGACCGCCATCGGTTGGAGGACCTGGTCGGCCTTGGTCGGCTGCACCTCGATCTGTCCGCAGCCGGCTTCCTCGAGGATGTCGCCCACGACGGTCGCCGCCTCGGGCGCCACCGCGACCGTCATCGGCGGGCCCAGGCAGGTCCGGCTGCCACTCGTGGCCGGCTTGCCGTCGGCGACCAGCGCGGTCGCGACCAGGCACGCCGCCAGGACGCCCGCCGCGACGGCGATAACCCCGATCGTCTCCCGCGTGGGCTGCAGCTTTCGGGCAGGCTCGCTCGGCGCCGCCTGCTCGGCGGGCTCCTCGGACTCGATGATCGCGAGTGCCTTCGACGTACTGATGTCCGCCTTATCGGACATGCGAACTCCCCTGGTTCCGGTATCCGCGGAGCGGTTTGAGCTGTCCGCGGCTGGCGCACACATTAGCGGTGCGCCAGCCGGCGGGGTACTCCTGCGTCCGTTCTGGGCTCAGTGCCGTCCGGTCACTTCGGTGGCATCCGGATGCCACCGTCGACGCGGATCGTCTCGCCGTTCATGTAGTCGTTGGTCAGGCACTCCACGACCATGCTCGCCAGTTCCTCGGGCTCACCGAGGCGGTGCGGGAACAGCACGCTCTCGCCGAGCTTGGCCTTGAACGCCTCCGACTCCGGGCCCTCGCCGTAGATCGGGGTGTCGATCAGGCCGGGGGCGACGGTGTTGACCCGGATCCCGACCGCGGCGAGGTCGCGCGCGAGCGGGAGGGTGAGACCGACGACGCCACCCTTGGACGAGGAGTACGACACCTGCCCGATCTGGCCGTCGAAGGCGGCCACGCTGGCCAGGTTGACGATGGCTCCGCGCTGTCCGTTGGCGTCGGGCTCGTTACGGCTGATGTAGGTCGCCGCCTGGCGGCACATGTCGAAGGTGCCGATCAGGTTGATCGCGATGACCTTCTTGTACGCGTCCAGGTCGTGCGCCGACCCGATCTGACCGTCCCGCCCGATCGTGCGCTGTGCCCACCCGATCCCGGCCGAGTTGACCACCGCCTTCAGCGGGGCGATCTCCACCGCCCGCTCCACGGCATTGGTGATCTGGTCGGTGTCGGTCACATCAACGGGCACGAACAGCCCCTTGATCTCCTCCGCCAGGGCCTCGCCCTTGTCCTTCTGCATGTCCGCGACGATCACCGTCGCACCCTTGGCCGCCAGCGCCCGGGCCGTCGCCGCCCCGATCCCGCTGGCCGCACCCGTCACGATCGCTGTGCTATCAGTCAACTCCATGGGCAGCACCCTAGACGTGACCACCCTCACGATGGTGAATACCCGTTAACCATCTCACCGAGAGGTCGCGTACGTCGGGCGAGACGTCACGTACGTCGGGCGAGACGTCACGTACGTCGGGCGAGACGTCACGTACGTCGGGCGAGACGTCACGTACGTCGGGCGAGACGTCACGGCGTGACGCCTCGGCCGACCTAGGTGACGCCTCGGCCGACCTAGGTGACGCCTCGGCGGGGCTGGGTGACGCCTCGGCGGGGCTGGGTCAGAGGGTGGTGGTGCCTTCGGCCACCAGGACGGCCGGGCCGGCAAGGAGGACGCGGTCGTCGGTCGTCCAGGTGACGTGGAGGGTGCCACCGGGGACGTCGACGCGGTACGTCACATCAGCATCGCGCGCGACCGCGAGACCGTCGGCCTCCGCGGCCGCGACCATCACCGCACAGGCGCCGGTGCCGCAGGAGCGGGTCTCGCCCGCGCCGCGCTCGAAGACTCGCATCGCGACGTGACGCTCGGCGACGCGTACGAAGAACTCGACGTTGACGCCGTGCGGGTAGACCGCCTCGTCGAAGATCGGGGAGTCGTAGAGGTCACCGACGGGGCCGTGGGGGTCGAGCGACTCGACCTCGGCAGCGGCGTGCGGGTTGCCCATGTCGACGTTGCTCGCCGGCCAGAAGTGGTGGTCGACGGTGATCTGGGTCGACCCGAGCAACTTGGGCGAGCCCAGGTCGGCGGTCCACACGTCCCCGGACGCGCGCAGCGTCTTGTCGCCCGCGCGGGTCGCGAAGGTGACCTCGTCGCCGGCGAGCCCTGCCGCGCGCAGGTACTCCGCGAAGACCCGGGTGCCGTTCCCGCACATCTCCGCCACGGTGCCGTCGGCGTTGCGGTAGTCCATGAACCACTCGGCATCGCTCGCCGGGCGATCGGAGCCTGAGTAGGCGGCGGTCCGGATCACCCGCAGGATCCCGTCGGCGCCGAGGCCAGCCCGCCGGTCGCACAGCGCCCGGACACGATCGGCCATCTCCTCGTCGGAGAGCGCGCCGTGCACCGATCCGTCGAGGTCCGGCAGCAGCACGAAGTCGTTCTCCGTACCGTGCCCCTTCACATACGTGTAGGTCATCAGTAGAGGAACTTCGAGTAGGTGTCGGTGCGGTAGTAGTCCTCCATCTCCGCCAGCGTACGCGGGTCGTTCTCGACCTGCTTGGCGATGACGGCGCGCTTGGGGAGGTGGTCGGGGTCCCAGGTCTCCGGGTCCCACAGGCCGGAACGCAGGAAGGCCTTCGCGCAGTGGAAGAAGATGTCGTCGATGTCGACGACCAGGGCGAGGATCGGCCGCTTGCCCTTCACGGCCATCGCGTCGAAGAACGGCGCGTCGGAGACCAGCCGAGCGCGCCCGTTGATCCGGAGCGTGTCACCACGGCCCGGGATCAGGAAGTTGATGCCGACGTGCGGGTTGACGAGCACGTTGCGGTAGCCATCGACGCGCTTGTTGCCCGGTCGCTCCGCGATCGCGATCGTCTTGTCGTCGATGACGTGCACCAGCGACCCTGCCGGGTCCCCCTTGGGCGAGGCATCGCAGTTCCCGAACTCATCCGAGGTCGCCAGCACGCAGAACGGCGTCGCCGCGAGCCATTCCCGGTCGATGTCGAGGAGCGCCGGACGCCCCTTGGTGACGGCCCGCTCGTTCGGGGTGCCGACCAGGTCGACGAGCTGCTCGAGGGTGCTGATCTCAGTCCAGGTAGGGGTCACGGCCCCAGGGTACGAGGCGCAGGCACCGGCGCCGAATCAATTCCCCGTCGGCTCAGGCCGACGACACCTCGCCCCGGCGGGCCCGCAGCCACTCGATCGGGTCGCCGTGGTCCACCTCGACTCCGGCCATCCGGAACATCGCCCGGGCCAGCAGCCGCCGATGGGCCGCGTACGTCAGGACGTGGGCGACCACCGATCCCATCTGGAAGCTCTCCGGCGGCTCGCACAGGGCGTCCACGAGCCGATCCTCCCAGCCTCCGCGGCGCTCGATGTCGCGTACGACGGTGAGCCACCGCTCCGCGACCGCGTCGTGACGCTCGGCCAGCTCGGCGATCGGGCCGGGCCCGCGACGGACCGGCATCGAGAGCCCCTCGATGGAGGCCACCCAGCACTCCTTGGACCACACCGTGGCCTCCAGGACCTGGATGATCGACTCCTCCGGCCCGTCCCAGGTCAGGACCTCATGACCCGGAAGCCGGACACCGGTGAGGATCTCCTCGGGCAGGTCCTTGACCTGGTCGAGCAGGGCCCTGGTGTCGTCGATGTCGTGCATCACCAGCTGCTCGGTCAGCGGCGACAGCACCTGCTCCTGGGAGTCGACCCAGAGCGACTCCGGCGGGTGGAAGTGGATGCCGTTCGGCGCCGGCAGCCAGTGGCTCGCCGCGGCCGTGCTCGGCGGGTGGCCGAAGGCCTTCGCGTACGCCCGCGAGAACCCTTCCACCGACTCATACCCCGCGGCCCAGGCGGCATCGGTCACCGTACGGCCGTGCTTCAGCTGCCACGCCGACCGCTCCAGCATCACCCGCCGCCGCATCGCCACCGGCGGCTCGCCCGCACCCCGGGAGAGCAGCCGGTTGAAGTGATACGGCGAGGTGTAGGCGTCCCCCGCCATCTGCGCCAGCGTGCGCGGCTCGCCGTCGTCGGCGCCCTCGAGCACGACGTCGAGCAGTTCCCGCAGCCGGTCGCGTTCGTCGTTGCTCACAGTCCCACCGCCCGGATCGCCGCCACGGCCTTCTCGAGCCGCGCCGGGTCATCGTATGAGACCCACACCACCCGCGGATCCTTGCGGAACCAGGCGTCCTGTCGCCGCGCGAACTGCCGGGTCTTGATGGCGGTCCTCTCCTTGGCGTCCGTCAGCGTCATCTCTCCGGAGAGGTACGCAGCGACCTCCTGATAGCCGATGGCCTTGGCCGCGGTCCGCGAGCGTCCCAGCCCCGCCTCCAGAAGCCGGGCCACCTCGTCGACGAACCCGGACTCGAACATCTCCGTGACGCGCTGCCGGATCCGTACGTCCAACGCTTCTCGGGAGATGTCGACGCCGATCTGGATGGAGGCGGGGTCGTGGTAGACCTGCTCTGGTAGGCGCGCGCTGAACGGCTCGCCGGTCAGCTCGATGACCTCCAGAGCGCGTACGACGCGACGACCGTTGTCGATCTCGATCCGCTCGGCCGCGACCGGGTCCAGGACCCGCAGACGGTCGTGAAGTGCCTTCTCACCTGCGGTCTCGAGCTCCCTCTCCAGTCGCTCCCGGATCTCGTTGGAGGTCCCGGGGAAGTCGAACCGGTCCAGGATCGCGCGCGTGTAGAGAGCGCTGCCGCCAACCAGGACCGGCGTCTTCCCAGACTCCCGGAGCGTCGCGATCTCGTCGCGCGCCAGCCTCTGGAAATCGGCGACGGAGGCCGGCTCGGCGATGTCGAGGAGGTCGAGCAGGTGGTGCGGGATCCCCCTCCTCTCGGCGAGCGGAAGCTTCGCCGTGCCGATGTCCATCCCGCGGTAGACCTGCATCGCGTCGGTGTTGATGATCTCGCCGCCGAGGGTCTCGGCGAGGTCCAGGGAGAGCGACGTCTTCCCCGCTGCGGTGGCGCCGACGACGGCCACGACGGGAATACCCGGCAGGGTAGAAGATCCCAATTCCGGTAGCCCGGACGACCTAGCCGGGTCGCGTGTCCCCCTGTTGCTGCCGTACTCCATGTGACTAGTCTGGCCGCAAGTTGGCTCAAACGGGGAGCCACCGATCCAGAGGGGGAAGTATGAGCTTCTTGGACAAGGCAAAGGATCTCGCCCAGCAGGGCATCGACAAGGTCGGCGGCGCCGACAAGGTCAACGAGGGCCTGGACAAGGCCGGCCAGATCGCCGACGAGAAGACCGGCGGCAAGTTCACCGACCACATCGACCAGGGCGTCGAGACTGCCAAGAACGAAGCAGAGAAGCTGGACGGCGGCGACAACAGCACCAACTGAGTCTTCGGCGACGCGAGGCGGGGAGCGACCCAGACCGGGTTGCTCCCCGCTTCGCGTTTTCGGCACATTTACACCAACCGGACATTTCGCGTGAGTTTTCCGAAAGTCTGTTACGGACCTGTTGCCAACGGTGCCATTACGTGGAACGGTCGAGACGTCTCATTCTCATTGCCTCTACCCAGGGGCGCCGGGGGGCGGAGTGTGCGACGCATGCTCCGATTCCGGTCCAATCACAACTACTCGGAAGTGTGGACCAATATGTCTGAGAACTACGGCAACAGCGACCAGCAGCAGAACTACGGCCAGGAGCGCGACCAGGAGGAGGGCTTCGGCGGCCAGGAGTCCAACGAGGGCTCCTCCTACGGCCAGCAGTCCTCCAACGAGGGCAGCTTCGGCGGCTCCGAGGCCGGCCAGGACCAGAGCAGCCAGAGCCAGGGCAGCTTCGGCGGCGAGCAGTCCGGGAGCTCCTACGGTTCCGAGGGCGGTCAGAGCCAGGGCGGCTCCTCCTACGGTGGCCAGTCCACGGAGGGCAGCTCCTACGGTGGTGGCGAGCAGTCCGGCGACTCGAGCCAGAGCGGCTTCGCCGACCAGGAGTCCAACGAGGGCTCCCCCTACGGCGCTCCCTTCGGCTCCGAGGGCGGCCAGAACGAGGGCAGCCAGGGGCAGTCCGAGGGCTCTTCGTACGGCTCGAACGAGGGCTCGGACGAGACCTCGAACGAGCGCGGCTTCGGCGGCGAGCAGGGTGAGTCGCAGTACTGATTCAGCTCTGCCGATCGCACACAGATCGAGCGCCGGGTCCGCACGGGACCCGGCGCTCGACGCGTTTCACAGCCAGCTGATCAAGCAGACATCAAGCAGACATCAGGCGCGGTACGCCACCCACCCGTCGATCATTCGCTGCACCTGACCCGGCGTGAACTCGTCCATGCACGCGTCCTCGGTGTAGTCCATGAAGTTGTGGATCGGGTCGAGGCCCGGAGCCGTGCAGGTGTCGGATCCCTCCGGGCAACCAAAGGCGGGCGCCGCCTCGGCCGGGGTGTCTGCGACCTGGTCGCCCTTGCCGTGACAGCCACCCTGGAAGGTGTGGTAGAGGTGCAGCCAGTGGCCGACCTCGTGGGTGGCCGTGTCGCCCTCGTCGTACGGCGCCGCCGAGCCGCCCGGGAGCGACTCACCGAGGACGACCACACCGTCCTGCGACCCGATGTTCTTGGTCGGGAAGGTCGCCCAGCCGAGCAGACCGTCGTCGATCTCGCCGATGTAGACGTTGAGCGCGTCGGGGCCACCCTGGCGCAGCGTCGACTTCATGTCGCGCTCACCGGTCGAGCCGGAGATGATCGGATACCAGGCCGGGTTGATCGTGGTCTCCTGGCCGGCGACCTCGAAGGAGAACGGCGTGTCCGCGTACGCCGCGTTGAGCACGTCGATCTGAGCGTCGATGTTGGCCTGCGGGACGGCACCGGTGGTGGCGTCCTCCTGGATGACGTGGATGTAGGTCGGGATGGTCGTTGGCCCGAGGTTGGCGTTGCCGCCCTTCTTCCCCTTCGCGGCCAGCGCACCGGCGAGTGCCTTCTCCTTGGCCTCGGCCTGCTTCGCGGTCAGGTGGTTCGTGTCGCGGACCTGCTTGGTCCCTTCGGCGACACGGGCCGCACCGGCCTCATGCGGGTCGAAGCACTCCTCGCTTCCTCCGGCCGCCTGCATCGCGCCCGCGGGCGCTGCGGCTGCCAGGCCCGACGCGACGAGCACTCCGAGCGCGCCCATCGCCACTGCTCTGTTGACCAGCTTGGGAATCGACATGGGGGTAATCCCTTCCTGAGACAAGTTGCCTCAGGCTAGAGCAGAAATACCCTCGCCGGGAACGGTGCTACGGATAATTTGCTGTTCGAGTAACGCGATTCCGAACGATCAGCTGCACGCCGGAGCGGCCGGCAACGGAGCAGGCACGCCGACAGCGGGCATGCCCAGGCCGACCGACGCGGGCTCGGCCTCGGTCCGGCCCTGGCGCGCCTCCCAGGCGTCACCGGAGCGGGTGCGGCGCACCTCGAGCACGGGGTTGTCGGCGACCAGGTGATGGGGGGCCGCATAGGTGATCTCGACCTTCACCATGTCGCCGGGACGTACGCCCTCGGCCCCGGCCACGTTGAAGTGCACGAGCCGGTTGTCAGGAGCGCGACCCGAGAGCCGGTGGGTCTCGGCGTCCTTGCGGCCCTCCCCCTCGGCGACCATCAGCTCGAGCGTACGTCCGACGTTCTTCTTGTTCTCCTCGTGCGCGATCTCGTTGACGAGGTCGACGAGGCGCTGATAGCGGTCCTTGACGACCGCGGGAGAGATCTGGTCGGGGAGATCGGCGGCCGGGGTGCCGGGACGCTTGGAGTACTGGAACGTGAACGCAGAGGAGAACCGCGACTCGCGCACCACGTCGAGGGTGCCCTGGAAGTCCTCCTCGGTCTCCCCCGGGAAGCCGACGATGATGTCGGTGGTGATCGCCGCGTCCGGGATCGCTGCCCGGACGCGCTCGATGATGCCGAGGAACTTGCTGGAGCGGTAGGAGCGTCGCATCGCCTTCAGCACCCGGTCGGAGCCGGACTGCAGCGGCATGTGCAGCGAGGGCATCACGTTCGGCGTCTCGGCCATCGCCTCGATGACGTCGTCGGTGAACTCGGCCGGGTGCGGGCTGGTGAACCGCACCCGCTCCAGCCCCTCGATCTCGCCACACGCGCGCAGCAGCTTCGAGAAGGCCTGCCGGTCGCCGAACTCGACGCCGTAGGCGTTGACGTTCTGTCCCAGCAGGGTCACCTCGGTGACTCCCTCTGCGACCAGCGCCTCGATCTCGGCGAGGATCTCGCCCGGTCGCCGGTCCTTCTCCTTCCCCCTCAACGCGGGGACGATGCAGAAGGTGCAGGTGTTGTTGCAGCCCACGCTCACCGAGACCCAGGCGGCGTAGGCGGACTCGCGCTTGGTCGGCAGCGTGGACGGGAAGACCTCGAGCGACTCCAGGATCTCGACCTGGGCCTCTTCCTGGATCCGGGCCCGCTCGAGCAGCACCGGGAGCGAGCCGATGTTGTGCGTCCCGAACACCACGTCGACGTACGGCGCCTTCTCGGTGATCGTGGCCCGGTCCTTCTGCGCGAGGCAGCCGCCGACGGCGATCTGGAGATCCGGCTTGGCCTGCTTGATCGGAGCCAGGTGGGAGAGGTTCCCGTAGAGCTTGTTGTCTGCGTTCTCCCGGACCGCGCAGGTGTTGAACACGACCACGTCGGCCTGCTCGCCCGCGGTCACCTTCAGATAGCCGGCGTCCTCCAGCAGCCCGGAGAGGCGCTCGGAGTCGTGGACGTTCATCTGGCAGCCGTAGGTGCGGACTTCGTACGTACGGGCCGATGCGGAGCTCGAGGCGGTGGACACGGTCATAGCGTCCTCAAGGGTACGGCGAGGTGGTCCAACGGCAGGAAATCCCGACCAGTTATCTGCTTGTAACCGATACCGGGCACCAATTCATGGATGTGCAATGCAGGATGTGGTTAGGTCTGCGGCATGACCGTGCTTGACACAGAACCCACCAGTGCACCTTCGGGAGACGCCCTGGTGGTGCTCGACCACGTCGACAAGCACTACGGCGATCTGCACGTGCTCCAGGACATCAACCTGGAGATCAAGCGTGGCGAGGTCGTCGTGGTGATCGGGCCCTCGGGCTCGGGGAAGTCGACCCTCTGCCGCGCGATCAACCGGCTGGAGACGATCGACTCCGGGACGATCAAGCTCGACGGCAAGGAGCTGCCCGCGGAGGGCAAGGGCCTGGCCAAGCTGCGCGCCGAGGTCGGGATGGTCTTCCAGAGCTTCAACCTCTTCGCCCACAAGACGATCCTGCAGAACGTCACGCTGGGCCCGATGAAGGTGCGCAAGCTCAAGAAGGCCGAGGCGGAGGCAGAGGCGAAGAAGCTGCTCGACCGCGTCGGCGTCGGCGTCCAGGCGAGCAAGTACCCCGCTCAGCTCTCCGGCGGCCAGCAGCAGCGCGTCGCGATCGCGCGGGCGCTGGCGATGAGACCGCAGGTGATGCTCTTCGACGAGCCCACCTCCGCGCTCGACCCGGAGATGGTCCAGGAGGTCCTGGACGTCATGGTCAGCCTCGCCAAGGAGGGCATGACCATGATCGTGGTGACCCACGAGATGGGCTTCGCGCGCAAGGCGGCCGACCGCGTGGTCTTCATGGCCGACGGGCAGATCATCGAGTCGAACACCCCGAGCGAGTTCTTCGACAACCCACAGTCCGATCGCGCCAAGGACTTCCTCGGCAAGATCCTCAAGCACTGAACGTACGTCTCGGGTGAGCCGTTCGGCTCGCGAACCCCGCACCGCACCAAACCCTTAAGATTCCAGAAGGTGGAAACGATGAAGCTCAAGAAGATCGCCGCGGCCGTAGGCGCCATCGCGCTCGCCGGTTCGCTCGCTGCCTGTGGCGGCGGCGATGACTCCGGCTCCGACGCCGGCGGTGAGAAGATCAAGATCGGCATCAAGTTCGACCAGCCGGGTCTCGGCTTCAAGAACGCCGATGGCACCTACTCCGGCTTCGACGTCGACATGGCGACGTACATCGCCGAGGGTCTCGGCTACGAGAAGGACCAGATCGAGTGGAAGGAGGCGGTCTCCGCCAACCGCGAGACCTTCCTCAAGGACGGCTCGGTCGACATGATCCTGGCGACCTACTCGATCACGGACGAGCGCAAGGCCGAGGTCGACTTCGCCGGTCCCTACTACGTCGCCGGTCAGGACCTCCTGATCCGCGCCGACGACAACTCGATCACGGGCCCCGATGACATGAAGGGCAAGAAGATCTGCTCCGTCACCGGCTCCACCTCCGCCCAGAAGGTCAAGGACGAGTACGGCGCCGTGCCGCAGGAGTTCGACTCCTACAGCAAGTGCATCACCGCCCTGCAGGGTGGCCAGATCGACGCGCTGACCACTGACGACATCATCCTCGCGGGCTACTCCGAGCAGTTCCCCGGTGAGTTCAAGATCGTCGGCCAGCCGTTCTCCGAGGAGAACTACGGCGTCGGTCTGCCCAAGGGCAGCGAGGACCGCGACAAGATCAACGACCTGATCGAGAAGTCCTTCGAGGACGGCGCCTGGGAGAAGGCGTTCAACGACAACCTCGGCAACTCCGGCTACGAGCTGCCGGAGCCGCCGACGGTCGACCGCTACTGAAGCATTGCGCTCAGCCAGACCCGAGTCGGCGGGTCCTGACCCCTTCCTTGCGAAACGATGTGAGCAACAGGGCCAGGATCCGCCGACTCGGGGTGAGCCATAAGACGGACCTCCAAAGAACCGAAAGTACCCAATGGACCTCTTCTCCGAGTATGGGTCGGCCATCCTCGAAGCGTTCGGGCTGACCCTCAGACTCGCTGTCTTCAGCGGCGTCTTCTCGCTCCTGCTCGGCGCCGTGCTCGCCGTGTTCCGGGTCTCCCCGGTGCCAGTTCTCCGCTGGGTCGGCTCCGCCGTCGTCTACACGTTCCGCAACACCCCGCTGACGCTGGTGATGTTCTTCGCGCTCTTCGGGCTCTTCTACCAGCTCAAGCTGGGCGCGAACCAGGATGATCCGCTCAACGAGCAGAACTTCCAGCTCGCGGTCCTGGCGCTCTCGATCTACACCTCGACGTTCGTCTGTGAGGTCCTGCGGTCGGGGATCAACACCGTGCCGCTCGGCCAGGCCGAGGCGGCTCGCGCGATCGGCCTCACCTTCTCCCAGAACCTCCGGCTGGTCGTCCTCCCGCAGGCGCTTCGATCGGTGCTCAACCCGCTGGCCAGCGTCATGATCGCGATGATCAAGAACACCACCGTCGCCGTCACCATCGGCGTCGTCACGGCCACGGGCGTCAACGAGGCGTCCGGTCAGATGCGGACGATGATGGAGAACGAGGCCGACCAGATCGTGCTGATCTTCATCATCTTCTCGATCGGCTTCATGATCATGACCCTTCCGGTCGGCTTCCTCGCCGGTTGGGCATCGAAGAAATTCGCGGTGATCCGATGAATTCCCCATTCGAATGCTCGCTTCGCTCCGCTTCGAACGGGGGCCCCAAAAGATGAGTGCCTCTGTTCTCTACGACGCTCCCGGCCCCCGAGCCAAGGCCCTCAACTGGGTCTACTCCGGCGTCGCGCTGGTCGTGTTCGGCTATCTGGCATGGCTGATCTACTCGAAGTTCGAGGAGACCGGCCAGTGGGAAAGCGAGAAGTGGACGCCGTTCCTAGACGCCGACGTGTGGAACAACCTGCTGATCCCGGGCCTGATCGGAACGCTCAGCGCGTTCGCGGTCGGCTCGGTGCTCGCCCTGGCCTTCGGGTTCGTCTTCGCTGTCGGGCGTCTCTCCGACCTGAAGATCATCAGCATCCCGTGCGCTGTGGTCGTCGAGTTCTTCCGTGCGATCCCGATGCTGCTGCTGATGTTCTTCATCTACTTCATGCAGCCATCGCTCGGGATCACGCCGACCAGCATCTTCTGGGCTGTCGTGATCGGCCTGACGCTCTACAACGGGTCCGTCATCGCAGAGATCATCCGAGCCGGCGTGAACGCTCTCCCGAAGGGACAGCGAGAGGCTGGTTTCGCTATCGGACTCACGCGAGCTCAGGTCATGCGCACGATCCTGCTGCCACAGGCAGTGCGGTCGATGCTCCCGGCGATCATCGCGCAGCTCGTGGTCCTGCTGAAGGACACAGCACTGGGCTACGTACTGGGCTACAGCGAGCTCCTCGCCCAGGTCAAGCAGCTCGACGGCAACTTCCACAACCTGATCCCCGCGGCCATCGTCGTGGCAGTCATCTACATCATCCTCAACACGATCCTCGGGCTCGTCGCCAACTGGATCGAGGCTCGTACGCGGCGGGTGGGTCACACCGCGGCGCCGGTGGGCCACGCGGGTGCCGTCGACCCGGTCGCCGCCGAGGCCGACCTCGTCGCGAAGGGCAACGCCACACCTAGCAACCCCGGCCCGCTCTGACCATCAGCCGACGACAACGGCCCGCTGCCCCTCGAACGGGGCAGCGGGCCGTTGCGTGCTGGCTCTTACTTCTTCTTCGAGGTCACCCAGAGGTTGATGGTGCCCTCGATGGCGACCGTGCCATCCTCGCGGATCCCCTTGACGCGCACCTCGAGGTCACCGTCGGCGGTGTCCCACTGCTCCTGGTCGGTCTCCGCGATGCAGGTGATGTCGGTGGAGGCCTTGGCGGTGTAGGAGACGGTCATCCCCTTGGGGATCCAGCGCTTGTCGCGAGGGATGGTGACCTCCGCAAGGGCCCCCATCGCCATCTCGAGACCGTTGCACAGCGCGATGGCGTGCACGGTCCCGATGTGGTTGTGGTTGCCCTTGCGGTTGGGCACGATGACCTCGGCGTAGTTGGGCCGCAGCTGGTTGACCAGCGGGTGGATGGACCCGAAGTACGGCGCCTTCTTCGCGAACGCGACCGAGAATGCTCGCTTGCCGACAACCGGGACTCGGTTGAAGGACTTCCAGAGGTCGTAGAGCTGGCTCATGGCAGGTAGGTTACCCGAGGGTAACCTCCTCCCCTCTCCTGGCCCGAGATCAGGAGAGGGAGAGGAAGACCTTCTCGAGCTCCTCGATCTCCTCGGGGCGATCCCCGTCGGCGTGCGCGCGGCGCAGCTCGTTGGAGAGGAGCGCGAAAGCTGCCTTGTCGAGAGCACGGGTCACTGCCTTGAGCTGGCCGACCACATCGGCGAGCTCACGGCCGTCTTCGATCATGCGGAGCACGCCACCGAGCTGTCCTTGAGCCCGTCGGACTCGATTGACCACGCTCGTCGTCTCCGCGTCCCGAGGCTGGGGGACGGTCACGTCGTCAGTCAAAGTCTTGCCTTCCATCGTTTCTGGCATCATTCCTGCATCGTTGTTGTATCCCCCGGGGGACAACGGTCCAGACCAGTGGGCGTTACGGTTCCTTTTGCTTGATTCCGGATTTCGCCCACACGCCAACGAAGTTCGTGCTAGCCGTCGAGCGGCCACACGATCTCTACCCGGTTGCCGAACGGATCCCGGACATGGAAGCGCTGGAAGCCGTCGGCGTTGTGACGCTGGCTCCAGTCGACGTCGAAGCCGAGTCGCGCCAACCTGGCCCCGAGCGCCTCCAGCTCCGCCTCGGTCTCGACCGCCAGGGCGGGATGAGCCTTCGCCTGGGGCCGGTGCGGATCCTCGACACCGACGTGGACCTCCGCGCCGCCGGGCGAACGGAACCAGGCGCCGCCACGCTTGGTCAGCTCCGCCGGCTTCTGCACCTCGGTCAGCCCGAGCCCGTCGGCGTAGAACGCCCTGGCCTCATCCTCGTGGCCGGCGGGCATGCCGACCTGCACGTGATGGATTCGCATCATGCCTCCGGCTTGCGGGCGACCACGAAGACGCGGCGGAACGGGAGCAGGACGAAACCGTTTCCTACGGAATCGTCTCGCACCGGATAGGCCCGCGCCAGACGGTTCTTGAGCTCCTCGGCGAACGGCTCGAAGAGACCGGCCTTCTCGAGCGCGGCGGCCGTGGGCCGCAGGCTCGTTCCGGCGATCCAGGTGAAGACCGGGTCCTCGCCGGTCAGCACGTGGAGATACGTCGTCTCCCAGGCATCGACCTCGAAGCCCTCCTTCACCAGCGCATCCAGGTAGACGGCCGGGTCGTGCGACCCGGGCGCCTCGAGCTGACGGGTGTGATCCGCGTACGGCGCCTCGGCGGCCAGCTCCTCGCGGAGCCGGTGGCTGGGCTCGTCGAAGTTGCCGGGCACCTGGAAGGCGAACCAGCCACGGTCGCTCACGGCCCGGGCGAGCGCCGCCAGCAGGTCCAGATGACCCGGGACCCACTGGAGGGTGGCGTTGGAGAGGAGTACGTCGACGGACCCGGGCACCGCCGAGTCGGCCCAGTCACGCAGATCCGCCACCGCGAAGTCGACGCCGTCGACACTCGCACGGGCCTTGTCGATCATCGCGGAGCTCGAGTCCAGGCCGACCACACGCGCGTCCGGCCAACGCTCGGCCGCGAGAGCGGTCAGGTTGCCCGGACCACAGCCGAGGTCGACGACGGTCTTCGGCCGGTCCGCGCCGACCCGGCGAAGGAGGTCGACGAACGGCCGAGCCCTCTCCTCCGAGTAAGTCAGATAGCGCTCGGGATCCCATGCGGTCATGGCGTACATCCTCTCAATGTCTCTTGATATCAAGATATTCAGATCGTCCTCCCGACTTGTCTCGATGTCAAGATTCTCGATGAGGCGGACTTGGGCTACGCTCAACGCCATGCGCGACGAAGTCGACGACCTGAGCGAGGCCTGGGCACACGAGCGACCCGACCTCGACCTGGGCCCCGTCGAGATCTTCTCGCGCCTGTCCCGGCTATCCCGTCACCTCGACCTGGCCCGGCGCGATGCGTTCTCGGGCTCCGGGATCGAGTCCTGGGAGTTCGACGTGCTCGCCGCGCTGCGCCGGGCGGGCGATCCTTACGAGCTCTCCCCCGGCCGGCTGCTGCGCGAGACCCTGGTGACCAGCGGGACCATGACCAACCGCGTCGACCGGCTGGCCGCCCGCGGCCTCGTCGAGCGGCTGCCGGACCCGGCCGACCGGCGGGGTGTGCTCGTCCGGCTCACCCCGGACGGGAAGGCCACCGTCGACAGCGCCTTCGAGGCGCTGCTCGCGGCCGAGCGGGAGTTCCTCGCCGGCCTCTCCAGCGACCAGCAGAGCCAGCTCACCGATCTGCTGCGCCGGCTGCTGGTCCCGTTCTCAGGCTGAGCGCCGGCCCGCGGGCAGCGCATCGGGCGCGCACCGAGCACGTGTAACACGCTGTTCGTAGGACTATCCGGTCGTTATAAAAGGCGAGTAGTCCTACAAACAGCGTGTTACAGCTCCGCGAGCCGCCGCCAAGGCGCGCTCCAGACCAGCGCTACTCCAGCCCCTCAGCGGCTTCGAGCCACTCCATCTCGAGCTCGTCCTTCTCGGCGGAGAGCTTGTCCAGCTCGGCGCTGAGCTCGGCGAGGCGGGTGTAGTCGTTGACCGCCTCGGCCATCGCGAGCTCGAGCTTCTGCTGCTGCTCGGAGATCCGCTCGAGCTGCTTGTCGATCCGGGCGATGACCTTCTTCGCGGCCCGCTCCTCGGCGGAGCCGGCCTTGGCCTTCGACGAGCCGCCCGATGCCGTCTCGGCCTGCGGGAGCGACGCCTCGGCCCGGGCGGCCGACGAGGCCGAGCCACCGGCGGGGATCGGGAGGCGGCGCTCGAGATACTCGTCGACACCGCGCGGCAGCATGGAGATCTGGCCGTCGCCGAGGAGGGCCCAGACGGAGTCGGTGACGCGCTCGAGGAAGTAGCGGTCGTGGGAGACGACGATCAGGGTGCCGGGCCAGGCGTCGAGGAAGTCCTCGAGCACGTTGAGCGTCTCGATGTCGAGATCGTTGGTGGGCTCGTCGAGCAGCAGGACGTTGGGCTCGGTGAGCAGGAGGCGCAGCAGCTGGAACCGGCGGCGTTCGCCACCGGAGAGGTCGCCGACCCGGGTCACCAGCTTGTCGCCCGTGAAGCCGAAGCGCTCGAGCATCGAGGTGGCCGAGAGCTCCTGACCGTCGGTCGTCTTGGTCACCCGCTTGATCGACTCCACCGTCGGCAGCACCCGCGCCTCGGGGTCGAGGTCGTCGAGCTGCTGGGTCAGATGCTGGAGCGCGATGGTGCGGCCGTGGCGTACCTTCCCCACCGCCGGCGGGAGCGTGCCGTCGAGCAGCGACAGCACCGAGGTCTTGCCGGCGCCGTTGACGCCGACGATGCCGATCCGGTCCCCCGGACCGATACGCCAGGTGGCGTGCGAGAGCAGCTGTCGCTCACCACGGAAGAGGTCGACGTCCTCGACGTCGATGACGTCCTTGCCGAGCCGCTGGGTGGCGAACTTCTGCAGCTCGAAGCGGTCGCGCGGCGGCGGGATGTCCTCGATGAGCTGATTGGCGGCGTCGATGCGGAACTTCGGCTTCGACGTACGCGCCGGGGCGCCGCGACGCAGCCAGGCCAGCTCCTTGCGGACCAGGTTCTGGCGGCGTACCTCGGAGGCGGCTGCCTGACGAGACCGCTCGGCCTTGGCGAGGACGAAGGCGGCATAGCCACCCTCGTAGGCGTCGACCTGGCCGTCGTGGACCTCCCAGGTGAACTGACACACGGCATCGAGGAACCAGCGGTCGTGGGTGACCACGACGAGCGCAGAGGCGCGCTGAGCCAGGTGGGAGGCGAGCCAGGCCACTGCCTCGACGTCGAGGTGGTTGGTGGGCTCGTCGAGGACGATCATGTCGTGGTCCCCCAGGAGCAGCTCAGCCAGCGCACAGCGACGGCGCTCGCCACCGGAGAGGCCCATGACGGCGCGGTCCAGGTCGATCCCGGCCAGGAGCTGCTCGACGATCTCGCGGAGCACGGGTACGCCGGCCCACTCGTGGTCGGAGCGTCCGCCGAGCACGGCCTCCCGCACGCTGTGGGAGTCGATGAGCTGATCGCCCTGGTGCAGGAACCCCACCAGCAGACCGCGCTGGCGTGAGACCCGGCCGGAGTCGGGCTCCTCCAGGCCGGTCATCACCTGCAGCAGTGTCGTCTTCCCGTCGCCGTTGCGGCCGACGATGCCGATCCGTTCGCCGGCGTTGATGCCGAGGGAGACGTCGTCGAGGAGGGGCCGGATGCCATACGCCTTGGAGACGTGCTCGAGGTTGAGGAGGTTCGCCATATCGCCTCCTATTGTCCCCGAGGCCGGTGAGGCGGCCACCATCGCGGCGGCCATCCAGCGGCACACGCGGCGGACAAAGAGCCCCTGACCTGCCTAGACTCCGTGCAATGGTCGAGAAGGCGCTCCGCGAGCACACCCCCGGGTCGCGTCAGATGATCCTCGAAGCCGCGCTCCGGCTGGCCGCCGAGCGAGGCTATGTCGGCACGACCATGGCCCTGGTCCGGCGCGCGACCGGCCTGCCGCCCTCCTCGCTCTACTGGCACTTCTCCAACAAGGACCAGCTTCTCGCCGAGGCGCTCGAGCACGGCTACAGCTCCTGGCGGCACATCGTCCCGCCATGGGAGCCGCTCCCCGCCGACGGCGACCTCCGCGACGGACTGCTGGCCAACCTGCGGCGTACGACCTCGGACACCCACGACGCGTTGGCAGACTGGTGGCGAATGGGCCTGATGCTCGCCCTCGAGTCCGGGCCGACGGTCGGCGACGGCCCTCGGGAGCGCTTCCTCCAGATCCGCACCCAGACCCTGGCCGGCCTCGAGCTGTGGTGGTCCGAGGCTGCTGGCCTTCCGGCCGCGCACACCGAGATCCTCGCCCGCCTGACCCTCGCCGCCCACGACGGCCTCTTCATCCACACCCAGACCGATGCGTACGCCGAGCTCGACTCGCTCCGGCGACGGCTCGCCGACGGCCTGGCCGAGGTCGCGGACCATCTCGGGAAGCACGACCCAGCCGCGACTCCGGTGACCGTGGACCTGCCACCGGCGACGTACGAGGCCAGGAGCAGCAGCCGCGAGAAGCTCGTCGCGGCAGCGCTGGAGGTCGCCGCGGAGAGTGGTTACGAGGGCGCCTCGATCAGCCGGATCTGTGCCGCGGCGGGACTTCCGGCCTCGTCGGTCTACTGGCACTTCGCGAACAAGGACGATCTGTTCTCGGCCGCGGTCGACGACTCCTACCGCGCCTGGAGCCAGGCGCAGTCCTCGAGGCAGCCGCCGAGCCCGGGCATGGACTGGGCCACCGAGCTGCCCCGGATGCTGACACCTGTGGTGGCCAGCCTCCACCGGCTGCCCCCGTTCCTGCGGATCGGCCTGATGCTGGTGCTCCCGAAGCGGCCCGAGCCGCTGCCGGGCCGGGACCGGTTCCTTGCCGTACGCCGCCAGTCCCGCGAGGACTTCGCCGGCTGGTTCCGCGGAGCGCTCGGCGCAGACGGAGCCGAACATGCCGACGAGATGGCCGCGCTGCTGCTCGTGATCGCTGACGGACTTCTCTTCGCCGAGGCCCTCGAAAGCGCCGACATGCCACCGGTCACGACCTCGGACCTGCTGGCGCGACTGATCGCAGCTACGCCGTTTCCTACACAGATAAGTCACTGACCTACTACCTTGGATCCACAGACGATCCACGACGCTAACGGTCGGAAACGTATCGAAATACGTGCCGTGTCATCTATTTCCGCAGGTCAGGAATGAGATTTATTCAACATTTTCACCACAACCTCCGGAACGATCGTTACAGTGACTGCTGTCACAGAGAGTTGGAGGCTCCAGATCCCCCCTTCGTGGTGCCTCCGTCTCATTAAGGAGATCCCCCCAAGAGCGTCACTGCTATCCCCACCCTGGCTAGTCAGCACGACCATGAAGGTGCCCCGAGGACGACCTCTTCGGCGACCCCGTCTGCGACGAAGGCCCTCCAGATCCTGGAGGCATTTCTCGGAGCCGGCCCGAAGCTCGGTGTCAGCGAGATCGCGCGCACCGCAGGGCTGCCCAAGTCCACCGCCTTCCGTCTCCTGCGCCACCTCGAGCAGAGCGGATACGTCGAGCGCACCGGCCGGCACTACGTGCTGGGACGACGGCTGTTCGAGCTCGGCAACGCGGTGCAGATCTGTCGCCCGCAGGGCATCCGGGAGACCGCGATGCCGCATCTGGCCGAGCTCTACGTGGCGACCGGCAAGACCGTCCACCTCGCCATCCTCGAGGGCACCGACATCGTCTTCCTGGAGAAGATCACCGGTCGCAGCGGCATCCAGCCGGACACGTACGTGGGCGGGCGAGCACCCGCCGCCTGCTCCGCGCTCGGCAAGGCGATCCTCTCCTTCAGCGACCGCGACCACATCGCGGCCGTGCTCGAGTCCGGCCTGGTGAGGCGCACCCGCCACTCGCACTCGGACCCGGCGAAGTTCCTCGCCGAGCTCCGCCGTGCCAACAGCGAGCGGATCGCCTTCGACCGCGAGGAGGCCCAGGTCGGCATCGTCTGTGCCGCGGTCCCCATCATGATCGAGGGCCGCGCGATCGCCGCCGTCTCCGTCTCCGGCAGCGTCACCGGGTTCAACGCCGCGAGCATCACCCGCTACCTGCGCCGCGCTGCCGCGGCGATCTCCGACGAGGTCGTCACCAGCGCGGCCTGACCCCTGCCGAGGCGTCACGTACGTCGGCCGAAACGTCACTCAGGTCGGCCGAGATGGCTCGGCGCTGCCATCTCGGCCGACGCGAGTGACGCCTCGGCAGGGTTGGGTCAGTAGGTGACCACGTGGGCGCCGGCGACCGGGCCGGGGGCGGCCCAGATGCGGTCGTACGCCTTGGCCTGCATCGCTCCGGCGACCTCGCGGGCGTGGGCGGCGTCGCGGCACAGCATCAGGACCGTCGGTCCCGAACCGGAGAGCTGTACGGCCAGCGCGCCGGCCTCCTCGCCGTCCGTGAAGGTCTGGGCGAGGTCGGGGCGCAGCGCCAGTGCCGGAGCCTGCAGGTCGTTGGCGAGCGCCTCGGCGAGGAGCTCCGCGTCGCCCTTCTCCAGCGCCATGAGGAGACGCTCGGGCACCTGCGGCTCGGCGACGTCGGCTCCGACCAGTTCGTCGAAGGCGCGGTAGACAGCAGGCGTCGACAGGCCCTGCTCGTTGCCGACCGCGACCCACCACCAGGCGCCGTTGTCGGCGACCGGCTCGACGATCTCGCCACGGCCACCGCCGATCGCAGTGGCGCCGACGAGTGCGAAAGGTACGTCGGATCCGAGCTCTCCCGCGATGGCGAGCAGGTCCTCGTCGGAGGTCTCCAGCGACCACAGGCGGTCGAGCGCGACGAGCGTCGCGGCCGCGTCGGCAGAGCCACCAGCGAGACCGCCGGCGACCGGGATGCCCTTGTGGATCTCGATGGTCGCGGCCCGGTCGATGCCGTGGTGAGCAGCGAGGGCCTTGCCGGCCCGCACGACGATGTTGTCGTCGCCGGTCGGGACCTCCCCCAGCGCGATGTGATCCTCAGCGCTGAGCGTGACCTGCCACTGGTCGGCCTCGCTCACGGTGACGTCGTCGTAGAGACCGATCGCGTGGTAGACGGTCTCCAACGGATGGAAGCCGTCCTCGCGCAGGGGCCCCACCCCGAGGTGTAGGTTGAACTTCGCGGCTGCGCGGACGGTGATCGTCATGAAGGAACCCTTTGGAGCGACTCGGTGATGCGTACGAAGTCGGTGATGGTCAACGACTCGCCACGCGTCAGCGGGTCGATGCCGGCGGCGACCAGCGCCTTCTCGGCTGCCTCGGCAGAGCCGGCCAGCGGTTTGAGCACGCCGCGAAGAACCTTGCGGCGCTGGGCGAAGGCGGCGTCGACGACTGCGAAGACCTCCTCGCGCGAGACCGCCGTCGAGGGCGGCTCGCGGTGGCGCCAGTAGACGAGTCCGGAGTCGACGTTGGGTGCCGGCCAGAAGACGTTGCGGCCGATCGTGCCGGCGCGGCGTACGTCGGCGTACCAGGCGGCCTTGACCGACGGGACGCCGTAGATCTTGGACCCCGGCTTGGCCGCCAGCCGGTCGGCGACCTCGGCCTGCACCATCACCAGGCCGTGGCGCAGCGAGGGCAGCAGGGACATCAGGTGCAGCAGGACCGGGACGGAGACGTTGTAGGGCAGGTTGGCGACCAGGGCCGTGGGCGGTGGCCCGGGGACCGACTCGACTCTGAGAGCATCCGCTCGGATCAGTCTGAACGCGTCGGCGTGGTCGGGGGCGTACTCCTCGATGGTCCTCGGCAGCCGCTGCGCGAGAGCCTCGTCGAGCTCGATCGCGGTCACCTCCGCGCCGGTCTCGAGGATGGCGAGGGTGAGCGACCCGAGGCCGGGTCCGACCTCGAGCACGACGTCGTCGGCGCCGACTCCGGACTCACGAACGATCCGGCGCACCGTGTTGGCGTCGATCACGAAGTTCTGACCGCGCTGCTTGGTGGGGCGAAGATCGAGCTCGGCGGCCAGCGCCCTGACCTCCGCCGGCCCCAGCATGCGCGGCGGCGTGCGGTCGGTCATGGTCCCCAGCGTAGGCCCCAGACCGCCCACTCGGCGCATCTGTCCCGCCTCACAACGCCGAGTCGGCGCGTCTGTCCCACGTTGCTGGGACAGACGCGC
>NZ_JACIXG010000140.1 GCF_014360585.1 Nocardioides sp.
CGTCGACCGCACCGTTCACGTCGAACGCCGTCGTGAGCGTGTAGGGGCTCAGCGGCGCCGCCTCTGCCTCGCTGGCGAGGATCGCCTCCTGGGTCGGGGTCACGGGCACCGCGGAGCCAGGATCATCCAGCGCGGCTTGCGGCTTGATCCCGAACGCACTACGACGGTCATCGAGTGACTTGCTTTCCCACCGCTGCAGAAAGTCCATTCTGGTCTCTCCTAGGTGGCTGAAGTCGTTGACGACGTCAGCCCTAGTCTCGTGCGGATGTGAGTCGCCAAGCCGGCCGGATCTGTGGTGCAGAAGTAGTGATCACCTGTGGGCAGCACGGACAGGCTCACCGGGATGCCCAACCGTCCCCAGTCGCTGTACCTGTCCTGGAAGCCCTCGGTCGCGGGGTCTGCCCCGCCCACCACGCAGTGGACCGGAACATCCAACGGCACGGGAGGGTGCTCGAGGTCGGTGAGGTACATCCGGACCATCTCCTGCAGGTCGTGACGCACAACCTTCAGGATGCGGGTGATGTCCGAGTCGTCCAGGACCCCGTCGAATCCGCCGAGGCCACGCATGTGGCCCAACAGCAGCGCATCGTCACCGTCCCTGACCAGCGCCATCGATGCGTGCGGATCGCGGTCTGGCAGCGCCGCTCCCATGAACACCGCGTCCAGCCGAATCCCTTCGCGCCGCATCGCCCGGGCGAGCCGATCTGCGGTTGCGCAGCCGGCACACTGTGCGTACACAGCCGTGGGCATCTCCGGCAGCTGACTGAGCTCCGCCGCCACTTGGTCGGCCACCTGGGCGATGGGCTGCATGGGAGACCCGTCGGCCAGGTCGTGCCCCGGCAGGTTCACCGACAAGACCTCCACGGCATCGCCGAGCTGGTCGGCCAACGGCTGATAGGCGATCGCGTTCCCACCGCCGTATGGCACGCACACCAAACGAACCTTCGCCGTTGTGTCGGCGCCGGACAGACGTACCAACCGCTTCAGGTGGCTGGTGGAGCCGTCGGTGTCGAGGTAGCTCGCGAGCTCTCTCACCGTGGGGTAGCGGAACAGGGCCACGGTGGGCAGGTTCGGGTCGATCAGGCGGGCCGCCTTCACAGCCTTGAAGGAGTCACCGCCCAGGGCGAAGAAGTCGTCCACGGCACTCTCGACCGGCGTGGACAACACCTCGGTCCACACCTGCGCAACGTGGGCCTCACGCTCGGTTTCCAGGGGCACCTGCTTCGCCGAACCGGCGAGCTTCTCTGCCGTGTCGAACAGAGCCTGTACCTGCTTGCGGTCCAGCTTCCCGCTCGTGTTGAGAGGCATGGACGTGAGCCGCCGAAACTCCGACGGGATCATGTACGAGGGCAGCTCGGCAACCAGCCTCTGCCTGACTGTCTGCATGTCCGGATGTTGCTCGGACTCGAGAACTGCCACCAGCCGCTCATCCGGGTCGGCCACGGGAAACACGACCGCAGAGGTGACCTGTCCGGACTTGACGATGGCGGCTTCGACGTCGCCGGGTTCGATCCGGAGCCCGGCCAGCTTGATCAGGAAATCGCGTCTCCCCAGCAGCTCCAGCGTCAGCTCGTGGTTCCACCGAGCGATGTCGCCGGTGTCGTACCAGACCTCTCCATCCTCGCGCGCCTGGAACTTCTCCCGAGTCAGTTCCTCTGCGCCCAAGTACCCGGAGGCCAGCCCGACACCACCCAACAAGAGCCGTCCGGGGACCCCGATGGGGCACAGCCGGCCCTGTTCGTCGACCACGATGCTCTTCTGGTTGGCCATGGGGCGCCCGTAAGGAACCGCGTTCCACGTGGGGTCCACCTCAGCGACGCGGGTGTAGGTCGAATGGATGGAGGCTTCTGTGGCACCGCCGAGGACGTCGAACGTGGCGTCACCGAAGAACGCCCACCACCGTGCCGGCATCGACAAGGGAGCCCAGTCGCCACCCAGAACCGCGGCGCGCAGCGGAGGGGGTTCCTGGCTGGCGTCTTGTTCGAGCTCGTCGAGGAAGGCTCCCAGCAGGGCTGGGGCCGAGTTCCAGACCGTGGCCCTTTCGTCGACTGCCCGCTCGAGCCAGTGGGACGGGTCACGCCGGAACTCGGGATCCAAGATGACCGAGGCTCCACCAACGCTCAGGATGCCGAAGCCCTCGAAGATCGACATGTCGAAGCCGGTGGAGGAGATCGCCAGGCATCGGTCCGCGCTGGTGAGGTTGAGGCGACCAGCAAGATCGTTGAGGTTGTTCACGATGCCGCGATGGCGGATCTGCACTCCTTTGGGCACTCCGGTCGAGCCGGAGGTGAAGATGATGTAGGCGTGGGCGTCGGGTTCGACATCGCGAGGTTCGAAGCCAGCTCCTGCCCCCTGGTAGACCCATGACTCGACCACCTCGGTGCTGGTGAACTCTGCGACGGGCTGCGCAGCCGCCCGGATCTGGGCAAGGCGCTCGGTGGCCATGTCGTGCGCCACGGGCACGAATGCTGCCCCTGTCATCGAGGTGGCCAAGCAGGCCACGAGATACTCCCGGCCGGGAGGAAGAGCAACCAGGACCGTCTTCGTGAGCCCTGCCCCTTCCTTGACCAGCCGAGCAGCGACGGCGGTCGCATCCGTGGCGAGTTCCTTGTAGGTGACAGCAGTACCGCCAGGCAGCAGAAGCGCCTCGGCGTCGGGCCGCAGCTCCGCCTGTGCCAGCACCAGGCCGTGGAGGGTCTCGGCGCCCGTAAAGTCCTTCTCTGTTGCATTGATCGCGGCCAGCGTCTGTGCTTCCGCAGGGCTGACCGTGGGTAGCTCACCGATGGGCCGCGATGGATCCTCGCAGGCGGCCTGCAGGCAGTGGTCGATTGCGGACAACAGCGCCTCGACCCGGCTAGGGGTGAACAGGTCGGTGTCGTACTGGACGTGCACCCGGGTGTCCTGGGCCTGGTTCCGCACGCTGACCAACAACTCGTACTTCGCCGCGTGGGAGTTCACGTTGTCGTCCAACGTGGTCGTGCACCCCTCGAACGCGAATGCGCTCCCGGGGGTGTTGTCCTGCTGGAACAGCACCGCTGTCAGTGCCTTACCGGTTCCGTCACCGCTGACACCCAAGCGCGTCACGACCTCACCGAACGGCGTGTTCGCCCGCTCCTGGGCCTGGCTGACGGTGCCCTTCACCTGTTCCACCAGCGCAGCGAAACTCATCTCGGCCGGCGCCTCGGCGTGCAGCACCAGGGTGTTGACGAAGAATCCGATGAGTCCGGCAAGGTCCTCAGAGTCGCGGCCCGCAGCACTGGTGCCGAACACGAACTCGTCCTCGCCGCCGTGCACCCGAGCCAGCGCCAGGAACGCTGCCAAGGTGACGATGAATGGAGAAGCGCTCAGACTGCGTGCGCAATCCTGGATCGCTCGGGTCCGTTCGCCACCCAACCAGAGAGCTCGCTCATCGCCACCGAACGAACTGTGCGCCGGTCGCTGCTTGTCCGGCACGAAACGCAACGCCGCTTTCCCCTGGGCGCGCGAGACGAAGTGCGCGACCCCGTCGCCATCACCTTCGGCTGCCTCGACATCGCCCAGCTGCAGGTAATCGACCTCGATGGGCCGAAGTCGCGGCTCTTCACCCCGAAGAAGAGCGGCGTACGCCGTGGCCAGCTCACTGGCGAAGATGCCCATCGACCACTGGTCACAGGCGATGTGATGGATCGTCAACAGCAGCTTGTGCCGCGTGGGACCGAGCGAGATCAACGTTGCCCGGAACGGAATGTCCTCGGTGAGGTCGAAGGTGGTCGCGATCTCGGCGGCGATGATGCTCTCGGCCTGCACCTCACGCAGTTCAGGCTTGGACTCTGCCAACGACCTGATGGTGAGCACCGACGCCGGCGCCGGCTGCAGGACCTGAGTCAGGTCGCCATCAGCGTCGGTGAACGTCGTGCGGAATGCGACATGACGTTCCACCAGCGCAGCCAACGCCCGGTCGAGCACCCCCACGTCCAAGGGGCCCTCCACGTCGTGGAGCACAGGGACGGTGAACGCAACGTTCCCGCTGAGCTCGTTGGCCACCCACAGTCCTTGCTGCGCAACAGTGGCCGGAGCGCGCGTCCCAGGGGCGGCCGGTCGAATGTGCGTATCAGAGTGCTGTGCCTGCGATCGGGCTCGCCGGGCACGCTCTTCCAACCGATTTCGTAGGCTCTCTGCCATTGCTCCTCCTCGACGACGCACCGACGGTCACACGGTCGAGTTAGGAATGGGCAAGGCGGAGAGGGGACGGCTTACCGGTGCCTAACCTGCCCGGATCAGCCTTCTCGGGTGGCCGGAAGCAGACCGTCAGAACAAGTCGACGTGGTGATCGTGGGTGCGCGCTGTGCCGGCGCCAGCCTCGCCATACATCTGGCCCGCGCCGGCCTGTCGGTGGTCGTCATCGACCGCGCCAAGCGTGGAAGTGACAAGCTCTCGACCTTGTACATCCACCAGCCGGGAGTACAGCAGCTCCGAGACCTCGGCGTGCCGATGGGCGCCACGTTGGCTGGAGCACCGGCCTTGGACACGCTCAGGTTCCACACCGAGGGCGTGGATCTGCAGGGCCGGGGCCCGTTGTTCGGTGACGGCAACGTCGCCTATGCCCCCCGTCGCTCGGAGCTGGATGAGTTGTTGTGCTCGCGAGCAGAGGCCGCTGGCGCGACCGTGATCCATGAAGCCCGCGCCACCGGCCTGCTCGCGGACGAGGACCGAATCACGGGGGTCTGCTTCCGCACCTCCGAAGGCGATCAGCTACTGGGCGCTCATCTGGTGGTGGGAGCAGACGGGCTGCGTTCGACGGTGGCCGAGAAAGTGCAGGCCCGTACCTATCTGGAACGACCGAAGGCGTCTATCTGCTATTACGGGTTCTTCGAGGGGTTGGACGACCCGTTCTCCCAGTTCCAAGGCGGGCGGCGTTGGGTCGGAGTGATCCCCACCGCCGGTGCTCACCTGATCGCCGCCTATCTGCCCCAGGGCGAGTTCACCACCGCGAAAGCCAACCCCCAGACCGCCTTCCGCCAAACCCTTGCCGAGGTGGACGCGCGCCTGTACGCGAAAGTCATGGACGCGACCCAGGCGGAGCGGCTCATCGGGATGGGTGACCAGCGCAACTACTACCGCGCCGCATCAGGCCCCGGCTGGGCACTGATCGGAGATGCCGGACACCACAAGGATTCCCTGACCGCTCAGGGAATCACCGACGCCCTGGTGCAGTCAGCCATGCTCGCCGGCGAACTGGCCCAAGTGCCCATCGGCGACCCTGGCCGAGTCGATCAGGCCACCAGAGACTTCGAGCGCAAGCGCGATGAAGAGTCCCTGGCTCGCTACTACTCCACCTTGGCCATCGCCCGGTTGCAGCTGGATCCGGCTCGTAAGGCAATGCTCGAGGCGATCGCTCCGAGCCCACAGCTGTGTGACCTGTACGCCTCCGCCGTGGCCGGGGTCACCACGCCGGCCGAGTTCCACGCGCGCCTTGCCGAGCACGGCGTCAATGCAGACCGATGAAGCACCCACCATGGGAGAGATCAGATGACCGATCAGTTGGACAATGACCACTCGCTCAGCGGCGACGCCAGCATGTACACCAAGCCGGTGCTCAGGATCTACGATCCGATCGCGCTCGGGATGGTGTGCCCCATCGCGTGGCGCTGCTCACGAGGGACGATGCTGCAGTTCTTCAACGACAATGTGCGAGGCAAGCACCTCGACATCGGGCCCGGGACTGGCTTCTTTCTCGACAAGGCGACCTACCCGGTCGAGCGCCCCGACATCGTCGTCGCCGACCTGAACGAGCTCGTCCTGCAGACCACCGAGAAGCGGATCATCCGGTACCGGCCCCGCACCATGGTGCAGGACGCGCTCATGCCGCTTCAGACCGACGAGCTGTTCGAGTCCATCGCCATCCAGAACGTGTTGCACTGCCTCCCCGGCACCATGAAGGAGAAAGCAGTGGTGTTCGACAACCTGATCCCGAATCTGAGCCCGGGCGGGGTGTTGTTCGGGTGCACCGTGCTCGGGAAGAACCACGGTCTCGGGAGGGCAGGATCGTGGATGATGGAGAAGTACAACGACGCGGGATCGTTCCACAACCGCCACGACGACGCGCACGGGCTCGAATCGATCCTGGCCGATCGTTTCGAGAGGTACTCGGTGCGCACCCGGGGTGCCGTTGCCTTCTTCGAAGGCCATCGTGGCTGAGGTTGTCCTGGTTCCTGGTTCCTTCCTCGCCGCGAAGGTATGGGAACCCGTGCAAGACCTGCTCACCGCGCACGGGATCCATGCGTCGGCCGTTGAGCTGACCGGCCTCGGAGACCGCCGTAGCGAAGAAGCCACCCTCGACGCACACGTACGAGACGTGGTCGAGGCTTTGGAGGACACCGAGGGACCCACCCTGCTCGTCGCACACTCGTATGCCGGTGTTCCCGCAGCCCTGGCCATGGCGCGGCTGTCGCAGAAGTCACGCGAGAAGGTCTCCACGATCCTTCTGGGCGCGAACCTGCCTGTCGCAGGGCGGTCCATCTTCGACGACTTTGGCCGGGGCGCCGCGTACCTGAGGAAGTTGTCACTCGAGCTCGACGGGGTGGCGATCCCCGTGCTCACCAGAACGCAACTAGACGGGTGGGGTGATCACGGGCTGAGCGGAGACCTGCTCGCCCAGTTCGAGGCGGTGACGAGCCCCCATCCCATCGCCACCTACGAAGACAAGGCGGATCCTTCGTTCAGCTGGGATGCGTTCGTGACCCCACCGACCTTCGTGGATCTCCGACGAGACACCGTCAAGGTGCCCCCTATTGCACTGGAGTCGATGGACGTCGTCTCGCTCGATGCCGGCCACTGGCCCATGATCACGGCCCCCCGCGAGTTGGCCAACCTGATTGTCGAGCGCACACGGTGATCCGTGCGTTTGACGTTGGTACGGGCGGATGAAATTTCGAAGGGTCAAGGCCGAGAGCACCAATCACAACAACCGAAGCCCCGACGACCAGCGTCACCGTTGACAGCGGTCAGTCTGCTTTCCGCCGCCCGCTCGCCCCGTGATGCTGCCGGTCCCGATAGATGCAAACACCGCTGCCAGCTCGACCAACACAGATGACGGCCAACAACTTTCATTGGCGGCGCGCTAGGACGTTCTCCACGCGCATAGGGACTCAGTCAGTCGTCCCCCGCCCTTCTTCTACGCTGTCCCTGTCGACCGCTTGCAGTTGGCGAGGCACGAGCGCACCCCCGAGCAGGGCGAGTCCGGCCA
>NZ_JACIXG010000141.1 GCF_014360585.1 Nocardioides sp.
TCCTGACCGAAAACTCCGCCGAGCCGGCTCGTCAGAACGAGCCGACTCGGCGGGTGTTTGGGTCAGGACGGGCCGACTCGGCGGGATCGGGTCAGAAGGACGGGATCCAGTCGAAGGTGTCGGGGTTGGGGCCGGAGCGGCCGGACTCGCCCTTGTCGAGAGCCGCGAGGGCGGCGATCTGGTCGTCGCTCAGCTCGAAGTCGAAGATGGCCAGGTTCTCCTCGAGCCGCTCGCGGCGTACGGACTTGGGGAAGACGATGTCGCCCCGGTCGATCTGCCAGCGGAGCAGGACCTGGGCGGGCGACTTGCCGTGCGCGGAGGCGATCTCGGCGACCACCGGGTCGGAGAGCTCGCCGCCGCCCTGACCGAGCGGCGACCACGACTCGACCTTCGCGCCGTGGGCGAGAGTGGCGGAGCGGGCGGCCTCGTTGGTGAAGTAGGGGTGGACCTCGATCTGGTTGACCGCCGGGGCGACGCCGGTCTCGGCGACGATCTTGTCGAGGTGGTCGGGCTGGAAGTTGGAGACGCCGATGGAGGTGGTCAGGCCCGCCTCACGCAGACCGACGAGGGCCTCCCACGTCTTCGCGTACGTCCCGTCGTACTGCGTCGGCAGCGGCCAGTGGATCAGGAACAGGTCGACATGGTCCAGGCCGAGCAGCAGCAGAGACCTCTCGAGCGATGCCTTGGCCTTGGCGGGGTCGTGCTGGGAGTTGTTGAGCTTCGTGGTGACGTAGACGTCCTCGCGGGCGAGTCCGGCGGTCTTCAGCGCGGCGCCGACACCAGCCTCGTTCTGGTACATCTGCGCGGTGTCGATGTGGCGGTAGCCGACCTCGAGGGCCTGGCTGACAACCTGCTCGGTCTCGTTCTCGGGAACCTGCCAGACGCCGAGACCGAACTGTGGGATCGAAGTGCCGTCGTTGAGCTTGATCGTAGGAACCGTCATACCTACATACAACCAAGTGAGTCGCGACCTATTCCACCCTTGGCTCCGACGTCAGCCGATCGTCACCGTCACCACGTTGGAGTAGGTGCCGGTGTCGATGTCCTTCATCCGGAAGCTGTGCTTCCCGATCCGGCCGGTCTGGATCACCGTGGAGAACTGCTCGCCGGTCACCGAGACGTCGGGGATGCCGAACTCCGCCCAGCCCTCGCCCTCGTCCCGCTCCAGCCGGAGGATGGCACCTTCGCCGCCGGGGTAGATCCCGGTGATGTCGATCCGCTCCATCGGCTTCGCCTCGACGATGCCGGCCTGGAGAGTGATCTTCTTCGCGGTCTTCTCCTCGACGGCCACGGACGAGGAGCTCGTGGAGTCGGAGACCGAGCCGGCCTTCTTCTCAGGAGCGCTCGTGGGCGAGGCGTCGAGCGTGATCGCCGGGCCGGTGGCCGTCTTGGTCGGCTTCGGCGACGGCGCGTAGAGCGAGGCGCCCGCGTCCGGGTCGGTGGCCTGGTCGCTGGCGGCGCCATCGCCACCGAGACCCAGGATGTTGGCACCGACGAACATCCCGATCCCGACGATCAGCCCCACCCCCACGGCGACCGCCACCAGTGCCGTGACTCCGGCCGCGATCGGATGCCGCTCCCCCTGCTTCACATGCGCTCCTCAGCCCAGAAACTGCGATGGTGACAATTCAGCCACACGTTCTCACCCGGCACCAGGAAATCAGCTGATCAGCTCCTGGCGGCGCGCGATGGCGGCCGCCTCCGTACGGCTCCCCGCGCCGAGCTTCCCGAGGATGTTGGAGACGTGCACGGAGACCGTCTTCGTCGAGATGAACAGCTGTTTGCCGATCTCGCCGTTGCTGCGTCCCGCCGCGACCAGCGTCAGGATCTCGCTCTCCCGCGGCGTCAGGGCCGTCGGCGTCGCCTGCTGGTGCTTGACTGCGGTCGCACCGAGCGACCTCAGCTCGTCGAGCAGCGGCTGCAGCCCGAGCCGCTTCGCGCTCTCCCTGGCCTTGTCGGCAGTCCCCCGCGACCCGGGGACGTCGCCCGTGGCGCGCTGGATGACGGCGTACGTCGTCCGCACGGCGGCCAGACCCGGAACGTCGCCGTAGGCCTCGGTCTGCTGCTCTGCGCGCGCCCACGCCGCCAGCAGCGACTCCTGGGGCGGCGCGTCGATGCCGGCCAGCCAGTGGACACGGAGCACCTCCGCCTCCAGCCGAGCGGCCCAGGCACGGCCCTCCGGACCCCATTCGCCGGGCTGATACTGCGCGACCACCTGCTCGCCGTCGCTGTGGAGCCCGTCGACGGCCTCGACCAGGGCGGGCCACTGCACCGCCGGCACCGAGGGCAGCATCTGCGCGATCGCGGACGCTGCCACGACCGCCAGCCGCACCCGGCCACCGAACCACTCGGTCCAGAACTGGGAGAGCGTCTCAACGGTGTCGGCATAGATCGAGAAGACGGCGGCATGGTCCCCGGCGCGACCCGCGGCGACCATCTCCACGGTGGCGCCGTAGAGCGCGATCAGGCCCTCCTGGGTCCAGTACGGACGCAGCGCCGCGGCCGCCTCACCGACCGACGCTCCCTGCGCCTGCTCCATCATCATTCGGAGCACGTCGAGGAGCGCGACCGGCACCGGCGGCGCGTCGGGCAGGTTGCCGCCGGTCAGCGCCAGCGCCTCGTCCCACTCCCCCAGCACCATCTGGATCCGGACGATGTCGGCGCGGGCACCCGCGGCGTAGAGAGACCACTGCAGCGACTCCCCGCCGGTCGCGTCGATCACCGCCCGGAACCACCTCAGCGCCTCCGCGTAGTCCCCGGCCTCGTCATAGGAGCGGCCGAGCGTGAACAGACCCCGGCTGACGGCGTACGTCGACCCGACCCGCCGCGCCTGGTCGATGGTCTCGCGCAGCACCTGTCGGAAACCCTCCACCTTGTCGCCGCCGCCGCGGCCGGTGCGGACCTTCAACATCGACAGGCTGGTGGCCATGTCGGAGGCGAGCTTGGAGAGGCTGTGCCGTTCGGCGATCTCGATGCCCTCCAGACCGACCGCCTCAGCCTCCTCGCTGCGGCGGTACGCCACCAGCGTCCGAGTGCGCACTGCCAGGACGACACACCGCACCTTCGGCTCGGCGTCGTCGGGCAGCGCGTCGATTGCAGCGCGGGAGTAGGTGAGCGGGTCGCCGTTCTCCATGGCGAACGCCGCCTCGGCCCTGGTCGCCAGCAGCAGCGCCCGGCCGACCGTCCGGCCGGAAGGGATCGCGTCGAGCCGCTCGGCCAGGATCGCGTCGGCGCGCGAGGGCAGGCCGGCGAGGATGAGCGTGTCGGCAGCCCGCTCGTAGACCCGGTCCAGGTCGACCCCAGCCGCCTGGGCGACCTTCGGGTCCGCGGCGAGACCGAGCGCCTTCTCGTAGTGGTGGGCGGCCTCGCCCACACCGCTGACGTTGCGGGCCTCCTCGGCCGCGGCGATACGCGCGCGCAGCGCGGTCGCGAGATCGCCGGCACGCCTGGCGTGCAGCGCGAGCTCGGCGGCCGCGCCCAGCCCGGGGGTCTCCTTCAGCACCTCGGCGAACCGGGCGTGCAGACGCACCTTCTCGCCGGGGAGCAGGTCGTCGTAGACCGCCTCGGCGAGCAGCGCGTGGCGGAACGTGTAGCGCGAGCCGGTCGGCTCGAGCACCTTCTGCTCGACCGCGGTGCGCAGCGCGTCGTCGAGCTCGTCGTTCTTCATCTCGGTGACCGCGGCGAGCAGCTCGTGGGTGACGCGGCGGCCGGCGATCGAGGCGGTGCGGACCACGCTGCGGGCGGCGCCGTCGAGCCGGTCCAGTCGCACCAGGAGCAGGTCGGCGAGATCGACCGGGAGGTCCTCGTCGCAGCCGGCCTGGATCAGCTCCTCGACGAAGAAGGCGTTGCCCTCGGCGCGGCGAACGACACGTTCGGCGTCGACCTTTCCGCTGGCCAGCTCGTGGACCAGGCGCCGAACGGAGTCGTCGGAGAGTGGCTCGAGGACGATCCGCTCGACGTCGGGCAGGCGGCCCCACTCGCCCACCTGGCGGCGCAGCGGGTGCCGGCGGTGGATGTCGTCGGCGCGGTAGGAGGCGACCATCGCGACCGGGCTGTCGTAGGGCCGGGTGAAGAGGTAGGTCAGCAGGTCGCGGGTGGACTGGTCGGCCCAGTGGGTGTCCTCGACCACGACGAGCAACGGCGCCTTCTCGGCAGCCGCCTCGAAGAGCGTGTGGACGGCGTCGAAGAGCTGGCCCCGGTCGGTCCCTGCCGCGGCGGAGCCCGGGTTGGCGCCCATCACGCGGCGTACGGGCCTCAGCCTGGCCAGCGCCGGATAGTCGGCCGCCACCCGCTCGACCACCTCGGGCAGGTCCGCGACGATCCGGTCGAGGATCTCCGAGAACGGCATGTACGCCACGGCGCTCTCACCGAAGTCGACGCAGTGTCCCGCGTGCACCTGCCAGCCGTCGGTCAGCGCGCGGTCGCGCAGCGCGGTGAGCAGGCGCGTCTTGCCGACACCGGCGTCACCGGCGAGGAGGACGTGCTGGCGCCGGGTGTCACCCGTCGACGCCACCCCGAGCAGCCCGGTGAGGGTCTGCAACTCCGAGTCGCGACCTACGAAGGACCGAGCACTTTGCGCCATGCCCTCTATCATCGCGCCTCCGGGCCCGGGATTCTCCTGCATTACGGTCGTCCGAGGACTCAGTTGTGTATCGAGTCCATCCGGCGCGGACGACGGCGCTTCACCTGGCGGGCGAGCCGGTCGGCGGCGGCCGCACGGCGCATGCTCTGACGGCGGTACGCCAGCTCGGCGTCGTAGCTGATCTGGGTGTTGTAGGTCATGTACCCAGACTCGGCTCCTGAGGTAGGTCCGGGCATGAGGCGCCTGCCTTAGGCGTACGTCAGAGGTGCCTCATTCAGCCGTGATCCGGGTCACTCCACGAGTCCACGGCGCCGCCCGATGGCCGCCGCCTCGGTGCGCCCGGAGGCGCCGAGCTTGGCCAGGATGTTGGAGACGTGGACCGAGACGGTCTTGGTGGAGATGAACAGCTGGGTGCCGATCTCCCCGTTGCTCCGCCCGGCCGCGACGAGGGCGAGGATCTCGCTCTCCCGAGCGGTGAGCCGGCCGGACGGGCCGGCGCCCGACCGCTGCGGCGTCGTGCCGAGCGTACGCAGGTGCGCGAGCAGCGGCTCCGCGCCGAGCTGCTTCGCAGCCTCTCGGGCCTGGTCGACCAGCTGCCGTGCGCCGGCGGTGTCACCGCCCGCGCGGAGGACCTCGGCCAGCCGGGCCCGCGACCAGGCGAGCTCGTGGACGTGTGGGAAGACCTGGAAGGCGGCCACTGCCTCCCGCCAGGCATCGACGAGCTCCTCCTGCTCGGGCGGGTCGATGCCGGCCAGCCAGTGGACCCGGAGCCCCTCGGCCACCAGGCGTGCGGTCCACGCCTGGCCCTCCAGGCCCCATGTCGGCTTCGCCTCGGCCGGTCGCATGCCCGCAGCGACGATGCGGTCCACCTGCGCCAGCACCTGCCGGCGCTCGCCGGCCGGAAGCCCCGGGATCACGGCGCTGATGGCGCCGACGGCGACGGCGGAGAGCCGGGTGTTGCCGCCGAACCACTGGCCCCACGTTCGGCCGAGGGTCTCGACGCCTGCGTCGTAGGCCTCGAGGATCGCCTCCACATCGCCACGCGCGCCGGCGGCCTTGATCTCCACCGGCACCGACTCGCTCGCAGTGGCGACCTCCTGCTTCCACGACGGCCGCAGCCGTCGCGCCTCCTCCCCGCGGTCCGCGCCGCGGTCCTGCTCGATCATCAACCGGTTGGCCTCCAGCCACGGCGACAGCGCCGGCGGGATCCCGTAGGCCTCGGTGAGCGCGAGCGCCTCGTCCCACTGGCCGACCTTGTAGAGGTGGCCGAGCCAGGCGGTCCGGGCGTCGAAGGAGTACGGCGCCCACGGCACGCCCCGCTCGACGCCGAGCAGGAAGGCGCTGCGGTAGTTCTCGCCGGCCTCGTCGAGACGGTCGGCGGCGTCGAGGGCGTAGCCGAGCTGGATCCGGGCCCGCAGCTCCGGGTGCAGCGCACCGGCCTTGGCCGCTCTGGCCACGGCCGCGCGGAGGGGCTCGATCCGGGGCTGCGGCGGGCGGCCCCACGTCCCGGCCAGGGTCGCCGCGACCTCCGCGGCGAGACCGGTCCGGCCGAGCTCCTCGGCCAGCGCCAGCGCCTCCTGGCCGGCCCTCTCGGCGTCGTCGTGACGGCGGTAGATCATCAGCGTCCGGGCGTACGCGGCGAGCAGACGCGCTCGCACCAGCGGCGGGGCGTCCTCGGGGAGCGCGGCCATCGCCGCCTCGGCGAGCTCCCCCACCTGGACATCGTTGACGTAGGCGAAGCTGGTCTCGATCTCGACCGTCATCAGCTGCGCGCGCCACAGTCCGGGCGCGTCCGGCGGAAGCGACTCCCGCTGCTCACGAGCCAGCTTCCCGGCCCGGTCGGCATGCCCGGCGGCGACCATCGCATCGCTGGCCTTGACCACCAGATCGACGAGGCGCTGGGTGTCATGGTCGGAGGCGGCGCGGCCGGCGAGCTGGGCGATCGCCTGCTGGTAGTGCTGGGAGGCCTCGTCGGGACCACCGGTCGCTGCCGCCTCGTCTCCCGCCGCGATCCCGGCGCTGAGTGCCGTCTCGTGGTCGCCGGCGAGACGAGCGTGGCGGGCCAGCCCGGCCGTGCTGCCGGTCACGAGATCGCCACGCAGCGCCTCGACGTAGCGCTGATGGAGCCTGACCCGCTCCCCCGGGAGCAGGTCGTCGTAGACCGCCTCGCCGAGCAGCGCGTGCCGGAAGACGTAGTAGCCGTCCTCGCGCGGCACCAGGATCGCGCGCTCGATCGCCTGCCTCAGCCCGGCGTCGAGCGTGGCCCGGTCGAGGCCGGCGACGGCCTCGAGGAGCTCGTCGCTGACGTTGCGACCGGCGGCGCTGGCGGTGTCGACCACCTCGCGGGCGGTCGCATCGAGCTGCTCGAGCCTGACCAAGAGCAGGTCGGCGAGGTCCCAGGGCAGCTCGTCGGTGCCGGCCGCCTGCACCAGCTCCTCGACGAAGAAGGCGTTGCCCTCGGCGCGGCGTACGACGCTCTCCACGTCGATCCCCAGATCGCCGGCGAGCTCGGCGACCAGGAGGCGTACGTCATCGTCCGAGAGCCGCCCGAGATGGACCCGCTCGACGGACGGCAGCCGGGTCCATTCCGCGAGCTGGCGGCGCAGCGGGTGGCGGCGGTGGAGATCGT
>NZ_JACIXG010000142.1 GCF_014360585.1 Nocardioides sp.
GACGGGCAGCACGGCCGTCGCCGACGTCACCCCGGTCCAGACCGCACTCATGTCCTGCGCAGAGGATTCGGTTGCAGAGCTCGGCGACGCGGTCGTCCCCGGGGTGGTCTCCGAGGAGCCCGTTGCAGTCGACGCGATGCCGGAGAGCTGGGCCTCCTTGTCGCTCTGCAGCTGTGCCCGGGCGGCGGCCAGAGCGGCCTTCGCCGTGGTGAGGGTCTTCTTCAGGGACGTACGGTCCAGCTGGGCCACCACTTGGTCCTTCTTCACCGTGTCGCCCTCGGCGACGACGGATTCGACGGTCCCGTCGGTGGCGAAGGCGAGGTCGGCCCGCCCGTTGGGCGCGATGGTGCCTGTCAGCGAGAGCGTCTGTTCAACGTCGTCGGCCATGACCGTCGCGGTGCGGTAGCCGGCAGCCACGGAGGTGGTGGCTGCGTACGCGGTGTAGCCGCCACCCGCGACCACGATCAGCGCCGCGACGCCGGAAGCCGCCTTGATCCAAGGGCGGGAGGGACGCCTCACGACGATGCTCCGTTCTGGCCCGGCGCGCCGCCTGGCATGCCGCCACGGCCACGGAAGCCGGCGGCGCACCCGCCGTCGACCGGCTCGGTGATCGAGATCCGCTCGGCGGTGACCGCGCCGGTGTCGTCGGACTCGCCGGATGCGGTGACGCACTTGCCGATGACCAGGGCGCTCTTCGTCGCCGTCTCCGTGGTGGTGTAGGAGGTCTCCGGACCGACCGCGGCGTTCACCGACGTCGTCTCCTCGGAGCGGCGCGATGTCGCCGCCATGGTGAAACCCGAGCCGCTGACCGCGGTCACCTCGCCCGATGTGCTCAGGCCACCACGCGGGCCATCCCCAAAGCCGCCGGGGCCGCCCGAGGGCATCCCTTCTGGCATCTCGGCAGGCGTCCTCTCGGGCGCACCCGAAGCCCCGCCTTCGGGCCGCGGACGGCCCCCGGGACTTCCGCCGCCGGCACAGGACCCGTCGGTCTTCTCGGTGATCCGGACGACACTGGCGGTCACGGTGGTCTCGCTCGACTCGGCGCCCTCGGCAGGCGTGACCGTCACGCAGCTGCCGACCGTGACGTCGGACAAAGCGGTGCTGACCTGCTGGCTGATGGTTGTCTCGTCGTTGTAGGTGACCGCGGTCTGGGAGTCGCTGCCCTGGACCTGGAGGGTGCTGCCGTCGATGGCGGCGATCTCACCGGTAGCGCCCGGCATGCCGCCGTCCATCCGGCGGTCCTGCTGTTGTCCTTGGCCGGATTCCTGTCGCTGCTGGTCGGAGGCCGCGTCGCTGTCGGAGCCACAGCCGGCCAAGGCGAAGAGCCCGACCGCGGCGAGGGTGGCGAGCGACAGGGTGCGAGCGCGGCGCCTGCCGGCCGTATTCGTGATGATCATCGAGATTCCTTCGTACGTCGAGATGGAGGTGTCACTCGCTGCGGAGCGCGTCGATCGGTGTCAGACGGGCGGCCCGGCTGGCGGGGTAGACCCCGAAGCCGACGCCGAGCGCCAAGGAGGTCACCAGCGCAGCAGCGGTGGCAACGATGGACAGCGAAACGGGCTGGTCGATCAGCCCAGGCAGGCCCCAAGCGCCGATGACGGCGATGAAGATGCCGATGACGCCGCCCGCCAGGCCGAGTAAGGACGCCTCGGCCAGGAACTGGCGCCGGATCACCGCTGGGGTCGCACCGAGCGCCTTGCGCAGGCCGATCTCACGGATCCGCTCCGTGACCGAGACAAGCATGATGTTCATGACGCCGATGCCGCCGACGAGCAGCGAGATCGCCGCGATGCCGCCGAGCAGCACGGTCAGGGTCTTGTTGGTGGCGTTGGCCGTCTCGACCAGCGAGTCCTGCGAGGAGATCGAGAAATCGGCCTCGTCCGCGGTGACGCCGTGCAGGTTGAGCAGCAGCGCATTGATCTCCTGGTAGGCGGCTGGGAGCGCATCGTCGGAGACCGCCTCGACGTATACCGTTGAGAGCGAGCTGCTCGTCGAACCGGTGAGCGCCTTGGCTGTGCCCATCGGGGCGACCGCGGTGTCGTCCTCGGTGGAGCCCGAGGAGCTCGCGCCGCTCGACTCCAGCACGCCGATCACGGTCAGCGCAGTTCCCCCGACCGAGACCTTCTCCCCGACAGGGCTCGCCCTTCCTGTGAAGAGCTCGGCGGCGGTGTCGGCGCCGAGGACGACCACCTTCGCCCCCGAAGCGACCTCGTCGGAGGTGAAGAACCGGCCGGACGCGACCTCGCGCTTGCGGACCTCGGGCCACGTGGTCGTGGCACCGACCAGCGAGGTCGTCCAGTTGGTGGAGGCGGTGTCGAGCTGAGCGTTCGAGGTGGTCACCGGGGCGACCGCCTTCACGTCCGGAGCCGCCTCGTCGTCGGCGAGCGCCTCGGCGTCCGACAGGGTCAGCGTGGAGGCTGACCCGAAGCCGCCGCGTACGCCCGAGGAGTCGGTGGAGGAGCCAGGGGAGACGATCAACAGGTTGCTACCGAGCGCGCTGATCTGGCTCTTGACCTGGTCTTGCGCACCTTGGCCGAGGCCGACCGTGAGAATCACCGAGGCGATCCCGATCACGATCCCGAGCATCGTCAGCACCGACCGCAGCCGATGTGAGCGCACCGCTTCCCACGCCGTCGCGAGTGTCTCGCCCCAGCTCATCGTCCACCCCCGGCGAGCACCGGCTCGTCGGCCGTGATCAGACCGTCGCGGATGGTCAGGTTGCGCCCGGCGCGCTCAGCCACCTCGTGCTCGTGAGTGATCAGCACGATGGTCCTGCCGTGCGCGTGCAGCTCGTCGAGGAGCGCAAGCACGGCCTCGGTCGAGCCCGAGTCGAGGTTCCCGGTCGGCTCGTCGGCCAAGATGATGTCTGGCTCGGTGACCAGCGCCCGAGCAACCGCGACGCGCTGCTGCTGTCCACCGGAGAGCTCACCGGGACGGTTCTCGAGCCGGTCGCCGAGCCCGACCCGCTCCAGCGCCCGGGCGGCGCGCTCGCGCCGCTGGGCCTTGGTCACACCGGCGTACATGAGGGGAAGCTCGACGTTGCGCCAGGCGGGCAGACTCGGCAGCAGGTTGAACTGCTGGAACACGAATCCGATCCGCCGGTTGCGCACCTGTGCGAGGGATGCCTCCGACATCGTCGACACGTCCTCGCCGCCGAGTCGATAGGAGCCCTCGGTCGGTACATCGAGGCAGCCGAGGATGTTCATCAGGGTCGACTTGCCGGAGCCGGAGGGCCCGATCACGGCGACGTACTCTCCGGCGCTGATCTCCATGTCGACACCACGCAGCGCCTCGAACTCGATCGAGCCTGAGCGGTACATCTTTCGTACCCCCTCCAAGGAGACGACCGGGGTGCCCGTGCTCACTGACCGCCACCCATCTGGCCCGGCGCCCCGCCGCCTGGCATCTGACCACCGCCCGGCCGCTGGCCGCCGCCTGGCATCTGCCGTGTCTGTCCCTCGCCACCGAAGCCCCCTCCTCGTCCGCGTTCCTGGTTGCCGGACCCCGAGGTGCCGCCACCAGGACGGGTGAATCCCTCGATCTCGACCGTGTCGCCATCAGCGAGCCCATCGGTGATCTCGGTCGTGGTGCCGTAGACCTCACCGATCGAGACCGCTGTCTTCACCGTCTTGCCGTCGACGACCTTCTGGACGTACGCCTGGTCGCCCTCGGCCGTGATCGCGGCACTGGGCACCGAGAGCACGTCATCGCGCTGCTTCACAGTGATCGCGGCGGTGGCCGAGGTGCCCGGATACAGGTCGTCGCGCTCGCCGGTGACCGCGATGGTCACCGGGAAGACGGCGGCACCCGACGAGCTCGTCTCGGCGACCTTGCCGACCGACGCGACCGTGCCGAAGACGTCCTCATCGACTCCGTTGACGGTGATCGTGGCCTGCAGACCCTTCTTCACGGTGGCCGCGTCGTCGGCGCTGACGGTCGCCTCGACGAGATGGTTTCCCACCGAGACGATCGAGACCGTGCCGGCGCTCGCCGAGCTCTCCCCGTTCGCGTCTCCCGACGTGCCTCCGGTCGAGGGGCCGGAGCCGCCGGATCCACCGGGCGACGAGCCCGAGGTGCCCGCTGACGAGCCCGCTGACGAGCCGACGACATCACCGACGGCGACGTCGAAGGCGGTGACCGTACCGCTGATCGTTGCGCGCAGCACGGCGTCCTCGACCGCCTGACGTGCGGAGTCGAGGTTTGCTTCCGCCGCCGCAACGGCGGCTTCGTCCGAGGCGATCTGTAGGTCGGAGGCTCCCGAGGACTCGGAGGCGGCGAGCTGCTCCTGAGCCGCGGTGACCGCGGACTCGGCCGCCGTGCGAGTGGCGACCAAGGTGGTGTCGTCCACCCGGGCCAGCGCGTCGCCCTTCTTCACGGTGTCGCCCTCGGCGACGAAGATCTTCGTCACGGTGCCGGAGACCTCGAAGGTGAGGTCAGCAGACTCGGCTGCCTCCACGGTTCCGCTCGCAGCCACCGTCTCCTTCATCGTCCCCGACGTCGCCTGGACCTGCATCGCCTGGGACTGCGCGGTGTCTTCACGGGTGAGCGCCCAGGCTCCCGCTCCACCACCGATCACTGCGGCTGCCACTCCGGCGGCGAGCAGGATCCGCGCCGTACGCCCCAGCCTCCGCCATCGCTCCGTGAGTCTCTTGCGCACCACACTGCCTCTCTCGTACGCCCCGGCGCGGCACCGGAGGTCTGAGGAGGGACTGTGCTGAGTGTGGCTATGCGCTAGGTCGGCTCAATCTGTGGAGAGCCTATGAATCAGGAGCGCCGCTGGCCCGACCAGGCGATCCTTCAACTCAATGGACAGCGTGAAAAATCAAGGTCTGTGAGCACCTCGACATACTCGGGGAGGATCCTGCTCGTGTAAGCGAGAATGCAGACCTGTCAGCGCGTCGACCGCATCGCCGCATCCGCCTGCGCGGGCGGGGTCGGATCAATCGACAGGGAAGTCGACCACCGGCGTGCCGTGGGTGTGGAAGGACGAGATCGTCTTCAGCCCCCACGCCTGGCCCTTGGCCCGCTCGGCCTCGGTCCAGGTGATCAGCGGCCAGTCGGGTGCAAGCACCAGTCGGGTCAGCGGGTTGCACAGTTCGATCCGGTTGCCGCCGGGCTCGTAGACGTAGAGGAAGAACGTCTGCTGGATCGCGTGCTTGTGAGGTCCGGTCTCGATGAAGACGCCGGTGTCCAGGGCGAGGTCGGCGGCACGGAGGATGTCCTCGCGGGTGTCGGTGGCGAAGGCCAGGTGATGCAGCCGGCCGGTCGATCCGGTCCAGTCCTCGGTGTAGACGAGGTCATAGGACTTTTGGGTGAAGGTCGACCAGCGTGCGCCGATGTGACCGTCGTCGAGGCGGATCTGCTCGGTCGGTCGGGCGCCGAGGGCGTCGATCACGAAGCCGGTCGTGGTCTCGACGTCTCGGGCCAGGTAGTTGATGTGGTCCAAGCGCCGCACCGCGACCCCGTGACCCGGCTTGGCCTGGGGCTGGTTCTTCAGCCCCGGCCGGAGCTCGGCCGAGGGGGCCTCCCAGTAGTCGGTTTCGTGGTAGAGCGCGAACTCGTGCCCGTCAGGATCCTGGGTCACCCACAACGGCCCTATACCCGGCTCGTCCCGCTTCCACTCGCCGGTCGCCCCGGTGGCCTCGACCGCGGCGATCCTGCGCTCGAGCGCGTCGGGGGAGGAGCAGCGCAACGCCGTACGTCCGATACCGGCTGCGGCGCGCTCGGTGACCACGAGGCTGTGGTGCTCATAGTCGTCCCAGGTGCGAAGGTAGGTGCTGTCGCCGTCCTGGCCGGAGACGGTCAGGCCCAGGAAGTCGGTGAAGAACGCCACCGTCGCCTCCGGTGTCGGAGTGAAGAGCTGGGCGTGACCGATGTGCGCCACGTCGCCGAGCGGTGGGCGGGTGGGGGTCTCGGCCACCATCCGCCTGAGTGTTGTGAGGTTGTCCGGAACGGGGTTGGGCATGTTCAGTCCTTAGTGGGACGTCGCGGGGACGGTGGGCGCCTCGGCGGCCAGCCGGGCCTTGCGGGTGGCTGGGCCGAAGATCGCCAGGGCGAGTGCTCCGACCACCCAGGTGCCGGCGATGAAGTAGAAGACGGACTGGTAGCCCAGTCCGCTGTAGAGACCGGCGATGATCAGGGGGCCGATGGCGTTGGAGAGCCGACCGAGACCGTAGGAGACCGAGGTGCCGAGGGAGCGCCCGTTGGTGTCGTAGAGCTCGGGGGAGTAGGCATAGGCCAGCGCGGTGTAGCCGCGCTCGAACAGGTTCACCAGGAACCCGAAGGCGACGATGAGCAGCGGCGTGAAGGTGAGCCCGTAGAGGAGCCCGGAGCCGGCGATGATCAGGCCGAAGACGACCAGGCACCACTTGCGCTCGTAGCGGTCGGTGACCAGCGAGGCCAGGAAGGAGCCGAGCGGGGCGCCGATGGTGGTCAGCGCGACGTAGAAGATCGAGTCCTCGACGCTGACGCCTTCGGCTGCGAGCAGGGTGGGGGCCCAGGAGGA
>NZ_JACIXG010000143.1 GCF_014360585.1 Nocardioides sp.
GGGAGACCTCCCCTGTGGGCAGTGGTCTCGACAAGCTCGACCACCGGTGAGGTCGTGGTCTCGACAGGCTCGACCACCGGTGGGGTGGTGGTCTCGACGGACACGACTATCGGGGGCGGCGGAGGTCGAGCTTGTCGAGACCTCTCTTTGCGGGGTGGTGGGCTCGACAGGCTCGACCACCGGGAGTCCTCTTGCGCGCCGGGAGTTCATCCAGGCGGGTTTCACGTGAAACAGTTTGTGTGTGAGCGAGGAACGTGAGGACTTGGGTGGTCTCGGCGAGCTCGACCCCCGGGCAGAGAGAGTCTTTCCCGCAGACCGTCTGGAGCTTGCCCAGAAGTACGCCGCCTGGCTGGCGGACGCGGGCGTGGTTCGCGGGCTGATCGGTCCGCGGGAGGTCCCGCGGCTGTGGGATCGGCACATCCTGAACTGTGCCGTGCTGGGGGAGGTGATCGCCGAAGGTGTCGCGGTCGCGGACATCGGCTCCGGTGCGGGACTTCCGGGCCTGGTCCTCGCCATCGCCCGCCCCGACCTGCAGATCACCCTGATCGAGCCGCTGCTGCGACGTACGACATTCCTCGAGGAGGTCGCCGAAGACCTCGCGCTCGAGAACGTCACGGTGCTCCGGGGGAGGGCGGATGCGTTTCACGGTGAGCTCGGCTTCGACGTCGTGACTTCGCGAGCGGTCGCCGGATTGGGCAAGCTGCTCGACTGGTCGATGCCGCTGGTGGCCCCCGCAGGAGCACTCGTCGCGATGAAGGGGTCGAGCATCGAGGCGGAGATCGAGGAAGCCGGCCAGACGTTGAAGAAGTGGGGATGCGCGCCGCCGACGGTCTCCGAGCTCGGTGTAGACGTTTTGGAGACGACAACTGTCGCGGTTCGGGTGGTTTGGTCGGATCCGGCACGGGTAGATTGGCCGCCGGTCCCGAAGGGCGGCCAGAAGGGGTCCAAGGGTGGGCCCCGAAAGAAGAAGCGACGTTGACGGTGGTCGAGCCTGTCGAGACCACGACATCGCGCGGGACCGGGGTGGTCTCGACAGGCTCGACCACCGGAAGAGGATGAGGAACATGCCGTACGACGACGAGAGTCCAGAGAACGCCGTTTCACGTGAAACCGACGAGCCGGTGTCGATCAGGCTCCGTACGGCCGGTGACATCGCATCCCTCGAGAACGACTTCACCACGGAAGCGACGCCGTTGGCCGCTGCCGCCGAGCACACGCTCCTGGCGCGCGGGGCAGCGGGCAGTCGGCCGCCGATGCCGCGCCCGGCGAGCACCCGGGTGATCGTCTCCGCCAACCAGAAGGGTGGCGTCGGCAAGACCACCTCGACGGTGAACATCGCCGCGGCGCTGGCCCAGCTGGGTCAGAAGGTGCTGGTCATCGATCTCGACCCTCAGGGCAACGCCTGCACCGCGTTCGACGTCGACCACTACCAGGGCACCCCGGGAACGTACGAGGTCCTGGTCGAGGGAGCGTCGCTCGAAGATGTCGTCGTGCCGGTCCCGAAGCTCGAGGGCCTCGAGCTCGTGCCGGCGACCATCGACCTGGCCGGTGCCGAGGTCGAGCTCGTCGAGGAGGACGGACGCGAGCAGCGCCTGAAGGAGGCCCTGGCCAAGTCGCCCCGCGTGGGTGACGCGGAGGATCGATGGGACTACGTCCTCATCGACTGCCCGCCGTCGCTAGGGCTGCTCACCGTCAACGCGCTCGTCGCGAGCACCGAGGTGATGATCCCGATCCAGGCGGAGTACTACGCGCTGGAGGGTCTCGGTCAGCTCCTCAAGACGGTCGAGATGGTGCGTGCGGCACTGAACCCGACGCTGCGGGTCTCATCGATGCTGATCACGATGTACGACGCTCGCACCCGGCTCGCTTCGCAGGTCGCCGAGGAGGTGCGTGAGCACTTCGGCGACACGGTCATGCGCACGTTCATCCCCCGCGCCGTGCGTGTGTCCGAGGCGCCCTCGTTCGGGCAGACGGTGATGACGTACGACCCGGGCTCGCCCGGCGCGCTGAGCTATCTCGAGGCCGCCAAGGAGCTCGCCAAACAGGGCCAGCAGTGACGATGAAGGACCCGGTGGTCGAGCCTGTCGAGACCACCACGATTGCGACATCAGACGGGGTCTCGACAAGCTCGACCACCGACAATGGGGGACACAGGAATGAGTAAGCAGGCGCCGAAACGTGGTCTCGGACGAGGTCTGGGATCGCTGATTCCGACCGCTCCAGCCAGTGGCGGAAATGATTCGCCCGAAGGCGCTCCTGTCCAGTCGGACGTCCGCCATTCGGACCTTTCCGCTGGAGCCACTTCCGGCGCATCCGTGGACCCCGGGTCCACCGAGCCGACGGAAGGCCGCCAGATCGAGAAATCGAATCTGGCGCCCGTCGACGGCGCATATTTCGCTGAGCTGCCGGTCACGCAGATCCATCCGAACCACGTGCAGCCTCGTCAGGTCTTCGACGAGGATGCGATGGCCGAACTGGTCCATTCGATCAACGAGATCGGCCTGCTGCAGCCGATCGTCGTCCGGAAAGTGGCGACCGACTCCTACGAGCTGGTCATGGGTGAGCGCCGGTGGCGCGCCACCCAGCAGGCCGGTCTCGAGGTCATCCCGGCGATCGTCCGCGAGACCGACGACACCGACATGCTCCGGGACGCGCTCCTGGAGAACCTGCACCGCTCGCAGCTCAACCCGCTGGAAGAGGCGGCGGCCTACCAGCAGCTGCTCAACGACTTCGAGTGCACCCACGACGAGCTGGCCCAGAGGATCGGACGCTCGCGACCGCAGATCTCCAACACGATCCGACTCCTGAAGCTTTCCCCATCGGTGCAGCGCCGTGTCGCCGCCGGCGTGCTCTCGGCCGGCCACGCGCGTGCGTTGCTGGCAGTCGACGGAGAGCCGCAGCAGGACAAGCTGGCTCAGAAGGTGGTGGCTGAGGGCATCTCCGTGCGCGGCCTCGAGGAGATCGTCGCCCTCGGCGACCCCGACGGCGACGCCTTCGCCACTCCGCGCGTGAAGCGCGCCAAGCCGAGTGCTCCTGGGCTCAAGGAGATCTCTGACAGGCTCTCCGACCGCTTCGACACCCGCGTGAAAGTCGATCTGGGGCGCTCCAAGGGAAAGATCACCGTCGAGTTCGCGACGCTGGAGGATCTACGTCGGATCGTCGAACTGATGTCGCCGGCCTCCGACGAATCCATTTAGTCATCAAGCGATAAAGCGCTTTGTCGACAAATAGATTTCGCGACTGATTCTCGGGTGCGGCCCGGTCATCGAGCTTGTCGAGATGACGCTCTGGGGGAGGTCTCGACAGGCTCGACCTCCGGGAGCGTCCGGTCATCGAGCTTGTCGAGATGACTCTCAGGCCGAGATGACCCGGGCAGGTACTACTGCGTGTTCGTCGAGGGGTGCTCGGCGCCACGAATGGGGAGACCAGGGATGGGCCCGGTCGCACCGAACGTCTCCAGAAGCTCCATCTCGGCCTCGATGACACCCGCCAGGCGGCGTACGCCTTCTCGGATCCGCTCAGGAGTCGGGTAGCAGTAGGAGATCCTCATCGAGGAGGCGCCGAAGCCGTCGGCGAAGAAGCCGGTGCCGGGGACGTACGCAACGCGCGCGGTCACCGCGCGGGGGAGCATCGCCTTGCAGTCGATGCCGGCGGGGAGCGTCAGCCAGACGAAGAAGCCGCCGTCGGGCTTGGTCCAGGTGCAGGACGCGGGCATGTAGGCCTCGAGCGCGTCGAGCATGGCGTCGCGACGCTCGCGGTACATCTCCCGCATCTGCTTGATCTGGCCCTGCCAGTCGTGGTTGGAGAGATAGGCCGAGACGGCCATCTGGTTGAACGGTGGCGGGCAGAGCGTCGCGGACTCCTGAGCCAGGACCAGCTTCTCGCGGATCGCGGAGGGGGCCAGTGCCCAGCCGACCCGCAGACCGGGGGAGAACGTCTTGGAGAAGGAGCCGAGGTAGATGACCCCGGGGTCCTGGGCGCGCATCGCCGGGCGGGGCTCGTCGTCGAAGCCGAGAAGGCCGTAGGGGTTGTCCTCGAGCACCAGGATGTCGTGGCGCCGGCAGATCTCGAGGATCTCGGTGCGGCGCTCGGGGGTCATGGTGACGCCGGTCGGGTTCTGGAAGTTCGGGATCGTGTAGAGGAACTTCACCTTGCGGCCCGAGGCCTTGGTGGAGATGATCGCCTGCTCGAGCGCGCTGGGAATCAGGCCGCTGGCGTCGACCTCGGCGTGCACGATGTCGCACTGGTAGCCCTTGAAGACACCGAGCGCTCCGACGTACGACGGGGCTTCACAGATCACGACATCGCCGGGGTCGCAGAAGACCCGGGTGACCAGATCGACGGCCTGCTGGGAGCCGACGGTCACGACGACGTCGTCGGGGTGGGCCTCGATGCCCTCCAGGCGCATGACCTCGCAGATCTGCTCGCGCAGAGCGGGATCGCCCTGACCGCCGCCGTACTGCAGCGCGGTGGGGCCCTGGGTCATGATCAGGTCGCGGATCGAGTCGCCGACAACGTCCAGCGGAAGACTGGAGATGTTGGGCATGCCACCAGCGAGCGAGACCACCTCGGGCCGGGCTGCCACGGCGAAGAGGGCCCGGACCTCCGAGACCGTCATGCCTGCCGTGCGCGCCGCATAGCGGTCCGCGTACGGGTCGAGGCGGGATGAGGTTGCGCGCTGGGGAAGATCAGTCATGGTGTCACCATCATGAAGGATCGCATACGCTGGTAACAGACCCTTAACCCAAGATCAAGGGTGAGACATGGCACGTCGCGTTCTTCCGTTGACGCTGGATCTCTTCGCCGAGGTCCCGGCGCCGTGCCGCGCCTGCCTGTTCTGGGAGCGCGATCCTGTGGGCCATCGCCGCGTCGACTCGACGCAGGCGATCGGGGTCAAGGAGGCCTGGATCTCCGAGGTGCTCCGCGAATGGGGCTCGTGCGGACGGGTGGCCGTGATCGACGGTACGCCGGCAGGATTCGTGCTCTACGCGCCGCCGGTCTTCGTCCCGCGGGTCGCCTCGTTCCCCTCCGGGCCGGTCTCCACCGACGCGGTCCTGATGACCACGGTGTGGATCGACCCGCGCCGTGCCGGCGGCGGGATCGGCCGGATGCTCGTCCAGGGAATGGCCCGTGACCTGGTCCAACGCGGCCAGTTCCGGGCCATCGAGGCCTTCGGTGACGTGGGCCCGATGAGCGGCATCCATGGCCGGCGCTGTGCCGCGCCGGCCGACTTCCTGAGCCGGGTTGGGTTCAAGACCCACCGGGAGCATCCGACCGTCCCTCGGATGCGGATGGACCTGAAGCAGACCGTCACCTGGATCGACGACTTCGAGACCGCGTGGGAGCGGTTGCGGGAGGTCGTACGTCCTCGCAGCCATCCGTCCCCGGCCTCCACCGAGCTGCACCGCGACGGTGAGTGAATGTTTCATGTGAAACGGTGCCCGGTGGTCGAGCCTGTCGAGACCACCACCCGAACCCGGTGGTCGAGCCTGTCGAGACCACTCGCCCGAGCCCGGTGGTCGAGCCCGGTGGTCGAGCTTGTCGAGACCACTCGCCCGCCACAACTGACGTCTCGCCCGCCACAACTGACGTCTCGCCCGACGTAAGTGACGTCTCGCCCGAGGTAAGCGACGCCTCGGCGAAATGAACGATGGCGCGCCACCGTGAC
>NZ_JACIXG010000144.1 GCF_014360585.1 Nocardioides sp.
GGCCCACAGGGCTGGGGACTGCTGCACGGATAGGTGACATCTGATCTGTGGCGACGTGGGTCGCTGCTGGAAGGATGTACATCGTGCCCAAGGCGTTTCCCAAGGAGTTCCGCGAGGACGTGGTCCGGGTCTTCAAGGAGTCTGATTCCACGATCGCGCAGGTAGCCAAAGACTTCGGTGTCTCGACATCGTGTCTGCAACGCTGGCTGGCCCAGGACGAGGAAGCCAGTGCTATTGGCTCGTCCGGGAACGGCCGGCCCGGCGGGTCGCCGGCAGAGTCTGCTGAGCTGCGTGAGGCGAGGAAGCGGATCCGGCTCCTGGAGCAGGAGAACGAGGTCCTGCGCAAGGCAGCCGCGTACTTCGCTCAGGCCAACCTCCCGGGAAAATGATGTACCCGCTCGTCCGTGAGCTCGCCGCTGACGGGATCCCCGTCACGGTGACGTGCCGGGTCCTTGGTATCGCTCGTCAGCCCTATTACCGGTGGCTGAAGAACCCCATCACCGCAGCTGAGCTCGCCGAGGCCTACTTGGCGAACGCGATCTACGACGCCCACCGTGATGATCCCGAGTTCGGCTACCGGCTCGTCTTCGACGAGCTCAAAGCGGCCGGGCACCGGGTGTGTGAGCGGACGGTGTGGCGGATCTGCTCGGGCAACGGCTGGTGGAGCAGGTTCAGCAAGAAACGCGCGAAGAACGGCAAGACGGGTCCACCCGTGCACGACGACCTGGTCCAGCGGGCCTTCACCGCTGATGCGCCGAACCGGCTGTGGCTCACCGACATCACCGAGCACCCCACCGGTGAGGGCAAGCTCTACCTGTGCGCGATCAAGGACGTCTACGCCAACCGGATCGTGGGCTACTCCATCGATGCCCGAATGAAGTCCCGGCTGGCCGTGAACGCCCTGGAATCCGCCGTCGCACGGCGCGCTGCTGAGGGCGCGAGCGTGGCCGGCTGCATCGTGCACTCGGACCGTGGCAGCCAGGGCGGATTCAATCGGTCGTCGCAACACCTTGACTCTGGAGGTGTTCAACGATGGCGACTGCGGACTGGAGCAAGAAGACCAGCGATGTGCCCGAAGGGCTACGGCGACAGTGGCGAGCTGATCGTGCGTTGCGGCCGGCGATGCGTTCGCCCGGGAGGCCGGATCCGTCACGGGTGGTCCAGCGGCAGTTCTGGCGGCTCATCGCCACGGGAGTCACGACCGTTGAGGCGTCGCTTGCCGTTGGCGTGTCGTGGCCGGTCGGGGCTCGCTGGTTTCGCCACGCTGGCGGCATGGCACCGATCTCGTTGGCCGAGCCCATAGGCCGTTACCTGAGCTTCGAGGAGCGCGAGGAGATCGCGATCCTGCGTGCCAAGGACAAGGGCGTGCGTGAGATTGCGCGCGCTCTTGGGCGGGACCCGGGCACGATTTCGCGCGAGCTGCGTCGCAACGCGGCCACTCGCTCTGGGAAGCAGGAGTACCGGGCCACGGTGGCCCAGTGGAAGGCGCAGCAGGCGGCCACGCGGCCGAAGGACTCCAAGCTTGCTACCGATGACCGGTTGCGCGTGTACGTCCAGGACCGTCTTGCCGGACAGGTCAGTGGGCCCGACGGCACGATCGTTGCGGGTCCCACGCCGCCGCCGTGGAAGGGACTGAACAAGCCCCACCGCAAGGATCGACGATGGTCGACGGCATGGAGCCCCGAGCAGATCTCGCAGCGCCTGAAGATCGACTTCCCTGATGATGAATCCATGCGCATCAGCCACGAGGCGATCTACCAGGCCCTGTTCATTGAGGGGCGTGGCGCGCTCAAGCGTGAACTGGTCGCGTGCCTGCGCACCGGGCGGGCGTTGCGGGAGCCCAGATCACGCTCTCGCAACAAACCCCAAGGGCATGTCACGGCTGATGTCATCCTCAGCGAGCGCCCGGCCGAGGCCGAGGACCGTGCCGTCCCCGGCCATTGGGAAGGCGACCTGATCATCGGTACGGGAAGATCGGCAATCGGCACGCTTGTCGAGCGCAGCAGCCGCTCAACGATCCTGGTCCACCTGCCGCGATTGGAGGGATGGGGCGAGAAGCCACCGGTCAAGAACGGTCTGTCGCTTGGCGGTTACGGGGCGGTCGCGATGAACGCCGCGCTGACAGCGTCGATCACCAGGCTGCCCAACCAGCTGCGTAAGACCCTCACGTGGGACCGCGGCAAGGAGCTCTCAGGCCACGCGCAGTTCGCGTTGGAGACCGGGACACGGGTGTTCTTCGCTGACCCGCATTCACCGTGGCAGCGCCCGACGAACGAGAACACGAACGGTCTGCTCCGCCAGTACTTCCCCAAGGGCACCGACCTGTCCCGCTGGTCGGCCGACGAACTCGAGGCCGTCGCGTACGCGCTCAACAATCGGCCCAGAAAGGTCCTCTGCTGGAAGACGCCCGCTGAAGTCTTCGAGGAGCAGATACGCTCACTCCAACAACCCGGTGTTGCATCGACTCCTTGAACCTGCCCAGTACACCTCGTTCGCGTTCACCAGCCGGCTCGTCGAAGCCGGAGTCGACGCGTCGGTTGGGACCGTCGGCGATGCCTACGACAACGCTCTGGCCGAGTCCCAGATCGGCCTGTACAAGACCGAGCTGATCCGCCCCGAGGGGCCTTGGCGCGGCCTTGAGCACGTCGAGATCGAGACCCTGAACTGGGTCGACTGGTTCAACCACGACCGGCCTCACGAATCGGTCCAGGATCTGCCACCAGTGACGGTCGAACAGATCCACTACGCTGCAAGAAACGAGCTCACGCCGACCGGCTGAGCCACCAAACCGGGCCTCCGGAAACTCCGGGGCGGCTCAGACTGGAGGAGGTTCAGGCCGACGAAGGCCGCCAGCAGCACCCACCACTCCGAGACGAGCAGCGTCAGTGACGCGCTCAGGAGGGTGAGAGTCCCGGCCAGGAGGAAGATGGCACGGTCGAGGTTCATCGTTGCTCCTTCCTCCGACTCAGCGACCGAGGATCCGGCTGAGGAAGCCGCCCCGTCGTTCGGCCTCGGGGTGCCCGGGGCACCACTGGCTGGCGGGCACGGAGGCCTTGACCCGGTGGATGTGCCGGCCGCAGCCAGCCCAGGTGGTCTTCTTGCAGGTCTTGCAGGTGGTAGCGCGACACATGAGTGTTCTCCTTGCGATGTGGTGGTAGTGAGGTGACGTCGGGGGCACTGGTGCCGTTCCCGTCCGCCTGGCAGGGCGCCGGTGTTCGAGCGTGGGGCCGGTCCGGCAGTTGCGCCTCAGTCGTGGGCGAAGGTGATGTTGGGCAGGATCCGCTTGAGCCAGGCCGGGGTGTACCAGGCGGCGTTACCGGTGAGGCGGAGCATCACCGGCAGCAGGACCAAGCGGACGAGGAAGGCGTCGAGCAGGACGGCGATGCCGAGTACGACGCCCATCTCCTTGGGCGGGATGGGCCCGGAGAGCGCGAAGGTGAAGAACACCGCCACCATCACCGCGCCGGCGGCGAAGATGACCCGCCCGGAGTGGGCCAGGGACCCGACCATGGCGTCCTTGGGATCACCGGTGCGCTCGTAGTGCTCCTTGGCCGAGGCCAGCAGGAACACCGTGTAGTCCATGGCGATCGCGAAGATCATCGCGAAGAAGAACACCGGCGCCCAGGCGTCGAGGAACCCCTGGGACTCGAATCCGAGCAGGTCCGCGCCGTACCCCTCCTGAAAGATCAGGCGGGCCACGCCGAACGCGGCCGCGGTCGACAGCAGGCTGGCCAGGGTGCCGAGCAGCGAGATCAGCGGCGCCTGAAGCGCGATCAGCAGCAGCAGGAACCCGAGGACCAGGACCACGCCGATGACCAGCGGGGTGGACTCGTCAAGCTGGGCCTTGAGGTCGAGGTTCTCCACAGGGGCGCCGCCGACCAGTGCGGAGTCCGGCAGATCGGCGCGGAGCCGGTCAATGGTCCGGTCGAGCTCGGGGTCGGAGGGGTCGACCGTGGGGATGGCCTGAACCAGCACCAGGTCGGTGCCGTCGGTGGCAGGCATCGGCGGCATCGCGGCGGCGATGCCGCCGTCGTTGCCGAGCACCGTGGCGGCCTTCTCGGCATCGGTGGAGGCCATGACGATCTGCAAGGTGCCCGGAGCGCCCTCGCCGAACGACTCCTGGACCCGGTCATAGCCGACGCGTGCGGAGGCGTCCTCGGGCAGCACCTTGATTGAGGGCATCGCGGTTTTCAGCCCGAAGATCGGGGCGGCCAGTGCCAGCAGCACGATCAGTGACGCCAGACCCCAGACCAGGGGGCGCTTCCAGAGGAGCTCGCCCCATGCGGTGAACTTCGGGGAGCGGTGCTCGCCCGCCCTGACCCACGGCAGCGCCAGCTTGTTGATGCAGTCGTCGAGCTTGAACAGCACCAGCGGGAGCAGGGTCAGGGTCGCGGCAAGGACGAAGACCACCGAGAGCATGATGCCGCCGGCCATCGACCGGAAGGACGGCGAGGGCACGAGCATCACCGCGGACAGAGAGATCAGCACCGTCAAGCCGGAGAGCAGGACTGCCTTGCCGGCGGTGTCCATGGTCTGGGCGATCGCCCACTGCTTGCCGAGGATGTCGGTGCGGTCGCTGTTGGCGCGGGCAGCTCGGGCGGCGCGGTAGCGGACCACGAGGAAGAGGGCGTAGTCGATGCCGAGCGCGAGGGCGAACATCATGGCGAAGTTCATCGCCCAGATGGAGACGGGCACGAGCTCGTTGATGAGGACCAGGGAGCCGGCGGAGGCGACGAGCCCGGCGAGGGTGAGGACCAGTGGCAGTCCGGCGGCGACGAGGGCGCCGAAGGCGAGCACCAGAATGGCTAGGGTCACCGGCCACGACATCAGCTCGGACTTGAGCATGGCGTCGAGGTTGGCCTCGTTGAAGTCGCTCCATAGCAGCGAGGACCCGGTGGGGTTGACCTCGACGGTGTCGGTGGAGAGGTCTTGCAGCTCTTCCTTGAGGTCGGTGGCGACGCGGACCATCTCGTTGGTGTCGGCGCCGGCGCCGGCTAGCACGATGGCGGTGGACCCGTCCTGGGACAGCGTGGCGCCGGGCATCGGCGCGACGACGTCGGCGATCCGCGGCTCGTCCTCGAGGATGCCGGTGACCTTGGCGAGGACGTCCTTGCCCTCGCCCTCGGTGACCGGCCCGTCGGTGGAGCGTACGACGACCTGGATCGCGGAGGAGGCGTTGCCGCCGAAGTGGTCGCGGGCGAGCTCGCGCGCCTGGACGGACTCCGAGCCGTTGGCCTGCCAGCCGGCGCCGGAGAGGTTGTGCTCGACCTGTGGCGCGAACGCGCCGAGGCCGACGATGGCCAGCAGCCAGGCCACGGTGACAAGTCGCGTGTGGGCCGTGACCCACACGCCGAGTCGGCCCAGAGGTCCCACCTTGTTGCCGAGAGGCGGGGTCTGGCGTGGCGGCGGTTCCGCGTGGCGGGGTGATGTCGTGGTGCTCATGAGAATCTCTTTCGTTGTTCGAGTGCTG
>NZ_JACIXG010000145.1 GCF_014360585.1 Nocardioides sp.
CTCGAGGTCGTCGAGCGGCCGAGCGAGCACGAGATCGTGGTGGTGAGCGGCTTCGGCACCGAGGCGCAGTGGTATCGGAACCTCCTGGCCGAGCCGGCATGTCGCGTCAGCATCGGGAGGCGTACAAGCGCCGCGGCGCAGGCGAGGTTTCTCTCGGACGAGGAGTCTGCTGCGGTGCTGGGTCGTTATCAGGAGGCGCACCCGAAGGCCTGGCGGCGACTGCGCGGTGCGATCGAGACGGCGGTCGGCCATGAGGTCGAGGGACTGCCGATGGTGAACCTAAGACTTCTAGGAGACTGAGATGCGGCGCAAGTGGCTGTGGTTGCTCAAGAACACGCTCAACCGGGCGACGACGCGGGCGGCTCGCTCGGGGCGCGGGCCGTTCTCGCTCGTGCGTCATGTCGGCCGGAAGTCGGGGAAGACGTACGAGACGCCGATCATCGTCGCGCGAGTGCCGGAGGGGTTCATTGCGGAGCTGACCTACGGCGAGGACGTGAACTGGTATCGCAACATCGTTGCGGCCGGAAGCTGCGAGCTGCTGGTCGACGGGCAGTGGCATCAGGTGTCGGCGATCGAGCCCTATCCGACCGAAGCCGGTCGGGAGGCGTTCGGCTATCCGGCCAAGCTCGTGCTGAAGGTGCTGCAGAGGCGCGAGTTCAGGTTGCTGCGTACGGCCTGACCAACCGGGCTGCGGCCGCTGTCGACCGACGGGTACGAAACCCGGCCCGGGGCGCGGCGCACACACCGCTCTATAGTCGCGGCTCGCGGTCAGTGAGGACCGCTGGGCACCGAGGGCAAGGAAGAGTGGGTTGATGTGAGCACGGGTGTCGGTCTGCTGCGGCAGGTCCGCGGTGTCCAGGCGGATTCCTGGCCGTCGTTGCTCGGGCCCGGGGTCTCCGAATCGGTCGACTCGCTGGTCAGGCCGGCGGTCGTCGCCACGTTGCTCACTGCGCGGGACACGAGTGATATCAACCTGCTTCGTGCGGTCACCGCGTACGAGACAGCTTCACGCGCCGAGGCAGACGACGGTTGTGGGGATGTCCTGCTGGCTTGTTGCTGGATGCTCTTCTGCGATGGACATCTCGACGACGTGCCGCTGATCTGGCAGGCGAAGAAGGCCAACTTCGACGCGTACTGCTACATCGACGGTGTCTTCCTCATGTCCCAAGGTCTCGACGCCTCTGTGGCTTTCGCCGCGCAGATAGGACAGGAAGACCTGCTTGCCTACTTGCAACGTGAGGCGCCCGGGGACTCGGCCGAGGAGATCGCGGCATGGCGTACGTCTACGTTCTTCGCGGCGTGCCCAGCGGCGACATCGCCGGTCGATGACCTCGCCGCGTGGCTGCGGGGATGAGCGGTCTCCCGTCTGACCAATGGTTGCGGTGCGATCCATCAGCAATCTGTGGAGCTACGCCACCGGGGCGCTGAGAGTGCGAAGGTGGTTGCGGAACTCGGCGCCGTCGGCGGGGGAGCGGTACTCGAGTTCGTGGGCGACCTCGCTGGCGACGAGGAGCAGGCTGGGCTGGGACCTTCGTTCGTGGTTGAGGGCGGCCTCGGCGAGATCGAGCGCCAACATCGGGCTACCGTCGCGGGCGGCGAGGACGGCCTTGGTCAGCTGGGCCTCCGCCAAGCGCATCGGGCTGATCACGGTGCCGTCCGGCCGGGTGCTGGTGGCGATGACCGTGTCGGCCATGGCTGAGCCTCTTCGTGGAAGGTCGACAGGGCGATGTAGTGCATCGCGGTCTCCCGGTTGCTCCAGCCCTTGGCGGCCTGAAGACGAACCAACCTCTCGTGCCACTGCTCAGCCATCCGGCCTCCCGGTGCGTTCGGTGTCTCGTCGCGCTGGGGCGACAGGACGTGTTTGCTGGCAACTTCAATTGACGACGAGAACCGATTGGGATGAGCCGAGGCAGCTCGACGCGGCCGCGAGATAGGCCGGGTCGAGATAGGCCGAGACTTCGTCCAGCGAGATGGTTCCTCCGCCGAGGTCAGGCAACTGACTGCCGGTCGCGACAGTGAAGTCCTGCCCATCCTGGGACAGCGTGACGGCTTGGCGGGATTCGTCCCACTGCGATCCCGCCGGCCAGATCACCAAAGTGTCGTCTACCTCGAGACAGCCGTCGTCGAGCACAAGCGTGCCGGCGAGCAGGGCCTCCATGCTGATCGGCATGGGTTGATGGGTGATCAGCGTGACGTCGCTGGCGCCTGCGAATGACGGGTCCTGAGGGCTGTTGAGCGTGTGCATCCCCCACCAGCCGGCGCCGAGCGCGACAGCAGCAGCTAGTCCGGCAATGCCCCATCGGACTGCGGTCCGTGGGCGGCCGGAATGCCGAACCTCCTCGGCCGATCGAGGCTGGTAGTCCCAATCCTCTGAGGTGAGGGCTGAGCGAATGTGCGCGTCGTCTTCCATGTTCATATCCCTCTCCTAGCCCTGATCCGCAGCCAAGGACCGCCGAAGAGCTTCTCTGCCACGGGACAGACGCGACTTGACCGTGCCGGGAGGCACGTCGAGAAGAGCAGCGATGTCATCGACCGGTAGATCCTCGATGTAGTACAGGACCGCGACTCGGCGTTGATCGATGGGCAGAGCGTCGAGTAGGCCGAGCGCATTGGCGAGCGGCGACCCAGCGGCGATGTCCGACGTGGTCGCATCGACCAGCTTGAGGCGAGCCAGGGCTCTTTGGAGCCGTTGAGTCGAGCGCCAGTCGCTGACACAGAGCCTCCACGCCACCGTTCGAACAGCCGACCGGGTCGTCGCCTTCGAGCTTGGACCATCGCCTCCACGCGCGAAGAAATGCTTCCTGGGCACAGTCCTCTGCGCGGGTGAGGTCGCCGCAGGCCAGGTAGAGAGACCGAACAAGCTGCGCCGACCGCGCGTTGTAGAACGCATCGAACCGGGCCTCGCGGTCGTGCATCGGCTCCTCCAGACGAAAAGTTGCTTCCCTGCCATGGTTACGCCGGCGGGCTCGACCAGGTTCCCTTGGCGCGCGAGTTCTTGCTCATCGATCAGGACCCGAGAAGTCGGGCTCACGGATCCGAGCGGGGTAAGCCGATGACGGCGAGAGGCGGGCAGGCCGCGATCAGGGGTTGGGATCGAGGTGCGGGAAGTTGCGGTTGAGTGCCCAGTCGATCCGTACGCGCTGGCTGCGGTCCATCTGAAGGCTGGGAACGATCGTGGGATACACCCATTCGGCGTGGGTGTTCTCAGCTGATGGAGTGGGCTCGCCGGCGAGGTAGCGGCCGGCGTAGATGATGGAGCACTCCTGGCGTACCTCGCCGTTGGCGGTGTTCTCGATGCGGTGGCGCGGGTCGGTCCAGATCCCGACCAGGCCGGTCACCTCGATGGTGATGCCGGTCTCCTCGAACGTCTCGCGGACCGCGGCCGCGGTCAGTGATTCGCCGGGCTCCATGGCCCCGCCGGGCATCGTCCAGTTGCCGGTGTCGTTGCGGCGGATCAGCAGGATCCTGCCCGGGTCGTCGAGCACGAAAGCACCGGCGCTGGGCCGGAGGCTGTTGACCTCGGGGGCCGAGGGGTCGTTGTGCCAGTCGACTCGTTGGCCCAGGTGGCTCGCCCTGGGGGCGCGCGGACGTGGCGTGTGTACAGACGTTTCTGATGTCGGCCGAGATCCCACGGCGCCGAGCATAGCCGAATTCAGCCAGGTCAAACGCACACAAGCAGAGCCGTGCCGGCCACTGGTTCGACCCCGAAGTAGAACCAGATGGGACGGGGAAACGTACGGGGGTATCGGAACAGGGCGAGATGAGTCGGCCGTTGGCCGGCGGAGCTCGGAGCTCCGCCGGCGCGGGCAGCTGACTAGCTCGTGACGGCGCCGACCGCGGCTGACTGCACCGTACGCCGGTACTTGCCGAGCACGCCGCGAGGATACTTCGTGGGAAGTGGCTCCCAGCCGACCTTTCTCCGCTCCAGCTCCTCGGGCTCCACCTCGACCTCGAGGGTGCGGTTGACGACGTCGAGGACGATGGGATCGCCGTCGCGGACGAAGGCGATCGGGCCGGCGTCGACGGCCTCTGGGGCGATGTGGCCGACGCAGAGGCCCGTGGTGCCTCCGGAGAACCGGCCGTCGGTGATCAGCAGGACGTCCTTGCCGAGACCGGCGCCCTTGATGGCTCCCGTGATGGCAAGCATCTCCCGCATGCCCGGGCCGCCCTTCGGGCCCTCGTTCCGAATGACGACGACGTCGCTCGCGACGATGAGCCCCGCTTCCAGGGCGTCCATCGCGGCCCGCTCACCGTCGAAGACCCGGGCGGTGCCGCGGAAGACGGTGTCGTCGAAGCCGGCCGTCTTGACGACAGCCCCCTCGGGGGCGAGCGAGCCCTTCAGGATGGTGAGACCACCGGTGTGGTGGATCGGCCGCTCGAAGGAGTGGATGACCTCGTCGTCGAGGGCGGGCGGGCTCAGGTCCTCGAGGTTCTCAGCCATGGTCTTCCCGGTCACCGTGAGGCAGTCGCCGTGGAGCAGCCCCGCGTCCAGGAGCGCCTTCATCACGACCGGGATGCCGCCGATCTTGTCGACGTCGTTCATGACGTACTTGCCGTAGGGCTTGAGGTCGGCGAGGTGGGGGACCTTCTCTCCGATCCGGGTGAAGTCGTCGAGAGTCAGGTCGACCTCGGCCTCGTTGGCGATGGCCAACAGGTGCAGCACGGCGTTGGTGGAACCGCCGAGGGCCATCACGACGGCGATGGCGTTCTCGAAGGCGTCCTTCGTCATGATCTGGCGTGCGGTGATGCCCTTGCGCAGCATCCCGACCACCGCTTCGCCCGAGCGGTGGGCGAAGCCGTCGCGTCGGCGGTCGACCGCCGGGGGAGCGGCCGAACCGGGCAACGACATGCCGATCGCCTCAGCGACAGCAGCCATCGTGTTGGCGGTGTACATGCCCCCGCAGGCGCCCTCACCAGGACAGACCGCCTTCTCGATGCGGGTGACGTCCTCGCGGCTCATCTTTCCCGCGATGCAGGCCCCGACCGCCTCGAAGGCGTCGATGATCGTGACGTCGCGGCCGTCGACCTGCCCGGGCATGGTCGAGCCGGCGTAGAGGAAGACAGAGGCGAGATCGAGTCGAGCAGCCGCCATCAGCATGCCGGGCAACGACTTGTCACAGCCTGCGAGCAGTACGGAGCCGTCGAGCCGCTCCGCGCTCATGACGGTCTCGACCGAGTCGGCGATGATCTCGCGCGACACCAGCGAGAAGTGCATGCCCTCGTGGCCCATCGAGATTCCGTCGGAGACGGAGATGGTGCCGAACTCCAGCGGAAAGCCGCCGGCCGCGTGAACGCCGTTCTTCACCGCTTTTGCGAGCCGGTCGAGGGACAGGTTGCAGGGGGTGATCTCGTTCCACGACGATGCGACGCCGATCTGCGGCTTCGCGAAGTCGTCGTCTCCGAGGCCGACGGCCCGCAGCATGCCACGGGAGGCAGTGGCCTCCAG
>NZ_JACIXG010000146.1 GCF_014360585.1 Nocardioides sp.
GGGACCTTACCGATGATCCGGTCCAGTCTCGAACCCTCGTGGTCCGACAACTGGACACCTACGTCGACAGTGTGGGGACAGTGCACCCAAATACCCCCCACACCTTGGTAACACTCCGGTCAGTGTTTCGGATTGCGATGCACACATGGGATACGGGGACCAGTAAGATCGGGTGCGGCCTGCGCAAACCCACCTCGGACGAGGTGCTCCCGCGGGCCACGCCTCCGTAGCTCAGCTGGATAGAGCATCGGCCTTCTAATCCGACGGTCACAGGTTCGAATCCTGTCGGGGGCGCCAAAATAAACCCGTGTGGGTAAAATCATGCGCCCGCGCGTGTTTCCGCCTCAGCGGCGTCGGCGATGACCGGCCGCCCGGCGTACGCGGCCCGGAAGAACGGCAGGGTCCGGTGGACCATCGGACCGATGAGTAGCGCCTCGGCGACCGTCCCGACGCCGACGAGGCCACCGAGGAGCCAGCCGATCGCGAGCACGGTGATCTCGACGCCCCCGCGGCACAGCCAGACCGGGGCACCGGTGCGCTCGTGCAGGCCGGTCATCAGGCCGTCGCGCGGGCCTGGCCCGAGGCCGGGGGCGATGTAGATGCCGGTTGCCGCGGCGAGCAGGAGCAGGCCGGTGCTGAAGAGCGCGACCTGGGCCAACAGATCCGTGGGCTGAGACAGGACGCGAAGGCCGAGCTCCGCCGAGGCGCCGACGAGCACCACGTTCAGCACGGTGCCGATGCCCGGTTTCTGGCGCAGCGGGATCCAGAGCAGCAGGACGGCCAGCCCGATAAGGCTGGTCATCGCACCGAAGGAGACCCCGGTGATCTCGACGAGCCCTGAGGCGAGCGCGTTCCAGGGCGCCAGGCCGAGTGAACCCTTAACGAGCATGGCGACTGCGATGCCGTAGAGGAAGAGTCCAGTTATCAACCAGGAGAGCGACTTCACAGAGAGATCCTTCACGATTGCAAAGCCAATCACGGGTCCAATCAAAGGTAAAGGAGCCAATTGACGTAAGGTGGCCTCATGCCTCGCGGAAGAATCGGTGCCACAGCCCTCGCTGGCCTGCTCGGTCAGTGGCAAGGGGACGGCCCGGCGTACGAGAACCTCGCCGAGCGGATCCAGCTGCTGCTGATCGACGGGCGGCTCTCCGCCGACGTGCGACTGCCGTCCGAGCGCGAGCTCTCCGAGCGGCTGATGCTGAGCCGCACGACGATCACCGCCGCCTACCGACGGCTGCGGGAGCGTGGCTACGCACTGAGCGTCCAGGGCTCGGGCACCACGACGAAGCTTCCGCCAACCGCTCCCGACTCCTTCACCGAGGGCGGCGAGATCGACTTGGTCAGGGCCACCCTGCCCGCGACCCGGCGGCTCCCGGAGGCTGCCGTCGAGGCGACCCGCCGGCTGGCCGACCACATGGCCGGACCCGGCTACACGCTGTGGGGCATCGAGGAGCTGCGTGCTGAGATCGCGGCGCGCTACACCGTGCGCGGGCTGCCGACCGATCCCGACCAGATCATGGTGACCACCGGCGGCCAGAGCGCGATCGCCCTGCTCGCCCGCACCGTGATCAGCCGCGGCGACCGGGCCTACGCCGAGAGCCCGTCCTACCCCAACGCGTACGACGCCCTGAGCCTCGCCGGAGCCCGGATCATCACGAGCCCGGTGACCACCGACGCCGGTTGGGACATGCCCGCGATGGAGGCGGCCATCGCCCGGACCACCCCCGTGATGGCGTACGTCATGCCCGACTTCCACAACCCGACGTCTCGCTCGATGTCGATCGAGGACCGGCTCCGCCTGCTGCACGCTGCCGCAAAGGTCGACACCCTCGTCGTGGTCGACGACACCACCGCCGAGCTGGACATCGACCGGAGCCAGACCTTCCCGCCGCTGGCCGCGATGGCGGACGAGCACCAGGCCCGGGTCGTCCACATCGGCTCGGCGAGCAAGATGCTGTGGGGCGGGCTGCGGATCGGCTGGATCCGGGCCGACCCGGTGCTGCTGACCCAGATCGCCAGCGGGCGCTCCGCCACCGACCTCGGCACCCCGATCTGGGAGCAGCTGGTCACCACCATCCTGTTCCAGCATCTCCCCGAGATCCTCGAGGAGCGCGCCGCGCAGCTCGCCGCCGGCCGGGCCGCGCTCTACCACGCGATGCGCCAGCACCTCCCCGACTGGGAGCTGCCGCCGCGTCTCGACGGCGGGCTCTCCGCCTGGGTCGGCCTCCCCGCTCCGGTGAGCTCGCAGCTCACCCTCGCCGCCAGGCCGCACGGACTGCTCGTCACCGCCGGCCCCCGGTTCGGGGTCGACGGGGCGTACGAGCGTCACCTGCGACTGGCGATCACGCCCCGTCCCGAGCTCGTCCGCCGTGGGGTCGAGATCCTCGCCGAGGTCTGGCCCCGCGCCGCCTCCGCCCCCACGCTGACCCTCACCACCGCCGAGGCCGTGGTCTGACCACCCCTCAGCCGCGTGCCAGGGCGTCCAGCGCCCACAACCCGAGACCCTCGAAGCGTGCCGACTCGTAGCTCGGCACGTCCCCGCTGGTGGCCTCCAGGAGCCGGCGCGTCGTGATGTGCGAAGCGCCGCGGGCAACGCCGTCTCTGGCGAGCTCGGTGGCTGTGAGCGTGGGCGGCGGGTCCTCGCGGCGCTGCCGCGCCCGTCGCCGCTCGTAGTCGAGCTCGTCGACGGCGATGGTCCGGATGATCGACTCGGCGTTCCCCAGGCTGCGGGTGTCCCTCAGCGCGCGGGCGAGCGGAAAGTCGCGTGCGTCCAGGTCCTCGACGAGCCACACCGCGGCGCTCTCCTCGGTCACCGGAACCGGCGCGTGCCCCCGCCTCATCTCCACGGCACCCCGGAGGCCGTACGCAGCGGCCGCCGCCAGCGTCGTCGCCTCCGTCGGGTGCCAGCTGAGCGGATCACGGAGCCTGTCCACATCCGCTGCCACGAGCTCTCCCGCACGCTTCCCGCCGACGTCACGCAGGATCGCCGTCACCTGCTCCGCCGACAGCTCCCCGTCCACACCCGGACCGAGCACCGCAAGCCGGACCGGAAGATCCACGTCGAGGGCGGCGGCCAGCGTCAGCGAGTCGGCCAACGGGCTCAGCAGTCCAGCCTCATCACCCCGAGCGACGATGTCACCGCCGACGTCGACAACGGTGAGAGCATCCGCGCCCAGGGCCCGGGCGAAGTGGGTGAGCTGCCGTCCCAGCCCGATCGCCCCACCGGCGAAGTCGTGCAGCACCAGACGCGCATCGACGTCACCGGCCAACCGAGGCAAGACGGACCGACCGGAGGGCAGCGTGTCCGCCGAGGTCGATATCTCGGCACGTACGCCATCGATTAGCCGGAGTCCGATGAAGTCACCCCGCGACCGCGGCCCCGGCACCGGGTCGATCCGAAGCCGCTCCCAAGCACAGGTCGATACGAGAGCCCTACCCTCTGCGTCGGGCTCGAGAACCCCACGCGCCAAGAGCGCACCGAGGGCATCACCCCCACCACCGGACGCAACGTAGAGAGTGTTCACACTGTCGATTGTGGCCGCTGAGAATCGATGGCGCCACCGTCGTAGCTCACTCAGCGGTCCTAGATGCTACGCAGCGCGGTCGTGGTCGAGGAGTACGTCGCGCAGCATGAACTCTGCCCGTGAGAGGGGTGGTGGGGGCTGCCTCCAGGTGTCGGGTGGTGGGCTGACGTAGGTGTGCCCAGTGGGGGTGATGGTGATGATGCTGCCGTCTGGTCCCGGTCTGGCCTGCCAGCCGAGGGCTTCTTTCGCCTGGTTGCATCTTTCGCACAATCCTTGAAGATTCTCGGCGCTGGTGGTGCCGCCGTCGGCGTGGCGTTCGGCGTGGTCGATGTTGCGGATCGGGGCGTCGCAGCCGTTGGTGCGGCAGATCCCACCGTCGCGGGTGGCGATGAACTCGGCCAGTCCTTCGGGGGCTTTGCGTGAGCGGGACTCCATCGCAACCAGCTGCCCGGCGGGGTCGGTGAAGAGTCGCCGGACGAACACCTCAGCGTCGGCGAGCGCCTCACGCGCCCAAGTCGCGGGGACGGGGCCGTAGCCCTCGACCATGGCCGGCTGGTCGGCGTCGTTGGCAAGCGCGTCGGCGGTCATCACGACCTTCACCTCGATCCGAGGCCTCGCGTCGACGCCGTCACGTCCGGTGACGCGGTCGACCAGGGTGTCGGCCATGACCTGTCCGCGGGTCCGCTCATCCCCAGCAGCCTGGGCAGCCTTGGCTGCCTGATCGAGTGCCGCGTAGACGGCGACGCCGTCCTTGACCGGGAGCAAGGCACCGAGCCAGGTCATGGTGTCGGGTGCGGGCCGGACGCTGACTCGGCGGTCCTTCTCCGCGTTGGCGGCCCGAGCCACGACGGATTCCTGCTCCAAGATGATCGCAAGCTTCTTGGCGGCGTTCTCGAGCTGCCGTAGTCCCATGGTCACAACTGCAGGCGGTTCACCGTCTGAACCAGGCGAGCAGAGCTGGTAGTCGATGACTCGGCGGTTCTCCATCGAGAGGCAGGCGGTTTCGCGGGCGAGGATGGTGGCCTGCCACTGCGAGAACAGGCCCGCCTTCATCAACCCGAACGTGTGCGGCATCTCCGCAACAAGGATCTTCGCCAGACCGAGCAGCTTGGCACCCTTGGCGGGTGAGACTCGTCGCGCGAGCGCGATCTGGGAGGCGACGCCTTCGCCCAGCTTCCGCGCAGGGACCCCAGCCTCGGCCTGCCGGACGCGGGTGGCTTCATCGAGGCGTACCGCTGCTTCTGCCTGAACCGCCTCAGCAGTGCACTTCACTTCTTCGAGCCGGCTGATCCAGTCGATCAGCTCGCCCTCGGACGCGCCCAGGGGCGGCCCGGCGAGGAGCTGGTCGACGGTCTCGTTCATACGCCTCATTATATGTGAAACAGCACTGCAACGCTACCTGTTTTTCCTGGTCAGACCCGATTTACGCAGTCCGCGAACAAGCAACCTGAACCCCGCGCCACACCCTCGCCGCCGCCCCGATATAGGCGAAATCTTTCTCGATCAGGTGCCGAGTCAAGGACCGCGAAGCGGCCGGCGAAGCCGG
>NZ_JACIXG010000147.1 GCF_014360585.1 Nocardioides sp.
GCCGCGTCGGCTCGTTATGACGAGCCGACTCGGCGGGGATCTTGGTCAGGATGAGCCGACTCGGCGGGGGATGGGGTCAGTCGCCGCCGCCTCCTCCGCCGCAGCTCGAGCCACCGGAGGACGAGCTGCTGCAGGAGGAGCTGCTGCAGGAGGAGCTGCTGCACGAGTGGCGGTTGTCGCCGGAGTCGTAGGAGGAACCCGACGAGCTCGAGCTGGAGCTGCAGCTGCTGCCACCGTGGCTCCGAGGGCCTCGGCGCCGGTTGCCGCGGCCGGCGCTTAGACGATCAGACCGAGGATCGCGATGATGATCAGGGATTCCATGTGGAGCTCCGTTTCCAGGTGCGGCGGCTGAGGTGCCAGATCTGCGAGCCGAGGCCGACGGTGAGCACCCGGCGGCCGGAGATGTGGGTGAGCGCGATCCGCCGCCGGCCTTCGTAGACCTCGTGCAGGCGGAGCCAGTCGGGGCCGATGGTGGCCAGGAAGGTGCGTACGTCGTCGTGGGCGCAGCCCTGCTGCGGGCGCGGCATGGCGGGCGGCTGAGGAGCGCTTGTGGTGCAGCACCCGCGTCGTCGCGGTCGTCCCGGCGGGATCGAACCCCGGCGGCGTACGTCCGGCCAGCAGGTCGTCGAGGACCTCGCGCTGGCGCTCGGCGAGCTGGTCGCGTACCGCGCCTTGGGGGTCCACAGGAGGAGTGTGCCGGATCGCTTGGTCTGCCACTGCAATATAGAGAACTCAAAGTTGAGTGGAACAGACTCAACTTTGGTTGTGTTGAGATAGGTGCGAGTGGCAGGCACTCGCGGCAGACTCGGGTGCGTCCCCAGGAGGAGTGCAGAGACAGATGAGCCAGTTTTCGGCAGAGAAGTTCACCACCAAGGCTCGCGAGGCGATCGAGGCCGCGCAGCTTTCCGCCACGACGGCGGGCAACACCACGACCGAGCCCATCCACCTGCTCGTCGCGCTGCTGCAGCAGGACGAAGGCACCGCCACGTCGATGGTCACCAAGTCCGGTGTGGACGCCGAGGAGCTGTCGCGCGCGGCGGCCACCGCCCTCGCCGGGCTCCCGCGTGCCAGTGGGTCCACGGTGCAGCAGCCCGCTGCCTCGGGCTCGCTGACCCGTGTCCTGGCCGGGGCGATCACGCTGGCCACGTCCCTGAAGGACGACTACGCAGCCACCGAGCACCTGCTGATCTCGCTGGCCACGGTCGAGTCGTCGGCGCAGAAGGTGCTCAAGGACGCCGGGCTGACCGAGAAGGGGCTGCGCGAGTCGCTGAAGGCGGTCCGCGGCAACCGCCGGGTGACCAGCCAGGACGCCGAGGACTCCTACGAGGCCCTCGAGAAGTACTCCCAGGACCTCACCGAGGCCGCCGAGCGCGGCAAGCTCGACCCGGTCATCGGCCGTGACTCCGAGATCCGCCGGGTCATCCAGGTGCTCTCGCGGCGCACCAAGAACAACCCGGTCCTCATCGGTGAGCCCGGCGTCGGCAAGACCGCCGTCGTCGAAGGGCTCGCGCAGCGGATCATCGCCGGCGACGTACCCGACTCGTTGAAGGGGCGCCGCGTGCTCTCCCTGGACCTGGCGGCGATGGTCGCCGGGGCGCAGTTCCGTGGCCAGTTCGAGGAGCGGCTCAAGGCCGTCCTGGAGGAGATCAAGGCCGCCGAGGGCCAGGTCATCACCTTCATCGACGAGCTGCACACCGTCGTCGGCGCCGGCGCCGGCGGCGACTCCGCGATGGACGCCGGCAACATGCTCAAGCCGATGCTCGCGCGCGGCGAGCTCCACATGATCGGTGCTACCACGCTCGATGAGTACCGCGAGCGAATCGAGAAGGACCCGGCCCTGGAGCGCCGCTTCCAGCAGGTCTTCGTCGGTGAGCCGTCGGTGGAGGACACCGTGCAGATCCTGCGCGGGATCCAGGAGAAGTACGAGGCGCACCACGGTGTCCGCATCACCGATGCCGCTCTGGTGGCCGCCGCGTCCCTGTCCGACCGCTACATCACCGGCCGCCAGCTGCCCGACAAGGCGATCGACCTCATCGACGAGGCCGCGTCCCGGCTGCGGATGGAGATCGAGTCGTCTCCCGAGGAGATCGACCAGCTCCGGCGTGCCGTCGACCGGCTGAAGATGGAGGAGTTCGCGCTCTCCAAGGAGTCCGACGACGCCTCGCTGGAGCGTCACGCCGCGCTGCGCAAGGAGCTCGCCGACAAGGAGGAGCAGCTGCGCGGCCTGGAGGCTCGCTGGGAGCGGGAGAAGGCCTCTCTCGAGGGCGAAGGCGCCCTGCGCAAGCAGCTCGACGCCCTGCGCAGCGAGGCCGAGCGGCTCCAGCGCGAGGGTTCGCTGGGGGAGGCCTCGGAGATCCTCTACGGCAAGATCCCGGCGCTCGAGCAGCAGATCGCCGAGGCCGCCTCGGAGTCGGAGGAGGAGCAGGTCGCCGACCGGCTGGTCGGCGAGGAGGTCGCCGCCCAGCAGATCGCCGAGGTGGTCGAGGCCTGGACCGGCATCCCGACCGGCAAGATGCTCCAGGGTGAGCAGGCCAAGCTGCTCGAGATGGAGTCCGTCGTCGGGCAGCGGCTGATCGGGCAGAAGGCCGCGGTCACCGCGGTCGCCGACGCCGTGCGGCGCTCGCGCGCCGGGATCGCCGACCCCAACCGGCCCACCGGCTCGTTCCTGTTCCTCGGTCCGACCGGCACCGGTAAGACCGAGCTCGCCAAGTCGCTGGCCGACTTCCTCTTCGACGACGAGCGCGCGATCGTACGCATCGACATGTCGGAGTACTCCGAGAAGCACTCCGTCGCGCGGCTGGTCGGAGCGCCTCCGGGCTACGTCGGCTACGACGAGGGTGGCCAGCTCACCGAGGCGGTGCGGCGCCGTCCCTACTCGGTGGTGCTGCTCGACGAGGTGGAGAAGGCTCACCCCGAGGTCTTCGACATCCTGCTGCAGGTGCTCGACGACGGCCGGCTGACCGACGGTCAGGGCCGCACCGTCGACTTCCGCAACACGCTCCTCATCCTGACCTCCAACCTCGGCTCGGCCTTCCTGGTCGACCCGGCCATGGACCAGCACGAGAAGCACGAGTCGGTCATGGCGGTGGTCCGCGGTGCCTTCAAGCCCGAGTTCCTCAACCGCCTCGACGAGGTCGTCATGTTCGACGCCCTCTCCTTGGCCGACCTCACCAAGATCGTCGACATCCAGCTCGCCCAGCTGGAGAAGCGTCTGGCCGTACGCCGCATCTCGATCTCCGTCACCCCCGAGGCTCGGGAGTGGCTGGCCGAGACCGGCTACGACCCGGCGTACGGCGCCCGCCCGCTGCGTCGCCTCATCCAGTCCGCCATCGGCGACCCGCTCGCCCGGATGCTCATCGGCGGCGAGGTCACCGACGGTGGCGAGGTCAGCGTCGACCGCGACGGCGACGGTCTCACCCTGAAGACCTGAGGCCGAGGCGTCACCCCGGTCGGCCGAGACGTCACTCCCGTCGGCCGAGTGGGCATCCAGGTGCCCACTCGGCCGACGTACGTGTGTCTCGGCACGCGGACCGTGAACGAGGAGGCCGCGGACCCGCATGGTGGGCTAAGGTTCCGCGCCATGTCTGATCCTCATGGCTCCTTCGATGACGGCCACGACGTCGCGGTGCGGGCCCCGAACCAGTCCCAGTTCGATCCTCAGCGGGCCGCTCGGTCCGCCTCTCGGCCGAGTGGGGTGACCACTGCTGGCTGGATCACGATCATCATGTCCGGGCTGACGCTGGTGTTGACGGGGTTGGCATCGGTTGGCTTCGCACTCGCATACGTTGAGCCGGCCACATTCAGCAACACCAGCGTGCCGACGGACGACCGAGGGATGATGCTCGGGATGGCGGTCTACGCCGCTGTGTGTGCCGCACTGAGCTTGACCGCGATTCCGCTTGGCGCTCTGGTTCTTGCCGGTTCGAAGGTGGCGCGTGCGTTGTTGAGCGTGGTCGCTGTCCTCGCCGGCCTGGCGTCAGTTCCAGCGGCTGCGGGGATCCTCGGGGTCATACCGCTGGTTCTCATCGTCGGTTCCCTGATCATGCTTCACAGACGCAACGCGAACCAATGGTTCGCGGGTGTGGCTTAGGTCTGCGTGACGCCTCGGCGAATAGTCTCCTCGCATGGGAGGCGGTCGGATCATCCTGCTCAACGGGGCGTCGAGCTCGGGGAAGAGCAGCATCGGCCGCGAGCTGCTGCCGTTGCTCGAGGACCCGTGGTTCTTCGTTCCGGTCGACAGGATCAGCGGGATGCGGTCGACGGTGCACACACGCGCGCTCGACCAGGCCGAGATCGACGAGATGCTGAGGCGGACCCGCCTCGGCTATCACCGTGCGGTCGCAGCCCTGGCCTCGGTCGGCAACGACGTGATCATGGACTACCCGCTCAGCGAGACCTGGCGTCTCGACGATCTTCTCGAGGTGCTCGACGGCTACGACGTCACCCTCGTCGAGGTCTGGTGCGCGCCCGAGGAGCTCGAACGGCGTGAGGCGGCCCGTGGCGACCGTCCCACCGGCCTCGCTCGATCGCAGGCGCTCGTCTATTCGCACGGTGCGTACGACATCCGGGTCGACACCACCGCCGCCACTCCTGCCTCCTGCGCCAAGGAGATCGCCAAGGCGATGCCCACCGTCGAGACCCCCAAGGCCTTCGATCGACTCCGAAACCGCACCCGAGCCGAGACGTCACCCACGTCGGCCGAGTAGTCACGTACGTCGGTCGAGGTGTCAGCCACGTGC
>NZ_JACIXG010000148.1 GCF_014360585.1 Nocardioides sp.
GCAGCGCGTTGCCAACTCGGCCGACGTACGTGACGCCTCGGGCGACGTACGTGACGCCTCGGGCGACGTATGTGACGCTCGGCCGACGTACGTGACGTCTCGGCCGAGGGGGGACGGCTCCAGCTAGGCCGAGAGCCAGCCGACGACGATGTCGCCGAGGATGCGGCGGTGGCGCTCGCGTACGTCGGGGGCGAGCATGTCGCGGCCGAAGAGGAAGCCGAAGGTCGCGGCGTTGGCGACCTGGAAGACGCAGTAGGAGCTGATCAGCATGTGCACGTCGACCGCGTCGACGTCGCCGCGGAGCTCGCCCGAGGCGCGGCCGCGGGCCAGCACGTCGTCGAGGAGCGAGGCTGCCGGGGTGCCGAGGTCGCGCAGCGACTCGACCTTCCCCAGGTGCTGGCCGTTGTGGATGTTCTCGACCGAGACGAGCCGGATGAAGCCCGGATGGTCGTGATGATGGTCGAAGGTGAGCTCGGCGATCCTTCGCACCGCATCCACCGGAGCCAGGTGGTCGGCGTGCAGCCCCTGCTCGGCCTCCCGGATGCGGCGATAGGCGGCCTCGAGGACGGCGAGATAGAGCCCCTCCTTGCCGCCGAAGTAGTAGTAGATCATCCGCTTGGTCGTGCGGGTGCGCTCCGCGATCTCGTCGACCCTCGCGCCCGAGTAGCCCTGTTCGGAGAAGACCTCGGTCGCGACCTCGAGCAGCTCGGCCCGGGTGCGTTCGGCGTCTCGTAGCCGCTCATCCGACTTCTCGGCGGAACGTTGGGTGTCGACCATGCCCCGAGCCTAGAGCACGGCCCACTTCCCAACACGGACCATTGTATGTACCGTTTCGTACATTAGCCACGAACGGAGACCCATGCGCACCTCGATCGCCACCGTCTGCCTCAGCGGCGGCCTGGTCCAGAAGATGTACGCCGCGGCCGAAGCCGGCTTCGACGCGATCGAGATCTTCGAGCCCGACCTCGTCGCCGCACCCCAGTCCCCTGAAGAGATCCGGGCGCTGGCCGACCGGCTCGGGCTCACCCTCGACCTCTACCAGCCGTTCCGCGACGCCGAGGGCGTCGACGAGTCGCTCTTCGCCGACGTCCTCCGCCGCGCCGAGGCGAAGTTCCAGCTCATGCGACGTCTCGGGATCGACCTGATGCTGGTCTGCAGCAACGTCGGCACCGCCACCATCGACGACGACGAGGTCTCCGCGCGACAGCTGCGCCGGCTGGGCGAGCTCGCGGCGGCGTACGACATCCGGCTGGCCTACGAGGCACTCGCCTGGGGACGGTTCGTCGACGACTACCGGCGCTCGTGGCGCATCGTCGAGCTCGCCGACCACGCAGCCGTCGGGATCTGCCTGGACAGCTTCCACATCCTCTCGCGCGGCCACGACCCCAAGCAGATCGAGGAGATCCCGGCCGAGAAGATCTTCTTCCTGCAGCTCGCCGATGCCCCCGCCCTCAACATGGACGTGCTCTCCTGGAGCCGCCACCACCGGCTCTTCCCCGGCGAGGGCAGCTTCGACCTGCCGGCCTTCCTCGCTCACGTGATCCGCGCCGGCTACGACGGACCGCTGTCGCTGGAGGTCTTCAACGACACCTTCCGCCAGACCGACCCGGTGCGCACCGCCCGCCAGGCACAGCGCTCGCTGCGCTGGCTCGCCGACCGCACCGCCGACCTGCTCGGCGAGGAGTCCGGCCACGCCGGCACCCTCCTCCCCCGGCTGCCCGAGGTCGCCGCGCCCGAGGCCTTCGACTTCGTCGAGATCAAGGCGCCCGACACCTCCGGGGTCGAGGTGCTGCTCGAGCAGCTCGGCTTCGACTTCGGCGGCTGTCACCGCAGCAAGCAGGTGCGCCTGTGGACCTGGGGTCAGGCCCGGATCGTGTGCAACGACCAGGCCAGCAGCGCCCCCGCGCCACGCATCGCCGCCGTCGGCTTCGACGTCCCCGACTCGGACCCCGCCGCGGAGCGCGCCGCACGACTGATGGCGCCACCCGTCCACCGCCGGACGTACGCCGGCGAGCAGGCCCTGCGCGCCTTCACCTCCCCCGACGGCACCGAGGTCTTCTGCTCCCACGCGGCAGACTGGATCGGCGAGTTCGACGGTGGCGTCGCAGGCACGGAGGACCGCGGCGCGCGCATCGACCACGTCAACCTGGTCCAGCCCTGGCACAGCTTCGACGAGGCGGTGCTGTTCTACACCAGCGTGCTGTCGCTGACCCCGCAGCCGAGCCAGGAGGTCGCCGGCCCGGCCGGCCTCGTCCGCAGCCAGGTGATGAGCTCGCCCGCCGGAGGCGTACGTCTTCCGCTCAACCTGCTGCCGACCGGGCAGCTTCCGACCGACCAGCAGGGCCACGCCCAGCACATCGCGCTCGCCTGCCCCGACATCATCGACGTCGTGGCGGCCGCCCGGGAGCGTGGGCTGCGGCCGCTCGCGGTGCCGGGCAACTACTACGACGACCTGGTCGCCCGCTTCGGTCTGGCCGAGGACCTCGTCGGCACCCTCCGTGCCCTCGACCTCCTCTACGACCGCGACGCCGACGGCGAGTACCTGCACTGCTACACCGAGACCGTCGGTGAGGTCTTCTTCGAGCTCGTCGAGCGACGCGAGAGCTACGACGGCTATGGCGCCGGCAACGCTCCCGTACGTCTCGCCAGCCAGGCCACCTGACCCGTCGGTCGACGGCCACTTCGTTTCAGACCTCGGAGGCGCTAGCCCCGCCGGTCGAGCCGCGAGGCCGTCTACGGCCGAGCGTGTCGAGACCAACACAGTCCCATCGAGCGCGACAGGTCACCGTGTTGGTCTCGAGCCGGAGACGCTCAGAAGTTGCCGCGGAGCTCCTGCTCGCGCTCGATGGCCTCGAAGAGCGCCTTGAAGTTGCCTTTGCCGAAGCCGAGGGAGCCGTGGCGCTCGATCAGCTCGAAGAAGACCGTGGGGCGGTCTCCGATCGGCTTGGTGAAGATCTGCAGCAGGTAGCCGTCCTCGTCACGGTCGACGAGGATGCCGCGCTTCTGCAGCTCCTCGATCGGCACGCGGACCTCACCGATCCGGGCGCGCAGCTCGGGGTCCTCGTAGTAGGAGTCGGGGGTGTTGAGGAACTCGATGCCAGCGTCGCGCAGTGCGTCGACGGTCGTCAGGATGTCGCCGGTCGCGAGCGCGAGGTGCTGGGCGCCGGGGCCCTGGTAGAACTCCAGGTATTCGTCGATCTGCGACTTCTTCTTGGCGATCGCCGGCTCGTTGAGCGGGAACTTCACCCGGTGGTTGCCGTTGGCCACGACCTTCGACATCAGCGCGGAGTAGTCGGTGGCGATGTCGTCACCGATGAACTCGGCCATGTTGGTGAAGCCCATGACCCGGCCGTAGAAGTCGACCCACTCGTCCATCTTGCCGAGCTCGACGTTGCCGACGACGTGGTCGAGCGCCTGGAAGAGCCGCTTGGGCGCACCCTCGGGCTTCTTCAGCGTCGAGGTGCGGGTGACGTAGCCGGGCAGATAGGGGCCCTCGTAGCCCGACCGGTCGACCAGCGTGTGGCGGGTCTCGCCGTAGGTGGCGATGGCGGCGATGCGTACGGTGCCGTGCTCGTCGCTCACGTCGTGGGGCTCCTCCAGGACCGTGGCGCCCTGGGCACGCGCGTGCTTGATGCACCGGTCGACGTCGGGCACCTCGAGGGCGATGTCGACGACGCCGTCACCGTGGCGGGCGTGGTGGGCGATGATCTCGCTGTCCGGCGCGACCCCGCCCTTGATCACGAACCGCACTCCCCCGCTGCGCAGCACGTAGGCGTGGTGGTCGCGGTTGCCGGTCTCGGGGCCGGAGTAGGCGACCAGCTCCATCCCGAAGGCGCTCTGGAAGAAGTGGGCGGTCTGGGTGGCGTTGCCGACGGCCCATACGACAGCGTCCCAGCCGGTGACCGGGAACGGGTCAGAGGTGTCGTCGTAGGCCACCAGGCCGACGAGCTGCTCCAGCTCGGCCAGCCCCAGTCCGGCGAGCTTCTCTTGGTTGGTCAGGGTGTCTGCAAGCGTCATGCGGTCAAGTCAAGTGGGCCGAGTCACACCAAACAAGTTGACCACTGAGCGCTGGTCAATCTGTCAGATCGGGCCAGCATTCACCGCCAGGCACTAGACAATCTGACTATCATCGAGCCATGAAGCTCGACGACCTCGACCTCACGCTGCTGGAGACGCTGCACGCCCACCCACGCGTCGGAGACCTCGAGCTCTCCCGGGTCGCCGGCGTCGCCCGAGCCACCGTGCAGAGCCGGCTGCGCAAGCTGGCCGAGGCCGGCGTGATCCGCGACTGGGCGCCCACGATCGACCCGGCCGCCGCCGGCCACACCGTGCAGGCGTTCGTGACCCTGGAGATCTCTCAGGGCGCCCTCGAGGACGTACGCCGCGACCTCGCCGAGATCCCCGAGGTGCTCGAGGCGTACGTCACCACCGGCTCCTTCGACGTCTTCTGCAAGGTCGCGACCGGATCGCACGCGAAACTGCAGGAGGTGCTCGTCCGCATCGACCAGTCCCACGCCGTCGTCCGCTCGACCAGCGTCGTCACCCTCTCGACCCTCATCGAGCCGCGCACCCTGGACCTGCTGCGCACCGACGCGAGCCCGCGCTGACCAGGTTGTGAAGCTGAGGGTGGCCTATAGACCACCCTCAGCTTCACAACCCGGCTGCT
>NZ_JACIXG010000149.1 GCF_014360585.1 Nocardioides sp.
CGTACGGGGCGGGCGGAGGACTTCTTCGTGGTCCAGCTGGCCGCCAACGCGGCCAGCGCCCTGGTGTGGTTGGTCAGCATCGCGTTCCGCTGGCCGTTGCTGGGCGTGGTCGTCGGTCTGGTGCTGCGCCAGCGCGGCGCCTGGCGTCGCGACCCGGCGCTGCTGCGCGGCTACTCGCGGGCGAGCTGGGTCTGGGTCGGCCAGTACGTCGTCCGGGTCTCGGTCTTCGCGCCGCTGTGGTGGTCAGGTGACGTGTTCGCGCTGGCCGTTGCCCGGGTCGCGCTCAGCTGGCCTCTGGTGGCGCTGTGCCTGCTGGTGAGCTGGTTCGTCCTGCAGCGCTCGCTCCCGGCCGACCATCCCGGGCTGCGCCACCCACGGGTGGCCTCCGACGCGCTCAGCTGAGGGCGCTGCGGAGCAGGTCGTAGAGGCGTCGGGTGGCGCGCTGTCGGTCGCCGTCCCGGATGATCAGTGCGAGCCCGGCCCGCACCTCCGCATCGACGATCGTGGTCGCGACCAGCTCGGTGCCTCGTGCCATGGACCCGGCCAGCACGCAGACGCCCAGGCCGCGCGCGGTGAGCCCGAGCAGGGTCTCCGGGTTGGACCCGGAGAGGTCGACCTCGGGCTCTACCCCCGCCCGCGCGCAGGACTGCTCGAAGGCCGTACGGATGCCGGTGCCCGGCGGGATGCAGAGCACCGTCTCCTCGCGGAGGTCGCTGAGCCGTGGGCGGGCGCCGGCCAGACGATGGTCGGGCGGCGTGATCACCGCGAGCCGTTCGTTGCTGACGGAGTCCGTGTTCAGGCCCTCGATGACCGGGCCGGCATGGGAGATCAGGCTCAGGTCGAGCTCGCCGGCCAGCGTACGTCGCTGGAGCCGGTCGGAGGTGTCCTCGACGAGCTCGACGCTGACCCCGGGATGCTCGCGGTGGAAGGTGGCGACGGCGTCGAGGAAGCCGGGGATCGTGCACCCGGCGATCATCCCGAGGCGTACCTGGCCGTGGATCAGGTCGCTCAGTTCGTCGGCGCTCTGCCGCACGCCCTCGATCGCGCGGAGCGCGTCGCGGGCGCGGGGGAGGAGCGTCTCGCCGGCGTGGGTGAGGCGTACGTTGCGGGGACCCCGGACGAGCAGGTCGTGACCGAGCTCGCGCTCGAGCTTGGCCAGCTGGGCGCTGATGCCCGACTGGCTGACATGGAGACGTTGCGCCGCGGCCGTGAACGAGCCATGGTCGACGACGGCGACGAAGTAGCGGAGCTGTCCGAGTTCCATCACCACTGATGCTAGCAATCAGCAGAACTATCTGTTTGAGTGTTCGCTTCCTTCGGGTCAGGCTGGATGGTGAAAGCCGAACCCACTGAGGAGAGATTCCATGAGCGCATCCGCTGCCGAGCTCGCCGAGGCGTACTTCACCGCCTGGCAGGAGCGCGACTTCACCCGCCTGCGCGCCCTGCTGGCCGACGACGTGAGCTTCGCCGGCCCGCTCGCCACCATCGAGGGAGCCGACGAGTGCGTCGCCGGCCTGGAGGGCATGGCCAAGGTGCTCGACAAGATCGACGTGAAGGAGCGGCTCGCCGACGGCCCGAGCGTGATCACCTGGTTCGACCTGCACACCACGGTCGCCGAGCCCGCCCCCACCGCCAACTGGATGCGCGTCGAGGACGGGCTGATCACCGAGATCCGGGTCGCCTTCGACCCGCGCGGGATCCTCGCGGCTCGCGGCTAGGCGACCTGCTGGTCGCTGCGCTGCGTGCGGGCCGTCTCGCGGATGACCTCGGCCACCAGGTCGGGGTCATCGTTCATCGGGACGTGGCCGCAGCCCGCCAGCCACCGGTGGGTCGCGTGCGGGAGGCGCCGCTCGGCGATCTTCGCCTGGTAAGGGAGAAGCGTGAGGTCGCGGGTCGCCCAGGCGACGGTGGTCGGGACGTCGGTCTGCACCGTCCCGGGATAGCGGTAGGCGCTGCTGAAGAACGTCTTGATCCCCTCCCGAGAAGCGACCATGTTGGCCGTGTCGGCCGCCGCCACTGCTGGGTCGATCCGGTCGGGGTGGGCGAAGAAGCAGCCCATCGTGGCCGTACGCACGACCCGTGACTGCAGCACCGTCCCCGCCACCGGCGCCAGCGGCCGCGCGACCGCCTGGATGCCGGCGAACAGGCCCCTGACGTAGAGGTAGTCGACGCCGTTCATCCAGAACCCGGCGGGGGAGAGCGCCGTCACCGACCGGGCGTGCCCGGAATCGGCCATCTCCAGCGCGAGCAGCCCGCCGAGGCTGTTGCCGGCGACGTGCGGACGCTCGATCCCGAGCGCGACCCGGAGCGCGTTGAGCTCGTCCGTCACCGCCGCCCGCACCGTACGTCCCGCCAGGTCGAACGCCGGCGACTCACCGTGCCCCGGCAGATCGACCGTGATCACGTCGAACTCCCCGGCCAACCGCTCCACCACCCCGCCCCACGCCTGCCTACGGTGCGCGATGCCATGGATCAGGAGCAGCGGCTCCCCGCTGCCGGTCCGTTCGTACGCGAGCATCCTCGCTCCTTTGGTTGCCTCTGGGTGTCATGCCGATGGCCGGGAGCCTACGTCTCGGTGGGGCCGAATGTGGGTCCGGCGGACGGATGCGCTAATGTTTCACCCGCAACGCGTGATTGGCGCAGTGGTAGCGCACCTCGTTCACACCGAGGGGGTCACTGGTTCGAACCCAGTATCACGCACCATCTGATAAGCCCCGTCTGACCTGGTGGTTCACCAATCAGGCGGGGCCGTCGCTGTTCAATAATTGCGACTAGCGTACGACTTCTCCGTGCATGCCTGCGCACGGCTCGGAAACATCGCCGTCGCGCCCGGCCCTCCAAGCTGCCAGGACATCGCTGAAGCCTTCCAGCGCAGCGGCCTGGGCGAGTACGCGCATCGACTGCACCAATGGTGGCATCTCCGCGCCCGGCCACAGCGCGCCCACGGCCGGCTGTTCGCTGGCCGGGAGGTCGGTCGGCGCAGACGAAACCCGACTCCTCGAGGATCGCGAGGTGCCGATTCGCGGTGGTGACGTCGACACCGGTGGCGTCGGCGAGTTCGGGCGAGGTCTGCTCGGCGGTGGACACGAGTGGGAGGAAGTTCGGTGGGACAGATGCGCCGCTGATCCTGAGCTTCTATCGCCGCCTCGTGCCTGAGGAGCAAGTCCCGATGGCGCCAGTGATGAGGGAGTCGCTGGACCAACGCAAGGACCTCATCGAGGCACGTGCAGCAGCACTGCCTACGGAGTCGATTTGGTGTTTCGATGTCATCGTCTACCACCCGGCATGCCCGGCATCTGGCCGCCGGGGCCACCGCCACCGGGGATCTGACCGGCACCGCCGCCGGTACGTCCGAAGCCCTGCTGTTCGGAGCTGTCACCACCGGGTAGTTCCTGGGACAGATCGGCCAGAGCCACCCGTTGGCCAGCTTCGAGGCCATCGGTGATCTCGATCCGAGTGGCGCCGACCAGGCCTGTGGTGACCGGTTGGCGCTGCGTCGAGTCACCGTCGATGATCAGCACCGAGCCGTTGGAGAGAGCCGACGCCGGGATGGTCATGACGTCTTCCGCGGAGCCGACCACCACCTCGACCGTTGCCATGTTGCCGGCGAGAAGGTCGAGGCCGGTCTCGTCGAGGGTGACGGTCACCGGGAAGGTGCCGGTCCCTCCGGAGGTGTCGGGCACCTGGCCGACCAGGGTGACCTTGCCCGCGAGGGCCTTGTCGGCGCCGGCGGGGGTGACGTTCGCCGCTTGACCGGTTTCGAGCTGCTCGACCTGGGAGGCACTCACCGACATCGTCACGCTGGTCAGGCCCTTCGCGATGAGGGTCACCGCCGCGGTTCCGACGGTGGCGCTGTCGCCCTTCTTCACGGCAACCGATGCCACGGTTCCCGCTGCCGGTGCTTTCAGCACCGCGCCTGCGAGCGCCGCCTTTGCCGCGGCGACGTCCGCCTTCGCCTGGTCGATCTCCGCCTGATCCTTGGCTAGGGTCGCGGCGGTCACGGTCTCACCGCTGGGCCCACCGGGTGCACCGGATCCGCTCGGGGCACGGGATTCGCCGGATCCGCCCGATCCGCTCGGGGCGCCTCCCTGGTTCTGCTTCCCTGGGGCCGTGCCGGAGCTGGGCATCTCGTCGGTCCCGCGTGGTCCATCTGCTCCGCCGGCTTCGGCGGCGCCTCCCGCGGACTGCGCGGAGCCCTTGGGAGGCTGGCCACCATCTGACTCGTCCTGGCCGGGCCCGTCCGAAGAACCAGCGCTGGCGAGGGTCTCGTCCAGCTGCTCGCTGAAATTCTTCAGGTCGGCCTTCGCCGTCCCGAGCGCTTCCTTGGCCGCGGTGACGGCCGACTGTGCCGAGCCGAGCAACGCGACAGCCTCGCTGACGGTCCCGCCGGCCGAGCTCTGGGCACCGAGCGCGGTCTCCAGGTCCTGGTCGCACGAGTCGGAGGCGTCGTCGGCGCAGGACTCCTTGGCGGCCTTCAACGCGCCGGCGAGCTCGCCGCCCTCGTCGAGGAGACCTCCGGACGCGACCAGCGCGGTCAGCTTCTCCAGAGCCGAGGAGAGATCGGCCTGCGCGGTGGCGAGGTCGGTATCAGCGGCATCGAGCGCCTTCTGAGCCGAGATGACCTCATTCTGGAGCTTCTTGACCTTCGCGACCAGCTCGGC
>NZ_JACIXG010000015.1 GCF_014360585.1 Nocardioides sp.
GAGCGAGCGTGTCGAGACCAACACAGTGCCCTCGGCGCTCGAGCCGACTGTGTTGGTCTCGACACGCCTCCGCCTAGCGGCTCCGGCGGCTCGACCAGCGGTGGGGCAAGGTCAGGTGGTGGTGGCGAGGACGAGGGGGTGGACGGTGGCGGCGCCGGCGTCGAGGAGGGCGCGGGCGGCGAGGGTGACGGTCCAGCCGGTGGCGACGCGGTCGTCGACGAGGAGTACGTCGGCGCCGGGCGGGACCTCGGCGTTCAAGGAGAAGCGGCGGCCGACGGCGGCGACGCGCTGGGCGGAGTTGGCGGCGCCCTGGCCGGGGGCGACGTCGGGGTCGACGATGGCCCACGAGCCGAGGACGGGGACGCGTAGGTAGCGCGCGAGGCCTTCGGCGAAGTCACGGGTCAGGGTGGGACGGGTCGCGGACTCGACGTAGACGATGCCGCTGACCACGGGGCGCCAGTCGCCGAGGACCTCCACGACCGCCTTCACCAGCGGGATGGGCACCGGGCCGTCCTGGGCGGGTTCGCGGAAGAGGTCGCGCAGCGCTTGGCCGTAGCCGAGGTCGGTCAGTCGCGCGACGGCGCGTCCCTCGAGCGGTCCCTGCTTGATCTTGCCCTTGAGGGCGATGCCGAGCCGGTCGAGGCCGGTGGGCCACATCTTCTTGGGCTCCACGACCACCCCGGGCCGCGCCAGCCGCGCCGAGGCCTCCTCCACCGCTCCCTCCGACACCGACGACGTCACCTCGAAACCACCGCAGTTGTCGCACCGGCCGCAGTCGACAGCACCGGGGTCGTCGAGCTGCTCGCGCAGGAACCGCATCCGGCACTGGTCCGTCGAGATGTAGGCGAGCATCGCGTCCTGCTCCCGGCGCCGGGCCTCGGCGACCCGCGCATACCGCTCCGCGTCGTACTCCCACGGAACACCGGTCGCCTCCCAGCCACCGCCGACCCGGCGGGCGGCGCCGTCGACATCGAGCACCTTCAGCATCTGCTCCAAGCGGGACCGCGACAGGTCGACGTACGTCTCCAGCGCCTGGGTCGAGAGCGCCCGTCCTGCCTCGGACAGGACTCCCAGGGTCTGGCGCACCTGCTCCTCACGAGGAAAGGCCAGCGATGCGAAGTAGGCCCAGATGTCGCGGTCCTCGACGCCCGGAAGGAGCACGACGGAGGCGTCCGAGGTGCCGCGGCCGGCGCGGCCGACCTGCTGGTAGTAGGAGACCGGCGAGGACGGGGCGCCCATGTTGACCACGAACCCGAGCGTCGCGTCGAAGCCCATCCCGAGCGCCGAGGTCGCCACCAGCGCCTTCACCTTGCCCGCCGCCAGCGACTCCTCCAGCGCGGCCCGCTCCGCGGCCTCCGTACGCCCCGAGTAGGCCGCCACATCGTGCCCGCGCGAGCGCAGGTAGTCGGCGATCTCCTCGGTCGCGGCCACGGTCAGGCAGTAGACGATGCCCGACCCCGGCTGCTCAGCGAGGTGGTCGGAGAGCCAAGCCAACCGCTGCTCGGGGGTCTTCAACGAGACCACCCCGAGCCGCAGCGACTCCCGATCCAGCGAGCCCCGTAGTACGAGAACATCCGAACCCATCTGCTCGGCGACGTCCGCGGTCACCCGCTCGTTGGCGGTCGCCGTCGTCGCGAGCACCGGGATCCCGGGGGGAAGATCGGAGAGCAGCGTACGGATCCGGCGGTAGTCGGGCCGGAAGTCGTGGCCCCAGTCGGAGATGCAGTGGGCCTCGTCGACCACCAGCAGGCCGCACTCGGCCGCCAGCCGAGGTAGCACCGCGTCGCGGAACTTCGGGTTGTTGAGCCGTTCGGGGGAGACCAGCAGGACATCCACCTCGCCCGCGTGGATGGCCGCCTCGATCGCGACCCAGTCCTCGGGGTTGGTCGAGTTGATCGTCACCGCCCGGATCCCGGCGCGCTGCGCGGCCGCGATCTGGTTGCGCATCAGCGCGAGCAGCGGCGAGACGATCACGGTCGGACCGAGGCCGGCCTCACGCAGCAGCAGCGTCGCCACGAAATAGACCGCCGACTTCCCCCAGCCGGTCTTCTGCACGACCAGTGCCCGGCGACGCTCGACGGCGAGCGCCGAGATCGCCGACCACTGGTCCTCACGCAGCGAGGCGTCGTCGCGCCCCACCAGGGCCTGCAGATGCGCCTCAGCACGAGAACGTACGTCGCCAGCCGGATCAGTCATGACCACAGGTCTATCAGGGACCACCGACGGAGTCGCCCAACGGCAGCCGCGGCCAGTCGGCGAGATCGTCCAGCATCTGCAGGCCGGCAGGCGTACGTCGCGCAGCGACGGGAACGAGGACGTGGAGCAGGGTGGTCTTGCCCCGGCCGCTCTCGTCGACGGTAGAAAGCCGGGACCGGTTGGAGGAAAAGCAACGCCGAGCCGGCGCTGTTGGTCCTCCCCCACGGGGACCCGCAGAACCGGCTCGGCATCTCCAGTATGCGTCCTATAGCCACACCGGCCTAACCACACGCCCGAATTCGTACTTTAGTTACCCGATGCGGACGAAAGCGCCGTCTACTGACGAGACGGCGCCATCGATCCGGACCATCGCAGCCTGTCTGACCGCGATCAGCTCACCGAAACCGCGTTCCACGCCGCCTCGACCGCTGCGACCTCGGCGCTGGAGGCCCCGTAGAGGTCGGACGCCGCCTGCACCGTCGCGTCGCGCGCGCCGGCGTAGTCGGTGGTCGAGGTGAAGTAGGTCGAGTTGGCGCGGAACCAGATCTGCTCCGCCTTGTCGCGCCCGATGCCGGTGATCGTCGAGCCGTCACACGTCGTGCTCGAGTGAGCGACCCCGCCGAACGTCTTCGACCCCGAGCCCTCGGCGAGCAGGTAGAAGAAGTGGTTGCCGACACCGCTGGAGTAGTGGACGTCGAGGCCACCGGTCGAGGACGACCAGCAGTTGACCGACTTGCCGTCGGAGGACGGGTTGTCCATCCGGCGCAGCGGGTCGCCGCCGTCGAGGATGAACGACTCACCGATCAGGTAGTCGCCCGGGTCCTCGGCGTTGTCGGCGTAGAACTCGACCATCGTCCCGAAGATGTCCGAGGTCGCCTCGTTGAGGCCGCCTGACTCACCGGAGTACTCCAGGCCCGAGGTGTTCTCGGTGACGCCGTGCGTCATCTCGTGGCCGGCGACGTCCAGCGACACCAGCGGCCCGTAGCCGACGCCGTCACCGTCGCCGTACGTCATCTTCTCGCCGTCCCAGAAGGCGTTGACGTAGTTCTTGCCGTAGTGGACCCGGTTGAAGGAGCCCGATCCGTCGCCGAAGATGCCGTCACGGGCGTGGACGTTCTTGAAGTAGTCCCAGGTGACGTTCGTGCCGTACTGAGCGTCGGCCGCGGCGGTCGCCCGGTCGGCGTTGGAGCCGTTGCCGAAGGTCGTGGTCGGGCTGGTGACCACCGTCCCCGCCGAGCACCCGAACCCGAAGATGGTGCAGAAGATGGTGTCCTCGGCGTTCTTCATGTCGGTCGTGTAGGTGCCGCCGCGGGTCTCGTCGCGCAGCTCGTACGTCGAGCCGTTCTGCTTCACCTGCAGCGGGACGGTCCCTGAGTAGAGGGTGTTGCCCTCGCCGTCGATCGTGTGGATGCCCTCGACCCGGCGCAGCACCTTGCCGCTGGCCGCGTCGACGTAGGTCGCGAGGCGCGAAGGCGTGCCGTCGTCGTGCTTCCCGGTGGTGGTCACCCGCCACGCCAGGGTCGGCGAGCCCTCGACCGCGTCGACGACGAGCTCGGGCGCGTGCTTCTTGTCGGCCTTGAGACCGGTGATCGTCTTGGTGATCTTGTCCAGGGTCAGGGCGGCCTTGGTCGCCGCGGCACCGGTGACGGCGGGCTTCACCGAAAGGTCGAGCACCTCGGTCAGCCCCTGGGAGACGGAGGTGACGGCGCCGGACTTGGTCTGGTGGGCGACCAGGTCGCCGCCGACGACCTCGAGCCCCTCGTACGTCCGGTTCATCCGCACGTGGGTGGACCCGTCGGTGTCCTTCAGGGTCACCACGGGCTCGAGCTCCTGGCCGGCGCCGACCTTCCATGTCGACGGCTTGCTCGCCAGCGCCTTGACGGCCCGGTCCGCGACCGACTCGTCGTCGATCACCTTCTGGGCCGCCAGGGTCGTCGGCGTGATGGTGGAGGCGGCCGGAGTGGCACCGGCCGGGCTTCCGAAGGAGGCGATGAGGGCAGTTCCTGCAACAGCGACGGCGGTGGTGGCACCGGCCGCTCGAACGAGTCTACGCATGGGGGTTCTCCTCGAGATCAGGACCAGGATTGGACGGGATCCTTCCATCCAAATCGGGCCCGCGGCCGAACAAGTTCCTGCAATGCAGGTCCATGAACCGGCCGCCCCGCGTAACTCTTTTACCTTGTTATCAAGAATTAACCAAACACGCCCGGGGGCATGTCACCAGATCCGCACGCGCTCCTCGGGATCGAGCCAGAGGCCGTCGCCCGGAACGGTGCCGAAGACCTCGTGGAACTCGTCCAGGTTCCGTGCGATGTTGGCACGGTGCTCCGGCGGGCTGTGCGGGTCGATCGTGAGGTACTGCCGAGCCTGCTCCTTGCGTCGCACCGTACGCCACACATAGGCCCAGTTGAGGAAGAGCCGCTGCCGGTCGCCAGCGCTGGCGGCACCCTCGGTCGCGAGCAGGTAGGCGGTGTGCGCGATCGTCAGGCCACCCAGGTCGCCGATGTTCTCACCGACGGTCAGCGCACCGTTGACGAACTCGCCGGGCAGGTCCCGCGGCGAAAGCGCCGAGTACTGCGCGATGAGCGCCTTGGTCTTCACCTCGAAGGCCGCCTTGTCCTCCGGCGACCACCAGTCCTGCATGTTGCCGTCGCCGTCGAACTGCGCACCCTGGTCGTCGAACCCGTGGCCGATCTCGTGGCCGATCACCGCGCCGATGCCGCCGTAGTTCTCCGCCGGATGGGCGTCCAGCGCGAAGAACGGACGCTGCAGGATGCCTGCCGGGAAGCAGATCTCGTTGGTGCCGGGGTTGTAGTAGGCGTTGACCGTCTGCGGGAGCATGAACCACTCGTCGCGGTCCACCGGCTGGCCGAGCTTGCCGAGCTGCCGGTCGGTCTCGAAGACCGAGGCAGCCGAGACGTTGCCGATCAGGTCGTCCTTGGAGATGGTCAGCCCCGAGTAGTCGCGCCACTTCGAGGGGTAGCCGATCTTCGGCGTGAACTTGTCGAGCTTCTCGTAAGCCTTCTGCTTGGTCTCCTCGCCCATCCAGTCGAGCTCGGAGATCGACTTGCGGTAGGCGGCCAGCAGGTTCGCCACCAGCTCGTCCATCTCCGCCTTCGCCTCGGGCGGGAAGTGGCGCGCGGCGTACTCCTTGCCGACCGCCTCCCCGAGCGCACCCTCGACGATCGCGACCCCGCGCTTCCAGCGTTCGCGCAGCTCAGGGGTGCCGTTGAGGGTGCGGCCGTAGAAGTCGAAGTTGGTCTCGACGAAGTCGTCGGTCAGGTAGGGCGCTGCCCAGCGGAGCACGTGGAAGTAGAGCCACAGCTTCCAGTCGTCGATGTCGACTTCGCCGAGCACTGCGGAGAGGTGGGCGAAGTAGGACGGCTGCCGGACGACGACCTCGCCGAGCGCGGCGTCGGTGTCCAGCTTCGAGCCGGAGAGGTTGCGGATGTACGCGTCCCAGTTGAAGTTGGGGGCCAGCTCACGCAGCTCGGCGAAGGTCAGCAGGTTGTAGGTCTTCTGCTTGTCCCGGGTCTCTTCGCGCGCCCAGTGGCCCTCGGCCAGACGGGTGTCGATCCGGATGATCGTCTCGGCGGCCGCGCGCGGGTCGGGGTGCTCGGCGAGCTCGTAGAGGCGGGTCAGGTAGTCGGCGTACTTCCCCAGCACCTCGGCGAACTTCTCGTCGAAGTAGTAGTCCTTGTCGGGCAGGCCGAGGCCGCCCTGGAGCAGGTTGAAGATGTAGCGGTCGGACTGCTTGTCGTCGTTGTCGACGTAGGACCCGAACAGCCCGTGCCCGCCGATCCGCTCGACCTCGCCCAGGAACGCCGCCAGGTCGTCGGCGTCGCGGAGGCCGTCGACGGCAGCTCTCAGGCCATCAAGAGGTCGTACGCCGCGCTCGGCGACCGCCGCCTCGTCCATGAAGCTCGCGAAGAGGTCACCGATCTTCTGGGCGTCGCTGCCGGGCTCGCCGCCCGATGCCGCGAGCTCCTCGATGATCTCGCGCACGTGCTTCTCGGCCTGGTCGGCCAGCATCACGAAGGGCCCCCAGCTGGACCGGTCGGAAGGGATCTCGACCTCCCGGAGCCAGGTGCCGTTCACGAACCCGAACAGGTCGTCCTGGGGTCGGATGCTGTCGTCCATGCCCGGGCGGGCGTCATCGAGGATCGTCACGTGCCCCAGCGTAGAGCCGACCACCCAAGCGGCTGGGCACTAACCCGGGGTTAGCCGGGTTTGACGATCCGGTTCATCTCGAAGTGCATGGGGTCGGTCCACTTCCAGTTGCCGCCCCAGGTGAAGCCCCAGCGCTCGAAGATCGCCACCACGGTGCGGTCCATCTCGCCGACGGTTCCGCGCTGGTTGCCGGCGGTGTTGAGGTCGACGGCGGTGCCGAAGGCGTGGTTGGAGAGCTGGGTGCTGTTGGCGATGAAGCGGGGGTAGTAGCAGCCGGCGTACTGCTTCGGGTCGATCGTCTTGGCCAGGCCCCGGTCGACGACCTCCTGCAGCGCCGCGCGCAGCTGCGGGACCATCACCTTGTTGCAGGTCACCGAGCCGAGGATCGGGACCTGTGCGGTCACGATGTGGGAGCTCACCCAGCTCGCGGCGGGCGTGATGGTGCCATCGCCGTTGGCCCGGTAGGTGAAGTTGCCGACGGCCTCCGCGACGGTGCCGACGACGTGGGCCTGCTGAGGTGCGTTCGGGTCCAGGCCGGCGCGCGCGACGACGTCGAGGCGCTGGACGGAGGCGTCCTCGCCGACGATCTCCTGGATCGGCTTGACGACCCGGTTGGGGGCGATGGCGGCGGTGGAGACGATGAGCGCATTGCCCTTCTCCATGCCCATCTCCTCGCCCCACTTGTGGTTGACGACGGCTGCCGCGAGGCCCGGCGGCTGCGGTGCGTAGGCACCGACGTGGACCGAGGTCGCGTCCTTGCTGGACCCGAGGGTCACGAAGCCGTCCTTGTCGGCCGGGAGCTCGTCCTGGCGCTCGGGGTCGATCGCGACCTCGCCCCCGGCGACGCGCTGCCAGACCTCGTCGGAGTCGGCGCTCTGGAAGGGGGCGAAGTTGCGGTAGGTCGACGGGTCGACCGCGACCACCTTGACCAGTCGCCCCTGCACGCTGACCTGGGCCAACGAGATCTGCTCGACTCCGGAGACTCCGTCGAGGCCGCGGACCTTCTTGACGTCGCCGGCCGAGAGGGTCTCCTCGGAGAGGATCAGCAGGTCGGTGGAGTGGAGCGTCCCCTCGCGCTTGCCGGGCATGTCGACGGCGTGCGACGGGTCGGCGACGGGACTGTCGGCCGTGGCGGACTCACTGGCCTCCACGCTCGGGCTGCTGCTGGGAGAACCCGGCTTCGACGGCTCGCCCGCACAGGCGGCCAGGGTCACCACGAGGACCGCCCCGATCGCGGCGGCCGCTCTCAACGAGACCAATCGCATCCGTCCACCTCCCCGCAGGAAGATTAGGCGAGGGCTGGTGACCGCCCAACTCGCCGGTAACCCCAACTCGTCGGAAACTCAGACGTCCGGCTCACGCACGCAGCACCCGCGACATCAGCCAGGCGATGTCGTCGGCGGTCTCGCCGGGTGACTTGGTGGGCTGCATGACATGGCTGAGCACCACGCGCACCGTCATCTCGATGGCGGCATCCGCCTGATCGTCGCTCAGCCCGTGGTCGAACTTCCTGATGTGCTCGTGGATGATCTCGGTCGCATAGCCGAGCAGCCCCTCGCTGTGGCTGGTCAGATAGGGCAGCAGCTCGGTGTCGGCGCCGTGGGTCGCCGAGACCACCGCGTGCAGCAGCTTGTTGTCCTGGGCACGGTCGAGGACGGCGTACGTCGCCTGGCGGATCGCCCGGAGGAAGTCGTCCTCCTCGTCGAAGGCCGAGCTCACGCCCGCGAGGAACTGCTCCAGCTCACGCAGGATCAGCGACTTCGCGAGCGCCGGCTTGGCGCCGATGTCGTTGTAGACCGTCTGTCGGCTGACCCCGCATCGCTCCGCGATGCGCGACATCGTCACGCTCGCCCACCCTGCTTCGGTGGTCATCTCGACAGCGGCATCGAGGATCCGCTGTCGAGTGGTTTCAGGTACGCCGGGCCCCATGGGGGCACAGTCTAGGACCTCGCTCCGTTGGGGATGGGCGACCAGTGAACCTGGCCACATTTTTTGCACTCAATACCCCCAGAGTGCAAAAATGCACTCTGTGAGAGAAAGTGCAACGTTCTGATGCGGCCGGCCAACGACGCCGCGGCGGCGATCCACCGGGCGGCGCTCGAGATGACCGACGAGTTCGGCTTCGACGGCTGGACGATGGATCATCTCGCCGACCGCGTCGGTGTCTCGCGGCGTACGTTGTTCAATCACGTCCCGAGCAAGATGGACGCCGTCCTCGGCCCTGAGCAGGAGCCCGACCCGGAGCTGCTCGAGACCTTCCTCAGCGGCGGTCCGACCGGACATGTCGGCCGCGACCTCGGCGCGCTGGTGCGCACGGTGCTCGATGCCGAGCCCATCGATCACGACGAGCTCGTCCTCGTCCGCCACATCCTCACCACGGACAAGCACGTGCTGGATGCGGCCCGCACGCGCTTCGAGCAGATCGTCGTTCGGCTCGCGGAGCTGATCTCCGAGCGCGACGGTGACCAGATGACCCCCGAGCTCGCGGGCGTGGTCCTGCATCTCGTGATCGTGGTCTTCAACGCCTCGCTCGACGCCTACCTAGCCAACCCGGCGGCCGGCACCGTCGCCGACCACTTCACCCGGATCTTCGACGACCTCGTCGATCTGTTCTGACAACTGACCAAGGGGAACCCTGTCATGGCCAAGCTGCTCTATCGGCTCGGAAAGACCGCCTACCGGCGGTGGCCGATCTTCGTCGCCGTCTGGTTGATCGTCATCATCGGCGTCGGCGCGGTGGCGACCACGATGTCCAAGCCGATGTCCACCACGTTCAGCATGCCCGGCCTCGAGTCGGTCGAGGCGGCCGAGGAGCTGCCCGAGATCATGGGCACCGAGGGTGGCTCGGTGCTCGACGCCGCCTCCATCGAGGTCGTCGTCGCAGCTCCTGAGGGTGAGACGCTCACGACCCCGGAGAACCAGAAGGCCGTGGCCGAGATCGTCGCGGACCTCGCCGCGCTCGAGGACGTTCCCGACCAGATCTCCTACATCTGGACCTCGGAGCAGGCCGAGACGGCCGCTCCTGCGTACGCCGAGGCGATGTCCGCCGAGAGTGGGCAGCAGGTCCCGACCGAGCAGGCCCTGCAGATGCTGCTCGGCCAGCTCGAGGCTCAGCCGACCCTGTCCGAGGACGGCCGGATCGGCCTGATCTCGACCGAGTTCGAGGACGTCGAGGTCGCCGATGTGACGCCCGAGATGCAGCAGGAGGTCACCGACGTCGTCGAGCAGGCGGCCGACGACTCCGGACTCCAGGTCGAGGTGCGCGGCCAGGGCATGCAGGTGATGGAGATGGGCAGCGCCAGCGCCGAGCTGGTCGGTATCGCGCTCGCCCTGCTCATCCTGCTGCTGACCTTCGGCTCCTTCGTGGCGGCCGGGCTCCCGATCCTCACCGCCGGTGTCGGCGTCGCCATCGGCACCCTCAGCATCACCGCGCTGACTGCGTTCACCGAGGTCTCCTCGACCACCCCGATGCTGGCCACGATGATCGGCCTCGCCGTCGGGATCGACTACGCGCTGTTCATCCTCGCTCGCTACCGCAGCGAGCTCGACCACACCGACGACCGGATGGAGGCCATCGGCATCGCCGTCGGCACCGCGGGCTCGGCCGTCGTCTTCGCCGGCCTGACCGTCGTCATCGCGCTCACCGCGCTCAGCGTGGTCGGCATCCCGTTCCTGACCGCCATGGGCATCGGCGCCGCGGCGACCGTCGTGGTCGCCGTCCTGGTGGCGCTGACCCTGGTCCCCGCCCTGCTCGGCCTGTTCAAGTCGAAGGCCTTCGGCCTGTCCGTACGCCACTACCGGCCCAAGCGCGAGGCCAACGGCCGCGTGCTCAACAACGGTGTCCGCTGGGCTCGGTTCATCGGCAAGGCCCCCATCGCCTGGGTGCTCATCGTGATCATCGGTCTGGGCGCGCTGGCGATCCCCTTCAAGGACCTGCACCTGGGTATGCCGAGCGACAGCACCGCGCCGGAGGACAGCTCGCGCCGCCAGGCGGTCGAGCTGGTCGTCGAGGGCTTCGGCCCGGGACGACTCGACCCGATGATGCTGGTCGTCGACGCCCGCGAGATGTCGGGCGACCCGGCCGAGAAGCAGGCCGCGTACGCGAAGGTCGCCGAGTGGGCCGGCTCCATGGACGGGGTCGCCAAGGTGGTGCCGCCCTCGGGCAACGACAACGGTGCGGTGATCCTGATCGAGCCCGAGACGGCGCCGGAGGACGTGGCGACCGACGAGCTGCTCGCGGAGCTGCGTGAGGGCGAGGGCGCGCTCGAGGAGGAGACCGGCACCGACCTCGCCGTCACCGGAACGTCGGCGATCATGTCCGACATCTCCGAGAAGCTCAACGACGCGCTGCTGCCCTACCTCGCGATCGTGATCGGGCTGGCGTTCATCCTGCTGATGCTCGTCTTCCGTTCGATCCTGGTGCCGCTGACCGCGACGCTCGGCTTCCTCCTCTCCGTCCTGGCCACCCTCGGCGTCACCGTGGCGGTGTTCCAGGAGGGTGCGTTCGGGATCTTCGCCGGCCAGCCGATCGTCAGCTTCATGCCGATCTTCCTGATCGGTCTGGTCTTCGGTCTGGCGATGGACTACCAGGTCTTCCTGGTGACCCGGATCCGCGAGGCCCACGTCCACGGCGCCTCCTACAAGGAGGCCGTGGTCGACGGATTCCGCAACTCGGCCCGGGTGGTCACCGCCGCCGCGCTGATCATGACCGCGGTCTTCGCGGGCTTCATCATGATGGACGACCCGATCATCAAGTCGATGGGCTTCGCGCTCGCCGCGGCGGTCATCTTCGATGCCTTCATCGTGCGGATGCTGCTGATCCCGACGCTGATGTACCTGATGAAGGAGAAGGCCTGGTGGCTGCCGAAGTGGCTCGACCGGATCCTCCCGAACGTCGACGTCGAGGGCGAGGGCCTGGAGCGGCACTACCTCGCCGACCACTACGCCGACGACCCGCGTGAACAGGAGCTCGTCAAGAGCTGACCGTCGCGTCACAGGAGGGGGTAACACGTCGTTCGTAGGACTACTCGCCCGTTATAACGACCGGATAGACCTACGAACAGCGTGTTACCCCAACGCGGCCGCGCCACCAGTTGCCTCATAAATAGGATGGGTCCATGACGACGAGCCTGCCCTTCGGCATCGACTTCGGCGGCACCGGCATCAAGGGTGCCCCGATCGACCTCTCGATCGGCGAGTTCGCCGCCGAGCGCGTACGCATACCGACCCCCGAACATTCCACCCCCGAAGCGATCGCCGAGATCTTCGTCGAGCTGCTCTCACACTTCCCGGAGTGCGACGGGAAGGTCGGCGTGACCGTCCCGGGCGTCGTACGCCACGGGGTGGTCCACTCCGCGGCCAACATCGACAACTCTTGGATCGGCACCGACGCGGACGCGATCTTCACCGCGGCCACCGGCCGGGACGTCCACGTGGTCAACGACGCCGACGCCGCCGGCCTGGCCGAGGTCCGCTACGGCGCGGCGAAGGGCCGTCGCGGCCTGGTCATCATGACCACGCTCGGCACCGGCATCGGCTCAGCGCTCCTCTACAACGGTGTGCTCGTGCCCAACTCCGAGCTCGGCCACCTCGAGCTCGACGGCCACGACGCCGAGACCCGCGCCTCCAACATCGCCCGCAAGCGCGAGGACCTCTCCTGGAAGCACTGGGCCAAGCGACTGCAGAACTACTACCAGCACCTGGAGATGCTCTTCTCGCCCGACCTATTCCTGGTCGGCGGAGGGGTCTCGAAGGAAGCGGCGGAATTCCTCCCGCTGCTCGACCTCGACACCGAGATCATCCCGGCGAAACTCCTCAACACCGCGGGGGCCGTCGGGGCGGCGCTGTACGCCGAAGAGTTCGCCACCGACTGAGGGCGGCGGGCCGTCGGGTGGGCGGGGCGGCTCCGGTCGATCCCACGGAGCGCCCGCCCTCTTCGTCTCCTTGACCTGCGCGAGGAACGCCTTGCGGTTCACCCGCCGCTGCCGGCGACCCTCCCGCCGGCGGCGGGCCCACGGGCTGCGAAGCACCCGGAAGACTGCGTACGCCGCACCGGCGAGCACCAGCAGCGCGACCAGTCCGACCAGCAGTGCCCAGTCGGCCCGGGCGCTCACCCCGGCGGCAGTGGCCGATGCGTCGTCCAGCTGGCCGTCGTCCAGATCGGCCCGGGCGCTGGCCGCCCCGGCGTCGAGGAGCAGCACCAGCTCGCCGAGCTCGGTGGCCGGGTTCTGGATGCCCGCGACGGCTGCCGTGGCCGCACCGACCTCGGTGGTCACCTTCGCGGCCTTGGGCAGGGTGGTGGCCAGTGACTCGTACTCGGCGGCGAGGTTGGCGCTCTCGTAGGCCTCCTTCGCGGCCGACGACACCGGCAGATCCGCCGCCTCGGCTGCCTCTTGGATCTTCGCGGCGCCGGCGTTGGCACCGTCGAGCAACCCGCTCACGGTCGCCGCATCGTCGAACGCCCATGAGGCCATGGAGTTGCGCAGCCCCTCGGGAGGCACCCAGTCGCCGTTGGCGCGGTCGAGGGCGGCGTACGTCTTGCGGGCCTCGGCCCGTTGCTGGAGCTCTTTCGCCTCCGCGCGCGGAAGGACCCAGGTGCGCAGCGCCTTCTCGGCCGAGGCGTCGGTGTCGTGCTCTTGCACGAGGTCGAGGAACGTCCGCCAGTTGGTCGAGCCCTGGATGAGGTTGTCGCCCGGCCGGTCGTAGGCGTTGCGACCCTCGTAGGCGTCGTTCACCACCGCCGTGAACTCCTCGTCGGACAGGTCCGCGACGATGTCGGAGACGGCCTTGTAGGCCGCCGGATAACCGTAGGAGTCGACCTCGGCAGTGACGTCGCGACTGGCGTCGTCCCAGGTCAGGAGGGCGAAGGAGGCCTTGCTCCGGCGCTTCACCTTCGGGTACTTCTGTCCCTTGGCGCCGACCTGCTGCGCCGCCCGCTGGGCGAGCACCTCGGTCAGTCCCTCACTCAGCCAGCGGCCTCGGACGGTGTTCGGGTTGATCCAGGCGTGGGTCATCTCGTGGTAGAGGACGACCGCGTCGAGGTCCTCGGAGACGACGATCTCCTTGGCGTTCTCGTCGAACCAGGCATACCCGAGCGCCTCGGAGGAGACGTCCTCACGGATCGTGTCCAGGCCACCCGGCCACTTGGACCCGATCAGCTTCTCGAGCACAGGCAGTCCCGATGTCACCTTCTCGTCGGCGAACTCGAGCCACTCCTCGTCGCCCGGGAAGCTCTGCAGCGAGACGTCGGTGTCGCCGACCGCGACCTTCGCCTCGTCGAAGGCCTTCGGATCGCGCGCAGAGACGCCGCCCTCGATGAAGCCCCCCGTCGCCTTCCACGTCGTCGTGCCACCCTTGGTCTTCTTCTTGAAACCCGGAGCCGAGCTGGAGAACTCCATCGACTTGGGCAGTACGACCTCGACGGTGACCGAGTCGTCGTCGCCGACGCCGAGCACGGGGAAGACCGCGTATCCCTCACCGATCCGGATGTGGTTCCCCTTGGCGCGGATCGGAGCGCCCCGCAGCTCGTAGGTCCAGGTGATGGTGCGCGACTTGCCGTAGTAGAGGTTCGGGAACGACGCCGAGACCACCTCCAGCCCGGTGCCCTTGATCTTCTCGGTGCTCACCGCGAGCCTGGAGCCGTTGCTGGTCGCCTTGACCTTCTTGGCGCCAGCCGGGATCGGGATGGAATGACCGGTCAGGAAGTAATAGGTCGTCGCTGTGCTCGGCTGCCGGTTGGTGACCGTGATCTCGGCCTTCACCTTGACGGTCTTGGCCTTCTCGTCGAGCACGTAGCGGGTGCGCGAGGACTCACCGACACCGTCATCAGGCGCCGCCACCGCCGCAGGCGCGGTCGTCACCAGCCCAGCACCCAGCGCGCCCAGCACGACCAGACCTACCGCCAGCCGCCGGAGCAGACCTGTTCCTCGACCGCCCTTCACCCCGGCACCTTAGTCCCATGCCCCTTCGGGTACGACCTTTTTGGGATCTTGCGGCCCCCAGTCAGGCCGGGATCTCGACCTCGGCCTTCTCGACAGTCTCCGAGTCACGATGCGGCTCGCGGCGTTCCTTGCGCACCCGCCGCCTCGACCGGACGCGGACTCCGATCCGGCGGACAAGCCTGAAAAGACCGTACGCCCCGCTGATCAGCGCCAGCCACGCCGCGATCCCCGCGACGAGCACCCACTTCGAGCGAGCGGTGTGGGCAGCTGTCGTTGCGGCCGCCTGTTCCACCCTTCCGGCATCGAGATCACTCCTGGCATCTGCCGCCCTCGTGTCGAGACGAAGCAGCAGCTCACCCACCTCGGTCACCGGTCCGTGGAAGCCCGCGACGGCTGCCGAGGCCTCTCCGACCGAGGTGGTCACCTCAGCCGCCTTCGCCAGCGCGGTGGCCACGTCTCCGTACTCGCTGGCGACGTTCGCCGACTCGTACGCTGCCCGCATCGCCGTCGATGCAGGCAGACCGGCCTTCTCCGCGGTGCTCTGGAACTTGCCGGCTTCCTCGGCCGCCTTCCCGGCGAGGTCGCGGATCGTCGCCGCGTCCTCGAACTTCCAGTACGCCATCGCTTCGCGCAAGCCTTTCGGCGGCAGCCACTCACCGTCGGCCTCGTCGATGACGTCGTACGCCGCCTTGGCCTTCTTCGCCGCCGCGAGCTGCTTCGTCTGACCTCGGTTGAGCGCCCAGGTCTTGAGCTCCCGGTCGATGTTCGGGTCGGCACCGTGCTTCACCGCCAGGTCGAGGAAGGTCCCCCAGACGGCCCCACCGCCCTGGTAGCCCGCCTCCTCCGGGCCGTCATAGGCGGTCCGCCCCAGGTAGAGGTCGCGGACGAACGCCGTGAACTGCTTCTCGTCGAGGTCCTCGAGCATGGCGGTCACCGCGGTGTAGGCGGCTGCGTACCCATAGTCGTCCTGGCGCCGGGTCGCCTGCCCGAAGAAGCCCCATTCAGTCAGCGGGAACGCCGCTGAGCCCTTCCGCCTCGGAGCCTTGCGAGGTTCGTGCTTCACCCCGGTCTCTCGTGCGACCCGCACGGCGATGACCTCCGTCAGCCCCTCATTGATCCAGCGCTCGTCGGTGGTGTCGTGATCGATCCACGCATGGGTGAGCTCGTGGTAGAGCGTCGGGGCGTCGAGCCGCTCCGAGACGACGATCTCCCGTTCCCCCGAGTCGAACCAGGCGTACCCGGTTGCTTCGGAGCTCGTGTCCTCGCGGATCACATCCAGCTCCCCGGGCCACTTCTCGCCGACGATCCGCTCTAGCACGGGCACGGCCTCGGCGATGTTCCGCTCCGCGAAGTCCAGCCACTCCTCGTCGCCGGGGAACGCCTGGATGACGACCTCGGCGCCACCGATCGAGACCGTCCGCTCGATGTGCTTCTCGGGGTCGCGGAGCGAGATGCCGGCGAACTCGATGTTCGAGGCCGTCCAGGTGACCGACTTGCCGGTCTCCTTCCTGATGAACGCTCCGTCGCTGGCCTCCAGCTCCATCGCCGGAGGCCCGACGACCTCGACCGTCGAGTCGTCACCGACGCCCACCGTCCCGAAGACGGCGTAGCCGTCACCGACCCGGACGTTGCTCTTCTTCGACCGGATCGGCGCGGCGGGCATGGTGTAGCCCCAACGGATGGTGCGCGTCTGGCCGTAGTACAGGCCCGAGAAGCGCACCTTCGCGAACGACCCGAGGTCGTCCGGGACCGGTTCCACGCTCACCGGCAACGTGACACCGTTGCTGGAGGCTCTGACCTTCGTGGCCTTCGCCGGGATATAGATCGAGTACGCGTTGAAGTAGTAGCGGGAGTTGCCTTGGTCCGGCTGTTGGTTCGTGATCGTCAGGTCGATGGACGCCCGCACCTCGCGAGCCTTGACGTCCACGACGTAGCGAGCCTTCGACGATTGAGCCAGCCCGTCGCCGGGAGCGGCTGCGACCGGCGACGCCGTCGCCACAGCCAAGCCGGAGGCCAGCAGACCGATGAAGATCAACGTCGCCACCAGGCGCTGACGCGGTCCGGGCCGCTCTCTACACAGTTGCACCAGCGAAATCTAGACAGCCGCCGCTCAGGCGTTTCACGTTATTGGCGTTCTGTGCCCAAACCGTGGCGTCTGCCGGAAAACGTCGCTCGACGGCTACCCATCGGCTACGTCAGGCGAGGTAGCGGCCCGGGCGGTGGTTGAAGGCCAGGATGATGTTGAGGATCACCGCGCCGAGGGCGGAGAGCAGGACGGTCGCGGGCGAGACGACGGCGAGCGCGAGCAGGATGACGCTGAGGTCGAGGCCCATCTGGACGTACCCGGCCCGCAGGTCGAGCCGCTCCTGCAGGACCAGGGCGAGCACGTTGAACCCACCCAGCGAGGCACCGTGGCGGAAGATCACCAGGAGCCCGATGCCGACGAGCAGGTTGCCGGCCACCACGCCGTAGATGGTGTCGAGGCCATAGAGCGGGAGCAGGTCGGCGTGGACCCGGGTCATCGCCGAGACCGCGATGACGCAGCCCAGCGACCGGACGGTGAACCAGACGCCCTTCTTGGAGAGCGCGAGCCCGAAGAACGGCAGGTTCACCAGCACGAACAGCACCTCGAACGGCAACCCTGTCCAGTAGCTGACCAGCAGGCTCAGGCCCGCCGTCCCGCCGGTCACGGCGCCGACCGTCTGGATCAGGTAGAGACCCAGCGAGGTCACCACGATGCTGGTCACGTAGCCGAGCGCGTCCTCCACCAAGGTGTGGGGGATGCGGATCGACTCGAGGGAGTCTGCGTACGGCTCGGACACGACGCTCATTCTGGGTGTCGTGCCCGAGCCGCGCAGAATCCACCCGAGCGAGACGTGCATCACGTTTCCGCTGGTCAGGGAGACGTTCCCAGAGCATGATGTCCCCCATGAACCAGCCGCCTCGGGACGACCAGCCGCCACCTCCGCCACCGACGACGCCACCGCCTGGGGCGTGGGCCCCGCCGCCGCCTCCGACCGGCAACGTGTGGATCCCACCGCCGCCGCCAGGTGCCGCCTACGCCACCGCGCCGCAGAAGAAGCGGTCCGAGACCGGCCTCTGGCTCCTCGTCGGCGGCGGACTCACCGCGCTCGTCATGCTCGTCGTCGCCGGGGTCGGGGCCTTCCTGATCTTCGGTCCCGATGAGAAGGGCGGCTCCGGGGACGACATGGTCGAGACGGCGGGGACCAACAGCGATCTCGACGCCCTGACCTCGGAGCCCGAACAGAGCTGGGCCTGGAAGGCCACGGACACGGTCCGCTGGGCAGTGCCCGGTCCCGACTTCACGATCGTCCTCCTCGAGGACAAGGCAGGTCTGGTCGTGCTCGACGACCAGGGCAAGGAGAAGTGGCGCCCGGAGAAGCACGACTACGGCGGCGCCTGGGTCAATGAGGAGACCAAGACGATCGAGGCGAGCTGGTACGGCCCGGTCGCGACCACGGCGAAGGGCAGCAGCAGCGACAGCGGCAACATCGTCTGGGACTACGACGGCAACGTCCTGTGGAAGGACACCAGCGAGGACCACTACCTGTACGGCGTCGAGGGCGACGGTCGCTTCCTGCTCTGGGACGCCAAGGCCGAGACGCTCGCGAAGGTCCGCGAGCCCACCGATCCGGGTGAGTGGAAGATCGAGGGCGAGGAGTTCACGCTCTTCGACGACGCGGTCTACGCCCTCGACGGTGACACCCTCGCTCGCTACGCACGCACTGATGGCGAGCTCGTCTGGAAGATCGATCTCCAGCCCGGTTGGAAGGGAATCAAGCAGTCCTACGAGATCGAGCACCAGGCCAACGACGACCTGGTCATCCTGGCTGCCGACCGCACCTTCGGCTACTCCGCCAAGACCGGAAAGGCGCTGTGGGATGCGCCCGGGAGCGGTGACGTCGTCGCGACCGCCGGCAACCGGCTGGCGGTGATCGAGCCCGGCACGTACGACGAGAACCAGGGCGTCACGATGCCGTCGACCGGGCCATACCCGATCTACGACACCACAGGCGAGGTCGGCTCGCTCCCGTTCTCGACCGGCACGCCCTATGCCGCGGTGCAGATGGTCAAGGTCGACGGCAAGGGCGAGCAGGTCAACTTCGGGACCGACAACGGCGCGCTCTTCGACGCGGCCGGGAAGCCGATGGGCGAGGACCGCTACGAGGATGCCTTCCAGGCGCTCGACGACGGCGTCTACCGGCTCGACCGCGCCACCATCTCGTTCCGGGAGTGGCGCAGCACCGAGGACTCATGGTCGCTGACCGTGCCCGACGTCGAGTCGGTCGGCGACAAGGAGAACCAGCGCGACATCTACATGCAGGTCGACGACGAGCGCCTGGTCGTCAACGACAAGCACACCGTCCGGCTCTACGAATGAGCCGGCGAGGGGCTGGTGGCGTACAGGATCCTGTACGTCACCAGCCCCTCGAGCAGGTCAGGCGTTGACGCGCGCGAGCGCACCTACGATCTCGTCGACCTTGGTCTTGGCGTCACCGAAGAGCATCTGCGTGTTCTCCCGGAAGAAGAGCGGGTTCTGCACACCGGCATAGCCCGCGGCCATCGACCGCTTGAAGACGACCACGTTCTTCGCCTCCCAGACCCGCAGGACGGGCATCCCGGCGATCGGGCTGCTGGGGTCCTCCGCGGCGGCTGGGTTCACGGTGTCGTTGGCCCCGATGACCAGGACGACGTCGGTCTCGGCCAGGTCGTCGTTGACCTCGTCCATCTCCAGGACGATGTCGTAGGGCAGCTTGGCCTCGGCCAGGAGCACGTTCATGTGGCCGGGGAGACGGCCGGCGACAGGGTGGATGCCGAAACGTACGTCCACGCCCTTCTCCCGCAGGATGCGAGTGAGCTCGGCGACCGGGTACTGCGCCTGGGCGACGGCCATGCCGTAGCCGGGGGTGATCACGACGCTCGAGGCGCCGGCGAGCAGCTCGGCGGTGTCCTCGGCGTTGATCTCGCGGTGCTCGCCGTAGTCGACGTCGCCACCCGGGCCGGCCTCGATGCCGAAGCCACCGGCGATGACCGAGATGAACGAGCGGTTCATCGCCTTGCACATGATGTAGGAGAGGTACGCACCCGAGGACCCGACCAGGGCGCCGGTGACGATCAGCAGGTCGTTGCTCAGGAGGAAGCCGGAGGCAGCCGCGGCCCAGCCGGAGTAGCTGTTGAGCATCGAGACCACGACCGGCATGTCGCCGCCGCCGATCGAGGCGACCAGGTGCCAGCCGAGCGCCAGCGCCACGACGGTGACCGCGATCAGCAGCGGGAGCGTCGGGTCGATGACGTAGACGACCGTCAGGATCACGAAGACGACCAGGGCACCGATGTTGATGAGGTTCTTGCCGGGGAGCATCAACGGCGCCGACTTCATCCGCGCGGAGAGCTTGAGGAAGGCGACGATCGAACCGGTGAAGGTGACCGCACCGATGAAGACGCCGATGAAGACCTCGGCTGAGTGGATGGCGCCACCGTGGATGTGACCGGCGGCCGCCTCGAGGTGGCCGTTCCAGCCGATCAGGACGGCGGCCAGACCCACGAAGGAGTGCAGCAGCGCGATCAGCTCGGGCATGCCCGTCATCTCGACGACCTTGGCGCGCCACAGGCCGATGACCGCGCCGACGGCGACAGCGGCGACCAGGACGATCACCGCGGTGGTCGTGCCGCCGTCGACGACCTGGATCACGGTCGCGACCAGCGCGAGCGTCATGCCGGCGACGCCGTAGAGCCAGCCCTGCGAGGCGGTCTCGTGCTTGGACAGACCTGCGAGCGACAGGATGAAGAGGAGGGCGGCGACGAGGTAGGCCGCACCAGCGATCGAGAAGATATCCATGATCAGGCCTTCCGGAACATCGAGAGCATGCGACGGGTCACGGCGAAGCCGCCGAAGATGTTGATGCTCGCCAGCAGCGTGGCGACGCCCGCGAGCACGAGAACGACGTTGTCAGCGACGGTGAGCTGGAGCAGAGCACCCACGACGACGATGCCGGAGATCGCGTTGGTCACCGACATGAGCGGCGTGTGCAGCGCGTGGTGCACGTGGCCGATCACGTAGAACCCGATCACGATCGAGAGCGTCAGAACCGTGAAGTGCCGGGTGATCTCGGCCGGGGCGACGGCGTTGAGCAGGAAGAGGGCGAGCGCACCGGTGCCGACCAGAGCGAGCTTGGCGGAGGCGGAGAGCGGCTTCTTCTCCTCCTTCACCGCAACCTCGGCGGGGGCCGCGGCGGCCGGAGCCGCCGAGACCTGCACAGGCGGAGGCGGCCAGAGCACGCCACCGTCGTGCACGACGGTCAGGCCGCGCTGGACCTGGTCCTCGAGATCGAGGGCGAGCACGCCGTCCTTCTCAGGCGTCACCAGCTTCATCAGGTTCACCAGGTTGGTGCCGTAGAGCTGGCTGGACTGGGCCGGGAGGCGCGCGGGCAGGTCGGTGTATCCGATGATCGTGACGCCGTTGGGCGTGGTGACGACCTCGTCCTTGACCGTGCCCTCGACGTTGCCGCCCATCGCGGCTGCCATGTCGACGATGACCGAGCCCGGCTTCATGCTCGCCACGTCCGCCGCCGTGATCAGCTTCGGCGCCGGACGGCCCGGGATCAGTGCGGTGGTCACGATGATGTCGACGTCCTGGGCCTGCTCGGAGTAGATCTCCGCGGCACGCTGGTCGTAGGCCTCCGAGGTCGCCTTGGCGTAGCCGTCGGTCGACTTCTCGACCTCGACCTCGACCTTCAGGTATTCGCCGCCGAGCGACTTCACCTGGTCGGCGACCTCAGGACGCGGGTCCGTCGCACGCACGATCGCGCCCAGCGAGCTCGCGGCACCGATGGCAGCCAGACCGGCCACACCAGCACCGGCGACGAGCACCTTCGCCGGCGGGACCTTGCCGGCCGCGGTCACCTGGCCGGTGAAGAAGCGGCCAAAGTGGTGGGCGGCCTCGACGACGGCTCGGTAGCCGGCGATGTTGGCCTGGCTGGAGAGGATGTCCATGGACTGCGCCCGCGAGATGCGCGGCACCGCGTCCATCGCGAACGCGTCGACCTTGCGGGCGGCCAGGGCGTCGAGGAGCTCGCTGCTCTGCGCCGGCGCCAACGGGGCGACCAGCGTGGCGCCGCTCTTCAGCAGCTCGACCTCGCCGACCGAGGGGGCGTTGATCCGGAAGACCAGATCCGCTCCCCACGCGTCGGCGGCCGTGCCGATGCGGGCGCCGGATTCGGCGTACGCCTCGTCGGTGAAGCTGGACGCCTCTCCGGCTCCACCCTCGATGACGACGTCGTAGCCCAGACCGGTCAGCTGTTTGACGGTCGTGGGGGTTGCCGCCACCCGGGTCTCGCCGGGCTTCGTCTCTCGGGTCACTCCGATGAGCATCCTCGACTCCTTGGGTCTAGCTGCGCAGTGTCTTCAGTGTCCAGCACGGTGGCGTCCCGGTCAGCCGATCAGCGCGTGACCGATTCATGACCGGCTCCGGTCCGGAACCCCACCGTGCTGGTTACCGGTCGGTAACGGTAGGGCAGATCAGCACGTGGACACCAGGGTTGTCCGGTTGTATCGGTCCAAGACCTGTGGTCTTCCTCACGGTCTCACTGCCGGCTTCCGAACTGGGCGCCTACTCGTCGGCCTGCGCCCATCCGAGTGCCGCGCCGTGGCCCTGGAACCAGCCGACCGCTCGCCCGTCGACCGCCAGACAGAAGTGACGGTCCGCATCTCGCCGGCTCTCTGCCGGCGCGACGGACGGGATCACTCGCCGACCTTCCAGGCTGATCCAGTGGCAGCGGCCGGCCGCCACCAACGTACGCATGCGCTTGTCCAGCTCGGCTCGCTCTCGCTCGTCCAGGTACGCGGCTGCCGCGCTGTGGTGGACCACCGGGGTGCCACCCGAAGCAGCGGCGAGCTCGATCGCGCCGTCCAGCCGGTCGAGCATGTCGCCGGTGATGAGGTGGGGCGGCTCTGCCCTGGTCACCTCGATCGCCGCAGCCAGACGGTCTCGACGCTCGTCATGACCCGGCCAGATCAAGGTGAGCAGCCAGTTCATGTCCTCCTCGTCGGTGACGTCGAGCGGGTTGAGGTCGACCCCGATGCGAGCGGTGATGCGCGGCGGCTCCGTTGGCACTGGGACCGGGCCGGTCGTCGGGACCCGGAGCGTCGGACCTCCTGATCCGCCGAGCTCACCCGCGCCGTCCCAGATGTAGTCGTAGCGGTCCGGGTAGAGGCACAGGCCGGCGCTGGCACCGAGCTCGACAAGAGCCAGCGGCCCGTCGCCGAGCATCCCGAGCGCCGGGGTCAGTGCGGTCAGCCGGGCGACCTCGTTGGTCTGGGTCCGGCGGGTGAGGATCGTCGCTCGTACGGCCGGCCACTCGGGCCCGAGGAGCAGGGCCCGCAGATCATCGTAGGGGCCGGGCTCCAGCCCGTGATGGCGGGCCGCGGCGAAGACGAGGTTGGCCTGCTGCTTCAGGATGGGCAGGTCGCTCAGCAGCCGGAGCACCTCCGGGTCGTCGGCGACGCTGCTCGCCCAGGCCTGGTAGCACGGCGAGGTGGCCATCTCGACGGCGTAGAGCCGATAGCTCTCTTCGATGTCGGTCAGATCGGTCAGCGGCAGCATGGCGTCGCTCCTTGATGAGGTCCCGGTGGTCGAGCTTGTCGAGAACCCACCGTGACGCCGCGGGGCGGGGCGGCGCGATGTCGATCGAGTCGACATGGCGCCGGAGCCGGTCCGTGAGCGAGAGTGTCGTCGTGACGGAGTGGATCACGACCCGGGAGGCGGCTCAGCGCCTCGGGGTGAAGCGCACGACGCTCTACACCTATGTCAGCCGAGGCCTGCTCACCCGGCGGCGCAGTGGCGGCGAGAGCCTGTTCGACCGGGCGGAGATCGACGCGCTGGCCGGCACCCGTCACCACCCCGGCTCCCCGCTCGGCGTGCTCCCGATGCGTTCGGTCCGTTCGAGCGTGAGCGAGGTACGTGAGGGAGAGCTGTTCCTGCGCGGCGTACCGCTGGCCGACCTGGCCGACGAGCCGTTGGCGGAGGCCGTCGATCTCGTTCTCGGCCCGGCTCCTGAGGTCGTCGTCTCCGCCCCGGCGCATCTGACCGCGCTGCCGCTTCACCGCCGGCTGCCCGCGCTCGCGCAGTGGGCAGGGTCCGAGAGCGAATGGGTCGACCCCGCCGCGGCTGCAGGCGTCGCCAAGGGGCTGCTCGGCGCGGCGCCGGTCGCGCTCGGCTCCGCTGGGCGACCGGACCGACCGGTGCCCGAGGCGATCTTCGCCGCGGTCGCCGGGCGTCCCGGCAGCCCGCGGGAGGTGGCGACGCTCAACACCGCACTGGTCGCGCTCATCGACCACGGCCTGGCCGCCTCGGTGGTGGCGGCCAGGGTCGCCGCCTCGGCGCGGGCCTCGGCGTACGACTGCCTAGTGGCGGGTTACGCCGCGCTCTCGGGTCGGCTGCACGGCGGCATCGGGCCGTCCGCGCTCGCCGTGCTGCGGGACGGCCCGGCGGGCTCCTCGGGCAGCCCTGTTCCCGGCTTCGGTCACTGGCGGCATCCCGACGGCGACCCGCGTGCCGACGCGATCCTCGCTCGCCTCGCCCTCGTCGACGGCTCCGCGCCGGTCTTGGCGCGGCTGTCGGAGATCACCTCCCTGGCCGGTCGCCGGCCGAACATCGACGGGGCGCTCGCAGCATTCATCGTGGTCTGCGGGCTGCCTGATGGCGCTGCGGAGGTGTTCTTCCAGGTCGGGCGGACGGTCGGTCTTGCTGCTCATATCGTCGAGGAGGCTGGGGAGGATCCGCTGCGTTGGCGTGCGACCGACCCCACCGCCTGACCTGGTGCGAGGTCCTGCTCACCGAGGAGGCCGACGTGAAGCTGCTCGCGTACGTCCCGCTCGAGGGCTCATCACCCATCTGAGCGCAATGAAGCGGATCAGCGTGGCCGCGGCGTTGGCGGCCACCAGCACCGCCACCTCGATTCCGCGGGCCGGGATCGGTGCGGCCAGGTGGAGGAGCGCGAGCGATCCCGAGGTCAGTACCAGCCCGACCCCGAAGGCGGCCAGCCCGGCGACGTGGTGCTTCACCGCACCCTGTCGCGCGGTGATCCCGAAGGTCAGTCGACGGTTGGCAGCGGTGTTGCCGATCGCGGTCACCAAGAGCGCGACGAGGTTGGCCGCCTGGGCGCCGACGGCGGTGCGGAGCAGCACATAGAGGACGAGGTACGCCAGTGTGCTCATCACCCCGACCGCGCCGAACCGGATCACCTGCGCCGCCAGGCTCGGGCTCCGGACGGGCCCGGGAGGACGTACGCCGCTGAGGTCGATCCGCCCGCTGACCAGCCCGAACAGGAGTCGTCTGATCCCGTCGAGGTCCTCCTTGATCGTCGTGACGATGTCGACGCGCGAGTCGGTGTCGTCGACCCAGTCCACCGGCACCTCGTGGATGCGCAGTCCGGCCTCGGAGGCGATGACCAGCAGCTCGGTGTCGAAGAACCAGCTGTCGTCGTCGATCAGCGGGAGCAGCTTCTCCGCGACGTCGCGCCGGATCGCCTTGAAGCCGCACTGGGCATCGGTGAACTCCGCGGACAGGACTCCCCGCAGCAGCAGGTTGTAACCCTTGGACAGGAAGTCCCGCTTCGGGCCTCTCACGATCCGGCTGCCTCTCGCCAGCCGGGTGCCGATCGACAGGTCGGAGTGTCCGGACAGGAGCGGGGCGAGCAGGGGCGGCAGGGCCCGTAGGTCGGTGGAGAGGTCGACGTCCATGTAGCCGACCACCTCTGCCTGCGAGGATCTCCAGGCAGCCTTGAGCGCTCGACCACGGCCCTTCTCGTCCAGATGGACCGCGCGTACGCGGCCGAGCTCGGTCTCCAGCCGGCGGGCGATCTGCCAGGTGGCGTCGGTGCTGGCGTTGTCGGCGATCGTGATCGTGGTGGAGTAGGGCAGCTGCCGGAGGTAGTCGTCGAGCCGGCGGACGGCCCCCTCCAGACCCTGCTCCTCGTTGTAGACCGGGATCACCAGATCGACCGCCGTGCCGACGCGCCCGGAGGTCGGGGTTGTCGATACCGTCCCGGGGCCGGGCGACATCTGCTCGGCGGTCACGAGGCGCCCTCCGTCAGGTCGTAGACCGTGGCGTCGCCGATCGTGGTCTGGGTGAAGTTCTCCTCCACCCAGGCACGGATCTCGGAGGCGCTGGAGGTCTCGTCGCTGCTGCCTCCTCTGCCGCCCATGCCGCCACCGGAGATGAAGTAGTGGATCTCGCCGTCGGCGACGTACTGCTGGAACTGCTCCAGGGTGATGCTGTTCGAGGTGCCGTTGAAGCCGCCGATCGCCATGACGGGCTCCTCGGTCTCGAGCTGGAGGCCTGCCGCGGTCTGCGAGCCGATCGCCGCGGCCACCCAGGTGTACTTGGCGGCGTTGGTGCTGACTGCCGCGGCGAGCTCGGCGTCGACCTGGCCGCCACCCATCGGGCCGCCGGCACCGCCCGCGGGCATACCGCCGTTGCCCCGCCTAGGCATCTGCCGGGTCTGGCCGTCTGTCTGGCCGTCTGTCTGCGGGCCGGGCACCTGGGTGCCGAGCATCTGGCCGGCCGGCGGAGTGCCGTTCCGACCCCCTGGCCCGCCCATCTGAGCGACACGCCCGCCGCCTGGCCCGCCCATGCCACCGCTCTGATAAGGACCGGCGGTCACGATCGAGCCGGTGTGTGCAGTGCCAATGGTCTGGATGGCGTACGCAGCAGGCCCGACGCCGACGGCCACGGCCGCCGCGGCGAGGACCGTGACCGCGGCCCGGCGGGTGAGCCTGTCGGCGAAGACGAACCCGGCGGCGACCCCGAGAGCGATGATGAGGACGGGCCAGCGCAGCGCGTCGTACGGCTGCTCACCCGACTGCCCGAGAAGCACCCATCCCCAGACGCCGCTGCCCGCCATCGCGACCGCCAGGGTGATCCGGGAGACGAGGTTGTCGCGGTCACGCCACAGGATCACCGTGCCGACGACCGCGGTGATCGCGATCCACGGAGCCAGCGCGACCACGTAGTAGTCGTGGTAGATGCCCGCCATGAAGGAGAAGACCAGCCCCGTGACGAGCATGGTGGCGCCGCTGAGCATCAGGGCAGCACGGGTCAGGTCGGTTCGCGGCGCCTTGCGCAGCGCGACGAGGCCGGCGACGAGGGCGAGCAGGGCCGCCGGGAGCAGCCAGGAGACCATGCCGCCGGAGACGCCCTGGAAGAGGCGCAGGATCCCGGCAGCGCTGGAGAAGCCGGCGTTGCCGAGGCCGCCGAAGTCGCCGCCGTTGAGCCGGCCGACGCCGTTGTAGCCGAGGGTCAGCTCGAGGAGCGAGTTACCGGTCGAGCCGTCGATGTAGGGGCGCGCGGACTCGGGGAGGAACTCGACGATCGCGACGTACCAGCCCGCGCTCGCGACCATGGCCGCGACACAGGCGACGCCGTGAGTCAGCCTCCTTCCGAAGGAACCCTTGCCGGTGACCAGGTAGACGACCGCGATCGCCGGAACGATCAGGAACGCCTGCAGCATCTTGGTCAGGAAGCCGAAGCCGAGCAGCACACCGGCCAGCACCATCCATCGGCCCCTGCCCGTCTCGATCGCCTTCAGCGTCGAGAACCCGGCACCCACCAGGAGCAGGAGCAGCAGCGCGTCCGGGTTGTTGAACCGGAACATCAGTGCCGCCGCCGGGGTCAGCGCCGTGAGCGCCCCTGCCACGATCGCCGCCTGCCACGGTGCGACCTTCTTCACCATCGCGAAGACGAGCCACACGGTGCCCACACCCATCAGCGCCTGCGGAGCCAGGATGCTCCACGAGGAGAGCCCGAAGATGCGTACGGACAGGCCCATCACCCACAGCGAGGCGGGTGGCTTGTCGACAGTGATCGAGCCGCTCGCGTCAAGCGCCCCGAATACCCATGCCTCCCAGCTCTCGCCGCCGGCCTGGGCGGCTGCGGAGTAGTACTGATTGGCGAAGCCCGACTCCGACAGCGTCCACAGATACGCCAGACCAGTCAGGGCGAGCAGAATGATGAGGGATGCCCGTTCAGGGGTCGGGCGCCAGGATCGTTGCGGCACCGGCGTCGGCCGGCTGGTCGCCTGGGGGTCGAGGAGTGTCGTCATGGCGACCACGCTCGTGCGGTTGGCTGTGCTTGTCGTACATCGAGGCTGTGGTGTGACTATGGGTTGATCTGGAGTTGAGATTGGCGAGACCACCCCGCCCCGGTGGTCGAGCTTGTCGGCCCCGCCCCGCTGGTCGAGCCGCCGGAGCCGCTAGGCGGAGGCGTGTCGAGACCAACACGGCTCCCTGTCGGAACGGCTAGCTCCCGGTGGTCGAGTTTGTCGAGACCTCCCTGCCGGAGACCTTTCGCTCGAAGGTCGGTGTGGGCCGCCGACCCTTCTTCGAGAGTGTTCTCGACATGCCCCGGAGTCAAGGACGGCCTACGGCCGCCGGCTACGCCGGCCGCTACGCGGTCCTGGACACCGGACCATGTCGAGAAAAGATTTGGCTGGCTATCGGGGCGGCGGCCCGGGTGTGGCGCAGCGCATTCATGCCTCGGAACGGTGACGCGCGTGGGGTGGAAGGGGTGGCCCTTCGGGCCACTTACCATCCACAGGTTCGCCACCGTTCGCTCACCGCGAAAAGTAGGTTTGACCTGCGCAGATAGGTGTCCAAGGAGGTGTGGAGGAGGTAGAATCGGAGGCACTACGACGCGCCTTTGAAGGGAGGTGACAGCCATGAGCATCGACCACTGGGGCACCAGCCCTGGAGACCTCGTCTCGTCGGCTCTTGCTGCCATCGAAACCTCCCTTGAAGAGCTCCTTGCGATGGACCCGATCTACTGGCGCACCAGCCAGAAGAAGGACTACCTCGCGAAGGTGGAGAAGCTCCAAGCCCAGCAGGCCGCGTTGACGCTGCGAGTGCTCGCTGCCTCAGGGGACATCGCGGAAGAGACCGGCGACAAGGACGCCTCGGCGTGGATGCGCGCCGAACTGCTCGTCGACAAAGGTGTCGCGCGGTCGCAGATCAAGCTCGCTGCGGGAGTGGCGAAGTACGAGTTGGTCGCTGCCGGCCTCGCTGAGGGCGTCGTCTCTCAAGAGAAAGCCCGGATCATCACCCGCGCCTTGGACAGGGTCGAGGCTGACCCGTTGGCCACCGCCGAGCATCTGGTCTTGGCTGAGAAGCTGCTGGTCGAGTACGCCACCCAGTTCACGCCCAAGGAACTTCGGATCATCGGCAAGCGGATCCTGGTCGAGGTCGACCCCGCCCGGTTTGAGGAAGCAGAAGCCAAAGCCCTCCTCGCTGAAGAGGAACGTGCCCAGCAGAAGACGGCGCTACGGGTGTGGGACAACGGCGATGGAACCGTCGGGTTCGAAGGGGTTCTCCCGACATCGATCGGGATGCGGTTCAAGAAGCAGGTCGAGGCCTGGGCCCAGCCGCGTAAGCAGCAGCTCGTGGAGAAGGGTGCTCCGTTGCCGCCGTGGGAGCGGTTGATGGGGCAGGGGTTCGCGCGGTTGATCGAGACCATCGATCCGAATGCGCTGCCCCGCCATGGTGGTGACGCGACCGTGGTCAACGTGGTGATCTCGCTCGAGGAGCTCCGCAAGGAGCTCGGTACCGCCACGTTGGGGTTCGATGAGACCAACGGGACCACGATCACCGCCGCTGAGGCCCGACGGATGGCGTGCAACGCCACGATCATCCCGTGGGTGTTGGGTGGTGACAGTGAGGTGCTGGACATGGGCCGGGCCAGCAGGGTCTTCGTGCCGATCCAGCGCAAAGCGCTTCGGTTGCAGCAGAAGTGCTGCCAGGCCGAGGGGTGTGACATGCCACCGGAGTGGTGCGATGCCCACCATTTCAAAGCCTGGGCCGCGGGCGGAAAGACGGACCTGAAGGACGGGGTCTTGCTATGTCCGCACCATCACCGTCTGGCGCACAACCCTGCCTACGTTCATGAGCGGTTGCCCGACGGCACCGTCCGGTTCACCCGCCGCCCCTAAACCGGCAAGTCGCGACTACCCGCCACGGCCTCGCGCCAAGTCATCCGCCTATGCGCGGAGACGGTCGTCTGCCCTGGGCCAGGGCAGGCTCCGCTTGCGCCATGCGTCATCGATGTGGACCTGGGTGCATCGCGTCAACGCTCGGATTTCGTCGAGCCCATTCTCAGAAGCGTTAAAGCACTCACGCTCTCCTCCATCGCCCACCGCGGCCATGACTCCTCGGACCCTGACCGCCCGTCGGGCCTGATGCTCCCGAGCCGGCGGCACTTCCCCACTCGTGCAGATCTCTCCCCATCCCAACGCAACTTCCCCACGCTCCGGAAGATGGGGAAGCTCCGTGAGAGTGGGGAACGGTGTGGACGAGTGGGGAACGAGTCGTCCGCCAGATCAGGCGACACCTTGTGATCGATTCACAAGGTGTCGCCCACTGGCGTAGGCACCGACGACCTATGCCCCTTGCCCCAGCAGCACACCGGCCACCACTCCCAAGCCCGTGCCGGATTGAATCCGCTGCGCCAATCCCCGCCGCCGATCAGCCCCGAAACCCTCAGCTGACCGTCCCGCCGGTCACGACCTCGGGGTTCGCAGCCAGCCACACACCCATCTCGTCCTCGCGCATCGCAGCCCAAAGACGCCGGCCCTTGCGAGCATCGAGGTGAACGACGCTCTGCGCGCCCTCTTTGCCCAGCCCCGCCACAGGGGCGGTGAAGAACGTCAGATCCGAAGAGGACATTCGGGCCAGGTCGAGGGCCAGGCTACGGAGATCACCGCCCGAGAAGCCGGAGTCAACGGTGAGGTGGCGGGTGATGATGTCGAGGAGGTCGTAGGCCTTCTTGGGGTTCTTCGGGTCGACGCTCTGCCGCAGGCCGCGGAGGATGGAGCGGAGGACGTACTGCTGGCGCTTGACCCGGTCCAGGTCTCCGCCGGGGAGGCCGTAGCGCTGGCGGACGTAGAGCAGAGCCTCCTCGCCGCTGAGCAGGTGGGTGCCCTTGGTCCAGGTGTGGTCGCGCGCCGAGTCGTGGACGGTCTCGGGGACGTAGACCTCGACGCCGCCCAGCAGGTCGCCGATCTCCTCGAAGCCGGCCCAGTCGACCCAGGCGACATGGTCGATGCGTACGCCGGTGAGCTTCTCGACCGTCTGCACGCTGAGTCGCGGCCCGCCCTGGGAGAAGGCGGCGTTGACCTTGGCCTTGCCGTGGCCGGGGATCCGCACCCAGGAGTCCCGGGGGATCGAGACGACCGAGGCCGAGCGGCGGTCCGCGCTGAGATGGAGGAGCATCATCGTGTCCGCCCGCTGCTCACCGGGCGTCCACGACCCTGTCGCCCCGCTGCCGGTGGTCGACTTGCCGCCGGTGCGCCCGTCGGTGCCGAGCAGCAGGATGTTCATCGCCCCCGCGGCCGCGTCGCTCGCCGGCTCCGGACGCTCCTCGAGGCCGGAGAAGACATCGACGGTCTGCACCTGACGATCGAGGCGGTGGGCGAGATACCAACCGGAGCCGGCCACGGCGACGACGAGCACGACGAACGCGATCCCGACGCCGAGCCAGATGCGCGACTTCTTCATGGCCGTCCTCAGAGGGTGGGGGATCGAGGGCGACAAGAGGCTAGTGGGCGCTACTCGCGGTCGTCGAGGTGGTCCTCCCAGGACCGCCGCAGGATCGTCGGTACGTCGCCGGCCAGGGCGGCGCGCAGCGCGTCGAGCTGAGCAGCATCGAGAGCGATGCGCGGAAACGCGTGCCCGACCTCGATGGCGAAGGCCTGACCGCGCGAGACGAGGGCCGGGGCCTCGGCGAGATAGTCGGCGACGTAGGGACGAAGCAGGTGGGTCTGCTCGGGGATCCACATGCCCGACGCCAGCGCGCCGAAACGACGGTTGTCGACGCCGGGAGCGAGCATCGCCTCCCAGGCGGCATCCTTCGCGATCGTCGATGGGCGCGCGGCGAGGGCGCGGGCCGCTCCGAGGTCTCCCTCGGCGGTGCCGTCGCGGTCGCGCTCGGTGGCGATGAGACGCGCGTCGGCCTCACCGAGGGAGGCGAGGCGTACAACCGCCTCCCAGCGAGTCGTCGGCAGCAGCGGGACGCCGGCCGCGATCCGATCGGTGTCCAGCCAGCCGCGCAGCATCTCGGCGTCGGCGCTGGTCGCGGCCAGGGTCGCGGCCCAGGCCAGGGCGCGCTGCTCGTCTTCCCCGGAGGCCGCCAGGCCCGCGGCGGCCGCGGCGGCGACCCGGGCCACCGCCCCGGCGGCCTGCGAGGCCGGCACCCGTTGCGGGATCACCACGGACCGAGCCGCTGAGAGCACGCCCTCGATGATGTCGGCGCGGGTCTCTGCGGGCAGGTGTGCCTCGACCAGGTCGAGGTAGTCGTCGGCCGAGAGGTCGCGCGAGCGCACCTGGAGGGCGGTGGAGGACCAGAGCACAGCACGTACGAGCGGGTCCTCGATCCGGGACAGCCCGCCGGAGAGCGTCTCCCACGATGCGGGGTCGAACCGCAACGCGGCGAAGGTCTCGCCGCCGGCGTTGGGCACGACCGCGAGACCGGCGAACTCCGGCAGCGACAGCGGCTCGGCCCCCAGCTCGACCCGCCTGCGCCCGACGAGCCGGAGCGCGGAGTCGTAGGCGGCCACGGTGAAGGCGTTCGGCCGGCTCCCGTCGCGCTCCAGCACGGGCACGTCACCCTCGCGTCGCGCCACCACCGTGTCGAAGCCGGGTCGCCGGAGCCAGGCCTCGACCCAGCCGCGTACGTCCTTCGTCGAGCTCGCCTCGAGCGACTCGACGAAGTCGGCCAAGGTCGCGTTCGCGAAGCGGAAGCGGGTCAGGTGGCGGTTGACCCCGGCCATGAACTCCTCGTCGCCGAGCCAGAACGCGAGCTGCACCAGGCAGGCCCCGCCCTTGGCGTAGGAGATGCCGTCGAAGATGGTGGCGGCAGTGTCCACGTCGGGTACGTCATCGGCGAGCGGAGCGACCGGATGGGTCGAACGCCGTGCGTCGGCGCGGTAGCCCCATGGCTTGCTGCCGATCTCCACCTCGACCCGAAGGTCGGAGAAGCCCGCCCCCGCCTCCGCGACCCGGTAGCCCATGTAGTCGGCGAACGACTCCTGCAGCCAGGTGTCCTCCCACCAGGTCATGGTCATCGAGTCGCCGAACCACATGTGCGACATCTCGTGGGCGATGATCACCGCGCGGATCGCGCGCTGGGTATCGGTGATCGCGCCGCGCGGCAGCAGCTCGTCGCGGTAGGTCACGCAGCCCGGCATCTCCTGGGCACCCCAGTTGAGCCCGGGCACGAAGACCTGGTCGTAGGAGTCGAAGGGGAAGGGCTCGTCGATGAGGTCGGCGTAGTGGGCGAAGCACGCCTCAGACGTACGCCGCAGCTCGGCCGCGTCCCGGTCCAGCTCGGTCGCCAGCGACCGCCGGGCGTGCCAGCCGAAGCCGAGGCTCGTCCCGGAGTCGAGCTCGGCGGTCCACCGCACCGAGTGCCACGGCCCGGCCGCGACCACCAGCAGCGCCGGCGGGATCGGGGGAGTGGTCGCGAAGACCCAGCGGCCGGCGTCGTGCGAGACGACGGCTCCGTTGGCGAGAACGGTGTCGGCCGGGTCGGCGCTCACCGAGACCGCGAACGTCGCCTTCAGATCGTTCTGGTCGAAGCAGGCGAAGACCTTGGCAGCGTTGTCCATGCCCAGGTAGGCGGACACGTAGCGCGACCCGTCTGCGGGGTCGGTGAACGTGTGCATCCCGTCGCCGTCGGTCGTGTAGGGCAGCGTCGCGGCCACCTCGACGTCGTTGACCGCCTCGGTCAACAGCCCGGTCAGGCGCAGCCGCCCACCGTCGTACGCAGCCTCGACCGCCGCCCCGTTGACGAGCAACGACACCGTGAGCGCGCCCTTCAGCTCCAGGAACGTCTCGGCTACCGCGGAGCTGAACCGGACCCGGGTGAGACTTCGGAATGTCTCTGCGCCGGTGAGGTCGAGATCGAGGGAGTAGGAGACCGAGCTGAGCACGCCGGCCCGGGCGCGGGCCTCGTCGAGAGTGAGGGACACGACCGCCAACGTACGTCCTCGCAGGTCAGCACGCGCGAGCATTTCGCTGTGAGCGTGATCCGGGGATAGGCTGTGGCAGTTGCCTCGGCGAGGGAGCGCCTCGCGCTCCGTGATCGACAAGGCGGACGTCTCCTCATGAGACGCCGTGCCTTCGTCGCACGGCCTTCGTTGGACCTGCCGGGCGCCATGACGCCAGCACCACTCATCGAGGAGTTCACCGCATGTCCAGCGAGAAGATCGTCGCCGAGAAGCGCACCGAGTTCGGCAAGGGTGCCGCTCGCCGCATCCGCCGTGAGAACAAGATTCCGGCGGTCGTCTACGGCCACGGCGCCGACCCGATCCACCTGAGCCTGCCGGGCCACGCCACCATGATGGCGCTCAAGAACCACGGTGCGAACGCGCTGCTGGAGCTCGACATCGAGGGCAAGATCCAGCTCGCCATGACCAAGCAGGTCCAGGTCGACGACGTCCGCCGCGTCATCGAGCACGTCGACTTCGTCGCCGTCCGGGCCGGCGAGAAGGTCACCGTCGACATCACCGTCCACGTCGTGGGCGACGCGATCTCCGGCACCATGGTCGTCACCGACGCCAACACCCTGACGGTCGAGACCGAGGCCACCCACGTTCCGGAGAGCATCGAGATCAGCGTCGAGGGCCTCGAGGCCGGCACGCAGATCCTCGCCGGTGCCGTCGAGCTGCCGAAGGGCACCACCCTGGTCACCGACCCGGAGGCCCTGGTCGTCAACATCACCGAGGCCAAGGTCAACGAGGAGCCCGCCGACGGCGAGGCCGCTGAGGGCGAGGCCGCTGAGGCCGAGGCCGCCGACTCCGAGTGACCTCGGACTCTGTGACCGACGGCGTCTGGCTTGTCGTCGGCCTGGGCAACCCCGGGCCGACGTACGCCGGGCACCGTCACAACATCGGCTACCTCGTCACCGACGAGCTGGCCAACCGGCTGGGCAGCAAGTGGCGTGCCCACAAGTCCGGCCGTGCTGACGTCGTGGAAGGGCGGCTCCCGGGTGCCAGAAATGGACACAGCCCGGGGCTGCCCGGCCCACGCGTCGTGCTCGCCCGTTCCCGGACCTACATGAACGAGTCCGGCGGGCCGGTCAAGGCGCTCGCGACCTTGTACAAGGTCCCGCCCGACCACGTCATCGCCATCCACGACGAGCTCGACATCGCCTTCGACACGATGCGGGTCAAGCTGGGCGGTGGCGACAACGGCCACAACGGCCTCAAGTCGATGCGGTCCTCCTTGGGCACCGGCGACTTCCACCGGGTGCGCGTCGGCATCGGCCGCCCGCCCGGACGCCAGGAGGTGCACGATTTCGTGCTCTCCAACTTCTCCAGCACCGAGCGCAAGGTGCTGCCGTTCGTGGTCGACACCGCCGCCGACGCCATCGAGACGCTGATCTCCGAGGGTCTGGAGAAGGCCCAGCAACGGTTCAACTCCTAGGCGCGAGTCGGCCGCAGATACCGGTCGTACGCAGCCACCGCGGCCAGCTGGGAGCCGACCTCGAACTTGCGCAGGATCGCCTTCACCTGGCTGCGCACCGTCGCCTGGGCCACGCCGAAGCGGGCCGCGATCTCAGTGACCGTGGCCCCTTCGTAGAGCAGGTCGAGCACCTCGTGCTCGCGCACCGTCAGGGAGGCGACGAGACGGCTCATCCGGTCCCTCGCGTCGCGCATCAGGCGCCACTGCGTCAGCAGCCCCTCGATCTGTGCCGGCGACTGCCCCGGGCGGCCCTCCGCCGCGTCGTGAAGCGCGCCTTCGATGGCGTCGGAGTCGGCTTCGGCGGCCAGCACCGTGACCGCGCCGGCCTCGAGCAGCGCACCCCACAGCCCACCCCGCGGCGCGGTGGTGAGCACGACTCCCGGCAGGCGTACGCCGCGCACCAGGGCGCACACCTGGTCCAGCTGGCTCCAGCGGTCGAGGTCGGTGACCATCAGCCAGGTGGCGGGGTCACCGTGGAGGAGTGCGACCGGGTCCGCGTCGGTCGCGGTGGTCGCCGTCACCGTGATGCCGCGCTCGTCGAGCGCGACTCTCACCGCGTCGAGGGTCATCGTCTCGTCCGCCGATACCGCGACCCTGAGTCCTACGGTCGATCCTGCCATGTCTCCCGCGCCGTCCGGTCGTCTCGAAACCTCGCCAGATCTCCCTGGGGGTATGTCTATTCTGGGCGGCGATAGAAGCAGACTGGGAACATGTTCTACAGAGCCCCAAGTTTGGGGATGACCTGGGACAACGTGTCCCGCATTGTAGGTTGTGGACGACCTCGAGATTCTATGAATCCTCAATTCTCGGTATTGGCCCGCAACGAGGTCACGCGACGATAACGTGATGATTACGTTTCCTTCAGCGAAGGATCCGGTCACATCATTCAAACTGGGAAGGCCCGACAAGCTCGGGCTGGGGGAGCAGGGCCTGGACACGGCCCTTTCGGGACTCATACCTCACTGGCCGACCCGTCCTGGGGAGCAGTATGTCTACGTCCATTTTCACGCGGGTCAACTCGGGTTGGTTAGCCACCGCCTACGCAACCACTACGGCTGTCTTCATCGGCGTCCAGAGTCTTCTGATCGCCGTACTCCAAGGCCCGTGGGTCTCATTTCAGTCCCACGGATCTCTTCTCTGGGTTCTCCCGGTCATCGTCATCGCCACGTCTCTGGTCGCGGCTGCAGGCCTCCTGTTCGGCGGCGTACGCATCTATCGGCGCGTGTGCGCGGCGGAGGCGAAGGCAGCCGACGAGATCTACCACGACCTACTCAGCTCGCGGGAGACACAGCGTCTCCACCGGGCCCGGATGCACGAGGTGACCTCGACCCTGGCCGGGGTGCGCTCGGCCAGCGAGCTGCTGCGCAGCTGCGAGACCCTCGACCCGGAGCGTCGCGTCGCGATGCTGGCCATGATGGGCAGCGAGCTCAGGCGGCTCGAGCGCCTCGTGCGCGCACAGCGTGGCGGCGCCGACACGATGCCGATCGACGTCGGCGTGATCGACGTCGACGCGGTGATCCACAATCTCGCCCTTGCCCACGAGGCCGGTGGCGCCACGATCGTCCGCACGCCCAGCAACGCACTCGCCACCGGAAGCTCGGACGCAGCCGCGCAGATCATCAACATCCTTCTCGACAACGCTGCCAAGCACGGCTCCGGCACTGTCGGCGTCGCGGTCCGGCACGAGGCCGGCGAGTCCGGCCAGATGGTCGTGATCGAGGTCTCCGACGACGGTGCCGGTGTCGCTCCTGAGGTGCGTGACCGGATCTTCGACTGGGGCGTCCGCGGGCCGGACTCGGCCGGCCAGGGCATCGGGCTCAACGAGGCCCGCACCGTCGCCGATCGGATGGGCGGCTCGCTCCATCTCACCGCCACGGAACGTACGACCTTCGTGGTCACCCTCCCCAGTGCCGTGATCGAAGAGAAGAAGGAAGGCGCGTCTGATGACGCAGTCGCCGCGTAGCCAGTACAGAGTCGTCATCGTCGAGGACCACGTCCTCTTCGCCGAGTCGCTCGAGCTCGCCGTCTCGATGGAGGGATACGACGTACGCCGCGTCCCGATGCCGAGCGAGCCGGTCTCCACCACGACCATGGTCTCCGTAGTGCTCCGCAACAAGCCGAAGGTCGTGCTCCTCGATCTCGACCTGGGGCGCTACGGCGACGGCGTGCGGCTGATCGAGCCGCTCGCCAAGGCCGGCATCGACGTGGTCGTGGTGACGGGAGCGATCGAGGAGGCGCGCTGGGGCCAGGCGCTCCGCAACGGTGCCCGTACGGTGCTGTCCAAGTCCCGCCCGCTCGGCGAGATCCTGGGCACGGTCAGGCGGCTCTACCAGGGCGCCTGCGTGCTCGCGGTCACCGACCGCGAGCGCCTGATCCGGATCTGGTTCGAGCGTCAGCACGAGATCGCCGAGCTCAGCCGCCGCATCGAGCTGCTCACCAAGCGGGAGTCGCAGGTGCTCGGCCACCTGATGCTCGGCCACACCGTCCACGAGATCGCCGCCATCGGCGTCGTGTCCGAGGCGACCGTGCGTACGCAGGTGAAGTCCATCCTCGCCAAGCTCCAGGTCACCTCTCAGATCGCCGCCGTCGGTCTCGCGCACCGGCTGGGCTGGCGATCGCCCCAGTCGCTGGCCTGACTCGCGCGCAGACTCGGCGCTGGTACTGGTCTGGACCAGTGCCGGGTTGTTCCCTCATTTGGTCTAACCGGACCCCTGTCGGGCCCCATCAGGCCATTCCATACCGCATTGTTCTGTCATGAAGTAGCGTTCGGGCGCGCCGCAGCGACGGGGGAGATGAATGACGATCGAGCTGGCGTCGGTGGAGACGACCGCCCCACTCGACCTCAACCGGCGGCGGGTGTCCCCGAAGACACTCTCCCTTCGGGTGCAGGCCTCGATGCTGGATGGGCTCGCGGTGGTGCTGTTGGCGCCGTTGCTCCTGGGGCAGGAGATCGTCCAGGCTCTCGGGTGGGGGCTGGCCTGGGCGCTGACGACGAGGATCACCGCCCCGAAGATCCTTCCCGGGGCCGAGCGCCTGCGGGCGACGGTCTCCGGGGTCTTCAAGGCGTTCATGGCGATGAGCATGGCGACTTGGTTGCTGGGCGCGCTGGTCACGCTCCCACAGGCGCAGCTGGTCGCGCAGACGATCCTGGGGCTGCTGACCGCGCTCGTGTTCCGGGTGGTGGGCTACATCTTCAGCTCCCGGCCGCGCAATCCGCTGCGGGTCGTCGTCGTGGAGGCCGCCCATGACACCGGCGCGATCCCGGAATGGACCCATCGGCTCAGCGGGGGCCTGATGGAGGCGGCTGCCGTCTGCCGCGCAGACGGACTCTCCGGCGCGATCGCCTCGGTCGCGCCCGACGCGGTGCTGGTCGTCCCCGGCCCCGACCTGGCCGGCCGCGAGATCCAGAGGCTGGCCTGGACGAGCGAGTCCTTCGGTCTACCGCTGCTGGTCAGCACCCGGATGCAGGACGTCACCCCGCAGCGTACGTCGTCGATGCGGCTTGGCTCGATGACGCTCCTCTACGTCGACGAGGCCCTCCGGGCGCGGCTGGCCCGGGTCGCCAAGTACATGTGGGAGTGGCTGGCCGCGGCGGCCGCCGTCGCCGTGCTCCTCCCGGTCTTCGCGGTCGTGGCGGTCCTGATCAAGCTCGACTCCCCGGGCCCGGTGTTCTTCCGGCAGGTGCGTGTCGGTCGGGGCGGTGAGCAGTTCCGGATCTGGAAGTTCCGCACCATGGTGGTGGACGCGGAGTCGCTGCTGCGCACGCTCGAGCACCGTCCGGGACATGTCCTCTTCAAGCTCCGTGCCGACCCTCGGGTGACCCGGGTGGGACGGGTGCTGCGGAAGTACTCCCTCGACGAGCTGCCGCAGCTGCTCAACATCGTGCTGGGACAGATGTCGCTGGTCGGTCCCCGACCGGGTCTGCCGAGCGAGGTGGCGCTGTACGATCGCGACTCTCATCGCCGACTTGCGGTTGCTCCTGGTCTGACCGGGTTGTGGCAGGTCTCGGGGCGTTCGGACCTCTCCTGGGAGGACACGGTGAGGCTGGACCTGGACTATGTGGACAACTGGACGCTGCTGCGTGACTTCGGGATCGTCGTGCGCACAGTGAAGGCTGTAGTCCGGGGCTCTGGCGCCTACTAGCCGGAGTCCCCTAAACTCCCAGCCCGTTGTGTGAGCAACCTGACATGAACTGACAACTGGATCCTCGACGGGAACGTCCCCCATGCAAACCTCCCCCCAACCCATGATCGCCGGCCGATACGAGCTGCACCGCTTGATCGGGCGAGGCGGTATGGGCGAGGTCTGGCAAGCCATGGATCTCACCCTGCAGCGCTGGGTCGCGGTCAAGGTCGTGAGGACATCCGCCGACCCGACGATGGTCGAGCGATTCCGACGCGAGTCGCTCTCCACCGCGGCCGCCAGCCACCCCGGCACCGTGCAGGTCCACGACGCCGGGATGGAGCAGACCAGCAGCGGGCCGATGGCCTTCCTCGTCATGGAGCTCCTGGCCGGCCCCGACCTCGGTGAGCGCCTGCGCTCCCACGGTCCGCTGATCGCCCGGGAGGCCGGCGAGGTGGTCGTCCAGGCCGCACGTACTCTCGCAGCGGTCCACGGCCAGGGGATCGTCCACCGCGACATCAAGCCCTCCAACCTCGTCTACGACGGCGAGCGCCGGATCAGGATCGTCGACTTCGGGATCGCCCAGCTCGCCCGGCTGGGCGACCAGCGGCTGACCTCCACCCACGATGTCGTCGGCAGCCTCGGCTATCTCTCGCCCGAGCGTGGCTCGGGTGGCGAGGTCGGTCCGCCGAGCGACATCTACTCCCTGGGCTGTGTCTTCTTCGAGATGCTCACCGGGCGGACCCCGTACTCAGGCGGCGCACCGGCCACGATGGTCTACCAGCACGCCAGCGCGCCCATCCCGAGGGTCAGCGGCACGGTCCAGTTGCCGGGGATCATCGACGACCTGGTCGCGATGATGATGGCCAAGGATCCCGAGCAGCGGCCGAACGCCCAGGATGTCGTCGCGGTGCTCACCGGGTCGGGGCCGTTGCCGGTCTTCGACGCGAAGGTGCCGAGGCCGCGTACGACGCACGCATCCGGCCCGATCAGCACCTCCGGTGCGTTCGAGCGAGTGAGTGCGAGCGGCGCGCAGGCGTTCGGTGGGAGCGGATCGTTCCCGGCCGCCGACGCCACCGGGTCGACAGGCGGGTTCGCCAAGATCGGCGCCAGCGGCTCCTTCCCGACAGGCGGGGCGCGGGCTGCGAAGCGCTCTCGCGGCGGTCGTCGGGTGGTGAACATCCTGCTGGCCGTCGCCCTGCTCGGCATCGTCGTCGGCGGCTGGGCGACTTTCGCCGCCTTCCGCAGTGCCTCCGAGGCGGGCCAGGCGGCCGCGATCAGCGAGGCGCTCCCGGAGACCGTCGAGCTCGCCGTCGACGTGATCTTCGAGCGGGACGCGCTGCAGCCGGTCTCGCAGGCGCCGGTCAACGTACGCTCCACGTATCTGCACACCACCGACCTCGCGATCGCGGAGTGGCGGACCGCCGCGGCCGAGATCGACGTCGACAGCGACACCGAGCTGCGGACGCTCCACCAGGACATCACCGAGGTGCTCGACGACTTCGAGCTCTACCGGGTCGAGATGCAGGAAGGCGACCGGGCCAGCCAGGATGCGGCCCGCGAGGTCTACACCGGGCTGGCCGGCGACCTGCTGATGCTTGCGGCGCAGCTGCCGGAGCTGGAGGACGAGACCGGCGACCAGCTCCGCAACATCAGCAGGCTGAAGACGGCCGCGGAGGCGTTCAGCACCGAGCGGGAGCTCATGATGGTGGCGCTGACCGAGAACGAGATCGACACGAAGTCGGTCAAGGAGCTCGTCGACGCCGAGGCTGCGTGGGTCAAGGCGTCCTCGGCGTTCTACTCGGGTGCCTCGCCCGCGTTGCAGGCGGACCTCGACCGGATCTCCGAGGGCACCTTCGACAAGGGTTCGGGTGCGATGATGGTGCAGCGTACGGTCCGCGACGTCGCGGCCAAGGGGAGCGTCGAGGGTGTTGCCAAGGAGCTGCGGGCGGCGTCCAAGGGCGAGCCGATCGTGCGCACCTGGTCCGACGGCGCGGTGGAGTACATCCAGAGTCTTCGCGACGTGATCCTGAAGTCGACCGAGAGCATGGCCAACAACGTCACCGACCAGCACGAGCGTGCCAAGTCGGGTCTCGTCCTTCGCGCCGTGCTGACCGGGGTGGCGCTGGTCGCCGCTCTCGGGCTCGGACTGGGCCTTTATCGGAGTCGCCGGGCGTCTCGATAGAGTGCCGCGGTGACCTTCGATGCCGGTGTGCCCACGCCCGAGATCCTCGCCTCCGATCACCTGCTGGCCGCCTGGCTGGCCGAGACCGCCGGCCGGCGGCTGCTCGAGGTGCGCGCCACCTCCGGTCTCGAGGGCAAGGAGCTCAAGGACGCCGGTGACCTGGCGGCCCACGAGCTGCTGATGGAGCTCGTGGCCGAGCACCGCCCCCAGGACGGTGTCCTGTCCGAGGAGGGCAAGGACTCCAAGGAGCGGCTCGCCCAGGACCGGGTGTGGATCATCGACCCGCTCGACGGGACCCGCGAGTTCTCGGAGCCGCCGCGCGACGACTGGGCGGTGCACGTGGCGCTGTGGGCCTCATCCAACGGTGGAGAGCTGATCGCCGGTGCGGTTGCGCAGCCGGCGCTCGCGGACGCTTCCCTGCAGAGCACCTTCCACACCGGTGCGGCTCCTGTCGTGCCGCCCTCGACCTCGGCTCGTCCCCGGATCGCGGTCTCCCGCAGCCGCCCGCCGGCCTTCGTCGAGGCGCTGGCCGAGGAGCTCGACGCCGAGCTGGTCCCGATGGGGTCGGCCGGGGTGAAGATGATGTCGGTCGTGCGCGACATCTCCGATGCGTACGTCCACGCGGGCGGGCAGTACGAGTGGGACTCCGCAGCCCCCGTCGCCGTCGCCGCCGCTGCCGGGCTGTTCACCTCCCGCATCGACGGCTCGCCGCTGCGCTACAACCAGGACGACGTCTACCTGCCCGATGTCATCGTCTGTCGCCCTGAGCTCTCCGAGCAGATTCTCTCGTTCATCAAGCGGCACGGGGTGGAGTGACCGGTCGGGGCCGCGGAACACTCACTCCGCAGTAGGTAGCCGTTCTGCGGCGAACGAAGATTCGTCCGCCGCCGATCGACCATGCAGAAGGGAACTCTCACGGGTGAAAGAAAAATTTCTTTCACGTGGGGCGGATCCCCAAGCTGGCGAGGGCCGACTAGCCAGGCAGGACGAAAGCAAAGCTCAGGCGCCGACCAACAACTCCTCGAGATCCTCCAGGCTCTGCCGGGCATACCCCTTCCACATCCAGCCGAAGACGGGCATCGCAACGGATGCGGCAGACGAGGTCGGGGTGACGTCCCAGGACCAGGTGATCCGGGTGCCGGTGCCGGCGGGGGAGAAGGACCAGCGGCCGGCGACGTGACCGACCAGGAGCTTGAGCGGGCCGGAGAGCGGCGTGATCTCGTAGGAGAACGAGGACGGGGCATCGATCGCGGTCAGGGTCTCCTGCATCGTCGCGCCGTCGGCGAGGACGATGGTGCGGGTCTGGCCGGCGGTGTCCCAGGTGCTGGCCTGGTCGCGGACCTCGGCGATCGGGCCGATCGCGGCGTACCGGCGGCCGAAGATCTTCGGCAGCGGGGCGGGGAGGACGAGACCGAGGGCCTTCTCGTGCTCGACGGGGACGGCTCGGGATGCTTCGAGGTGCAGTGTCATGACGACGAGCATGGCAGCAATCGGTCGGGGACTCGACGGCACTCCGAGGAGATCGAGTCGCTCTACGCCCGTACGATGGTCTGATGGCGAAACCGGTGGTGGTAGTGATGGGTGTCTCGGGGTCGGGGAAGTCGACGATCGGGGCGGCGATCGCCGGCAGACTCCGGGTGCCGTACGAGGACGCCGACGACCTGCATCCGCAGGCGAACATCGAGAAGATGACCGCCGGGATCGCGCTCGACGACGACGACCGCTATCCGTGGCTGGACGTGGTCGGGGAGTGGCTCGCCAGGCACGCCGAGCGCGGCGGCGTGATGAGCTGCTCGGCGCTGAAGCGGAAATACCGCGACCAGCTCCGCCGTCACCTCCCCGAGGTGACGTTCCTTCACCTGGAGGGCACGCCTGAGGTGATCGCGAGGCGCCAGGCGAGCAGGCCCGGCCACTTCATGCCAGCCACGCTCCTGGAGAGCCAGTTCCGGACGCTGGAGCCGCTCGGCGACGACGAGGCCGGGATCGTCATCGACGTCGCCCAGCCCGTCGACGCCATCGTCGAGGAGTACGCCGCTCAGATCGGCGCCTAGCCCTGCCCGCGAGGCGGCCGACACGCGCCCATCTCGGGTTGGGCACTGCGTGCCGGCCGCGGCCTCACCCGGGTATGGACCAGCGGGCGGGCCTACTTTCGACGGTAACCCAGGATACCCCGGAACAACAGAGGGTTCGCGACCGTCAGTGCAGGTCAGAAGGGCAAAATACGTCCGGGACCTCGGACACCTTCGAGGTGAACTCCGGGTCCCGCTTCTCGCGGAACGCCGCGACTCCCTCCTTGCCGTCTCCGATCGAGCTGTAGAACATCGCCAGCGAGTCGGCCATGTGCGCCTCGAGCGGATGGCGCGCGGAGGCGTTTCGGGTGATCAGCTGCCGGACGAGCGCGGTGCCGACCGGCGAGCGGTTCTGGGTGAACCTCCGGGCCAGCTCGAAGGCGGCGGGCAGCAGCTCGTCGGGCAGGTGGATGCTGCGGACCAGGCCGCCCTCGAGAGCCTGGTCGGGGCCGAGGATCTCCGCGGTGTAGAGCCACTCGAGCGCCCGGGGGATACCCACGACTCGCGGCAGGAAGTAGGACGAGCAGGCCTCGGGGACGATGCCGAGCTTGCCGAAGACGAAGCCGATCTTCGCCTTCGAGGAGGCCAGACGGGCGTCCATCGCGCACAGCATCGTGGCGCCGATGCCGACCGCCGGTCCGTTGATCGCGGCGATCACCGGCTTGGGAAGCGCGTGGATCGCGAGGGTGACCTTGCCGCCCGTGTCACGGACACCCTCGGCGTACTCGGGGTGCTTGGCCGGGTCGGCGAGATGCTCGCCGAGCTTCTCGGGTGTCGGCTGCAGCGACTCGTCGAGGCCGAACACGTTCCCCTCCGCGGACAGGTCCATCCCCGCGCAGAACGCCCGCCCGGCGCCGGTCACGATCACCGCGCGCACCTCGTCCGCCATCGCGTCGATGGTGAAGACCTCCTCCAGCTCGCGCGCCATCGTCACCGTGAACGAGTTGAGCGCGTCGGGGCGGTTGAGGGTCAGGAGCGCGATGCCGTCGGCGTCCACGTCGAAGGTCAGGGTCTCGTAAGCCATGGGTCACAGTCTGCACCGGAGGTCGAGCTTGTCGAGACCCGAGTGTCCGCTGGTCGAGCGTGAGTCGCCGGTGGCCGAGCGTGAGTCGCCGGTGGTCGAGCTTGTCGAGACCCCTGTCCCGTATCCGATCGACCGTGGACAGGCGGGCCTACGTACTGTCGAAAGTCGGTACGCCCCGGCGCGATACGGCAACTACCGTGGAGAGCGTGAGCCTGCTACGCCGTTCCCGCACCTGGCCGCGGTCCCACGTGGCGGAGATGCTGTCGGTGCTCATGGTCGCCGCGGTCGCCGCCGAGCACCTCTACATGAGCGGTGCCAGCCACCCACAGTGGTCGGGCTGGGCGGCGGTGGCCGGCGTCCTCGTCGTCGCGCTCGCGCTGTGGATCCGGCCGAGGCACCCGGCCGTCGCGGTCGCGATCACGTGCGCCCTGGTCGGCGGCACGGTCGTGGTCTTCGACGGCTGGTCCCTGCTCACCTACATCGCCTTCGCGGTCTTCATGAGCTTCCTGGTCGGCAGACATGCCGAGCGGGTGCTGCCGGTGGCGATCGTGGTGGGTGTTGCCGTGGTGACGCTGACGGTGGTCGATGCCGTCGTCAACGGCGGCGGCATTCAGGTGGCGATGGCCGGCAACATGGTCATCTTCATGGCGCTGCCCTGGCTGAGCGGTCGCTATCTGCGCCAGGTCGCGAGCAGCCACTCGACCCAGGTCGAGCAGGCGCAGCTGACCGAGCGCGCCCGGATCGCCCAGGAGATGCACGACTCGCTGGGCCACGAGCTCAGCCTGATCGCGCTGCGAGCCGGCGCCCTCGAGGTGGCGCCGGGGCTCGCCGAGAACCATCAGCAGGCTGCCGGAGCCATTCGCGCGGCCGCCGCCGAGGCCACCGCGCGCCTCGGTGAGATCGTCGGCGTCCTCCGCCCTGCCACCGAGGACGCCCCGCTCGCGCCCGTCTCGGACGGGATCGAGGGCCTGGTCGAGCGCGCCCGTGCGTCGGGGATGGACGTACGCCTGCTGGGCTCGCTCGAGCCCGGAGACAGGGTGCGCGACGCCGCCGCCCACCGCATCGTGCAGGAGGCGCTCACCAACGCTGCCCGACATGCTCCCGGGTCGGCGGTGACGGTCTCGGTGGACACAGATGCCACCGGCGTACGCCTCCGCGTGACCAACGGCCGCGCGACCCTTCCGCCCCGTGCCGGGCCGACGACGGGCCTCGGCCTGGCCGGGCTCGAGGAGGCGGCACATGCCGCCGACGGCAGTCTGCGCCACGGCGCCACCGCCGGTGGCGGCTTCGAGGTGGTCGCAGACCTTCCGGATCGTGCCGACCAGCGCCGCGAGGTGAGCCTGTGATCCGGGTGCTGCTGGCCGACGACGAGGCGATGGTGCGGGCCGGCGTACGCGCGATCCTGGAGACCGACGAGGCGATCGAGGTGGTCGCCGAGGCCGCCGACGGGCGAGAGGCGGTCGACGCGGTCCAGCGGCACCGGCCAGACGTCGCGCTGCTGGATGTCAGGATGCCGCGGATGGACGGCCTGGCCGCCGGCGCCGAGATCGCCCGGACCGCCCCGGCGACCGCGCGGATCATGCTGACCACCTTCTCCGAGGACGCCTACATCGCCCGGGCGCTCGGCGACGGGGCGAGCGGGTTCCTGCTGAAGTCCGGCGATCCGCGCGAGCTGCTCGCGGGCGTGCACGCCGTCGCCGACGGTGCCGCCTTCCTCTCCCCGAGAGTCGCCCAGCGGGTCATCGCCGAGCTCGGCGCCGGCGCGGGCGATCGGATGTCGCGGGCCGCGGACGCGCGGGCCAAGGTCGCCACCCTGACCGACCGCGAGCGCGACGTGATGGCGCTGGTCGGCGCCGGGCACTCCAACGCCGAGATCGGCCGCCGGCTGCATCTGGTGGAAGGCACCGTGAAGGCCTATCTGAGCAGCGCTTTCGGTCGACTCGGCGTACGCAACCGGGTGCAGGCAGCGATCCTCGCCCACGAGGCCGGGCTCGTGAGCGAGGATCCAGCTCCTCGGTGATGGAGTCCCGCGCCGCTGGTCGGGCTTGTCGAGACCTCAGGCGTCTCGCCGGCGGAACACCACGTAGCCGGCCAGGAGCGTGACCACCGACCAGGCGGCGAAGAGCCCGAGACCGCCGGTGGCGTCGTAGGGGAGCCCGTCGTCGAGCCCGAAGAGGGTCGCGATCCCGATGCCGAGGTACTCGGTGCCCGCCGTCCCCGGCAGGTAGTAGGAGACGTCGGTCATCAGGTCCATCCCGCTCATCATCAGCACCATCGGCAGCAGGAAGAGCGCCAGGAAGGCCACGACGAGCGCCCCCGCCGTGCTGCGCAGCGCCACCGCGAGGCCGATGGCCAGTGCGACGACCACGCCCATGTAGACGCTGACCTTGCCGGCCACCGTGGCCACCGAGGAGACGTCGAAGACGCCGTAGTCACCGGCCGCCAGGTAGCCGAGGCCCGCCCCCAGAACGGCGAGCAGCGCCCCGGAGACGAGCGCGACGACCTCGACGACGAGGAGCTTCGCGACCAGCACCCGGCCACGCCGGGGCTCGCACTGCAGGGTGGTGCGCATGCTGCCGGAGGCGTACTCCGCGGTCACCGTCAGCAGCGCCAGCGCGATCAGCGCGAACTGGGTGAACAGCAGCCCAGCGGTGGCGACGTCCTCGACGTGGAGCAGCTGGTCGGCGCGGGACAGGTTGGGGTTCGGGTCGGCGGCGTCGAAGCCCAGCGGAACCGAGTAGAGCGCCATCAGCGCGGCCGCGCCGATGAGGCACCACCAGGTCGAGCGGACCGACCAGAGCTTGGTCCACTCGGATGCGATGGTCGCCAGGAATGGGATCAGCATCAGGCCACCTCGCTTCCCGTGTACTCGACGCTCCCGGCGGTCAGCCGGAAGTACGCCTCCTCGAGCGACCCGTGCCCGGCGACGAAGTCGGCCATCGGGGAGTCAGCGAGCAACCGCCCCCGGCCCAGCACCACCAGATGGTCGGCAGTCTGCTGCATCTCGCTCATCAGGTGGCTGGAGACGAGGACCGTACGCCCCTCCGCGGCGAGCGACCTCAGCAGCTTCCGGATCCACATCACCCCGTCGGGGTCGAGCCCGTTGACCGGCTCGTCGAAGAGCATCACCCGCGGGTCGCCGAGCAGCACGCCCGCGATCCCGAGCCGCTGGCTCATCCCGAGCGAGAGACTGCCTGCTCGGCGCCGAGAGACCCCGGCCAGCCCGACCCGCTCGAGCACCTCGTCGACCCGAGCCACGGGGATCGAGTTGCTCCGCGCCATCGCCAGCAGATGCGTACGCAGCCGACGACCGGGGTGCACCGCCTTGGCGTCCAGCAGCGCGCCGACCTCGCGCAGCGGACGCTGCAGCGAGGCGTACGGACGGCCGTCGATCGTCGCGGTCCCGGACGTGGGCCGGTCCAGGCCGAGGATCATCCGCATCGTGGTCGACTTCCCGGCGCCGTTGGGGCCGAGGAAGCCGGTGACCCGTCCGGGTTCTATCTGCACGGTGAGATCGTCGACCGCGGTGGTCGCGCCGTATCTCTTGGTCAGGTGGTCCAAAGTGATCATGCCTCGAACCTAGGGACGTACGCAGCCGGGCACAGTGGACGAAAAGCAGCCGTCCCTACTGACGAAGGTCAGTAGGGACGGCTGGGCGGAACGGGTTATTCGGGCAGACCCGTCGGCGTGCAGATGTCCGCCGGGATGTCGTCGACGGTGTCGTTCTTGATGTGGCCGAACATCGTCAGCGCGTCCTCCTTGCGCCAGTTGACCGCGAAGTCGCGGATCGGGACGCCACAGGTCATCGCGGAGCCGCCCGCGAGCGCCTTGAACGCCCACAGGAACTGGGCGCCGCCGATGACGCTCATGCCCTCGCCGACCTTGAGCCCGGCGGCGCCCTCGCCCATCTCGGCGAGCTTGAACGGGTTGAGCAGCGTGGCCGGGTTGGTGGCCTTCTTGCCGATCGCCGAGATGACCTCGGTCTGGTTGGCGCCGCGACCCAGGTCGCCGGCCTCGGCCGCGTAGCGGGAGCGCGAGTAGGCGAGCGCGGTGACGCCGTCGACCTCCTGGCAGCCCTTCTGGATGTCCAGGCCGGCCTTGGGGTCCTTCATGTCCTTCTTCGGGCAGATCTCGATGCCACCCACGCCGTCGACGAGCCGGGCCAGACCGCCCATGCCGATCTCGACATAGCCGTCGATGCGGACGCCGGTGTTCTGCTCGATCGTCTGCACCAGCAGCTCGGGCCCGCCGTAGGCGAAGGCCGCGTTGATCTTGGTCTCGCCATGACCCGGGATCGGCACGATGGAGTCACGCGGGAGAGTCACCACGATCGTCTTGCCTGCGCCGGTGTGCAGCAGCTTGATCGTGTCGGTGCGGCTGCCCGCGGCGTCACCGGTGGAGAGCTTCTTCTTCTCCTTGGCGGTCAGACCCTCGCGCGAGTCGCTGGCGACGATGAGGTAGGTCTTGCCCGGCTGGTCCGCAGGGCGCTCGCCCGCGGTCGGCTCGTAGGGGACCTTGTCGACCTTGTTCCAGGCACTGATGCCGATCCAGGCGACCGCGCCGACCAGGATCAGGACCGGGATCATCACGATGGCGACGAACCGGCGGAACGGGTGGCGCTTCTTCGGCTTCGGCGTGCGACCCCCGCGACCGCCGCGACCTCCGCCGTATCCGTCACCCGGACCCCCGGGCCCGCCGTAGCCACCGTTGCCGCCGCCGTACTCGCTCGGCTGGCTCCAGCCGCTCTGCTGGTAGCCCTGGTCATAGCCCTGCTGGGCGTACCCAGGTGTCGGCGCGATCTGCCCAGGCTCGGGCAGTGGCCGGTCGTAGCCACCGCGCGGCGGCGGCGGGGGCGGCGAGCCCGCGTGGGGTCGCCCGACCGTGGGCATGACGTTGGTGGGCTCCGGTCCCGAGGACGGAGCGGGCTGACCGCCACCGTAAGCCCAGCCGTACTGCTGCGACCGGGGATCGTTGGGGTTGCCCGGGTTGCGGGGGTTTGGCATGCGCTCAAAGGTACCGTGCCGCGCCGCTAGAGTTAGACGGCGCGTCGCACCCCTTTGTTACGCGTGTGACTAGTGATACTGACGGGGCAACCCTTTTGCCAGGTAGCCCCCTCGCCCGGCAAAACCCGCCCGGCAAGATGAACCTTCCCGAGGGACCTGTGATGGCTGACCAGAACTACCGGCCCCAGCGTACGGCCGCCGAACGCGCCTCCCGCGTGCGTTTCCGCCGTGCCATGGCGCTGTTGCTGATCACGCTGCTGCTGCCCGGCTCGGCCCAGCTCGTCGCCGGCAACCGCCGCGTCGGCCGGATCGCGATCTGGACCGTCATCGGTCTCGCGGTCACCGCCGGGCTGATCTTCGGGATCTCCCTGCTGTGGCACGGCCTGATCTTCCAGCTCGGCACAAGGCCGTGGCTGCTGGGCCTGTTCCGCATCGTGCTCATCGCCGGCGCCGTCGCCTGGGCCGGCCTCTTCATCGACGCCTGGCGCCTGGGCCGCCCGCTCGAGCTCGATCTCAAGCAGCGCCGCATCGTGGTCGCGATCAACGGCGCGCTGGCCTTCTCCGTCGCCGCGACCCTGATCTTCGGCGCCCACCTGGTCGGCGTGCACAAGAGCATGGTCGAAGCGATCTTCGCCGGCGCCGAGGCCGCCGAGGCCCACAACGGCCGCTTCAACATCCTGCTCGCCGGCGCCGACTCCGACGGCGGGAAGACCCGCTGGGGCCTGCGCCCCGACTCGCTCACCGTCGCCTCGATCGATGCCGTGACCGGACGCACGGTGCTCATCGGCCTGCCCCGCAACATGCAGAACTTCAACTTCGACGACGGCTCGCCGATGGACAAGGAGTTCCCGCGCGGCTTCGACTGCGACGGCTGCTACCTCAACGGCGTGAGCACCTGGGCAGGTGAGCACAAGGAGCTCTACAAGGACGAGAAGGACCCCGGCATGGCTGCCACCGTGGACGCCGTCGAGGGCATCACCGACCTGCAGATGAGCTACTACGCCATCGTCGACCTCAACGGCTTCGAGGAGATCGTGGACGCCATCGGGGGAGTCACCCTGAAGGTCCGCCAGCCGATCCCGGTCGGCATCCCAACCGACAGCTTCTACACCCACATCGAGCCCGGGACGAAGAAGCTCGACGGGTGGGAGACCCTCTGGTACGCCCGGGCTCGCCACGACTCCGACGACTACTCCCGGATGGCCCGCCAGAAGTGCGTCCTGAACGCGATCCTGCAGCAGACCAGCCCCGCGGACGTCGTACGCCACTACCAGGACGTCGCGAAGGCGACCGGGTCGACGATCACCACGAGCGTGCCCCCGAGCGAGATCGAGCGCTTCTCCGCGCTGGCATTCAAGGCCAAGTCGCAGAAGATCTCGACGCTCTCGCTGGTGCCGCCCCTGGTCAACACCTCCGACCCGGACATGTCCGACATCCACGCCGAGGTGCGCAAGGCCGTGAAGAAGGCCACTCCGAAGAAGGAGGAGATCTTCGAGTCCCCCGGCACCGACGGCGAGACCAAGGCACCCACCCAGAAGGCCGATGGCAAGACCGACGGCAAGACCAAGTCGGCTGGCGACGCCGAGGCCGGCTCCGACAAGGGTGGTCCGGTCACCGGTGGCTCCCTGGGCTCGCGCAACAAGGGCTACCAGGCCAACGAGACCGACGACCTCGCCTCGGCGTGTTGAACAACGGGTTAACCGCAGGTCGCAGCGACTCGCTGATTCCCGGGTTCCACTGCGGTCGCGGCTAGTCTGGATCCGTGCCAGGGAGCAATCGTGTCGCCGCGGTCGTGGTGACCTTCAACCGACTCGAGCTGCTGCAGCGACTGCTGGAGCGGCTCGACGGGGTCGACGGCCTCGACGAGGTGATCGTCATCGACAACGCCTCCACCGACGGTACGTCGCAGTGGCTCGCCGGGCTCGACGGTGCCGAAGGGGGCTCGACAGGCTCGACCACCGGAACAACGGTCGTCGCTCGCACCCTGACGCGCAACAGCGGCGGTGCCGGCGGCTTCCACGACGGCCTGGAGATCGCGATCGAGCGCGGGGCCGACCTGGTCTGGCTGATGGACGACGACGGCCTGCCCGACCCCGACTGCCTCGACCTCCTGCTGAAGCAGACCGACCTGGACTTCTGGGGGCCGCTCGTGGTCGACGAGGACGACCCCGGCCGTCTGGTCTTCCCGATCCGGATCCCCGGCCGCTCGAAGGTCGTGCACCAGCTCGCCGACGTCGAGGCAGCGGCCACCGACGGCCTGATCAAGGACATCGTGATCCCGTTCAACGGCGTCCTGGTCACCCGCGACCTCGTGGAGCGGATCGGCTACCCCCGTGCGGAGTACTTCATCTGGGGCGACGACCACGAATACCGCCTCCGCGCCGAGAAGGCCGGGGCTCGGATCGCGACCGTCGTCGGCGCCCAGGTGCGCCACCCGGCCGTGGGCGACCTCGGCACCCCGATGGCGTGGGGGAGAGCGACGTACAACCACACGCCGAGCGACCTGAAGCACTACTGCATGGCTCGCAACAACCTGCTCAACCTGCGCGACTACCGAGGGTGGCCCTTCGCTTTGGCTTTCGTCGCGAAGACTCTATGGTTCTACCTGCTCACCAAGCCGCAGCCGAAGCGGATTCGGCTATCTGTGCAGGCGTGGTGGGCGGCCGTCCGGGGGGACTTCAGTGGACACGAGAGGTTCCTTCGTTGAGCACCACCCGTGAGACGGTCGCGATCGTCGTCGTCACCTACAACCGCGCCGACATGCTGCGCGGGCTGCTCGACGGGCTCACCAAGCTCGACCAGCCCGCCGACGCGGTGATCGTCGTGAACAACGCCTCCACCGACCACACCGCCCAGGTCCTGGCCGAGGCGGTCACGCCCAATCTTCAGGTGATCGACAGCCCGGAGAACCTCGGCGGCGCCGGCGGTTTCCATCTCGGCACCAAGGCCGCGGTCGAGCAGGGCTGGGACCGCCTCTATCTGATCGACGACGACGTCGTCCCTGCCCACGACTGCCTCGAGGTGCTGCTGGCCCAGGACGAGGACTGCCTCTTCTCGGTCCGCGAGGACCGCAACGGCAAGCTGATCGAGCTGGCCGCGCTCAAGTTCGACCTGCGCAACCCGCTCGCGATCAAGCCCAAGACCGCCTCGGTCATGGACACCTACCCGACCCGGGACGCGCTTCCCGAGCGGGTCGCGGTCGAGAACGTCGCCTTCGAGGGCTTCATGATCCGCCGCAGCGTCCTGGAGGAGATCGGCCTCCCCGATCCGTCCTACTTCATCTTCTACGACGACGTGGATCTCGCGATCCGCGCCCGCCGCGCCGGCCGCACCATCTGGGCCGTACGCGACGCGGTGCTCGTGCGACAGCTCGACTTCAGCCAGCAGCACGACCTGGCCGGCTGGAAGGGCTTCTACATGTACCGCAACCTCTTCGTCGTCCACTTCCGCTACGGCGAGAACGTCCTCGTACGCCTCAAGCCCTGGCTCATCACCGCGGCTGTGGTCCTCCTCAGCCCCCTGCGCGGCGGCAAGCACGAGGCCGTCAACGTGATCAAGGCCCTGCGCGCCGCGCGGGACATGCGCACCCTGCCCAAATCTTGAACGTCCCATCCTTCTGAACGAACTCCCTGTCCAACTCATCACCCACAGAGACCTAGACTGAGCGATCGTGTCCTTCCCTGAAACCACTCCTGACCTCGTCGTCGTCGGCTCCGGCCTCTTCGGCCTGACCATCGCCGAGCGCGCCGCCTCCGAGCTGGGCAAGAAGGTGCTCATCATCGAGCGCCGCCACCACATCGGTGGCAACGCCTACTCCGAGTTCGACGAGGAGACCGGCATCGAGGTGCACAAGTACGGCACCCACCTCTTCCACACCTCCAACCAGAAGGTGTGGGACTACGTACGGAAGTTCACCGACTTCACCGACTACAAGCACAAGGTGTTCGGGAAGTACAAGGGGCAGGTCTACTCCCTGCCGATGAACCTGGCGCTGATCAACCAGTTCTTCGGGAAGTCGCACACTCCCGACGAGGCGCGCGCGCTGATCGCCGAGCAGGCCAGCGAGTTCAAGACCGAGGACGCCCAGAACCTCGAGGAGAAGGCGATCTCGCTGATCGGCCGCCCGCTCTACGAGGCCTTCATCAAGGGCTACACCGCGAAGCAGTGGGAGAAGGACCCGACGGAGCTGTCGCCCGACATCATCACGCGCCTCCCGGTCCGCTACACCTTCGACAACCGCTACTTCAACGACAAGTACGAGGGTCTGCCGGTCGACGGCTACACCGCGTGGCTGGAGCGGATGGCGGACCACCCGAACATCACCGTCATGCTCGACACCGACTTCTTCACCGTGGTCGACGACTTCAAGGGCAAGGTCCCGATCGTCTACACCGGTCCGGTCGACGAGTACTTCGACTTCTCCGCCGGCAAGCTCTCCTGGCGCACCGTGGACCTCGACTCCGAGATCCTCGACGTCGACGACTACCAGGGCACCGGCGTGGTGAACGCCAACGACCCCGAGGTCCCGTTCACCCGTGAGCTGGAGTTCAAGCACCTTCACCCCGAGCGCGCCGACCGCTACAAGCCGGGCAAGACGATCGTGGTGAAGGAGTACAGCCGATTCGCCCAGGAGGGCGACGAGCCGTACTACCCGATCAACACCGCCGACAACCGCGAGAAGATCCTGGTCTACCGCGACCTGGCCAAGAAGGAGCCCATGGTGCTCTTCGGCGGCCGCCTCGGCACCTACAAGTACCTCGACATGCACATGGCGATCGCCTCGGCGCTCACCATGTTCGAGAACAAGCTCCGTCCCCACTTCGAGGACGGCACCCCGCTCACCTCCGGAGGCGTTGACGAATGAGCGTGACCCGACTGCTCCAGCGGCAGATCCTGCCCCTGGACCGTGACTCCGACGTACTCCCGCTCTACGTCGACAACCAGGCTGCCATCCTCGACGCGGACAAGTACGAGGTCGGCTCCGACAAGACGGCTCAGGCGCTGAACAACGCCCAGATCCGTCAGTCGATCAACGACGGGACCCAGATCCACCCCGACCAGATCGAGTCGCGTACGGCGCTGCGGATCCTGAAGAGCGAGCGGCTCTCGCTCGGCACCTACTTCAACGCGTTCCCGGCCAGCTACTGGCGTCGGCACACCGTGGTCAGCGACGTGAAGCTGACCGTCGCGCTCCAGGGCCGCGGCGCGAGCGTGATCGTCTACAAGTCGATGGCCAACGGCCGCTCCCAGCGCGTCGACGCCGCCGACACCGGCACGAACCCCGAGGGCACCTTCACCTTCGACCTGCCGCTGAAGCCGTTCGTCGACGGCGGCTGGTACTGGTACGACGTCGTCGCCTCCGACGAGGACGCCGTCATCACCTCGGCCGAGTGGACCGCGGAGGTCCCCGACGACCGTGCCGAGCACGGCACGGTCGACATCTGCGTCACCACGATGAACAAGCCCGACTTCTGCGCCAAGCTGCTCGCGCAGATGGGTGAGGACGAGGCGCTGCGCCCCTACCTCGACACCGTCTTCGTGATGGAGCAGGGCACCAAGAAGGTCGCCGACGACGTCGAGTTCCCCGCGGCCGAGAAGGCCCTGGGCGACCTGCTGCACATCATCGAGCAGGGCAACCTGGGCGGCTCCGGCGGCTACGCGCGCGGTCAGCTCGAGTCGCTGCGCAAGGGCACCGCGACGTACGCCCTGATGATGGACGACGACGTCGTCTGCGAGCCCGAGGGCATCATCCGCGCGGTCACCTTCGGTGACCTCGCCAAGCGGCCGACCATCGTCGGCGGCCACATGTTCTCGCTCTACGCCAAGTCCCGACTGCACTCCTACGGCGAGATCGTCCAGCCGTGGCGGTTCTGGTGGCAGTCGGCTCCCGGCGTCTTCGGCGACTGGGACCTCGGCGCCCGCAACCTGCGGTCGACCCGCTGGCTGCACAAGCGCGTCGACGTCGACTTCAACGGCTGGTTCATGTGCCTGATCCCGCGCAAGGTGATCGAGGAGATCGGGCTCTCGCTGCCGGTCTTCATCAAGTGGGACGACTCCGAGTACGGCCTGCGCGCCAAGGAGGCCGGCTTCCCGACCGTGTCGTTCCCGGGTGCGGCCGTGTGGCACGTCCCGTGGACCGACAAGAACGACGCCCTCGACTGGCAGTCCTACTTCCACCAGCGCAACCGCTTCGTCGCCGCGCTGCTGCACTCGATCTATGACGACGGCGGCCGGATGGTCACCGAGTCGTTCTCCCACCAGGTCAAGCACCTGGTCTCGATGCAGTACTCCACCGTCAAGCTGCGCCACCAGGCGCTGCTCGACGTGCTCGCCGGCCCCGACAAGCTCCACGAGACCCTCGCGACCCAGCTTCCCGCCGTACGCCAGATGGTCAAGGACTTCCCGGACGCGCAGCTCAAGGCAGACCGTGACGAGTTCCCGCCCGTGCGCCGCCACAAGCCGCCGCGCAAGGGCAAGGAGGACACCGACGTCCCGACCAACCGCGAGGTCAAGCTGGCCGCGCTCAAGGCGCCGATCCGGCAGCTCATGAAGCCGCGCAAGCTCTCCACGGAGTTCCCCGAGGCCGAGCTCGCCGCGATGGACAACCAGTGGTACCGGATCACCAAGTACGACAGCGCCATCGTGTCGATGAACGACCAGCAGGGTGCTGCCTTCTACCGCCGTGACAAGAAGCTCTTCAACCAGATGCTGAGGGACACCATCAAGGTGCACCGCCAGCTCAAGCGGCGCTGGCCCAAGCTGGCCGAGGAGTACCGTTCCAAGCTCAGCGAGTTCACCTCGCCCGAAGCCTGGGAGAAGACCTTCGAACCGTGGGCGGCCGCTGAGGAGAAGGGGTCCGATGGCAACCGGAGTTGATGAACGTCCCGTACGGATCGTCGACGCACCGCTGGCCCCGCCGGCGGAGAACCTCGGGCTGCTCTCGGTCTTCAAGCGCCGCTATCTCCTCAAGCTGCTCGTGCAGCGGGAGATCAGCGGTCGCTACTCCAACTCGATCCTCGGAGTCTTCTGGTCCTACATCAACCCGCTGACGCAGTTCTGCGTCTACTGGTTGTTCATGGGCAAGATCATGGGCGCCGACAAGGGGATGGAGTACTACCCGATCCACCTCTTCGCCGGCCTGGTGATCGTCCACTTCTTCACCGAGACCTTCGGGGCGGGGACCCGCTCCCTGCTCGGCAACAAGGGTCTGCTGAAGAAGATGGCGATGCCGAAGGAGATGTTCCCGGTCGCCTCGATGCTGGTCTCGCTCTACCACCTCGTGCCGGCGACCCTGATCCTGATCGTCGTCTGCGTGCTCAGCGGATGGACCCCGACGTGGGAAGCGGTTCCCTCGCTCCTGCTCGCGCTCGGCATCGTGATGGCGCTGGGGACGGCACTGGCGCTGGTCTTCAGCCTCGCCAACGTCTTCTTCCGTGACTTCGGCAGTGCGGTCAACATCGTGACCAACTACATCCGGTTCGGCGTACCGATGATGTATCCGTTCTCGATGATCGTGGACTTCCTCGGTGACAAGTCCTGGATCTATCTGCTCAACCCGATCTCGGATGCCGTCCTGCTCTTCCAGCAGGCCTTCTGGATCGGGGTTACCAAGGACCCCGAGGCGACCGCCGCCAAGCACCTGCCCGACAACCTGTGGATGTGGGGCCTGGGGGCGTTCGGTGCCTCGCTGGTGCTGCTGGTGATCGCCCAGGTGATCTTCAGCAAGTACGAGAACAAGATCCCGGAGCGCCTGACATGACCCTTCGACAGGCTCAGGACGCCGGCGCCGCGGACTCGATCGTGGTGGACGGGGTCACCAAGCACTTCACGCTCCGCTATCACCGCAGCATCAAGGACATCACCGTCGCCAAGATGAAGGGGCGGGCGATCTCGAACACCTTCAAGGCGCTCGACGACGTCACCTTCACGATCAAGCAGGGCGAGTCGGTCGGGCTCATGGGGCTCAACGGCTCCGGCAAGTCGACGCTGCTGAAGCTGATCAGCGGCGTGATGCGCCCCGACACGGGTTCGGTGAAGACGCGTGGTCAGATCGCCGGCCTGATCGCGACCGGTGCGGGCTTTCACCCGCAGCTCTCCGGCAGGGAGAACATCTTCCTCAACGCGGCGATCTACGGGCTCTCCGAAGAGGAGACCGCCGAGATCTATGACGACGTCGTGAAGTTCGCCGAGCTCGGTGACCACCTCAACTCGCCGGTCGGCAACTACTCCTCGGGGCAGTACTCGCGCCTGGGGTTCTCGGTCGCCGTCCACATCGACTCCGACATCTTCCTCGCCGACGAGGTTCTCGCCGTCGGTGACAAGCCCTTCAAGAAGAAGTGCATGGAGAAGATGGAGGAGATCCGCGACAGCGGCCGGACCGTGGTCTACGTCAGCCACGCCGCCGGCTCGGTCAAGCGGATGTGCGATCGCGTCATCTGCCTGGAGAGCGGCCGGCTGGTCTTCGACGGCGACGTCGACGAGGGCATCGAGTATCTCCACTACGGTGAGGACGACGGCAAGAGCTCGGCAGCGCAGAAGCGGCTCGACGCCGCCGACAGCGCGCTCGGCGCGGAAGTCTGAGGCCGAGCCTGCGACCGGCGACGAAGTCGCCGGGTCGCAACGCGAGGCGATCGAGCGAGCGCAGCGGGTGAGCTTGCGAACCCGCGAAGCGGGTCGAGATCCACAGCTTGCGCGGGTCGAGATCCCAGCCTGAGGAAACATACGGCAGAAGCAGGTGCAGGAGCCCGCGAGGAATTACAGATCTGTAGTTCCTCGCGGGCTCTTCCCTTTGCGTGTGGCTGATGTGAAAGATGTTTCCTGGTGTTACGGAACCAGGGGGATCCAGACATGTTTTCGCAGGCTGGGCAACGCAAGGTGGGCGACGTTCAGCGGGCTCGCTCTCGCTACGTCGTCTCGACCCAGCAGCTGCTCGTGCTCGGGGTCGTCATGGCGGCGCTGTTCCCGGCGAGCACCGTCGTCGACCTGAGAGTGGTCCGCCCGGGCGAGGTCCCGGTGTCAGGAAGCCCGGTGGCCGCGCCGGCGGCGGCACAGGTGCCCGCGGACGCGGTGCGAGCACATCTCGAGGAGATCTCGCTGACCGCGCCCTTGGCCGAGGGACGGAAGTCCGGGCGCGGTGCTGTCGGCCGACTCACCGCGGAGGCGAAGACGGCCGCGTCCAGAGATGACGCGGTGACCGTGACCAGCCTGCCCCAGCCGGTCGACGGCTTCGTGACGGTCGGGCTCACCTGGGCGCCCGGCGCGGTCGTCCCGGAGGATGCGGTCGGGGCCGACGTACGCACGCTGGTGGACGGGACCTGGAGCGACTGGCAGGCGCTGGACGTCCACGTCGACGACCACGCTCCTGATCCCGCCTCCGCTGAGGCCGACGGGTCACGGCCCGGCACCATGGAGGCGGTCGTCGGCGAGGTCGACCAGGTGCAGACGCGGCTGCGGCTGAGCGGCGCGCAGGTGCCCGCCGACCTCAGGCTGGCCGTGGTCACGCCCGGGGAGACGGCCACGACCCGCAGCGAGTCGCCCGAGATCGACACCGGGGCCGATGACGCCCCGGAGCCGGCCGAGGACGGCGGGGACGTTGTGGATGCGGAGAACGTCGAGGAGGGGGAGGCGGCAACCTTGTCGGCGGCTGCAGACACCCCCAAGCCCAGCATCTACAGCCGCCGCCAGTGGGGCGCCGACGAGGGCATACGCGAGGCGGGTCCGCCCAGCTACCACGAGGTCCGCGGTGGGTTCGTGCACCACAGCGTCAACACCAACTCCTACACCAGGGATCAGGTGCCGGGGATCATCCGGAGCATCTACGCCTACCACGTGCAGAGCCGCGGCTGGCGCGACCTCGGCTACAACTTCCTGATCGACAGGTTCGGCGGCATCTGGGAGGGCCGCTACGGCGGCGTCGATCGCCCCGTCGTGGGCGCCCATACCTCGGGCTACAACAGCCATGGCTTCGGCACCTCCGCGATCGGCAACTTCGATGAGGTCGCGCCCCCGGCGGCGCTGGTCAACGCCTTCGCCACGCTGTTCGCCTGGAAGCTGTCGCTGCACGGTGTGCCCGGCGACCAGGGCTCGACGCGGATGGGCGACCGCACCTTCTCGCACGCGATCATGGGCCATCGCGACGCCGGCTCCACGGTATGCCCGGGCCGCTACCTCTACCCCGAGCTGAGCACGATCCGCTCACAGGCGGCCTCCAATCAGGAGGCCTGGGCCGCGCGCGCCGACTAGTTCCTGGTCGGGCCCTGAGCCCGCTCGTTCTCCGCGAGAACGACGAGGCGCTCGTCGGTCGCGTTGGTGACCAGCACCAGGGAGCCACCGCCGGCGAGCAGGGAGGCGAGGAGCTCGGCGCCCGCCGGTGAGGCGGAGGGGACGGTGGAGAGCAGCCGTTCGGCCTTTCCGTCGCCTCCGAACAGGTCTGCGTGGCTGGTCTCGACGCCGGCCCACGAGGTGGCCGGATCGTCCGCGGTGGGCGGGTCCAAGGGGGTGAACGCGTCCGGCTGCCCCCAGACCTCGATGCCGACGTCGTGGACGTCCTGCGGGAGCGGGTCGGCGAAGCGTACGCCGAACGGCAGCAGGGAGCAGGCCAGCGTCAGCCGCTTCTCGGCGCCATCTGCCCAGGTCGCCAGTGTCTCGGGCCCGCAGACGACGGCGTCGGGACTATCGTGATCGGTCACCACGAGCCCGGTGTTCCAGGCGGCGCCGAGGAACACCGTGGCCAGCCAGTGCGTGGGCAGGTCGATGCGGATGCTGTCGCCGCGTTCGAGGCCGTGCTCGTCGACGAGCAGGCCGGAGGCCTTGGCCACCCAGTTGGCGTACGTCGTGGTCGACAGCTCCTGGCGCTCGCCGCTCGCTTCGTCGTAGAAGGTCACCAACGGGCCGCCGGGGTCTGTCCGCAGGGCTTGGGCGAGGGTCTCGGGATAGGTCTGCACATCGAAACCCTAAGGTGTGCGGCATGAGCGAGCGCCAGCGAGCGACCGGTGGGTCCATGAGGTTCTGGGCAGTGATCCCCGCCGGCGGCGCCGGCACCCGGCTGTGGCCGCTCTCGCGGTCCTCGGAGCCGAAGTTCCTGCGCGACCTGACCGGCCACGGACGTACGCTCCTGCAGGAGACCTTCGACCGACTCCAGCCCGTCTCCGACGGCATCATGGTGGTGACCGGTGCCGTGCACGAGCGCGCGGTGTGCGAGCAGCTGCCGGAGGTGCCGCACGACGCGATCCTGGCCGAGCCGAGCGGGCGCGACTCGATGGCCGCGATCGGTCTGGCCGCGGCCTTCCTCGAGCGGCGCGACCCGGATGCGGTGATGGGCTCCTTCGCCGCAGACCACGTGATCCGCAACGTCGACAACTTCCACGACACCGTACGCAGCGCCGCGGCCGTCGCCGCCGACGGCTGGCTGGTGACGATCGGGATCTCGCCGACCTTCGCCTCGACGGCGTTCGGCTACATCGCCGAGGGCAAGCCGCTGGCCGGCCACCGGGGCGCCTACCTGGTCGACGAGTTCGTCGAGAAGCCGTCGGCCGAGGTCGCCGCCGGCTATCTGGCCACCGGACGCTACCGGTGGAACGCCGGGATGTTCGTGGTCCGCCCGACGGTCCTCCTCGACCTGCTGGCGGAGTCGGACCCGGGCTTCACCGAACGACTGCGGGCCATCGCCGCCGAGCCGTCGCGGCTCGCGGAGCTGTGGGAGACGCTGCCGAAGATCGCCGTCGATCATGCGGTCGCGGAGCCCGCCGCCGCGGCGGGCAAGGTCGCCACCGTGCCTGCCGACCTCGGCTGGGACGACATCGGCGACTTCGACTCGCTCGCGACGCTGCTCCAGGCCGCCGCGACCGCCTCGCCCGAGGGCCCCACGATCCTCGGCGACGACACCCTCGTCCACGCCATCGACTCCACGGGTCTGGTCGTGCCCCACTCCGGCCGGATGATCGCTCTCATCGGCCTCGAGGACATCGTCGTCGTCGACACCGACGACGCCGTCCTGGTCACCACCCGCGCCCACGCCCAGCAGGTCAAGAAGGTCGTCGCCGCGCTCAAGGACTCCGACCGCACCCACCTCACCTGAGTCGAACGACCCGTCGGTCGAGCCGCCGGAGCCGCTAGGCGAAGGCGTGTCGAGACCAACACGATCCCATCGAGCGCGGGACGGACTGTGTTGGTCTCGACACGGTTCGTTCGTTCCTCACGAATCCGGCTCGACCAGCGGAACGTGAAACGGCCGCCTCTCCCGAAGGAGAGGCGGCCGGCGTACGTACTGGAGGTCCAGGTCACATGGCCTGGGGCTCCGGGGTGTCCGTGTAGGGGTAGGTGGTCATGAAGTCCTTGACCGCCTCGCCGGAGACACCCTCGCAGTACTGGAAGACGCCCTTCTGGGTGGAGGCCTCGGTCGGGTTGGCCGGGTCTGCGTACCAGTGGGTCATCGCGATGTGGGTGCCCTCGGGGAACTCGGTCTTCTTGTCGCCGGCGACCGCGGTCTCCTTGGCGTCGGCAGCGGTCCACGGGGCCGCGATGAACTTGTAGCGGAAGTTCGACGTGCCGGAGAACTTCTGACCGATGGCGCGGAGCTCGTCCAGCTCGTCCTCGGAGACGGTCTCGTCGTACCAGACGATCGTGTAGCCGTGCTCGAGGTTGTGCACGAGCGCCTCGAGGTCAGGGCGGTCGTCGGCGGTGTAGAACTTGCGCGACATGTCTGCCGGAGCGACGTTCGCCTCGTTCCAGTGCGGACCGAAGGCCGGGGGAGCAGTGGTGTAGGTCTGCTCGGTGCCGGTGGCGATGTGGTTCTGGTTGCCGTCGGCCTTGGTCTCGATGATCTTCTGACAGCCGGCGGCCTCGGGGCTCTTGCCGATGTCCTGCAGAGCGACTTCGTCGAACTCGCTGTCCTTGATGAAGCCGGTGATCGGGCCCCATGCGGCGGCACCCACCATCAGCACCGCGATGGCGAGGCAGACACCGATGATCGCCGCGCCACGGACGCGCTCGGCGCGGCCCTGCTTCTTGCGGATGTCGTTGATGACCGCACGGCGGTCTTTGCTGGGCGACTTCTTGGCCACGGTTCGGCGTACCTCGGGTCTTTTGTCGGGACGCGCAGATTCTAGGTGGTCAGTGGTAGCAGATGGGAAGTTGCCCCGTGATTAATGTCATCGCGCTCGCATCGCCAGCCGTGCGCGAACGCCAGCGCGGCGACGATCGCGGGGTCGGCTCCTGCCACCCGAAGCCCGCCCTCGTGCGGGACGGGGGCAGTCCCGGTCACCTCCGTGACGGCCGCGGAGAGCTCCTCGATGCTCGCCGGCGCTCCGAACGGGGCCTGGTCCTCGGCGGCCCCCTTCAGGGCGCGTACGACGGCCTCCCGGGCACCGAAGCCGAAGAAGTCCGACCCCTCGGGACGGATGAGAGTGCTCGCTCCCGGCCCGTCGTCGCCGGGCTCGCGGACCAGGTCCGCCCGGCCGCGCAGGATCGCGAACGGCCGCGCGCCGAGCTTGCCCTGGGAGATCTCGGCGGCCGAGGCGATCTCGTCGACGACCGCGGGGGCGGTGACGACGAGATCGTTGCCGAAGGCGTCGATCTGGCCGGCGAAGCTCTCCAGCACCTCGAGCCCGGCCGAGCCGATCGCGATGTCGGTCTGTCCGTCGCGCCAGGCTCGCCCGGCGGTGTCGGTGATGATCACCCCGACGTTGGCTCCGGTGCGGTCACGGAGCGTGGCCCGCAGGGCGCGCGCGGAGGCGTCGGGATCCAGGGGCAGCAGCACGATGTGGCCGGCCTCGACGTTGGAGGCGTCGATCCCGGCGGCGGCCATCGTCAGGCCCAGCCGGCTGCGCACGATCTGGGTGGGCCCGCGTCGGGCCACGACCCGCGTCGTCTCGCCGGGGAGCGCGTCGTCCCGGTTGCCCTCTCGCACCTGGCCCTCCGCCTTGGAGACGACCTTCGAGGTGACCACGACGATGTCGCCGTCGGCCAGGGCGGTGTCGAGGGCGTCGAGGAGCAGGGCAGCGAGATCGTCGCCCTTACGCACCTCGGGTACGCCGTCAGGCGCCGTGACAGTGATGTCCTGCGCCTTCATCGAGCGACCAACCCGACCGCGGCGGCCGCGATGTCGGCGGTCGCGTCCTCGGAGGACATCCACAGCGGGACGGCGGTCGCCTTCAGCCCGGACTCGGTGAGAGCGGGAACGGCGTCGGCGTCCGCGGTGTCGACCAGCCAGCCGTCGAGCACCCCGCCGGCGCCCCGCGTCCCATAGTGCAGACCGACTCCGGCGGCGGTCGAGTCGACTCCGATCGCGGCCAGCATCTGCTCCGCCATGCCTCGTACGTGATGACCGCTGATGATCGGCGAGATCCCGACCACCGGGGCCGAGGTGGCGACCAGGCCCTCCCGGATCCCGGGTACGCCGAGGACGGTCCCGATCGAGACGACCGGGTTGGACGGCGGCACGATCACCAGGTCGGACTTCAGCAGCGCATCCATCACCCCGGGCCCCGGCTTCGCCTCGTCCTGACCCACGAAGATCAGCTTCTCGACGGGCACACCGGCCCGCAGGCGTACCCAGTACTCCTGGAAATGAACGACCGCGAGTCCACTGGGTGAGCTCGCGTCCTTGATCGCCACATGGGTCTCGACGCGGTCGTCGGTCATCGGCAGCAGCCGCACCCGGTCGCCCCACACCGGCTTCAGCCACCGCTCGCACAACGCTGCGGTGACCTGCGACAACGAGAAGCCGGCCTCGAGCATCTGGGTGCGTACGAGGTGGGTCGCGATGTCGCGGTCGCCGAGCCCGAACCAGGTGCCGGGCACCTCGTAGGCCTCGAGCTCCTCCTTGATCGACCAGGTCTCGGCCTTGCGGCCCCAGCCGCGCTCGTGGTCGAATCCGTTTCCGAGGGTGTACATCACCGTGTCGAGGTCGGGGCAGACCTTGACACCGTGCATCCACAGATCGTCGGCGGTATTGGCGATCACGGTGATCCGGGCATCGCGTTCGATGCCTGGGACGCGGCCGGCGGAGATGCCGTGGAGGAGCCCGGAGATGAACTTCGAGCCACCATGGCCGCCGGAGAGAACGGTGATGTCACGCATGGCCCTAGCCTCTCAGACGAGGGCCAGCACCCCTGCTCCAGCCGGTACGGAAAGCCTGTGTTAATGCGGCCCTAGCAGATTTGAGGGTTGACTTGTGGCACCGACAGGCATGTAATTTCATCAGTGTCATTCGAAACGGAACCAGGAAACCGACAGCGATGGAGACAGCGCCCAGGAATCTCGGGAAAGTTTTGACAAGGGGACTGCATCAAAAAAGCGGCCTGGGTCGTAACTAGAGGCAGTACCCGCAAAACGGGGGGATCGGTTACCTGCCGATGGCGTGAAGGTGACTGGCCCAAGATGGGGTCACGGTCCCAAAATCAGCTGAATAGGGTCGAAAGGTCGGATTGACGATGAGAGAGCTGTTTCTCCTCGAGCCGGACACCGACGAAGGGGGCTGGCAGGAGCGCGCCCTGTGCGCGCAGACGGATCCGGAGGCGTTCTTCCCTGAAAAGGGTGGATCGACTCGGGAGGCAAAGAAGGTCTGCCAGACCTGCGAGGTGCGCCAGGACTGCCTTGAGTCTGCTCTGGGCAACGACGAGCGCTTCGGAATCTGGGGTGGACTCTCCGAGAGGGAGCGCCGCAAGCTGAAGAAGCGCGCAGTTTGAGCCTGTGGCCTCGCGAGGAACGAGCGAGGTCACAACGCGAAAAGATCGAGCGAGCGCAGCGCCTGAGCTTGCGAAGGCGTGAAGCGGGTCGAGATCTACTGGAAGTGGCAAGCAAGACGAGCCAGCAAGGCCCGGACCGTCAAGGTCCGGGCCTGCTGCATTGTTTTGCCGATTGCTTCGCAATCCATCCGGTGGCGAGTGGGCTGGGGCCGCGTACGTTCGTGTGCGGCGCCTCGGAAGCACTGATGCCCAGGGGGATATCGCCGATCGCTCGACAGGTCCATTCGGTCTATCACCGGTTGGGCACTAGGGTTGCCGATCGTGCAAGCGTCGGTCGCTCTCGTCCTCGTCTCTCATAACGGCGCCGGCTGGCTTCCGACCGTCATCGACGGGATCAGGAACCAGCAGGCTCCGGTGAGCTTTGCCGTCACGATCGACACCGGATCGACCGACAGGTCGGTCGAGATCCTGGAGGAGACCTTCGCCCAGGTGGTCAAGCTCCCGGCGTCGACGACGTTCGCGGACGCGGCCAACGAGGCGCTCGCCATCCTCCACCAGGCGGCGCAGCCGCCGGAGTGGATCTGGTTCCTCCACGACGACTCCACCCCCGATCCGCACGCGCTGGCGACGCTGCTCAACGCCGCCGAGGAGTACCCGGAGGCCGACATCCTCGGCCCCAAGATCCGGGAGTGGCCCTCGCTGCGCCGGATGCTCGAGCTCGGCGTCTCGATCTCGGTCACCGGAAACCGCGAGACCGGTCTGGAGCGGGGTGAGTACGACCAGGGCCAGCACGACGAGGTACGCCGCGTCCTGGCCGTCAACACCGCAGGCATGCTGATCCGTCGCGAGGTCCTCGAATACCTGGGCGGCTTCGACAAGCACCTCCCCGTCCTCGGCACCGACATGGACCTGGGCTGGCGGGCCGCCAACGCCGGCTTCACCACCATCGCCGTCCCGGATGCGGTCGTCTTCCACGTGGAGGCGGCCCACCGCGGCGTACGCAAGACGCAGCTGACCGGTCGCCGGATCCACTATCAGGAGCGACGGGCCGCGCTCTACACCCTGCTCGTCAACAGCGGACGGGGGACGCTGGCGCTGTGGATGGTCCGGTTCCTCTTCCAGACCTTGTGGCGGATGCTCGGCTTCATCCTCGTGCGCGACCCTGGAGCGGCGCTCGACGACCTGGGCGCGCTCGGCTGGATCTACGGCCACACCGGCCAGATCGTGCTCGCCAAGCGGCGACGCCGGAAGCAGGCGCACGCTGACAAGGACGTGGTCAAGGCGCTGCTGCCTCCGCCGTGGCTGCCGTACCGACACGGTCTCGACTTCGTCTCCGACGTCGCCAACGCGGTCACCCTGCAGGCCTCCGACATCGCCGAGCGTCGCCAGATGGCGCAGGCAGAGGCCGATCCGGCCTCCTTCGCAGCCAAGCGGCAGGCCGAGCGGGCCCAGCTGGAGGAGGACGAGATCCCGGCCGAGACCGGGTTGCTGGTGCGCCTGTTCACCAACCCGGTCGCGGTGCTGCTGGTCGTCGTCGGCATCCTCGGCGTCATCGGGGCGCGGGCGGCTCTCGGTGGCGTGGCCGGCGGTGGCCTCGGGCCGACGCCGCAGAACGTGGGCGACTGGTGGCAGCTGCAGTTCGAGTCCTGGCACGCGATCTCGCAGGGCACCGGTGTGCCCGCGCCGCCGCACGTCTTCCCGCTGGCGGTGCTCGCGACCTTCCTCGGTGGCAACCCGAGCCTTGCGGTCAGCGGCGTCATGCTGCTCAGCTTCCCGATCGCGCTCGGCGGGGCGTGGCGGCTGCTCCGGGTCGTGGGCCGGCTGATCAGCCACCTCGGCGCGCCACGGTGGCTGCTGCTGTGGGGTGCGACCGCATACGCCCTGGTTCCCTACGCCAGCGGTGCCTTCGGCGACGGCCGGATCGGTGCGGTCGTCGTCGGTGCGCTGCTGCCGTGGCTGGCCCACGCCGCGCTCGGGTTCAGCGACCCCGTCGCCGACCGCCGCTGGCGGGCCGGCTGGCGCACCGGTCTGCTGCTGACCGTCATCACCGCGTTCGCGCCGATGGCCTTCCTCGTCGCGGCCGTCTTCGCGACGGTCATCTTCATCGTCGTACGCAAGCTGATGCCCGCGGTCCTGCGCGACCGCGACCAGTGGGGCCCGCCGGCCGCGGCCATCGCGACGCCGGTCGGCCTGCTGATCCCGTGGTGGCTGCCGCTGATCTTCTCCGGTGGCTGGGCCGGGCTGCTGCTCGACCCGGGCAGGCTGCCGGCCCCGGTCGCCGGCGGCTTCGACCTGCTCGCCGGCCGGGTGACTGGGCTCGACGGTGCCGGCCTCGGTGCGCCGTGGTGGCTGGGCCTGGCGCTGCCGCTGCTGGCGGTGCTCGCGCTGATCCCGAGCCGCACCCGCATCCCGGTCCTGGTCTGCTGGATCGGCGCGGTCGCGACGGCCATCGTCACGATGCTGTTGTCCTGGATCCCGATCCCGCTCGACGCCGGCATCGCCCGCGTCGGCTGGGGCTTCCCGCTGGTCGCCATCCAGGGCTTCGCGGTGGTCGCGGCCGTGCTGGGAGCCCAGGGTGCGATCCTCGACGGCCTGCGCGGTCTGCGGAAGGTCATGGTCGGCGCGGCCGCCGCGGCTGCCGCCGTCGGTGTGGTCGGCAGCCTCGGCTGGTTCGTCTACGCCGGCACAGGCGACCTCACCGACAACACCCGGGCCCTGGGGCACACCGGCGTGCCGTCCTACATGCTCGACCCGACCTCGACCACGCTCGGGCCCGAGGACGGCGTCCTCGTGCTGCGCGGATCGGTCGACGAGGGCATCCGCTACGCCGTCCTGCGCAACGACGGGATCACCCTCGGTGAGGACGAGATCGCGCAGGTCGCCGGTGGCTCCGACGAGCTCACCGGAGTCGTACGCCGCTTGGCGGCCGACCCCGACGACGAGGTGATCGGTGACCTGGCCGCTCAGGGTGTGGCCTACATCGTCATGCCCGGGCCGGCCGACTCCTCGGTCGCCGAGGGGATCGATGCCTCCGGCTCGGTGACCCAGGCGAGCACCGTCGAGCGCTCGACACGTGCCTGGCTGCTCGACTCCTCGCCGAGCGACCCGGGCGTGACCGAGTCGCAGTCCATCATCCGTACGATCCTGTTGGTCCTGGCCGGGATCGGGCTGTTCATCGTCCTGGTCCTGTGCCTGCCGACGCTGGTCCAGAGGAGAGAATCGGCATGAGCGACCCACGCGACCCGCGTGACCCCTACGACCGCTCGCAGGAGCCGCCGGCCGATGACGTCTACGGCCAGGAGCCGTGGATGCTGGACCCCTACGCGGACCCCTACACCGGACAGACTCCCGGGCATCTCGCGCCGGAGTACACGCCCGAGCAGATCTACGCTCAGGAGCCCTACGTCCCGGGGCCGGAGACGGGGCAGATGCTTGCCCAGACCGGTTACTCGCCCGACTATCAGACCGGTGAGTTCCAGGTCGCGAACCAGCCTGAGTACGAGGCCTGGCCGACCCCCGACGAGATGCGGGTCGACGAGCCGCAGACCGAGTCTGAGCGCTCCAGGGGCGGCCGGATGGCTGCGGCCGCGGCGGCAGCCGCTGCCGCGCGGCCCCGGCTGCGCAGCGTACGCCGGCAGCGGGGTCGCCGCCTCGACAACACCGCTCTGGTCGCGTTGGGCCTGATCGCCGCGATGGCGGTGGCCCTGCTGCTCAACCGGCCCCACCAGTGGGAGCAGCCGGCGCTCGCCGCCGACAGCAGCGCGCCGAAGGCGGCCACCGTGGTCTGCCCCGGCAAGCCGAAGGCCGGTGCGGACCAGATCGCCGTGACCAACGCCGCCGCCGGCTCGGGCGAGGTGGCCCTGAGCGGCCCCGGTGCGGGCAAGGGCTCGCAGGCCAACGTCGGCTCCGGCAAGGTCACCAACGTGTCGGCCAAGCCCGGCTCGGTCGTGGTCCGGGCGGGCAAGGAGGTCGCGCCCGGCCTGGTCGCCGGCCGCTCCACGACCAAGCCGCTGGCGGCAACCGGCTGCCTGCCTCCGCAGGCGGAGGCCTGGTTCCCGGGCATCGGTGCGGGTGCCACCCACAACTCGATCCTCGAGCTCGCCAACCCCAACAGCGGTGCGGCCACCGTCGACATCTCGCTCTACGACGAGAAGGGTGTCGTGGCGGTCCCCGAGGATCTCCGCGGCGTCGCGATCCCCGGTAACACCACGCGCACCTTCGACCTGCTGAACGTGATCCCGCGCGAGGGCGATCTCTCCCTGAAGACCACGGTCGTACGCGGGCAGGCCGGGGTGATGGTCCGCGACCGCGAGGTCGCGCTCGAGACGCAGGCGGCGAGCGAGGACTACTTCCCGGGCCAGTCGACGCCGGCAGAGACCAATCTGCTGGTCGGCTACCCCAACAGCTCCGCAAGCCGCACGCTCACCGTCGTCAACCCGGGAGATGGTCAAGTGAGCGCGGAGCTGCGCCTGCTCACCCCGAAGAGCGTGCTCACGCCCGAGGGAGCTCCGGAGATCAGCGTGCCGCCCAACGGTCAGACGCAGGTCGACCTGACCAAGCTGCTCGGCAAGGACAGCGCCGGCGACGCCTTCGGTGTCGAGATCGTCGCCACCGGCCCGGTCAGCACCGCCATGCGCTCGGTCGACGGCGGCGACGTCGCGATCACCACGGCCACCGAGACGGTCTCGGAGGCGACCGCGGTAGTCGTGCCGGCCGGCCCCGCCGTCGGCAAGAAGCGGGTCGTGATCTCCGGCCCCGTGGCCAAGACCGGGAGCAGCGGCACCGTCAAGGTGATCCCGACGAACGCGAAGGGCAAGGCGCTCAAGGCCAAGTCCGTCGAGGTCGGTCCGGGCGTGGGCGCCGAGATCGAGGTGCCCGCGGACGCCGCGCTGATCCAGCTCGTACCCGAGGGTGTCGAGGTCAATGCGGCCGTGGTGATGAGTGGCGACGGGGACGCGGTCGTGCCGTTCCGGCCGCTGCGGTCGGAGGTGCGGACTGCTGGGGTTGCTCCTGGGTTGCCGTTGCCTTTGGGGCCCTGAGTCTTTCTTCTTGGCTCGCTTAGGTCGGTGTTGTTTGTGGTTGGGGTTTGCCGCCGACCCGTTTGGGGAGGGTGTTCTCGACGAACCCCGGAGTAAAGGACGGCCTTCGGCCGCCGGCTTCGCCGGTCGCCTGCGGCGATCCTTGACACCGGGCTCCGCCGAGAATTTTTTGGCTGGCTATCGGGTCGGCGGCAGGGGTTTGGCGCGGGGGTTTGGGTTGGGCAGGGGCTTGGGCCTGGTGGGCCCGTCGCTCCCGGTTGGAGGGGTTGGTTGGCTGGTGAAAGAAGTTTTTCTTTCACCGTCGCGCACCACTGCCCCTGTCATGTCGCGGGGCGAACGAACTTTCGTTCGGGCACCGGGGTCGTTCTCGGCTGGGACTTGGCTGGCGGAGGCGAACGAATTTTCGTTCGCGCAGAAGGGCGCCTTCTCGGCAGCTGGTTTTTCTGGCGTAGCGACATAACAGCTACCTCCCGTGGGGCAGTGCTCCGCGGACACACCCGGGCCGCCGCCCCGATAGCCAGCCAAAATCTTTCTCGACGTGGTCCGGTGTCAAGGACCGCGTAAGCGGCCGGCGTAGCCGGCGGCCGCAGGCCGTCCTTGACTCCGGGGCAGGTCGAGAAGACCGTAGAGATCGGGTCGGCGGCCCACG